>NZ_JBVJAB010000007.1:0-26415 GCF_055591025.1 Streptomyces sp. NPDC041784
CCCCCCCCCCTCCCCCCCCCCCCCCCCCCCCCCCCCCCCCCCCCCCCCCCCCCCCCCCCCCCCCCCCCCCCCCCCCCCCCCCCCCCCCCCCCCCCGGTTCCGTCAGGACCCGGAGCCGCCCAGCTCACCGCGCACGGTGCGGGCCGCCGCGACCAGGTTCTCCAGGGAGGCACGGGTCTCCGGCCAGCCGCGGGTCTTCAGACCGCAGTCCGGGTTCACCCACAGGCGTTCGGCGGGGATGGCCTTGAGCCCCGTCCGCAGGAGGCCGGCCGCCTCCTCGGCGCTCGGCACCCGCGGGGAGTGGATGTCGTACACGCCGGGTCCCGCCTCGCGCGGATAGCCGTGCGCGGCGAGTTCACGGGCGACCTGCATATGGGAGCGGGCGGCTTCCAGGCTGATGACGTCGGCGTCGAGGTCGTCGATGGCCCGGACGACGTCCCCGAACTCGGCGTAGCACATGTGGGTGTGGATCTGGGTGTCCGGCCGCACCCCGCCTGTGGTGAGCCGGAACGCCTCCGTGGCCCACGCCAGGTACGCGGCCCGGTCGGCGGCCCGCAGCGGCAGCGTCTCGCGCAGCGCGGGTTCGTCCACCTGGATGACCGAGGTCCCGGCCGCCTCGAGGTCGTTCACCTCGTCGCGCAGCGCCAGCGCGACCTGGCGGGCCGTGTCGCCCAGGGGCTGGTCGTCGCGGACGAAGGACCAGGCGAGCATGGTGACCGGACCGGTGAGCATGCCCTTGACCGGGCGTGAGGTGAGCGACTGGGCGTACGTCGTCCAGCGCACGGTCATCGGCTCGGAGCGGGAGATGTCGCCGGCCAGGATCGGCGGACGGACGTACCGGGTGCCGTAGGACTGCACCCAGCCGTGCTGCGTGGCCAGGTAGCCGGTCAGCTGCTCGGCGAAGTACTGGACCATGTCGTTGCGTTCGGCCTCGCCGTGCACCAGCACGTCCAGGCCGGCCTTCTCCTGGAAGGCGAGCACCTCCTGGATCTCCGCCCTGACGCGCTCCTCGTAGCCCGCCGTGTCGAGCCGGCCCGCGCGCAGGTCGGCGCGCGCGGTGCGCAGTTCGTCGGTCTGCGGGAACGAGCCGATGGTCGTCGTCGGCAGCAGGGGCAGCCCGAGGTGGGCGCGCTGGGCCGTGGCCCGCTCGGCGTACGGCTGGGCGCGGCGCGCGTCGGCGGCGGTGACGGCGCCGGTACGGGCGCGGACGGCCGGGTCGCGGGTGATCGGGGAGTTCGCGCGGGAGGCCAGGTCGGCCCGGTTCGCGGCCAGTTCCGCCGTGATGGCGCCGGTGCCCCGGGCGAGGCCCCTGGCGAGGGTGACGATCTCGGTGGTCTTCTGCCGGGCGAAGGCGAGCCAGCGCAGGATCTGCGGGTCGATGTCCCGTTCCGCGCCCGTGTCGAGCGGGACGTGGAGCAGGGAGCAGGAGGCGGCCACGTCGACCCGGTCGGCCAGGCCCAGCAGGGTGCCGAGCGTGGCGAGCGACGCCGACAGGTCGTCGACCCAGATGTTGCGGCCGTTGACGACACCGGCGACCAGCCGCTTGCCGGGCAGCCCGCCGACGGCGGCCAGCGCGTCCAGGTTGGCGGCGGCCCGCTCGGTGAAGTCCAGCGCGAGTCCCTCGACCGGCGCCTTGGCCAGCACCGGCAGGGCCTCGCCCAGCCGGTCGAAGTAGGAGGCGACGAGCAGCTTCGGCCGGTCGGTGAGGGCACCGAGGTCGCGGTAGGCCCGGGCGGCCGCGCTGAGTTCGGCCGGCGTGCGGTCCTGGACGAGGGCGGGCTCGTCGAGCTGCACCCACTCGGCGCCGGCCGCGCGCAGGTCGGCGAGGACCTCGGCGTACACCGGCAGCAGCCGGTCGAGCAGGGTGAGCGGGTCGAAATCGGCGGGCACGCCCGGCGCGGGCTTGGCCAGCAGCAGATAGGTGACGGGACCGACCAGGACCGGACGGCCCCTCAGGGCGAGGCCGAGCGCCTCCTCGAACTCGGCGACGGGCTTGGTGGAGTCGGCCGTGAACACGGTGTCCGGGCCGAGTTCGGGGACCAGGTAGTGGTAGTTGGTGTCGAACCACTTGGTCATCTCCAGCGGCGCGACGTCCTGGGTGCCGCGCGCCATGGCGAAGTAGCCCGCCAGCGGGTCGGCGGCCACCGCGTCCCGGTGGCGGGCGGGGATCGCGCCCACCATGACGGTGGTGTCCAGGACATGGTCGTAGTACGAGAAGTCGCCCGTGGGGACCTCGTCGATGCCGGCGTCGGCCAGCTGCCGCCAGTGGGTGCGGCGCAGTTCGGCGGCGGTGGCGCGCAGCGCGTCGGCGGTGACGCGGCCCTTCCAGTAGCCCTCGATCGCCTTCTTCAGTTCCCGGCTCTGTCCCTGGCGGGGGTAGCCGTACACGGTGGCCCGTGCTGCCGCGGCTGCGGGCTTGGTGGTCACGGAGATCTCCTTCGCGAGATGAATCCCTGAGATCCCGGCGACGGGACGGGGGCGCGAAGGTGCGACGAACCGTACGGCAGCGGCCCACGGCCGTCCGTTCGGTGTGTACGCCGACCCGCCCTCGAGGTCACCGGGATGTCCGCGCGCGAATGTTTCGCGCATGGGCAGTTGGCAGGTCTTCGGACTCGTGGGCGCGCCCTCCGTTCGTCGGAGGACACCTACTGGCCGTCGCTTCCCAGGCCTGTTCTCGGACCCAGTGCGTATGACGGCGGTCGTTCCCACTCACCGCTGCGGGGCAGTCCCGGATTCCCACCGGGTTCCCTCTTGCGACGCTCCCGCCTGGCGGACGGGGCGAACCAGCTGCACCGGCCAGCCTAAGGGGTGGCGTCGTACACGTGGAACCCCCGGCCGCTCTTACGGCCCAGCAGCCCCGCCTGCACCATCCGCCGGAGCAGCGGGGGAGGGGCGTACAGGGGTTCCTTGAACTCGTCGTAGAGCGACTCGGCGATCGCGGTGAGGGTGTCGAGGCCGATCAGGTCGGCCTGTTTCAGTGGGCCCATGGGGTGGGCGCAGCCCAGTTCCTGGCGTCGGCGTTCTCGACGACGGCCTCCACGACCTCAGCTGCCGGTCGGCGAGGTCCCCCAGGCTGCCGGTGAAGACCAGCCGGGCGAGCGCGTCCCGCGCCGCGTCCCGGTCCAGCCCGCCCCGCCCCACGGCACGCTCCAGTGAGGCCGCCACACGGTCCCGTGCGGCGCGCGCGGCGACGGCGTCGGCCTCGCAGACCACCGTGTCGATCCCGGCCCGCGCGCACACCTCGGCGATGCCCGCGCCCATCTGCCCGCCGCCGACCACCCCGACGCGTCGGATGCCCCCGCTCATGACCGCGGCTCCGCACGGCGCATCAGGTGACGGGCGTAGGCGTCGGGTGTGAAGAACTGCGGCAACTCGCCCGCCAGGGCGGTGCGTTCGAAGAGCGCCCGTACGTCGTCCAGGGCGGCCCACGGGTACGCGGCGCCGAGCGCGGCGAGTTCCTCGTCGAGCAGCCGCAGCACCGTCTCCCGGTCCACCACCCGGTGCCGCACCCAATGCCAGATCTGCACGCGGGCGACCTCGGCGGTGGCCGTGTCCGCCGACAGACCGTCCAGGGCGACGGCACCCCGGCCGCGCAGCCAGGCGTCGAAGCAGCGCAGGGCGACGGCGATGTTCGCGCGCACGCCCTCCGCCGTGGGCGGTCCGCCGATCCGGCGCACCGACAGCAGTTCGGCCGCCGTCACCTCCACGTCGTCGCGGGTACGGTCGATCTGGTGCGGCCGCTCGCCCAGGACGCCGTCGAACACCTCGCGGCAGACCCGTACGAGTCCCGGGTGCGCGACGCCGGAACCGTCGAAGCCGTCCTCCGCCTCCCGCTCCTTGTCCAGCCGGACCGTGGCGAGCGCGGCCTCGTGCGCGGATGGATCCCTGCCGGGCAGCTGGGACGCCGTGGCGCCGATGGCGTGGGCGCCGCGCCGGTGGCAGGTGCGCACGAGGAGTTCGGTGCAGGCCCGCATGAAGGGGGCGGTCATGGTCACCTTCGTCCGGTCGGGCAGCAGGAAGTCCGTGCGGTGTCCGAAGGTCTTGAGGAGGCTGAACAGGTAGTCCCAGCGGCCCGCGTTGAGCTCTGAGCTGTGCTCGCGCAGCTCGTGGAGGATCTCCTCCATCTCGAAGGCGGCGGTGATCGTCTCGATGGGGACCGTGGCGCGGACGGTGCCCCGGGGGATGCCGAGTGCCTTCTGCGCGCAGACGAAGATGTCGTTCCACAGCCGGGCCTCGTACCGGTTCTCCAGCTTCGGCAGGGAGAAGTACGGGCCGTGGCCGGCGTCGATCTGCCGCTGGGCACAGTGGTAGAAGTACAGGCCGAAGTCGACCAGTGCGGCGGGCACGGGAGCGCCGTCGCATGCCAGGTGCTCCTCGTCGAGGTGCCAGCCGCGCGGCCGGACGACGATGGTGGCCGGCCGGTCGCGGCCGCCGGGCCGGTACGCCTTCCCGTCGGAGGTGGTGAAGTCGCTGCGCCCCTCGATGGCGTCGCGCAGGGTGAGCTGGCGGCCGATGACGTTGTCCCAGGTGGGCGCGGTGGCGTCCGCGAAGTCAGCCGTCCAGACCCGGGCACCGGAGGTGAGGGCGTCGACGGCCGTACGGCGTTCCGGCGGTCCGGCGATCTCGACACGGCGGTCGGTCAGACCGGGCGCGGGCGGTGCGACGCGCCAGGCCGGGTCGGCGCGGACGGCTGGGTGGCCATGGGGAAGTCGAGCGGGGAGCCGCCGGCCAGCCGCAGCGCCTGCCGTCGGCGCTCCTTCAGCAACTCCTGGCGGCGCCCGCCGAACTCGTCGGCCAGCCGGCCGACGAAGTCCAGCGCGGCGGGGGTGAGGATCTCGTCGTGCCGCTCGCCCGGCGGGGCGAGGACGCGGACCTGGCGGGTCGGTGCGTGGGTGGGCATCTGCTTCTCCTACGGGTACGGGGGCGGGACCGGCCCCGGCGGGCCTAAGGCGTGTCTGACAAATGATCACCTGGCTGGTTCGCGGAGCCAGAGGATCAGGGGGGCCAGGACGATTCCGGCGCGGTAGCGGTCGGCGAGCTTGTCGAACCCGGTCGAGATCGCGCGGAACTGCTTGAGGCGGGCGAAACATCGTTCGACCACGTTGCGGTCGCGGTGAATCTCCTTGTCGAAGGCGGGCGGCCGCCGAGGCGCCCTCGGCGTTGGCGGTTGGCCGCCTGGTCGCGGCGTTCGGGGATCGTGGCAGCGATGCCCCGGCGCCGCAGCAGGTGGCGGATCGCCCGGCTCGAACAGGCCTTGTCGCCCAGCACGCGCTCCGGCGTCGTGCGCGGGCGGCCCGTGACGGTGCGCGGGATACGGATCCCGTCGAGGACCTGGCCGAATGCGGTGGCGTCGTTGACGTTGCCGGGCGTGAGCACGATCGACAGGGGCAGGCCCCGGCCGTCGACGGCGAGGTGGACCTTGGTGGTCAGCCCGCCTCGATGCACGGACGGCACGGTCACCGACTACCTGCTAACCGGCAAGCTCCCGGCGAAGGACGTGACCTGCAAGGCGACGGCCGACTCGAACGACGAGGCACGGAGGGACCAGCAGCGGGACGTGCTCCCCGGATCTCCGCTCCCGGAGCGTGCCCCGGACCGTTTCTGAGCCCGACCGCGTGCCCCATTGCGGCATGACCCAAGGAAGATGGGGCGGGACCTCCTGGCGGAGTCCCGCCCCATCGTGCGTCGCGGCCCCGGAGTCGGGGAAATCGGTTCGTCAGGGCCTGCGGCCGTGTGCCACGGTCCGTCGGATCATCGCCCCGCCGGCAGTGGGCAGTCTCGCAATCACGGGCCGGACGGCGGGAGTTCATCAGCCACACGCACGTGCGCCCCGTGTCGTTCCAGAGCAAGGCGTGCCGTACGGGCCATGGCCTCGTCGACCATCTCACCTTCGAATGTCACCGCGCCCGTCCCGTCCCCCTGTGCCGCCTCGACCGCCGCGATCAGCCTTGCGGAGCGGGCGAGTTCGGCAGGGCCGGGAGAGAACACCTCGTTGATCACCGGGACATGGGAAGGATGGATCGCCATCATCCCCTCGTAGCCGAGGGAGCGGTTCTGTTCGGCGAAGGCGCGCAGCCCCGGCAGGTCGGTGATGCGCGTCCACAATCCGCTGACCGGATGCGGCACTCCCGCTGCCCTGGCGTCCAGCAGAACGCGGGATCGCAAGTCCACCGTCTCGGTACCCTCCGGGCTCCAGCGGTAGCCGACGGCGCGTTCCACGTCGCCGCCGGCGGCGGTGAGAGCTCCCAAGTGGGCGACGCGCGGGGCGGCTCGGGCGATGTCGTAGGCCTCGCGCAGGCCACGGGCCGTCTCCAGCAGGGGCACCAGGGCGACGCGTCCCGACGGCAGGCCCTGTTCCTGTTCGCACCAGTCCAGCAGCCGGTCGGCAAGCTTCACGTCCTCGGCAGAGCAGACCTTGGGGAGCACGATGCCGGCGAGCCCGGGCCGTACGACCGCGCGCAGTTCCTCGGCTCCCGCCCAGCCGTCCAGCGGGTTGACCCGGACGAACAGCGCCATCCGTCCCGCCTGATCCGCCGAAGCGTCGGCGGACCGCACGATGGCATCGGCCACCTGTGTGCGGGCGGCGAGCTTGCCCGAGGCGGGCACCGCGTCCTCCAGGTCGAGGATGGCCGCGTCGGCGCCCGCTGCCCGGGCCTTGGGTAGCCAGTCGGTTCTGGTGCCGGGGACGAAGAGCAGGGAGCGCAGCGGGGGCCGGTCGACCGCTCCCGCGTTCCCCTCGGGGGGGCTCTCCGAAGACGCCTCAGATGACATCGCTCTTCTCCAGGTCGGCCAGTTCGTCCGCACTGAGTCCGAGCCAGTGCCCGTAGACGAGGTGGTTGTCCTGTCCGAGGGCGGGCCCTGTCCGCCAGACCCGGCCGGGCTGCTGCCGGAAGTGCGGGATCACCGCCTGCATACGCACCGGACCGAGGTCGGGGTCATCGACGGTGACGATGTCTTCTCGCTCGGCGTACACGGGGTCGGCGGCGATGTCCGCGGCGTCGAACACCCGTGAGGCCACGACTTCGGCGCGGGCGAACTCCTCGAGGCACTCACCGGTACCGCGCTCCGCCACCCAGTTCCGCAGGCCCTCGTCCAGTTGCCCGCGCCGGTCGTGCTGTTGCTGCGCGGTGGCGAACTCCTGCTCGGGGAGTCCCAGCAGGCGGGCGATGTTGCGGACTGAGCGCAGCGTGGCGGAGGTCACCGTGATCCACTCGCCGTCGCGTGAGCGGTAGGTGTTGATCACGGCCGCGGGGGCGACGGCCAGCTGGTTGCCGGAGCGTTCGGGTACTCGTCCCAACTGGTCGTGGACGATGACCTGCCACTCGACGAGACGGAACAGGGACTCGAAGAGCGCGAGGTCGATCCACTCGCCGTCGAAGTCGGGGTCGTGGTCACGGCGGTGGAGGGCGGCGAGGACGGCGTAGGCGCCCATCAGGCCGGTCACGGCGTCACCGTGCGAGAAGCCGGTGTGGACGGGCGGGCCGTCGGGAAAGCCGGTCAGGTGGACGACTCCGCTGCGCGCCTCGCCCATCTTGCCGAAGCCGGGGGCGTCCGCCTGCGACGACGTGGCGCCGAAGCCGGAGATCTGCAGCAGTACGGCCCGGGGATTGATCCGGTGCACGGAGTCCCAGTCGAGTCCCCAGCTGCGCAGGCGTCCGGCGCGCAGGGTGACGATGACGACGTCCGCCCAGGCCACGAGTCGGCGAGCGACACTCCGGCCGGCCTCGTGGTGCAGATCGAGGGTGACCGAGCGCTTGTTGCGGCCGGCGACCTTGAACCACAGGTGGACACCGTCACGTTGGGGTCCCATGGCACGGGCCGCGTCTCCGGCGCCGGGAGGTTCCACGTGTACGACGTCGGCCCCTTGGTCGGCGAGCATCGATCCCGCCAGCGGCCCGGCAACCACATGGGCGAACTCAACCACTTTCAGCCCCTGCAACTGCCCGCGTCCGGTGGTGTTCCGCTGGTCTTCCGACACCGATGCGCTCCCTCGCCCTGCCGTTCCGCGTTGGTCCCCGACCGCGTCGTCTGCGCTGATGCGGCACGGTCGTCGCCGTTCGGGTCTTCAGATTGCAGGAGCGGAGAAATGCCTGTCGAGCAAAAGAAGGCCATCAATCAATGCGAAGAACGCATGAATCGGTGGAGGGGTTCGTATGCGGGTGCGGTGGGGGACCAGGGTGGTGCGGAGTCTCGGGCCCCCCGCACACCTCACGCGGCGTCATGCCCACGAAACCCCGGGTGGAAGGGCGCGGCCCTGGAGGCGGAACTCATCGAGCGTCTGAAGGAACCGCTCCGTCGCGGCCGGGAGCGTTCGCCGAACGCGCAGCGCGATGTCCAGGCGCCGGTCCACCACGGGGCCAACCAGAGGACGGCAGACGACGGGCCCGGCAGCCATGAGCGGAAGCACGAGAGCGGGCATCGCCGACACCCCCAGGCCGGCGGTCACCAGTCCGCCCACGGTCGCGATACTGCCCGCCTCGGCCGCCGGTACCGCATGCGCGTCGATCTGGGCGAATGCCGCATCGGTGAGCCGGCGCACGCTCGAGTCGCGCCCGACGGCCAGGAACGGCTGACGAGCCAGGTCGTCCCAGGCCACCTCGTCGTGGTCGGCGAGCGGGTGGCCTTCCGGCAGCACGGCGACGAAGCGGTCCCTGACCAGAGGGCGGTGCTCCAACTGCTCGGGCGGGTTTCCGACGGTGGTGATCGCGAAGTCGGCATCACCGGACAGGACCCGGTCCAGTACCAGTCGCTCCAGGCCGTCGAGGAGGCGTACCGCCACCTGCGGCCGCCGCTCGCGGAAGTCGGATATCACCTGCGGCAGGAGCACCGCGGCAACCGAGGGCAGGGTGGCCACGGCGACCGTCCCCGACTCGCCGAGCAGGAACCGTCTGAGCTCCTTCATGCCCGCCCGGTGAGCGGTGACGATCTGCTCGGCGATTCGCAGGGCCTCGACGCCCGCCGCGGTCAACTGCACATTACGGGTGTCCCGTTCGAGGAGTTGGACGCCGAGCAGCCGCTCCAGATCCGCCACCGCGCGGCTCAGCGAGGACTGGGAAACGTGCATCTCCGCGGCGGCCGCGGTGAAGCTCGCGGCCCGGGCGACGGCGGTGTACGCCACCAGTTGACGCAGGGTGGTGGACTCCATGGCCGACGAGCATAGGACGTACCCGCTTCAATTGATGCGCTCATCGCATGGACAGATCTCGGTTTGATGCTGGACACCGATCCGCTGGTGCTCCGAAACTCTCGCGTAACACCTCGGCCTGACCCCGTCCCCCGCCCAACGTCGCCGAGGGTCGTCCCCGAGAAAGCGAGCGCCGCAATGCTGGCAGCCCTGGGCTTCGCCACGATCGCAGTCTTCCTGCTGCTCACCATGACCAAACGCGCCTCGGTGCTGGTCGCTCTGATCCTGCTCCCGGTGTTGGCGGCGCTCATCGGCGGCTTCGCGGGCGATCTGGGCGAGCTGATTCTCGGTGGGCTGTCCAAGGTGGCCCCCACCGGCATCATGATCGCCTTCGCGGTCCTGTACTTCAGCCTGATGGTGGACGCCGGGCTCTTCGACCCCCTGATCCGCGGTCTGTTGCGCGTGGCCCAGGGCGACCCGCTGCGGATCACCGTCGCCACGGCCGTCCTCACGCTGTGCGTGGCCCTGGACGGCGACGGCGCGTCCACCTTCCTCATCACCGTCTCCGCGCTGCTGCCGGTCTACAAGAGGCTCGGCATGAACCCCCTGGTGTTGTCCGGAGTGGTCTGCCTGGGCGCGGGCGTGATGAACATGATCCCCTGGGGTGGTCCGACCGTACGCGCCATGGCGGCGCTGAAGCTGGACAGTTCGGAGGTCTTCACCCCCGTACTGCCGGCGATGGGTTTCGGCATCGCCTGGGTACTGGTGGCCTCGTACCTGCTCGGCCGCCGGGAGCGCAACCGTCTCGGCGCACTGTCCCCGCTGGGTCCGGTCACGGACGTGCGCAAGGACGTGCGCATGGGCGAGGACGAGGGGGAGGACCGTGAACCCGCCGCTTCGACGACCACCACGGCTGCCACGGCAACTGCGGCACCCGAGTCGAGCCGGCTGGTCACTCCCACGACGGCCGACGGGCAGGAGAATCAGGCCCTCCGAACCCCCGGGGACGGGCCCGGCGCCGTCCGGGTCCCGCCGCTGCCGCGGACCTGGCTGAACATTTTCAATCTCCTGCTCACCATCGCCCTCGTGGTCTGCCTGATTCAGGAAGTGATGCCGCTTCCGGTGCTGTTCGTCCTCGGGTTCGCGATCGCGGTGCTCGTCAACCACCCCACCTGGGAACAGCAACAGGCGCTGCTCGACAAGCACGCCAAGAGCGTCGTCCTGGTCACCACGATGATCTTCGCGGCCGGCGTCCTCACCGGGATCCTCAGCGGCACCAAGATGATCGACGAGATGGCCGAGGCGCTCGTCTCCGTCGTCCCCGACTCCTTCGGGTCGCACCTGCCCGTCGCGGTGGCCGTCACCGGCATGCCGCTGAGCCTGGTCTTCACCCCGGACGCCTACTACTTCGGGGTACTGCCCGTACTCGCCGAGACCGCGAACGGATTCGGCACGGACCCGGCCGAGGTCGCCCGGGCCGCCATTCTCGGCCAGATGACCACGGGGTTCCCGCTCAGCCCGCTCACCGCGTCCACGTTCATCCTGGTCGGCATGAGCGGTGTGTCGCTCGGCGAACACCAGCGCTTCATCTTCCGCTGGGCCTTCGCCACCACCCTCGTCATGACGGCCGGCGCCCTGCTGACCGGCGCCTTCTCCCTGTGATCGCCGGGAGCCCGGAGCCGGACGACCGGATCCACACGCATCAGGCACCTGGTCCGGGTGCCCCACCGACCACCGACCGAGACGAGGACCCATGAGATGGATCACCAGACGCACGGTGCTCACCATCACCGCAGGTGCGGTCACGGCGCCGGCCGTGAGCACGGCAACCGCCGCGGCCGCCGCCGGCACCACGACAGCCGCACCCGAAGGACGCCAAGCCGTCTTGGGTAACGGCCGACTCAATCCGGTCCTGCGAACGGACCTCGTCACGCGGGTGACGCCCAGGAACAACTGGCTGGTGACAGCCGTCGCCATCCAGTACTCGCGTCGCATCGACTTACGTGGCGCGGTGATCCCGCCCTCCGCCTTCCAGGTGAAGGTCACAGTGGGCGGGCAAACAGCGGCTCGCACGGTGACCCGGGTGTACTCCAACACCACTGCCGCGGTGGACGACCGATCTCACCCCGGACGGCCGGGGGACCGCCTGATCATCGAACTCGACCCGAACGACGCCAACGCGCGGGCCGCCGGCACCGATCCCCTTCCGCTCGACCGCGCCTACTCCGTCAGACAGGTGGCGGACGTGCGCACCCCGGAAGGTGAACCCGTACTCACGGCCGGTCCGTTCGCGAGCCGGAACGACGACGTCATCACTCCCGTGGTCGACGACTTCACCGCCGGTTCCTTCACCGACTCCGCGGGTTTCGAACTGGACTTCCGGCTGTACCAGCCTGAGGGGTTCGTACGGAACCCTCGGACGCGCACGCGGTACCCGCTCGTCGTCACCCTGCATGGCGGGGGCGAGGTCGCGGACAACAACATGACCCAGCTCACTTCCAACCGGATCGCGGTCACGTTCGCCAAAGCGGAACGACAGCGCCGCAACCCCGCGTTCGTCCTCTCGCCGCAGATCCCCCTGCCCCGTCCCATGGACGGACCCGACGGCACGGACTGGACCGACGCCAAGGTCCAGGCCGCGCTGATCGAACTCATCGACACCTTCGTGAGCGAGCACTCCCGGAACGTCGACACGGCCCGGCTCTATCTCGTCGGCCTGTCCTCAGGTGGGCGCGGCATCTACAGCCTGCTGGCGAAGCGACCCGACGTGTTCGCGGCTGCCCTGCCCACGGCCGGCTGGGGTGACTCGGCCACCATGGAAAAGATCACGCACATCCCGATCTGGGCCGACCACTCCGTCGACGACCCCGTCGTCCCCTACAAGGAGGGCCGGTTCGGCAAACCCGGCACCTGGACACTGATGAACGCGCTGGAGACCGCCGGTGCACGGGTCAGCCGTGGCGAGTGGGCCAACGATCTGCCGAAGGCACAGTTCGAGGCCCGGTCCCGGGCGCTCCTCAGGCAGGCCCGGGACACGCGCAGTCACGTACTGTTCACGAGCTACACGCCCGGAACGACACCGGTGAACCCACACCTCTCATGGGCCCAGACCTACGAGAACGACGTGGTCATCGACTGGCTCTTCGAACAGTCCCGATAGCCGGCC
Organism: Streptomyces sp. NPDC041784; assembly: GCF_055591025.1. Taxonomy (NCBI): domain Bacteria; kingdom Bacillati; phylum Actinomycetota; class Actinomycetes; order Kitasatosporales; family Streptomycetaceae; genus Streptomyces; species Streptomyces sp. NPDC041784. The sequence goes on from NZ_JBVJAB010000007.1 coordinate 12,291, forward strand.
GCACGCGGCGACCGCCCGGTCCACCACCGTGGCGGACACAACCAGGCCGACTCCAGGGACCGACAACTCCCGCGACGCCGGGCCAGTATCAGCCCCCGGCAATCAGCACCGCTATCCGGTCACCGCGCTCCCACCGCTTTCCGGAGGTAAATCAATGCGTCCATGCAGTCGTTCAACCAACACGACCGCGCCGTCAAGGGCCCGACACCGTGTCATGACGGCACTGATCGCACTGGCAACCACCGTCGGCTTGGTGCTGACTCTGCTGACAGCCGCCGCCTCGCCGGCGGCCGCCGCCGACTTGCTGTCCCAGGGCAAGCCCGCGACCTCCTCGTCCACCGAGAACGCAGCCACTCCCGCGTCGGCGGCGGTGGACGGCAACACCGGGACGCGCTGGTCGAGCGCGTTCAGCGATCCGCAGTGGCTGACAGTTGATCTGGGCGCCACCGCCACCATCAGCCAGGCCGTGCTGCGCTGGGAGGCCGCGTACGCCCGCGCGTTCCAGATCCAGACTTCCGACAACGGCACCGCCTGGACCACCATCTACTCGACCACGACCAGCACCGGCGGCGTGCAGACCCTCGACGTGAACGGCAGGGGCCGGTACGTCCGCCTCCATGGCACCCAGCGCGGCAGCGCCTACGGCTACTCGCTGTGGGAGTTCCAGGTGTACGGCTCCAGCGGCGGCACCCCGCCGGGGAGCGGGATCCCGGACCCGACGACCGCATCCCTCGAGGCCACCAACGGGCCGCTGACCACCGCCGGCTACACCGTCCCCAACCCAAGCGGGTACGGCTCCGGCACGGTCACGTACCCGACGACCGGTGGCTCGTACCCGGGCGTCGTACTGATGCCGGGCTATCAGGGCACACAGCAGAACCTGCAGTGGCTCGCACCTCGCCTCGCTTCCTGGGGCTTCGTCGTCATCAACGTAGGAACCAGCACACTCACCGACGATCCCGAATCGCGCGGCCGCCAGATCACCGCCGCCGGCACTCAACTGCTCGCGCTCGGCAACGCCACCGGCAACCCGATATCCGGGAAGGTCAACGGCACCCTGGGCGCGGTCGGTCACTCGATGGGCGGCGGTGGCGTCATGGCGGCCCTTCGGGACGACTCGCGCTTCCGGGCGGGCGTGCCCACGGCCCCGTACTATCCGAACGCGAACTTCTCCGGAGTCACCGAGCCCACTTTCTTCCTGACCTGTCAGAGCGACCCTGTCGCCCACGGCAACAGCTACGCGGTGCCCTGGTACAACTCCATGTCCCGGACCGAGAAGCTCTACATCGAGGTTCCAGGCGACCATCTGTGCCCGATGACGGGCTACGGCAACAAGGGCAAGCAGGGCAAGTGGATCGTGTCGTTCTTCAGCCTCTGGCTGCGTGCCGACACCCGCTTCAGCCCGTTCCTGTGCGGTCCCGCACGTGAGGCCGACAAGAACAACACCTCCCTGGTCACGCGCTGGATGGACACCTGCCAGTTCTGAACCGGCTCGCTCGGAGCGCTCCGCGTCTCACCGACGCAGCGCTCCGAGCCTGCCCCCCCCACGTCGGTGTGCCCCATCCGGTGCCCCGGTTCCCGCACGACAGGTACGTGCTCATCCGCCGCCCTTAGTGGAACTGCTCCTCCTCCGTGGAGCCGGTCAGTGCCGTGGTCGAGGAGGCCGGGTTGACGGCGGTGGAGACCAGGTCGAAGTAGCCCGTACCGACCTCACGCTGGTGCCTCACGGCGGTGAAGCCGTGCGCCTGCGCGGCGAACTCCCGCTCCTGGAGGTCGACATAGGCGGTCATGCCCTGCTCGGCGTAGCCGCGGGCGAGGTCGAACATGCCGTGGTTGAGGGAGTGGAAGCCGGCCAGCGTGATGAACTGGAAGCGGTAGCCCATGGCGCCCAGCTCCCGCTGGAACTTGGCGATCTGGTCGTCGTCCAGGGCCGCCTTCCAGTTGAAGGACGGCGAGCAGTTGTAGGCGAGCATCTGATCGGGGAACTCGGCGCGGACGGCCTCGGCGAACTCGCGGGCCTGGGCGAGATCGGGGGTGCCGGTCTCGACCCAGATCAGGTCGGCGTACGGGGCGTAGGCGAGCCCGCGGGCGATGACGGGTGCCATGCCGTTCCGCACCCGGTAGAAGCCCTCGGCGGTGCGCTCGCCGGTGACGAACTCGGCGTCGCGTTCGTCGACGTCGCTGGTGAGCAGGTTGGCGGCGAGGGCGTCCGTGCGGGCGACGACGACCGTCGGCACATCGGCGATGTCGGCGGCGAGACGGGCCGCGTTCAGGGTGCGGATGTGCTGGGAGGTCGGCACCAGCACCTTGCCGCCGAGATGACCGCACTTCTTCTCGGAGGCGAGCTGGTCCTCGTAGTGGATGCCGGCCGCGCCCGCCGCGATCATCGCCTTGGTCAGCTCGAAGGCGTTCAGCGGCCCGCCGAAGCCGGCCTCCGCGTCGGCGACGATAGGGGCCAGCCAGTCGGTCGGGTCGCCGGCGTCCTCGGCGGTGGCGATCTGGTCGGCGCGCAGGAGGGCGTTGTTGATCCGGCGGACCACCTGGGGAACGGAGTTGACGGGGTAGAGGCTCTGGTCGGGGTAGGTGTGCCCGGCCTGGTTGGCGTCGGCGGCGACCTGCCAGCCGGAGAGGTAGATGGCCTGGAGGCCGGCCTTCACCTGCTGCACCGCCTGGCCGCCGGTCAGCGCGCCGAGGGCGTGGATGTAGTCCCGCTCGTGCAGCTGCCGCCACAGCCGCTCGGCGCCGCGCCGGGCGAGGGTGTGCTCCTCGCGGACGCTGCCGGAGAGCCGTACGACGTCCTCGGCGGTGTAGGTGCGCTCGACGCCCTGCCACCGGGGGTCGGTGGCCCAGTGCCGCGCCAGTTCCCGGGCCGTCCGCGTGCTCGTCCTCGCCTCTGCCATCACTGTCACCGTCTCCTTGGTCTGTGCCGGTTGCCAATTCACCCGTCCATGGGAACGTGGGTGGCACTGTGTGTCGCCCGAAGAGGGCGCGGCCCGCCGACGGGCGGTGGTGTGGAGCGGAGCAACGCTGCAACTGACCGCTGTTCGCCGGGCCGCACCGAAACTCTGGCACTGGCACTGAGTGCCAACAATGGTGGACGGCTGCCAACTTCTGCGAATCTTCCGCAGACCGTTTGCCAAGTTTGCGAAGGGTCCACGAGTGATCGGATCACGTAGGCTGACCGGCAGCCGGACACAGAGGGACCTGGACACAAAGGGACTTGGACATGGGGGGGACCTGGGGTGAGCAAGACGTACGCGGGGGCGCGTCTGCGCCGGCTGCGCGAGGAACGCCGGATGAGCCAGGCCGAGCTGGCACGCGTCCTGGCCATCTCGCCCAGCTATCTGAACCAGATGGAGCACGACTCCCGCCCGCTCACCGTGCCCGTCCTGCTGCGGCTCACCGAGGCCTTCGGCGTGGACCCCGGCTTCTTCTCCGCCCGCGACACCACCCGCCTGGTGGCCGACCTGCGCGAGGCACTGGCCGGGGAACTCGCCGAGTCCCGGATCTCCGCCGCCGACCTGACCGACCTCGCCTCGCGGCTGCCCGCCGTCGCCCGGGTGCTGCTCGACCTCGGCCGCCGCAACCAGCAGCTCGCCGAGCGCCTCGCCGGGGCCACGGACGGCCGCGGCACCGACCCGGAACAGCCCCGCTCCCCCCACGAGGAGATCCGGGACTTCTTCTACCGCCGCCAGAACTACCTCCACGACACCGACCTCGCGGCGGAGGACCTCGCCCAGGAGATCGGCATCCGCCCCGGCGACGTCGTACGGGCCCTCACCGCCCGCCTCGCCGACCGCCACGGGGTCCGGCTGACCGGTGAACCCGGGGACCAGCTGCACCACTACGACGAACCGACCCGCACCCTCCACCTCTCCACCCGCCTGCGCCCCGGCCAGCGCGCCTTCCGCATGGCCACCCAGCTCGCCCTGCTGGAGTACGGCGCCGAACTCGACCGCCAGGCCGCCGAGGACTTCCCGCCCGGCTCACCCGCCCACGCCCTGGCCCGCATCGGCATCGCCCACTACTTCGCGGCGGCGCTGATCCTGCCGTACGGCGCCTTCCACGCGGCCGCCGAGGAGGTGCGCTACGACATCGAACGGCTCACCGACCGCTACGGCCTCGGCTACGAGACCGTCTGCCACCGCCTGAGCACCCTTCAGCGCTCCCGGCTGCGCGGCGTGCCCTTCTCGTTCGTACGGGTCGACCGGGCGGGCAACATGTCCAAGCGGCAGTCGGCCACCGGGTTCCACTTCTCCCGGGCCGGCGGCACCTGCCCGCTGTGGAACGTCTACGAGGCGTTCGCCGCACCCGGCCGCATCCATGTCCAGGTCGCCGAAATGCCCGACGGACAGCGCTACTTGTGGACCGCGCGGGCGATCACCCGGCACCGGGGCGGCTGGGGCGAACCCGGCAAGACCTTCGCCGTCGGCCTCGGCTGCGAGATCCGCCACGCGCACCGGCTCGTCTACTCCGACGGCCTCGACCTCGCCAACGCCTCCGCCGCCACGCCCATCGGCATGGGCTGCCGGGTCTGCGAACGCCTCGACTGCCCCCAGCGCGCCGCACCGCCCCTCGGCCGCCCGCTGCGCATCGACCAGAACACGAGCACGTTCGTGCCGTACCCGGTGACCGACCGCTCCGACCGAGGTGAGGAACAGTGGGGCGTGTGATGCGGATGTGCCGGAAGGGAAACTGATCCGGTCCCCGGTGACGTCTCTGCCCTTGGAAGAACAATCACGACCGTAGGGACGGACGCAATGGATCGGAACGACACACCCCCGGCGACCACGGCACCACACCCCGGCCGCCGCGCGGTACTCGGCCTGGGAGCCGGAGCTGCCCTCGCCGCCGCCCTGCCGGCCACGGCACACGCCTCGGCCTCCGGCGGGACGGGGCTCTTAGAGCAGCTCGGCGCCCTGGAGCAGGAGTACGCCGCGCGCCTGGGGGTCTTCGCCCACGACACGGCCACCGGACGGACGGTGGCGTACCGCGCGGACGAGCGCTTCCCGATGTGCTCGGTGTTCAAGACCCTTGCCGCGGCGGCCGTCCTGAGGGACCTCGACCACGACGGCGAGTTCCTCGCCCGGCGGATCCACTACACCAAGGAGTACGTCACCGCCGCCGGGCACGCACCGGTCACCGGCAAGGACGAGAACGTGGCCGGCGGGCTGACCGTCGAGGAACTGTGCGCGGCCACCGTCTCCCACAGCGACAACGGGGCGGGGAACCTCCTCCTGCGCGAACTCGGCGGACCGACCGCGATCACCCGGTTCGCCCGCTCGCTCGGCGACCCGAGGACCCGGCTCGACCGGTGGGAACCCGAACTGAACACGGCGGAACCGTGGCGGGAGACCGACAGCACCAGCCCCCGCGCGATCGGCAGGACCTACGCCCGGCTCGTCATCGGCGGGGCGCTGCCGCCCGAGGACCGCGCACGGCTGACCGGGTGGCTGATCGGCAACACCACCAACATCGCCCGCTTCCGGGCCGGCCTGCCTCCCACCTGGACCCTCGCGGACAAGACCGGCGGAGGGGCGGCGTACGGGGTCGCCAACGACGTGGGTGTCGTCTGGCCCCCCGAGCGGCCGCCCATCGTGCTGGCCGTCCTGTCGACCAAGTACGCCCCCGAGGGTCCCACCGACAACCCGCTGGTCGCGCGTGCCGCCGAGCTGGTGGCGGCCGAACTGACCTGACGGGCCAGGGCACTTCGGAGCCGGGCGGGGCCCGGGCGGGCCGGTGGGCGTCGGTGAGGGACGACCGGCCCGCCCGGGAGTCGAGGGACGCCGCCGGGCCCGGGTCCTGGCGGTCCGGGCGGGCCTGGCGGTCCATGCGGTCCGGGCGGTCCTACAGGCCGACATCCCGGCTGCGGATGTCGTCCAGGGACTCACGGCGGACCAGGAGGCGGGCGTGGCCGTCGCGTACGGCGGCCACGGGCGGGCGGCCGACCAGGTTGTAGCCGGAGGCCATCGACAGGTGGTACGCGCCCGCCACGGGTACGGCGATCAGGTCGCCGGGGCGTAGGTCGCCCGGGAGTTCGACGTTCGCCGCCAGGACGTCGCCCGCCTCGCAGTGCCGGCCCACCACCGTCACCCGGGCCGGGGCCGTCGTGCCGGGGCGGCCGATCAGCCGAGGGGCGTACCGGACGCCGTACAGGGCCGGGCGCGGGTTGTCGCTCATGCCGCCGTCCACGGCCACGAACACCCGGTCGCCCGTGTGCTTCACGGACAGGACGCGGTACAGGACGACGCCCGCCGGCCCCACGATCGCCCGGCCCGGTTCGAGCAGGAGACGGGGCACCGGGATCCCGGCCGCGGCGCACGCGTCGGCGAGTTCCGCACGGACCCGGCGGGCCAGCGCCGTCAGGTCGAGGGCCTCCTCGCCGGGGCGGTAGGCGATGCCGTGGCCGCCGCCGAGGTCCAGTTCGGGCAGGACCAGACCGTGCTGCTCGTACAGGCGCGCCATGAGGCCGACCATGCGGCGCACGGCGGCGAGATACGGCTTGACGCTGGTGATCTGGGAGCCCAGGTGGCAGTGCAGGCCGGTGAGTCGGAGCTGCGGCTGGTCGAGGATGCGGGCGATGGCGTGCTGGGCGTAGCCGTCGACGACGGACAGGCCGAACTGCTGGTCCACCGTGCCGGTGCGGATCTTGTCGTGGCCGCCGGCGCTGATCCCGGGGACCACGCGGACCATGACCCTCTGGCGGCCGTCCGGTCCCACGGCCGCGGCCAGGCGCGCGATCTCCGACGGGCTGTCGATGACGATACGGCCCACGCCCAGGCGCAGGGCGGTGTCCAGGTCGCGCGGCGACTTGGCGTTGCCGTGCAGCACGATCCGCTCCGGCGGGAAGCCGGTCGTGACGGCGAGTTCCAGTTCACCGGCCGAGCAGACGTCGAGCCCGAGGCCCTCCTCGGCCGCCCAGTGGGCCAGGGCCCGGCAGAGGAACGCCTTGGCCGCGTACAGGACTTCGGCGTCGGGGAAGGCGTCCCGGTAGGTACGGCAGCGGTCGCGGACCTCGGCCTCGTCGAGGACGTAGACAGGGGTGCCGAAGCGCTCGGCCAGCTCGGCGAGCGGGACCCCGCCCACGGCGAGGTCCCCCGAACGGGGCTCGGTGGCCGAGGCGGGCCACACCGAGAGGTCGGCGGACGCGGCGGGGGCGGTGGGCTGTTCGTGAACCGTGGTCATCGTCTCCACCTCTCTCAGACGGTCCGCAGTGCGGGGACGCGCACCGGGATGTGGCCCGCGGACCCGACCGGCGCGGCAGCCGGTGCGGTGGGCTGCGGGTCCACGGTGACGGTGGTGACGTCCAGCGGTGCGGCCAGCGCCCGCAGCGCGGGCTCGGCGAGCCGGATCCACGCCTGCTCGGATCCGAGCGTCGCGGCCAGCCGCCGCGCGGACGTGAAGCCGACGGCCGTACGGCCGCCGAGCGGCGTACGGAACAGGCGGGCCGTGCACCCGGAGGGGCCCGGCCGGACCGGGACGTACAGGGGTCCGGCCGGGAACCGATCGGCGGGTTCGGAGTCGTCGCCGTGGAGAAGTTCTGCCATGGGGTACCTCCCTGGAGGAACCGTGCTGCTGCGATGGGTGAGCCGATGACGCCCCGGACGCGGGGAGGCGAACCGGGGCTCGTCCTCGACGGTATGCCCGGTGCCGGGGGTGTGACCCGGTCCTGACGGGACACTGACGACGAGCCGGACGACTTTGACGGGATGCTGACGCCGCCTTCCTGACGATCCCTGGGCAGGTCCTAGGGTGGGTCGGTGAGGCGTCCGGCGCGGGCGTCGGAGGCGGTCACGGACGGACAGAGGGCGAGCGGATGACGGCGGCGGGCGGCATACAGGAGGCTCTGAGCTGGAAGGGGCCGGTCTCGGTGAACCTGTTCGTCGTCGGTGCCGGCGACACGCCGCTGCCCGCGGAGGCCTTCCGGCTCGCCGGGCTCGTACCCGACGCCGTGCTGCCGTTTCCGCTGTGGGAGCCGCCCGAGGCCGTCGCACGGCTCGGCATCATCTCGTACGACCTCGACTTCGAGGACGTCTCGCTCGACCTCCGCGCGTTCACACGGGACGCCCTCCGCCGGCTCTGCGAGGGCACGCGCGCGGTCGCCTGGGCGGCGTTCGAAGGGTCGTTCCACTACGACGAACTGCTCACCGATCAGGTGGCCCAACAGGTCTACGGCTACTGCGTGAGCGGCACCGAGCCGGTGGTCGAGTGGGACCTGGCCGCCTTGCGCGGCGAGGAGTGGAGGTGCCGCGTCTCCGAGGCCCGCGCGGCCCTGGAGACGCTGTGCGGGCGCCTGCCCGGATAGGTCCAGCACGCCGGGCGCGGTGGGCGCGGGCCTCGAAGGAGCGGATGGGATCAGGAGCAGAAGTCGGCGGTCGCGCCGGAGGGAACCGCCGGTGCCCGGCCGCCGGGGTCAGCCGAAGCTGATGTCGGCCTCCTCGAAGACGCAGTTGACCCCGTCCGCGGTGGCGTCGAGCTCGGTGGGTTCGCCGTCGGTCACGCCCTCGAACTTCTGGCAGGGCACGATCTCCCGGCCGGGGTCGCCGACGACGGTGATGCCGCTCAGCCGGGCGGTGTCCCCGAAGTTGCTGTTGATGCCGACCAGTTCATCTCCGGGCGCGGTGGCCGTGACGTTCTCCAGCACCACGTCCCGCTGGAACTGCTCGCCGCAGTTGCCGCAGGAGCGCACCAGCTTGCCGAAGTCGGCCACCTCGAAGTCGCGGACCGTCAGGGTGCCCGCCCCGTTGAACTGGAACACGTTGTCCGCCGCCCGGGCGGCACCGCCGCCCCGGACGACGTACGTGGCGTCCTCGGCCTTGCCGAGGAAGGTGGCCGCGTCCTCGCCGACGTCCTCCCAGAACACGTTCTCCAGGGTGCAGCTGCCCAGACAGTGGATGCCGTCGGCGGCGGGCGCGCCGAGGATCACGTTCTTCAGGACGGCGCCGTCCGCGAGTTCGAACAGCGGGTCCTGGCCCTCCGCCTGGCCGTCGCCGGCCAGCGCGCCCGCTCCCGTGAAACGGGTCCGGGCGCCGTCGAAGGTGCCGGTGATCCGCCGTGTCTCGGTGAGCTGCTCCTCCCCGGTCGGCTGCGGCGCGGCGAGGACCCGTGTCCCGGTGGCCGCGGTCCCGCTCTGTGCCCCGTCGGTGGCCAGGGCGGCCTGCGCCGCGATCGCGACGGCGAGCGCGCCCGCCGCGACGGCGACGACCAACGGCGTTCCGCTCTGACGCCTGCGGTGGCCGGGGTGGGGGGAGTGAGATGTCACGTGTTCACCGCGCCTTTCCACGATCGGTCAGGAGTCCATACGGTCACGGGATCGCGCGCGTTCAGGACACGCCGCGGGGGTGTGCGCCAGGGCGCCGGTGGGAGGGACCCAGCGGTTCGCGCTCGCCGGCCATGACCGCGGCGCTCTCGTGGCCTTCCGGGCGGCGCTCGACCACCCGGCGCCGATCACCCGCCTGACCTGCCCGGACGTGCTGCCGGCACGGGACCCGCGGGAGCCGCCGCACGCTGGTCGAACGACCCCGCCGCCGTGCCGCCGCCCGTCCGGGACGTCTGCCTCGCCGCGTCACGAAGGCGCCGAGGGATCTGCCGGCACGCCGGCCGGACCCTCGACGACGTGCGCGGGGCGGCCCGGCGGGCACTGTGGCGCCCATTCCGCCGGGCGCGGAAGCAGGGGGCGGACCCTACGCTTCCGGATATGGTGTTTTCGTATGAAATGATCCCCGGCGGTTAGGTCGGACGTTGGATGCTCACCAGACGGGGGACCAGGTGCCGGGGCAGCCCGTGACTGCCGTCGGGTACGCGGGTGTGCTGCGCGAGCTGCTGCCGATCGCGCTGTGGCGGGAGGACGCGGACGGACGCATCGTGGAGTGGTCGCTGGCAGCCCAGGACCTGCTCGGATACCGGCCGGACGACGTGCTCGACCGGTCCGCCGCGGACCTGCTGGTGCCCGCGGGCAGGACGGAACTGGCCGACCAGCTGACGCGCCGCGTCCACGCCGGGGAGACCGTGGTCGGCACACTGTCCGTGCGCCACCGGGACGACCATCAGGTGACCATGGAGATGTGGATCGTCCCCGCCGCCGACGCACGCGGCCGGGCGGGGGCCCTGCTCATCGCCGTGGAGACCTCCCAGGTCCTGCGCATGCGGGACTCGCTGGCGGCCCTGGAGAGCCTCTTCAGCCAGTCGCCCATCGGACTGGCCACCCTCGGCACCGATCTGCGCTTTCTGCGCGCCAACGACGCCCTCGCCCGGATGAACGGCGTCTCCGCCGCCGAGCACGTCGGCAAACGGCTGACCGAGGTCGTGCCCGGCGTCAACGCCGTCGCGCTGGAGGCGACGATGCGCGAGGTGCTCGACCGGGGCATCGCCGTCGTCGACGTACGCCGCACCGGGCGCACCGCGGCCGACCCCGACCGCGACCGGACCTGGTCGTGCTCCTACGCCCCGCTGCTCGACGGCGCCGGCCGCACCCTGGGCCTGATCGCCTCCCTCATCGACATCACGGAGAGCCAGCAGGCCGAGGCCGACGCCGAGCGGGCCAGGCGCCGCTTCGCCCTGCTGGCCGAGGCGGGCACCCGGATCGGTACCACGCTGGACCTGCGACAGACCTCCGAGGAGATCGTGACGATGCTGGTGCCCCAGCTCGCCGACTCCGCCGACGTACAGCTCCTCGAAGAGGTCATCGACCCCGACGAGGTCGCGGCTTCCACCCGGGGCGTGGTCCGGCGCATGGCCGCCCACTTCCCCGCCGGCGCCCCGACGGCGAAACTCCAGCCGGGCATGACGTCCCAGATCCCCAGCGGCTCCCTGTACGAGCGGGCCATCGCCGACGGACGGCCCACGAACCTGTACCGCGCCGACGTCCCGGAGCTGATCACCGACCCCCGCGCCGACCAGCTGCGCGCCTACCTCATGAGCCTCGGCTCCGCGCGGCTCATCCCGCTGGTCGCCCGGGGCAAGGTGCTCGGCGCGGTCGTGGTGACCCGGCTGCGCAGCCGCGAGCCCTTCGACGAGCAGGACTGCGTCCTCATCGACGAACTGGCGGCACGCGCCGCCCTGAACATCGACAACGCCCTCATGTACACCCGGCAGCGCGCGGCCGCCCTGACCCTTCAGCGCAGCCTGACCAACAGCGAGCTGCCCGCCGTCCCCGGCCTCGAACTCACCGGACGGTACCTGCCGGCCAGCGAACACGACGTGGGCGGCGACTGGTTCGACGTCATCGCGCTGCCCGAGGGCAGGACCGGACTCGTCATCGGGGACGTCATGGGGCACGGCATCCACGCCGCCGCGGTCATGGGCCAGCTCCGCGCGTCGGTGCGCACGCTCGCCCGGCACGACGTCCACCCGGCCCGTCTGCTCAGCGCGCTGGACGCCGTCGTCGCCGACATGGGGGAGGACGAGATGGCGACCTGCGTGTACGCCGTGCACGACCCCGTGTCCGGCGGCTGTCTGATCGCCCGGGCCGGCCACCCGCCGCCGGCCGTGGTGACACCCGGCGGGCGGATCACCTTCCTCGACGGCCCCCCGGGCACCCCGCTGGGCACCGGAGCGCACGAGTTCCGCACCGAGGAGGTCCCCCTGCCCCCGGGCAGCCTGCTGGTCCTCTACACCGACGGCCTCATCGAGGCCCGCGACAGGGACCTCGACCAGGGCCTCACCCAGCTCGCCCGGGCCCTGCGCACCCCCGAACACTCGCTCGCCCACCTCTGCGACGGCGTCATCGCCGAGATGCTGCCCCACCCCGCCGAGGACGACGTCGCGATCCTCCTGGCCAGACCGCAGGGCGGGCCACACCGAGGCTGAACGCCACACCGCCGTCCGGCGCGCCCTGGCCTCGCGCGGTACGGCGCCCTCACCGCCCGGGCCCCGCCCCGCACCCCCGTACCCTGGTCCGCGTGCCGCCGACCTCCCCCTCCCGTCCGCAACGCGTCGCCGTCCTGGTGCTCGAAGGGGCGAAGCCGCTCGACGTCGGCATCCCCGCACAGGTGTTCACGACCCGCGCGAGCATGCCGTACGAGGTGCGGGTGTGCGGCGCGGCACCCGGTCTGGTGACCGGCGGGGACGGGCTGTCGTACCACGTGGCCCATGGCCTGGACGCGCTGGTGTGGGCCGACCTCGTCTTCATCCCCGGCTACCGCTTCCCGGACCGTGAGGACCCGCCGCCGGCGGTCGTCGACGCGCTGCTCGCCGCCCACGCCCGGGGCGCCCGCCTCGCCGCCATCTCCACGGGCGCCTTCGCGCTCGCCGCCACGGGCCTGCTCGACGGCCGGCGCGCCACCACCCACTGGCACTACACCCGGGCGCTGGCGGCCAAGCACTCGCGCGTGCGGGTCGACGAGAACGTCCTGTTCGTCGACGAGGGCAGCGTGCTGACCTCGGCCGGCGCCGCCTCCGGCATCGACCTGTGCCTGCACATCCTGCGCCGCGACCTCGGGGTCGCCGCCTCCAACCACGCGGCCCGGCGCCTCGTCGCGGCCCCCTACCGCAGCGGCGGCCAGGCCCAGTACGTGCCGCGCAGCGTGCCGGAGCCGCTGGGCGAGCGGTTCGCCGCCACCCGCGAGTGGGCGCTGCACCGGCTCGACGAACCCCTCACCCTCGAGGCGCTCGCCCGGCACGCGGCGGTCTCACCGCGCACCTTCTCGCGCCGCTTCGTCGAGGACACCGGGTACACGCCGATGCAGTGGGTGATGCGCGCCCGGATCGACCGGGCACGCGAGCTGCTCGAACGCTCCGAGCGCGGCGTGGAGCAGATCGCGAACGACGTCGGGCTCGGCACGGGCGCGAACCTGCGCAGCCACTTCCAGCAGATCCTCGGCACCACGCCGAGCGAGTACCGGCGCACCTTCACCCAGGGCGAGTAGCGGCCGCCGCGGCGTGGCGAGATCCTTGCGAACCGTGGCGCTCACGCCTCGGTCACGGACGCAGGCGGCACGCCACGCTGGTGGTGAACGGAAGGGACACCATTCATGACTCGCATCGCCATCAACGGATTCGGCCGCATCGGACGCAACGTGCTGCGCGCGCTCCTCGAACGCGACAGCGACCTCGAGGTCGTCGCCGTGAACGACCTCACCGAGCCCACCGCCCTCGCGCGGCTGCTCGCCTTCGACTCGACGTCGGGCAGGCTGGGCCGCCCGGTCACCGTCGAGGACGGCGCCCTCGTCGTCGACGGCCGCCGCATCCAGGTGCTCGCCGAGCGTGAACCCAAGCAGCTGCCGTGGGCCGCGCTCGACGTCGACATCGTGCTGGAGGCGACCGGCCGCTTCACCTCCGCCGACGCCGCCCGCGCCCACCTCGCCGCGGGCGCGCGCAAGGTGCTGGTCAGCGCGCCCTCGGACGGCGCCGACGTCACGCTCGCGTACGGGGTCAACACCGACGCCTACGACGCCGAGCTGCACACGATCGTCTCGAACGCCTCCTGCACCACGAACGCGCTCGCCCCGCTGGCCGCGGTCCTCGACGACCTCGCCGGTATCGAGCACGGCTTCATGACGACCGTGCACGCCTACACCCAGGAGCAGAACCTCCAGGACGGCCCGCACCGCGACCCCCGCCGTGCCCGCGCCGCCGGCGTGAACATCGTGCCGACCACCACCGGCGCCGCGAAGGCGATCGGCCTGGTGCTGCCGAACCTCGACGGCAAGCTGTCCGGCGACTCGATCCGGGTGCCGGTCCCGGTGGGCTCGATCGTCGAGCTGAACACGACCGTGGCCCGCGACGTGACCCGCGACGAGGTGCTGGCCGCGTACCGCACCGCGGCCGAGGGGCCCCTCGCCGGCGTCCTGGAGTACTCCGAGGACCCGCTCGTGTCGTCCGACATCACGGGCAATCCGGCCTCGTCGATCTTCGACTCGGCCCTCACCCGCGTCGAGGGCCGCCACATCAAGGTGGTCGCCTGGTACGACAACGAGTGGGGCTTCTCGAACCGTGTGATCGACACGCTCGAACTCCTCGCCGCTCGCTGACCGGACGGGGGGGGGAGGGGGGGGGGGGGGGGGGGGGGGGGGGGGGTGGGGGGGGGTGGGGGGTGGGGGGGGGGGGGGGGGGGGGTTTGCCAGGAACCCCCCCACAAAGCGGGGGTGAGGGGGGGGGGGGTTGTCTAGTGGGTCTTTTCCAGTCT
>NZ_JBVJAB010000007.1:26425-383580 GCF_055591025.1 Streptomyces sp. NPDC041784
AGGCCATCTTGCTCCCCCCCGCCACCCCCCCCCCCCCCACCCCTCCCCCCCCCCCCCCCCCCCCCCCCCCACCCCCCCCCCTCCCCCCCCCCCCCCCCCCCCCGCCGTCCCGGGTGCCCGGTCTCATCCGGTTTGACGTGCCGATTGGTGATCCACTACGGTCCGGCCGTGCCCCCTCGGTCCGGAGTCCGTCCGTCCTCGCGCGTGCCGCGAGTCCGTCCCCGCCGCTCCGTGACGGTGCCGACGGCACTGGCCGCGGGCATCCTGCTCCTCCTCGCCTCCTGCTCCGAGCCCCCGGATCCCGACCCGAAGCCGACGCCGACGCCGTCCGCGGTGACGCTTCCGCCCGTCGGCAAGGGCTTCGACTACCAGCTCGGCGGCGCCTACCCCCCACCGCCCGGCGCCGCGATCGTCGCCCGCGACCATACGGCGTCCCCCGCGCCCGGCACGTACAACATCTGCTACGTCAACGCGTTCCAGGCCCAGCCCGACGCCGAGGGGGAGTGGGACGACGACCTGCTGCTGCGCGACACCGACGACGAGGTGGTCGTCGACCGGGACTGGGACGAGGCCCTCCTGGACATCGGCACCGCAGCCAAGCGCGCCCGCGTGGCCCGCAAGGTGAACGCCTGGATCGACTCGTGCGCGGCCAAGGGCTTCGACGCCGTCGAGCCGGACAACTACGACACCTACACCCGGGCCCCCGACGGACTGCTGACCGCCGACGACGCCAAGGCGTTCCTCGCCCTGCTGGCCGACCACGCGCACGCCGAGGGCCTGGCCATCGCGCAGAAGAACACCGCCGAACTGGCCGCCGACCGCGAGGAGGTCGGCGTGGACTTCGCGGTCGTCGAGGAGTGCGGGATGTACGACGAATGCGGCGACTACACCGAGGCGTTCGGCCGGCACGTCGTCGACGTCGAGTACGACGACCAGGGGATGAGGAAGGCCTGCGACGGCTGGGGCGACGAGATCAGCGTCGTACGCCGCGACCGGGACGTGACGCCCGAGGGCGAGCCCGGCCATGTCCGGGAGACCTGCTCCGACGGGTGACCGCAGGGACACAGCCCGGCACCCGGGCGTGCGACGCCCGGGTGCCGTCCGTTCGTGGTCAGCGGTGCTTGCACTCCCAGTGGCCCTTGACCCAGTGGTGTTCCCAGTGGCCGGGGACATGGACCCACTTGTAGGTGAAGTGGTGGTCCCAGTGGCCCTTGACCCAGTGGCCGTGGCGGTCGAAGTGGCCCTTGTGCCAGGTCTTGTGGTGGACCCGCTTCTTCTCCCAGTGGCCCTTGACCCACTCCTTCTCCCAGTGGCCCTTCTTCCATTCGCACGTGTCGTGATGGTCCACCGTCGCCACGGTCGTGGCGGACGCGGGTGCCGGAGCCGCGGTGGCCGTGCCGGACAGGCCGAGCACGGCTCCGCCGCCCAGCAGACCCGTCGCGGCGGCTCCCGCCACCAGCCGGCGGGCTCGCAGGGATGCGGTCATCGAACACATCTCCTTCGCCCGGCTGCGACGACTGTCGTCGGGAGCTCGTCGGCCTGGTGGAGACCGCCGCTCTCCTCGGCTCGCGGGAGACCGTCCCGGTGACACCCGAGGCCCGCGCCCGCACCCTCGGGGCCGTCGCCCGCACCCGGCAGGAACAGGTCCGCCGGCTCCCTGGCGCACGGGGCCGGAGAGTCCTGCGCCTCGCCCTCGCCGCGAGCGTCGCGGCCGCCGTCGCGTTCGGCGGGATCGCCGTCTGGCAGCACGGAGAGGCCGACGACGCGCGGGCCCGGGCCGCCTGGACCGAGCAGCAGGCCGACACGGCCCGCGCCGCGTTCGCCGACGTCCTCACGGCTCCCGACGCCACGCTCCACACCGGGGAGCTGAGCGACGGCACCACGGCGGCCGTCGTCGTCTCCCGTTCGGAGGCCCGCGCCGTCTTCACCGCCCATGGCCTGCCCGCCCTGACCGGCGGCAAGGTCTACGAGCTCTGGTACGCCTCCGAGACGGGCGAGGCCGAGCCGGCGGGCCTGCTGCCGGGCACCGCGAAGATCGACACCCGGGTGCTGGAAGGCTCCCCCGACGACGCCGTCGCCGTCGGCATCACGGTCGAACCCGCCGGCGGCTCCCCGCAGCCCACAAGCGAGCCCCTCGGCGTCATCTCCATCACCGCCTGAAGATCACCACCTGAGAGCGTTCACGGCGTCGTGGCGGTCAGGACCGAGACGTTCGCCGCCTCGATCGCGGCGAGTTCGCTCGGCGGGGCCGACGCGTCGGTGACGAGGGTGTGCAGCGCCGTGACGGGAGCCACGAACGCGTGGGCGGTGTGGGCGAGTTTGCTGCCGTCCGCCGCCGCGACCACCCGACGGGCCGAGCCGATGGCCGCCTGCTTGACGGCGGCGTCGTCGAGGTCGTAGGCCGTCAGCCCCTGGTCCGCGGCCAGGCCGCAGCAGCCGATGACGGCGGTGTCGAAGCGCAGGGCCGCGAGCGAGGCGAGGGTGAGCGGCCCGGTGAGGGCTCCTTCGCCGGGGCGGGGCCGGCCGCCCGGCACCAGGAGGGTCGTCCGCCCGGGGTTCTCGCCGAGGAGGTGAATGGCCTGGAGCGACAGGGGCATCACCGTCACCCGCCGGCCGCGCAGCGCCTTGGCGACTTCGAGGCAGGTGGTGCCGCTGTCCAGGACGACCGTCTCGCCGTCGGCGATCAGGCCGGCGACCTCCGCGGCGATCCGGGCCTTGCTCTCGACGCCGTCGTGCGCCCTGAGGGCGAACGGGGGTTCCTCACCCCGCAGGACCGTGCTGCGAGCTCCGCCCCGGACGCGCTCCAGCACGCCCTGGGCGGCGAGGGCGTCCAGATCGCGGCGGATGGTCATCTCCGAGGCGCCGGTGAGGCCGGCCAGCTCGCTGACGCTGGCGCTGCCCGCCGCGCGCACGGCGTCCCGGATCCGGCTGAGGCGGTCTGCGTTACCCATGGCGTGATTCAACACCACTTGCGATTGAACAAAACGTGTGGGAGATAGGGCTATTTTCGAACACGATACATGTTCGATATGTTTGCTCGTATGGAACGAGAACGATCACTGCGTGCCGCCCGTGCGGCGACCTTCACGTACTTCATCCTCAACGGGACCCTGCTGGGGATGTGGGTCGTGCAGATCCCGGCCATCGAGGAGCGGGTCGGCATCGGTCACGCCGTGCTCGGCGGCTTCCTCGTCCTGCTGGGACTGGGCGCGTTCGCCGGCATGCAGCTGGCCGGACCGCTCGCCGACCGCCTCGGCACCCGCACGGTCGTTCCCGTCTCCGCCGTGCTCTGCGCCGCCACCCTGGTGCTGCCGGGGCTGGCGGCCGACCCCTGGACGCTCGCGGCGGCCCTGTTCGTCTTCGGATTCGGCAACGGCTGCCTGGACGTGAGCATGAACGCCCACGCGGTCCAGGTAGAGAAGGCGTACGGACGTCCCGTGATGTCCGCCTTCCACGCGACGTTCTCCGTCGGCGGGGTGCTGGCCGCCCTCGCGGGCTCCGCGACCGCCGGCCTGGGCTGGGGCCCCGCGGCGACCCTGGGCACCGCCGGCGTCCTCGCGACCCTGATCGCCCTCGGCGCCGCGCGGAGCCTGCTCCCCGCCGAGCACCGGCCGGCCCCCCGACGCCCAGGGAGAGGACACGGCGGCCGCGTCGGCCGGGCGCCCCGCTCCCGCGCGCATCTGGATCCTGGCCGTGCTCGCCCTGCTGATCATGCTGTGCGAGGGGGTGGCCAACGACTGGAGCGTGCTGCACCTGAAGACCGTCCTCGGCGCCTCCGACAGCCTCGCCGCCTTCGCCTACGGCACCTTCGCCGCCGCCATGACCGTCGGCCGGCTCCTCGCCGACCGGGTCGCCGCCCGCTTCGGCCCCGTCGCGATCCTGCGCCACGGCGCCGCGACGGCCGCCCTCGGCATGACCGCCGTCGCCCTCTCTGCGTGGATCCCGCTCGCGCTCCTCGGCTGGGCGCTGTTCGGGGCCGGACTCTCGGGCTGTATCCCCCAGTTGTTCAGCGCCGCCGGCCACGCCGATCCCTCGGCGGCCGGCGCCAACGTCTCCCGCGTCGCCGGCCTCGGCTACCTCGGTATGCTCGCCGGCCCCGCCGTCATCGGCTGGCTCACCCACCTGGTCCCGCTCAACGTCACCTTCCTCCTGCCGGCGGCCCTGTGCCTCGTCGCCGCGGGCGCCGCCGGAGTCCTGCGGGGCCATACGGTCGCGGAGCCGAAGACCGAACGGCCCCCTGTGACATCCTCCTGACATGAGCACCAACTCGCCGACGGCGGGCGCCGCCGGATGCCTTCTCGCCGCGCTCGGCGCGGTCACGGCACCGCTGGCGTGGGCGCCGCGGGCCGCGTCCAGTGTCGAGGGCGGGTTCGAGGGCCAGTCCCGGGATCTGAGCGTCCTGTACGTCGACCTGCCGCTCGTCACGCTCGGCGGCGCTCTGCTCCCGTTGCTGGCCTGGGCGTTGACCGCGCGATGGGTGGGCCGGTCGTGGGTCGCCTCGGCCGTGGCCGTCGGGGCGCTCGCCCTCGGGGTGTGGGGTCTGCTGGAGTGGTGGACGCCGCGCATGATCCCGGACCCGGGGGACGGGCCCGGGATCTGATCGCCTCAGGACGGGGTCACGGCGTCAGGTACGCCTCGACCTCGCTGAACTGCCCCGCCGGCCAGCCGGTGTTGGCGCTGACGGACAGGCGCAGATAGCGCAGGCCGGTGCCCGCGGGCAGGGAGACGGTGGCCGTGTTGCCGGTCGCCGGGTCGAAGCGGTAGCCGGTGGAGCCCACGACGGTCGAGTAGGCCGAGCCGTCGGTGCTGCCCAGCACGGTGACGGTCTGCGTGCGCGCGCCCCATGCCGAGGACGGCGGCAGCTTCAGGACCAGGCGCCGGACCGCCTCCGTCGAGCCCAGGTCGACCGTCCAGGACTGCGGGAACGCGTTGTTGGTGGACTCCCAGTAGCTGTTCGCGTCACCGTCCACCGCCTTGCCGGGCGTGTAGACGTCTTGCGTCCCGGTCGCGGAGGCCGGGCGGCCCTTGGCGAGGTTGCGGGTCGGATCGGGGTCCGGGTTGCCCTGGCCGGGCTGCGGCCAGGTGGAGCAGTCCGACCAGGTGCTGTTCCAGCCGGAGTTGCCGCCGCCGTCGGTCAGCGTGAAGGAACCGGAGTTCGACGGATAGGGGCAGTTGTAGATCCCGGCCGCGCCGACCGAGGACGCGGTGACGTCACGGAACGTGGCCGCGCCCTGGGCCTCGGCCTGCACCACGACCGTCCCCGTGTTCCGCACGGTCGCGCCGGCCACGGTGACGTTGCGGACCGGATGGCCCTGCCCGCCACCCGACACAAACTCGAAGGCGCTGTACGGGCTGTCGACGATCGTCGTGTTGGTGATGTCGACCCTCGCGTTGACGGCGCTGTCGTAGGAGTCGACGCGCAGCGCGCCCATCGGGTGGTTCCAGTTGGGGTTCATGGCGCCGGTGCGCACGAGGGTGTTGCCGTCGACCGTGATGGTGCCGGACAGGGGGAAGAAGGGGTCGAGGAACTTCTGGTTGGAGATCGCGATGCCGCTGCCGAGGGCGTTGGTGTCGGCGATCAGATTGTTCCTGACCGTGATGTCGGTGCCGCCGTAGACGGCGATGCCGTTGGCCAGGTTCGGCTGGGTGATGGTGTTGTTCTCGAAGCTGCTGTTCGTGTCGGGCGCGTACAGCGACCACATGGCGAGCGCGTCGTCGCCCTGGTTGCGCAGGAAGTTGTTGCGGACGCGGACCCCGCGCGCGTGCCCGTTGAGGTTGAGGCCGTCGGCGGTCATGTCGAGGAACCGGTTGTTCTCGACGACGAGGTTGTCGTTGTTGCCCATCAACCAGAGGCCGACCTTGAGGTGTTGGAGCCACATGCCGGACACCGAACTGCCCGGCCCGAGGGACCCGTTGACGAAGTTGTCCGGGTTGGAGTCCACCCGCTCGGTGACCTCGCCGACGACCGCGAAGTCCTTGATGTGGACGCCCCCGGAGGAGCTGGACTGGTCGATGAAGCGCGAGGTGTGCACCACGGAGTGCCAGTGGCCGGCGCCCTGGAGGGTCACGTTCTGTACGCCGCTGAGTGACGAGGTCAGCCGGTAGTCGCCCGGCGGGATCCACACCACGCCGCCCTGGGCGGCCGCGACGGCGTCCCGGAAGGCCTGGGTGGAGTCGCCGTTGCCGCTGGGGTCGGCGCCCTTGGAGACGACCGACACCGAGCCCGCCGGCTGGGCGGCGGCCGCCGCGACCTGCTCGAAGTCGGTCACGTCGACGGTGACCTGGGTCCCGGTCGACTCGAAGGCGACCCTGTCGCCCGCCTGCACGTTCTGGCCGAGCAGCAGTCGGGCGTTGTCGAAGAAGTGGTGGGTCTTCGCGCCCGGGATCCAGCCGGTGTCGATGTAGGAGTACCTGGAGGTCACGGCGAGGGTCTTCGCGAGCCGGACGCCGTTGACGTACACACCGAGCGTGCCGGACTGGCCGTCCGGGACGCTGTAGGCGACGTTCACCGCGTTGGCCGCGCGCGGCACGGTGAACTCGACGCGCTGGCCGGCGGTGAGGCGCACGGCCTGGCGCCCGGACGCCTCGGAGGCGAGGGTGCCCTGGGTGTGGTCGGGGCCGATCCTCGATCCCGTCGTGGTGGCCGACTCGGCCTCGACGGAGGTGAACGGAAGACTCGCGCCCGCCGCCGCGTGGGCGGCCGGGGTGACGGCGACGAGCAGGCCGGCGGCGAGGGCGACGGCCGCACCGATTGCCGGCATGCTCCTGATATATCTGACGGTGCTCCTGTGCATGGGCTCATCCCTTCGTGGTGGGGGGTACGGGGACAGCGCAGGGCGGCGGCTCAGGCCCGGAGCCAGGCCGCCGTGTCCTGGGGGAGCCGGCCTCGGTCGTCCAACGGGCCGCTGGTGAGCAGGAGTTCGTGATGCGCGGGCAGCTCGGCGGGCGTGGCCGCGAGGTTCACCACACAGATCGCCGCACCCCGCGCACGAGTGAAGGCGAGGACCCCCTCGGGCGCGGGCAGCCAGGTGAGCGGGCCGTCGCCGAACACCGGCCGGGCGGCGACGGCCGTGCGGTAGAGGGCGAGCATCGAACCCGGATCGTCGCGCTGGCGGTCGACCGCGTACGCCGGCCAGCCCGCGGGCTGGGGCAGCCAGGGCTCCTCACGGGAACCGAAGCCCGCGTGGGGCGCGTCGGCCGTCCAGGGCAGCGGCACCCGGCAGCCGTCCCGGCCGGGATCGGTGCCGCCGGAGCGGAAGTGCATCGGGTCCTGGATCCGGTCGAGCGGGATGTCCGCCTCGGGCAGGCCGAGTTCCTCGCCCTGGTAGACGTAGACGGCCCCTGGCAGCGCCAGCGTCAGCAGGGCCGCGGCCCGGGCCCGGCGGGTGCCCAGGGCCGGGTCGGTCGGGGTGCCGAAGGCCTTGGCCGCGAAGTCGAAGCCGGTGTCCGAGCGGCCGTACCGGGTGACCGTGCGGGTCACGTCGTGGTTGCACAGCACCCAGGTGGCCGGGGCGCCGACGGGAGCGTGTTCGGCGAGCGTGGTGTCGATCGACGTCCGCAGCCGCCCCGCGTCCCAGGGACAGGCGAGGAAGGAGAAGTTGAAGGCGGTGTGCAGCTCGTCGGAGCGCAGATAGCGGGCGAAGCGCTCGGGGTCGGGGAGCCAGACCTCCCCCACGAACACCCCGTCGTACGGGTCGGCGACCGCCCGCCAGGACCGGTAGATGTCGTGGAGTTCGTCGCGGTCGACGAAGGGGTTCGGGTCGCGGCCCGCCACGAAGTCAGGCAGCTCCGGGTCCTTGGCGAGCAGCGCCGCGGAGTCGATGCGCACGCCCGCCACACCTCGCTCGAACCAGAAGCGCAGGATGTCCTCGTGCTCCTGGCGGACCGCCGGGTGCGCCCAGTTGAGGTCGGGTTGTTCGGGCGTGAACAGATGCAGGTACCAGTCGCCGTCGGGCAGCCGCGTCCAGACCGGCTCGGTGGAGCCGACGAACTGGGACGGCCAGTCGTTGGGCGGGAGTTCGCCGTGCTCCCCGCGCCCGGGGCGGAAGTGGAACAGCTCGCGCTCCGCGCTGCCGGGGCCGGCGGCCAGGGCGGCCCGGAACCAGGGGTGCCGGTCCGAGACATGGTTGGGCACGATGTCGACGATCGTACGGATGCCGAGCCCCCGCGCCTCGGCGATCAGTTTCTCGGCCTCGGCGAGCGTGCCGAAGGCGGGGTCGATGGCCCGGTAGTCGGCGACGTCGTACCCGCCGTCCTTGAGCGGGGACAGGTACCAGGGGGTGAACCACAGGGCGTCCACGCCGAGTTCGGCCAGGTACGGCAGCCGGGATCGGACGCCCGCCAGGTCGCCGGTGCCGTCCCCGTCGCCGTCGGCGAAACTGCGGACGTAGACCTGGTAGATGACGGCGGAGCGCCACCAGTCCCGCGCCTCGCGGTCGTTGTGGGCATGGGTGGGCTGTCCCACGGTGCTTGCCTTTCTGTCGGAGGGGCGGCGTCAGCCCTTCGTGGAGCCCGCGCTGATCCCGGCGACGATGTGCCGCTGGAAGACCAGGAACAGGGCGACCATGGGGATGCTGGCGATCACCATCGCGGCGATGAGCACGGTCAGCTGGATGTTCTGCGACAGCTGGACGAGCGCCACGCCGATGGGCTGCTTGTCGGTGTCGGAGAAGACCATCAGCGGCCAGAGGAAGTCCTGCCACACGGCGACCAGCGCGAAGATCGACACGACGCCCAGGACCGGCCGCGACATCGGCAGCACGATCGACCACAGGACACGCAGCTTCCCGGCGCCGTCGATCTCGGCGGCCTCCAGGACGTCGCGTGGCAGCTGGTCGAAGAACCGCTTGAGGAGATAGAGATTGAAGGCGTTCGCGACGGCCGGCAGCCAGATGGCGAGGGGATCGTTCAGCAGCCCCAGATCGGCGACCGTCAGGTACTTCGGTACGACGAGGGCCTGCGCCGGGACCATCAGGGTGGCGAGGATGCCGCCGAGGATCAGCTTGCCGAAGGCCGGGTTCAGCCGGGAGAGCGCGTAGGCGGCGGCCGTGCAGAGCACCAGCTGGAACAGCCAGGCGCCGGCGGCCTGAACGACCGTGTTCCACAGGTGGGTCGGCAGCTGCATCAGCTCCCAGGCGTCGGTGTAACCGCCGAGGTGCCACTCCTTCGGGACCAGGGTGGGCGGCGTCCGCGCCACCTCGTCCGGAGACTTCACCGCGCCCGTCACCATCCAGTAGACGGGGAACAGGAACGCCAGCGCGAAGAGGAGCACGACGCCGGTGAAGACCGCCCAGTACACGGCCTTGCCGCGCGGGCGGGCCAGTACCGCCGGGGAGACGAGCGTCCGTGTGCTCATGCGTCCCCCTCGGAGCGCGTCAGCCGCAGATAGACGGCGGAGAAGGCGCCCAGCAGCACCAGCAGCATGACGCTCAGCGCACAGGCGCCGCCGAAGTCGTTGTAGAGGAAGGCGTACTTGTAGATGAGGTAGAGGACGGTGACCGTGGCGTTCTCCGGACCGCCGCCGGTGATGACGAACGGTTCGGTGAACACCTGCATGGTGGCGATGATCTGAAGGAGCATCAGCATCAGGATGACGAACCTGGTCTGCGGGATCGTCACGTGCCGGATCCGCTGGAGCAGGTTCGCGCCGTCGAGTTCGGCCGCCTCGTACAGCTCGCCGGGGATGGACTGGAGGGCGGCCAGGTAGATCAGGACGGTGCCGCCCATGTTGGCCCAGGTGGCCACGATCACCAGGGAGACCAGCGCGGTGTCGGCGCCGTTGGACCAGTTCGAGGTCGGCAGGTGCAGGAACCGCAGCGCCTCGTTGGCCAGGCCCGCGCCGGGGTCGTAGAACCACTTCCACAGCAGGGCGCTGACCACCGGCGGGATCATCACCGGCAGGTAGACCACGACGCGGAAGAACGCCTTCGCGTGCCGCAGTTCGTTGAGGACCAGGGCCAGGACGAAGGGGATCGCGAAGCCGATGAGCAGGGCCAGCGCGGTGAAGGTGAGCGTGTTGCGCCAGGCGGCGGCGAACTCCGGGTCGTGCAGGACACGGGTGAAGTTGGCGGTGCCCACCCACTCGGGCGACGAGCCCGGCGTGTACTTCTGGAAGGCGATGACGACCGCGCGGATCGCCGGGTACCAGGAGAAGAGCGCGAAGCAGATCAGCCCGCCGAGCAGGAAACCGTAGGCGTGGACCTGGTCGAGGAGGCGGCGCCGCCCCCGGCCCCCTGCCGGGGGCGGCGCCTGGACCGGGCGTACGGCGACCGCCTCGGCGGGGCGCCGCGCAGCCGTCTTCGTCATGGTCGTCAGCTCCGGGCCAGGATGCCGTCGATCTTGCCGGAGGCGTCCTTCAGCAACTGGTCGATGTCGGCGTCCTCCTTGGTGAGGACGGCGGAGACGACCCCGTCGAGGACCGAGTAGATCTGCTGGGCGTTCGGCGGCTCGATCTTCATCTCCAGGCTCTGGTTGCCGTCCAGGAAGGCCTGGTAGTTCTCCACCGGCACATTGGCGTTGGCCTTCTTGACCTGCTGGTCCTTGGCGTCGGCGGCGCCGGTGAACAGGCGCGGCTCGGGCAGGCCGACCGGCGCGTCGTTCGTCTTGGCGCGGGCGTAGTCGCCGAGGAAGCCATCGCCCGGGGTGAGGAACATCGCGTCGAGCCACTTCAGAGCGGCGCGGATCTGGGCGGGCGTGGCCTTCTTGTCGACCATGTAACCGTCGCCGCCGATGAGCGTGCCCTTGCCGCCGGGCATCGGGGCCAGGGCGAGGTCCTTGTAGTCGCCGCCCTTCTCCTTGACCAGGATCGGGATGTTGTCCGGGGCGGAGAGGTACATGCCGAGCTTGCCCGAACCCATCATCTGCTGCACGTCGTTGATGACCAGGAGCTGCTTGCTGCCCATCGAGTCGTCGGTCCAGCGCATGTCGTGCAGGTTCTGCAGGACGGCGCGGCCCTCGGGGGTGTCGACGGTGGCCTTCTCGCCGTCGGCCGAGACGACGTCGCCGCCCTGCGAGTACAGCTCGGCGGTGAAGTGCCAGCCGCCCTGGTTCTGGGCGCTGTAGTCCGCGTAGCCGACCGTGCCGTCGCCGAGCGCCGCGATCTTCTTCGCGGCGGCGCGTACCTCATCCCAGGTGGCCGGCGGCTCGTCGGGGTCCAGGCCGGCCTTCTCGAAGAGGGCGCGGTTGTAGATCAGTCCCATGGAGTAGCCGGTGCGCGGGATGCCGTAGACCTTGCCGCCGACGGTGTAGATGTCCCGTAGCTGCTGCTGGATGGTCTCGTAGCTCTTGAGTTCCTTCAGGTACGGCGTGAGGTCGGCGGCCTGGCCGATGTCCACCACGTGCCGGGCGTCGGTGAAGTAGGTGTAGAACACGTCCTCCATCTGGCCGCCGGCGAGCTTGGCGTCGAAGGTCTTCGGGTCCTGGCAGGGGAAGGCGTCGTGCGCGACCACGTCGATGTCCGGGTGCTGCTTCTCGAATGAGGCCAGGTCCTCCTCGAAGAACCGCCGGTCGGTCTTGGCGCTTCGGGGCGGCTCGCAGTTGACGGTGATCCGGGTCTTGCCGCTCCCCGAGTCGTCGCTCGACCCGCAGGCGGTGGCGGTGAGGACGAGGGAGGAACAGACGCCGATCGCGAGGAAGGCATGGCGGAACCCTGTGCTGGACATCGCTGGACCCCTCCGGGCAGGAGCAGTGGACGGTCAGGAGCAGTGGGGGGCGGGCAGGAGCTGTGTCGGGCCACGAGCTGTGTCTCGCCACGAGCTGTGGGGCGTCGCACACTCAAGCACCGCCATCGTCCGACTGCAAGATGTCGCGCACAATATGCAATTATTCGACAGGAGGCTGGATCTCAGTGACGAGGCGCCTGCGCGGTGGATCCGCGGACCACCAGCTCCGGTTCGAAGAGCAGTTCGTCCGCCGCCACGGCACGCCCCGCGATCTGCGCGTCCAGCAGTTCGACGGCGGCCCGGCCCATGGCCTCGATGGGCTGGCGGACGGTGGTGAGCGGGGGTTCGGTGCAGTTCATCAGCGCGGAGTCGTCGTAGCCCACCACGGAGATCTCCGCAGGCACGTCGAGCCCCCGGCGTCGGGCGGCTCGTACGACGCCGAGCGCTATCGGGTCGCTGGCGCAGATGAAGCCCGTGACCCCGCGGTCGATCAGCCGGGTGGCGGCCGCGTGGCCGCCCTCGATGGAGAACATGGTGCGGGCGACGTACTCCTCGGGCAGCCGCCCGGCGAGCGTCCGGGCGGCCGCCAGCTTGCGGGCCGAGGGCACGTGGTCGCCGGGGCCCAGGACCAGGCCGATCCGCTCGTGCCCGAGGGAGGCCAGATGGCGCCAGGCCTGCTCGACGGCCACCGCGTCGTCGCAGGACACCCCGGGGAAGCCCAGGTCCTCGATGGCCGCGTTCACCAGCACGACCGGGATGTTGCGGTCGGCCAGCAGCCGGTAGTGGTCGTGGGGGGCGTCGGCCTGCGCGTACAGACCGCCGGCGAAGACCACGCCCGACACCTGCTGCTGGAGCAGCAGTTCGACGTAGTCGGCCTCCGAGACCCCGCCCCTGGTCTGGGTGCACAGCACCGGCGTCAGCCCGAGCTGGGCCAGCGCCCCGCCGATGACCTCGGCGAACGCGGGGAAGATCGGGTTCTGCAGCTCCGGCAGGACCAGGCCCACGAGTCGCGCGCGCTCACCGCGCAGCTGCGTGGGCCGCTCGTAGCCGAGCACGTCCAGGGCGGAGAGGACCGCCTGCCGGGTGGGTTCGGAGACGCCGGGCTTGCCGTTGAGCACCCGGCTGACCGTGGCCTCGCTGACCCCGACCTTCTTCGCCACTTCCGCAAGTCGTCGCGCCATGAGCGCAAGAATAGCGCAAGTCATGCAAGTGGCTTGCGGAGCCCGCGCGCGCGTCGGGGGTGACCGGTGCGTGACCGGCGGCCCGCCGCTCAGGAACCGCCCGCGCCGGGTTCCTCGATGACGGAGAGCACATTGCCGGCGGGATCGGTGAACCACGCGATCAGCGGGCCACCGCCGCGGTGGATGCCCTTGTCGTCGGCCTCGAGATGGTCGTAGCGCTCGAAGCGCACGCCCTTGCGGCTCAGCTCGTCGACCGCCGCCTCGATGTCGTCGACGGGGAAGTTGAGCGTGGTGTACGTCGCCGGGGTGTGATCGGGCTTGGGGTAGACCATGATGTCCCGGTCTCCCGCGAGGTGCAGGGCCAGGAGGTCGTTCTCCTCGGACACCCGCAGGCCGAGCGTCTCACCGTAGAACTTCCTGGCCGCGTCGAGGTCGTTCACCGAGAAACTGCTGAACGCCTTGGTGGTACCGAACATGATCGCCTCCATGGTCTCCATGGCCCCCATGGCCCCCATGGCCTCCATGGCCTCCGGAGAGGGTTTGCGGGGATTGCTGCCTGTTAGGACCTCGGGGCGGCCGGAAACTCATCGGTCGGCCGGCGCCTCGCGCGCCGGTGATCGTGCCGTGTGGCGCAGGATCTCGTCGGCGAGGCGGTCGTCCAGGGCCGGGGGCAGGGTGTGGCCCATGCCGTCGAGCATCACCAGGCGGGCGCCCGGGACGGCCGCGGCGGTGGCCTCGGCGTGGGCGGGCGGGAACATGGGGTCCTCGGTGCCGTGCAGCACCAGGGTCGGCGCGGTGACGGAGGCCAGGTCCGCCGTGGAGCCCGTACCGACGGCCCCGGCGAGGGTGTGGTTGAGCCCGGCCCGCAGGTCCCGCGCCCGCTCGTACACCCGCCGCTCCATGGCGCGGTACTCGGCCGCGGGGAACGGCAGGACCGGCCCGTGCAGCACCCGCCACAGCGGCATCCGGGCGGTCAGATACTCCTCCAGGCCGGTGTCCGGACCGGAGAAGGCGGTGGTGAGCGCGGCCAGCAACTCGGGCGTGGGCGGCGGGAGTTCGCCGGGGATCGAAGGTTCCCCCGCCATGACGCGCTGCACCGACGCCACCGTGTCCGTGCCGAGCGGCTGGGACGACAGGCTCGTCAGGGTCGACACCCGGGGCGCGTGCGTGACCGCCAGCAGCTGGGCGATGATGCCGCCGAGGGACGCGCCCACCAGATGGGCCCGTTCGACCCCGAAGGCGTCGAGCACGGCCAGCGCGTCGGAGGCCATGTCGGCGACGGTGTACGGCTGGGCGGCGTAGTCGACGACGGAGGAGCGTCCGGTGTCGCGATGGTCGTAGCGGATGACCCGGCGGCCCCCGTCGACCAGACGGCGCACGATGCCGTCGTTCCACTGCACGCCCTGTGCCTGCGCGCCCATCACCAGGAGCACGGTCGGGTGGGCCGGATCGCCGAAGTCCTCCGCCCACAGCTCGATGTCGCCGTCCATGTCGCCGTCCTTGCCTTCGTCCTTGTCGGCGCCCACGTGGACGGTCCGCTCGCGGCCCGTGAGGTACGCGGTCGTCGGTTCGGTTTCCTGTGCGTTATTTTCCTGCATGGTCGTTCAAGATAATGGTCCGGTGCGGCCCACGCACCTGGTTGCCCGAAGAGGCGAGTTGGACGCCGCCGTCCCCGCCGGGCACCCTGATCCCCATGGCCGGAGTCAAGGGGCAGGTGCAGAAGCGGGGTGTGGAGCGGCGCCGCGCGATGGTCGACGCCGCGATCGAGCTGTTCGCACGGCAGGGGGTGCGCGGTACCGGAGTGGCCGCGATCGCCGAGCGCGTCGGCGCCACTCCCTCCGCCCTCATCCACCACTTCGGCAGCAAGGACGGGCTCGTACGGGCCGTCCTGGAGGAGGCCGACCGGCGCGCCCTGGCCCGGCTGTCCGTCCCGAAGGACGCCGAACCCACCCTGGAGGAGGCGTTCGACTGGTTCGTCCGGGACGCCGAGCACACCGCCGCCACCGAACGGCAGTTGGCCGCCCTGCACACCACCCTCACCGCGGAGAACCTGGAGCCCGGTTCCGTGCTCCACACCTGGTTCCGGGACCGTGGCCGGGCGCTGCGCGCCCATCTGGCCGCCCTGTTCGGGCGGGCCGTGGCCGACGGTTCGGCCCGGCCCGGCCTGGACCCGGAGGTCCTGGCCGTGGAGACGGCCGCGTTCATCGAGGGGGCCCATCTGCTGTGGCTGCTGGACCCCGAGCAGGTGGACCTGACCGCCGTGCATCGCGGCTACTTCGAGGGGCTGGCGGCTCGGCTGCGGCCCTGACCCGCGCCGGCCTGACCCGCGCCGGCCTGCCCCGCGCCGGGCAGGCCGGGCTCGACGCGGGACAGCTGGGAGGTCAGGCTGGTCAGCCACGCGTCGAGGTCGACCAGGGTCGGCAGGGGGAGTGACACCGGGGGCGCGGGGCCGGGCGCGCGCTCCGGCCGAAGTCCGTCGGGCTGTGGCCGCTTGTCGGCCTCGTCGGCGTTCTCGCCTGCGCCCTCTCCTGTGCTCTCGCCCGTGCCCTTTCTCGTGCCCCCTCCTGCGCCCTCTCCTGTATCCCTTCCTCTGCCGTCTCCGGCGCACAACGCGGCCAGCCGATCCGTCGTCGCGGCCGTCGCCCGGGCATCGGCCCGGGCCCGTTCGGCGGCGTCCGGCGGCAGCGCACCGCCCGGCATGTCGTACCGGGGCAGCCACTGCGCACCGAGCAGGACGTGATGGGCCGCGATGAGCAGCCCGTGCCAGTCGGCCCCGGCGGAGGAGTCGGCACCGGCGGAGGCGGCCGGTTCGCTGCGGAACTGGGCGTACGCGGACTCGGCCAGGCGCAGCCGGTGCAGGGCGGGCAACGTCTGCGGGAGCGGCGCGGAGCCCGGGGGGACGGCCGTCAGCGCCTCGGCGGTGCCCTCGATCAGCGGCCCGCACGCACGCAACAGCCCCGCCATGGTCCTGCGCACCTCCCGGCGGGCGCCGGCCGGCCAGGCGAGCATGGCGCACAGCAGACCGACGAGGCTGCCGGTCACCACGTCCACGATCCGCGCCTCGGCCAGCCGCCAGGAGGCCGGGGTGATCTGGGCGAACGCGGTGGCCACCACGAGCGTGAACAGTCCCTGCGCCCAGGCGATCCCGAGCAGCGGTCCGAGCGCGAAGGCGACCAGCATGCCCGGCGCGAGGAGCGCGGCGTACGTGTCGGTGTGCTGTCCGACGCCGATGAGCAGGGCGCCCGCCGCGACGGCACCCGCGAGATTCCCGGCCACGGCAAGGCGGATGGCCGCCCAGGTCTCCATGGCGGTGGTCCGGCTCAGCGTGAGCACCGCCAGCAGCACCCAGAACCCGTGGCTCAGGTCGAACGAACCGGCGACCAGCCGTGCCGCGCCGAGCGCCAGGGCGATCCGGACGGCGTTGTGGAACTGCACCGAGCGGGGCGTCATGTTGCCGACGAGCCGGCGCAGCCACAGCCGGGACGTGGCCGCCTCCGTGTACCAGAACAGCTCCCGCGGCTCGATCGGCGGCGTGCGTCGCCCGTCGAGGCCGACCCGTACGGAGATCTCCAGGACGCGCACCGACTCGGCGACGGCCAGCAGCGCGGCCTGCCGACGCAGGATCTCCACCGGCACCTCCACCGGCACCTCCACCGGCACCTCCACCGGCACGGGTACGGGCCCCGGTGCCGACACCGGCGCCTCGGTGGCCGCCGGGTCCGCCGCCTCCCGTACGCGCATCTCCTGGAACGCGCCGATCGCCTCGTCCAGGCGCTGCGGGCCCGGGGTCGCCCGTTCCGCCCGCAGCAGCGCGGCACACTCGTCGCACCGGGAGGCCACCCGTGGCAGCAGCCACCGGGTCGCCGTGTCGGTACGGCCGCCCTCCCGGAGGAGGTCACGCAGCTGCCCCGTCTCGGTCTGATGGGCGAGCTGTTCGAGCAGGCGCCGGGCCGCGGACCCCGCCTGGGAGAGCGCGCGGACCGCACGGCCCGGTCCGGCGGGGCGTTCCGCCGGCGGGACGTTCGACAGCCGCAGTCGCGCGCCCTCCGCCCGCAGGACCTCGGGCGGGTGGCCGGCGCGGCCGGCGAGGACGTCGCCCGCGATCGCGACGGCCCTCGCGAGGCTCTGGCGGTACGTCTCGCCGGCGGGCCGTGGCAGGACGAACAGCTCGCACAGCGCCAGCAGCACCACGCCCACGGTGAGCCCCACCAGCCGCAGGTCCAGGGTCTGCGGGGCGTAGGGCGGGAAGCAGGCCAGGATGTAGAAGAGCTGGAGTCCCGGCGCCGCCCCGGCCGGCCGGGGCCCCGCGACGGCCGCGTAGGCCAGGAGGAAGCCGACGGCGAGCATCCCGAGGACCGCCGCCCAGGTCTCCACCGCCAGCACGGTCCCCAGCGTCACCAGCGCCAGGCCCACCGGCAGCGCCTTGAGCATCACCGCGGCCCGTTGCCGCCCCGACCCCGGGATCGGGGACAGCAGCCCGAGGGCGATGGGCGCGAACAGCGCGTACAGCGCCAGGAGCGGCTCGTCGAGCCCGTACAGGAAGGCGTAGAAGCCCGCGGACGCCGCCAAGGTCACCCGCAGCGACCGGTGCAGGATCTCGGCCCGCTCGGCCCCGCTCTTCACGGCGCGCCCCCGCCGCGCGTCGCGCGCGAGCCGAGCGGCGCGACCAGGAAGGTCAGCAGGACGCCCGACGCCTCGCCGGCCCGTTCGGGCGCCACGACCTGCTGCGTGACGACGCTCGCGAAGGTCCAGCCCGCCGCCCCGGTCACGGCCGCGGCCGACAGGGTGAGCGTGCGGGCATGCTCCCAGCCCCAGGCGCTGCCTCGCTCGACGGCCGACGTGATCGCCGCCGGCGCGCACACGCAGAACAGGGCCGGAGGGACCGCGAGGAAGACCCCCGTCCGCGCGGCCCGCGAAGACTCAGCGCGCATGAGCAGGCCCTCTGCCTTCAGTCGACCCGACGCCGCCGAGGGCGGCCCGGCCGGGCCGGACACGCGCCCCGCCACCCCCATTGTCGGCCGCCCCCGCACACCCCGCAGCCCGACCCCTGCCCTCCTTGTGTCCCAGTGAGACAGAAGTCCCCTCCTGCTGTCCGACCGAGCCTCGGAGGACGACCATGAAGGCACCGCAGTACCGCACCATCGGCGCGCCGCCCGAGGTGGCGACCACCCCCGATCCCGAGCGCGGCCCCGGGCAGGTCTCGCAGAAGGTCACCGCCGCCGGGGTGTGCCACTCCGACATCGCGGTGATGAGCCGGCCCGCCGAGGCGTTCCCGTACGAGCCTCCGTGGACGACCCGCGCCACCTGGTCCCGCTGAACGTGCTTGATCCCGTCGCGGCCGTCCCGCTGACCGACGCGGGCCTGACGCCGTATCACGCGATCAAGCGGTCGGCGCCCCGCCGATGCCGACGCGCACGGCACGCCTGCCTGTACGGTCCTTCCGTGGGTAGGTGAACCGGCAACGGGACACGCCCCGATACCAGGGAGGGACCACGATGAGCAGCCTCATCCGACGCATCAGGGAGTTCGTCAGGAGCCCGCAGGGTCGCCGCGCGATCGACCAGGCACGGCGTGCCGCCGCCGACCCACGCCGCCGGGCCCAGGCCCGCGGCCTCCTGGACCGCCTGCGCACCCGCCGCTGACCCCTCGCGTGAGCGAAGGCCCCTCGGACCGCCAGGGTCCGCGGGGCCTCGGGGAACGCCCTCGGTTCCCCACGTGCGTTGGTGTCCGACCCCTCCCGTCCGCCGCGTCCTCGGTGCCATGATGGAGGGTATGGCTGAGGGGGAAGGTGTGGCCGACCAAGGTATACGCGTCCGGCTGGACGCGAGAGCGAGCAGAAGCGACGTCAGCGCGCTGAAGGCGTGGCTCGAGCGCGAGCGGGCCCTGGAGGGGCTGCGCATCGTCGAGCGGCCTCGCGGGGACGAACCCGACGGGCACATGGGCGTCGCGATGGAGATCTGGCTGGCCGTCGTCAGCTCGACCACCACCATCGCGGTCTCGAAACTGCTCGACCACACCGCCCGGGCCGTCCAGGCCTGGCGGGCCAACCGCAGCGAAGTGGAGAGCGGTGAACCACCCGAGGCGAGCGTCGATCCGGTGAACCTCGACGAGAGGTAGGCCGGTGAGCCGCTTCGACCCGCGCGGACAGGTGAACCGGGCGCTGCTCGTCGGCGTCTCCGAGTACGACCACACACGACCGGCGGAACCGGACGGCGTACCCGGCGACCTGCCCGGCGTCCGGCACAACCTCGACCGGCTCAGGGACGTCCTGCGCGACGGCGGGGTGTTCGGCGCGGACGAGATCACCGTGGCCCGCTCGCCCTCCCTCGACGACGTCAGCGAGGAACTGCGCCGCGCCGCCCACGAGGCCGAGGGCCTGCTACTGCTCTACTTCGCCGGACACGGCGCCGTCCCCAGCGCGGGCAACGAACTGTTCCTCCAGATGCGCAACGCACGGGTGGTCGCGGGTGGTTGGGCGGTGTTCCCCGGCGCCGCCCAGTTCACCGGCGTCCTCACGGAACTCGCCGGGAGCCCCGCGGAGCGGATCGTCCTGATCCTCGACTGCTGCTACGCGGGTAACGCGGCCAGGATCTTCCAGGACTTCGCCGACCACCACGCCGTCGACCGGCAGAAGATTCTGCTGCTGATGAGCGTGCAGGCCAACCGCCTCATCCACGCCGGCGACGGCACCGCGCCCACGCCGTTCACCCGTGAACTCCTCCATCTCCTCGACCGCGACGAAGAGGTGTGGTTCCAGGAGCTGTACGGCGCCCTGCCGGGACGGATGGCCACGACGGGCCGTACGACCACGCTCGGCGAGCCGCAGGAGCCGCAGCGCGCGGGCGATCCCGACACGGACGTCCTGCTGGGCGCCCGGGGCGCGCCGGTCCCGGTCCCCGCCGCGGAGTCACGACGTCCCGTCCCGGCGCCCCGGCCGGAGAGCCCGCGACGGCCGCCCCTCAAGGAACGCCTCACTCTCCTCACCCCCTTGAAACCGGCCCTCGCACCCGTCCTGCGCCCTCTCCTCGACGAACTCGGCGCCGGTCTGCGCGCCGCCGCCCGCTGGTTCCGGCAGGGGCGCCCCGCGCTGCGGACCGCCCTGAGCGTCGTCCTCGTGGTCGCCGTCTCCGGCCTCGGCTACGTCCTCCTCGGCCCCGACGACGACCCCACCTGCGCCACCCCCCTCGAACTGCGCGTCCTCACCGACCCCGACCTGGAGGCCACGGTCCGCGCGGCCGCCGACGCGTATCTCACCTCGACGGCCAACACCACCGGCCACGGCTGCCGTCGCAGCGGTCTGACCGTCTACAGCGCGGGCTCCGCTGACGCGGTCGGCGCGCTGCGCGAGGACACCGACGCATGGCAGGAGCCGGTCGCCGAGGACGACAACCCGCAGCGCGACATCGGCCCCCAGCCCGATGTGTGGATCCCCGCCTCCACCACGGACGTCACCCGGGTCACCGGCGGCCGGCAGGGCCGCGTCTACGCGGAACTGGAACGGGACAGCCGGCCCTTCGTGTACTCCCCGGTCGTCCTCGCCGTCCCCCGCGACCTCGCCGGCACCCTCGACGAACGCCGGGACCGACCGCTGTCCCTGCTGATCGACGACCTTCGGCGCCGGGACACGGACGCGGAGGTACGCCGCCCCGACCCGGAGTTCACCACCTCCGCCCTGCTGGCGACGCTGGGTCTGTACGACGGCACCGGCGATCCGGGCGACGCAGAACGGCGGCTGGCGCCGGGCGCACCCGCGCCGAAGGCCGCCGACCTGCTGTGCGCGCTGCCCGACGACGCGGACACGGACCGCACCACCGCCGCCCTCGCC
The DNA here is from genome assembly GCF_055591025.1 of Streptomyces sp. NPDC041784. NCBI lineage: Bacteria > Bacillati > Actinomycetota > Actinomycetes > Kitasatosporales > Streptomycetaceae > Streptomyces > Streptomyces sp. NPDC041784. The sequence continues at coordinate 47,092 of NZ_JBVJAB010000007.1, forward strand.
CCGGAGTTCCTGCTGAAGAGCGGCGTCGGCTGCCGCCAGGCGATCCGCACCCCGCGGCTGGCCGCGTACCCCACGGACGTCCCGGGCCTGACCCCGACCTTCGTGCGGGTCCGCTGGAAGGATGCCGACCTGGACGTGACCGCGCGCGACGACGCGGTCGGCCGTTTCCACACCTGGCTGACCGACGGAGACGGCCTCGCGGTGTTCCGGGACGCCGGCTTCCGGTCCGCGGCCGGCGACCGTCCCCTGCTCGACTCCGACCACCTCGGCACCGGGGTCCTGCGCGACCCCGGCCGGACGGCCGGGGACACCGGCCGCACCGAGATGGACACGGCGCTCACCCGCTACCGCGGCGCCAGCGGCCCGGGCCGTGTCCTGTACCTGCTCGACAACTCCGGCTCCATGGCCGGCCTGTGGGAGGGTGCCAGTGGCGGCCCCGGCATCCTGAAGCAGTCGCTGGGCGGCCTGGGCGACCAGGACCAGTACGGCGTGTGGACGGTGTCCGGCACGTCCGGCGCCCGCCACGACGTCCTGCTCCCGTTCGGCCACCACCGGCGCGCCGACACCGAACGCGCCCTCGACCCACGGCGGACGACGGTGCGCGACGCCGAGGCGGACCCGCACGCCGTCCTGCTCGCCGCGTTCGACGACATGGCGGGCCGCGGCGCCGACGACGACGGACCGCAGCTGATCGTCTTTCTCACGGACGACGAGGACAACAACCGGCTCACCGGCGGGAGACTCGACGACGTCCTGTCCGGGGCCCGGCGGACGAAGGTGCCGGTCGTCCTGGTGTCCCTGGACAGCGGAGCCTGCGACCGGGGCCGCGCCGACGCCGCGATCGCCGAGGCGAGCGGCGGCCGCTGCCTGGACGCCGGCGACGACCTCGGCGCCGCCCTGCACGACGAGGTCGCGCGCGCGGGGACGGGGGAGGACTGATGCTCCCCGGCGACTTCCGGCGGGCGCTGCTCGCCCTGCTGCTCCTCGCGGTCACCGCCTGCACGGGCGGCTCCGCCGGTCCGGAGCAACCGTCCGCGGCCGCCGCGACGCCCGGCGAGATCGTGGTGGCCAGCGGGCGGGACGTGACCGGCAAGAACGGCATCCGCCAGCAGCTCATCGACGCCTGGAACCGGCAGCAGGAGAAGAGCGGCACCGGCTACCACGCCCGCCTCGTCGAACTCCCCGGCTCCGCCGACGAACAGCGCAGCCAGCTGCTCGGCGCCCTCCAGTCGGGCAGCGCCCGGTACGACGTGGTCAACCTGGACGTGACCTGGGTGCCGGAGTTCGCCGAGGCGGGACTGGTCCGGCCGCTGGCCGACGACGCCGTCGACGCGGACGTCATCCCGTCGGTGGCCCGCACGGCCCGCTGGGACGGCCGGGTCTACTCGGTGCCGTTCAACAGCGACGTCGGCCTCCTCTACTACCGGCGCGACCATCTCGCCGAGGTGGGCCGTACCGACCTCGGCGAGGACGTCACCTGGCAGGAGCTGCGGGAACTGATCAACTCCCTGGACCGCAAGGAACCCGGACGCTACGAGGAGGGCTGGACGACCCAACTGGCCGCCTACGAGGGCCGTACCGTCAACGCGATCGAGGCGTTCGCCTCGGCGACGGGGGACTTCGCGCTCACCGGGGCAGACGGCCACTACGACGGTGACGTCCAGCACCTCACGGACGGCGTTGCGGAACTGCGCCGGCGCACCGACTCCTCGTACACGCTCGACGACGCCTTCGGCTCCGACGAGACCGCCTCGCTCGGCGACTTCGCGGACGGCCGCACGGCGTTCCTGCGCCACTGGCCGTACGCCTACCGCACCCTGCACCAGACGTTCACCCCCGAACAGCTCGGTGTGGTCCCGCTGCCCGGCCGGGCGGTGCTCGGCGGCCAGAACCTGGCGGTGACGCGGTCCACCCAGCGCTACGACGGCGCGGCCGCGCTGATCGACTTCCTCACCGGCGCCGACAGCGAACGCTGCCTCCTGGACGCCGGGTTCGCCGCGACCCGCACCTCCGTCTACGACACCGACGTGCGATGCACGAACGCCCGGGTCTCCACCACCCCGGCACCCTCCGCCACGGGGGAGAGCGCCGACCGCATGCCCCGCGACGCCGCCGGCCGCCCCGCGTACGCCACCGACATCCTCCTCAAGGCCCTCCAGCAGGCCGTGCCCCGCCCCCGCACCCCTCTCTACGGCGCGTTCACCCAGACCCTCACCACCGAACTGGCCCCCCTCTTCGGCGAGGCCCCACCGACCGACGCCCAACTGGCCGAGCGCCTTGACCGGGCGCTGCGCAAGGCGCTGCCGGACTGAGCGGTCGGCCCCGGATGAGATTCAGATCACTTTCGGGGAGTCGATGTCACACTCCGGGCGCCCGGATCCCTCTCAGTTGGGAACGTGACCACGACGGGAGGCCCACGATGTCCGACACCCCGCCAGACGCCCCGCCGGACGCCCGGCCGGACGTACCGGCCGCGACCCAGGTCTTCCACGACCACCGTGAGCTGCTGTTCTCCATCGTCTACAACATGCTCGGCAGCGTCGCCGACACCGAGGACGTGGTGCAGGAGACCTGGCTGTCGTGGACGAACAGGACAGGGACGGCGGGGGCGGAGCGGATCGACAACCCGCGCGCCTACCTGGTGCGGATCGCGGTGAACCGGGCCCTCGCCCACCAGGCCGCCATCAGCCGCCGCCGGGAGACCTACGTCGGGCCATGGCTGCCCGAACCGCTCGTCAGCCCCCTCACCGACACCCCCGCCCCCGACGACGCCGCCGACGCGGCGGTGCGCGCCGAGTCGGTGTCGATGGCGCTGCTGGTGGTCCTGGAGACCCTCACCCCGCTGGAACGCGGGGTGTTCGTCCTGCACGAGGTCTTCGGCTACGCCCACACCGAGATCGCGGACATCCTCGGCCGCAGTCCCTCGGCGATTCGCCAGCTCGCCCATCGGGCCCGCGAACACGTCCACGCCCGGCGCCCCCGGTACGAGCCCGCCCCCCAGGTCCGCCAGCAGGTGACCGAACGCTTCCTGGCCGCCGCGCTCGGCGGTGACCTGGACGCCCTCCTGCGGCTCCTGGCGCCCGAGGTGACCCTGTGGGGTGACGGCGGCGGCAAGGGCGCGGGCGGCCTGCGGCCGCTCCACGGCCGGGACAAGATCGCCCGGCTGTTCGCCGCTGTCGCGCCCCACTCCGGCAAAGGCCTCGACATCGCCTACCGCAGCGTCAACGGCGACCCGTCCGCCGTGCTGTTCGCCGACGGCACCCCCTTCGCCGTCCTCGTCCTCGACCTCACCCCGGACGGCGACCAGGTGTGCGGGATCTACGCCGTCGCCAATCCCGACAAGCTCGCTCACATCGACTGACACACCGGGGAATCCACATGCTGCGAAGAATGGCGTCCCTGCCCGGTGGCAGGGTGGCGAAATGGGTCGTCCTCGCCCTCTGGACGGTCCTGCTGGTCCCGGCGCTCATGCTGGCCGGCCAACTCGGCGACGTCGAGGAGAACGACAACTCGGCCTGGCTGCCCGGCAGCGCGGAGTCGACCGAGGTCGTCGAGCGGGCCGAGAGGTTCCGGCTCGCCGACACCGTACCCGCGATCGTGATCTACGACCGGCCCGCCGGCATCACGGCCGCCGACCTGGCCAAGGCCCAGGCCGACGCCGAGGCCTTCCGGGGCATCGACCGCGTCGTGGGGCAGCCGCAGGGCCCGTCGAGGTCCCGCGACGGCCAGGCCCTCCTGACCGTGGTCCAGGTCCACCAGGACAGGACGGGCTGGGAGGGGATCGGCAAGGCCGTCGGCGCGATGACCGAGGTCGGCGAGGAGAACGCCGACGGTCTCGGGTTCCATGTCACCGGACCGGCCGGTCACGCGTCCGACTCGATCAAGGCGTTCGGATCGGGAGGCGGTCTGACGACGATCACCGCGGCCGTGGTGGTCGTGATCCTGCTGCTCACCTACCGCAGCCCGGTGCTGCCGCTGCTGCCCCTGCTGACCGCGGGCGTCGCCCTGGTCACGTCGGAGGCGGTGATCTACCTGCTGGCGAGGGACGCCGGACTCACCGTCAACAAGCAGACCGGCTTCATCCTGACCGTGCTGGTGTTCGGTGCCGCCACCGACTACGCGCTCCTGCTCATCTCGCGATACCGGGAGGAGTTGCGGCGCCACGAGGACCGGCACGAGGCGATGGCGGAGGCCCTGCACCGCTCCGGTCCCGCGATCGTCGCCAGCGCGGCGACCGTCGCGGTCAGCCTGATGCTCCTGATGCTGGCCACCCTCAACTCCACCCAGGGGCTCGGGCCGGCCTGCGCCGTCGGCATCCTGATCGGACTGCTCGCCATGGTCACCCTGATGCCGGCGCTGCTGGTCGTCTGCGGCCGCTGGGTCTTCTGGCCGGTGCGGCCGTCGTACGGATCGGCCGGGGCGAGCAAGGACGGCGTCTGGAACCGGGTCGGCACCGCCGTCTCCGCCCGGCCGCGGATCGTGTGGATCGGTACCGCGCTGGGCCTCGCCGCCCTGGCCATCGGGACGTTCGGGCTCAAGGCCGACGGGCTCTCCCACACGGACCAGTTCACCGGCAGACCGCAGTCGGCCGTCGGCGAGGAGATCCGGTCCCGGCACTTCCCGGCCGGGTCGGGCGACCCCCTCCACGTCGTGGCCGAGGCCGCCTCGGCGCAGCGGGTGCGCACCGCGCTGTCCGGCGTCCCGGGGATCGCCGGCGTCTCGCCGCCGATCACCGAGGACGGTGAGGCCGTCCTGCTCGGGGAGCTGGAGGACGATCCCAGCAGCACGGCCGCGATGCGCACCGTCGAGCGGGCCCGGGCCGCGGTCCACGCGATCGAGGGTGCGGACGCCCAGGTCGGCGGCAGCACGGCGATCCTTCTCGACACACGGGAAGCGGCCGCCCGCGACTCCGAGGTGATCATCCCCATCGTGCTGGTGACGGTGTTCCTCATCCTCGCGCTTCTGCTGCGGGCGATCGTCGCACCCCTGCTGCTCATGGCGACGGTGGTGCTGTCGTTCGGGGCGGCCCTCGGTGTGAGCGCTCTGATGTTCCACCACGTGTTCCACTTCGCCGGGACGGAGGCCTCCTTCCCGCTCCTGACGTTCGTGTTCCTGGTCGCCCTGGGCATCGACTACAACATCTTCCTGGTCACCCGGGTACGGGAAGAGGCACTGTCGCACGGCACCCGGCGCGGTGCGCTGACCGGTCTGTCCGCCACCGGGGGTGTGATCACCTCGGCGGGTCTGGTGCTGGCCGGCACCTTCGCCGCGATGGCGTCCCTGCCGCTGGTGTTCGCGGCCGAGCTGGGGTTCGCGGTGGCGTTCGGCGTGCTGCTGGACACCTTGGTCGTCCGTTCGGTGCTGGTCACCGCGCTGACCCTGGACGTGGGCCGATGGATGTGGTGGCCCGGCAGGCTGTTCGCGCGGCACGACGATCCCCTGCCACCGGCGGACAGGCCCGAGCACGAACCCACCCTCACGGTATGAGCGGCCCGGCCCCGGGGCAGCGGGTGGCCGGCTCCGGGGCCGTGTGGCGCAGCCGGCGGGAGTCGATCTCGCGGCCGTCCGGCAGGACATGACGCGGCGGTCCGTCGTCCGCGACGAATCCGGCACGCGTCAGCGCTCGCGCGCTCGGGGCGTTCGCCGGCTCGCACCCTGCCCGCACCGACGCGAGCCCCAGATGCGCGTGGCCGAGCAGCGCGGCGGCCCGGAACAGCTTCGTGCCGAGGCCGCGGCCACGCGCATGGGGAGCCAGCCATCCGCCGGTCTCCCCGGTGGCGGTGTTCAGCTCCGTGGCACCGGCGTACCGGCCGTCGTCCAGGCGTACGGCGATCAGCATCTCCCCCTGATCCGGGCCGGGTTCGAACGGTTCGGCCAGCGGGCGCCGGGCGGCCGGGAAGTGACGACGGGAGCCGGTGTCACCGGGCGCAGCCGAAGCAGGGCCGTGCGGACGGCCGCGTCGGTCACCAGGCCCCGGTCCCATCCGAGCCATCGCTGGGCCTGCGGGTCCGAGGCGGCGGCAAGGACGGTCGCCGACGTCCAGCATGTTCCGCGGGGTGTAGAGCAGGAGGCGTTCCGTGCGCAGGACGTGCCGGTGCCGCCCGCAGACGCCGGGCCGGGGGAGCAGGGGCGTCGCCCGCCCGCGACGCAGCAGCGACCAGACCATGTGCCCGTCCCCCCGGAGAACCTCACGGCCGGCCAGGCCGCCCTCGATGCCGGGCGGAGTCCAGTGCCACCGACGCGGAAGGCCGTCGCCGCCCTGTCAAGCCGGTCGATCGGAAGCTCACACAAACAAATGACAACTGCCGCTTCGTTCGGGGGATTTCCACGTCAGGGTTGCTCTGACGCGTATCGGTCAGCCCTCCCCTGATGGCCCACCATCGGGGGAGGCGGGCATGGTCACGGGCTTCGATTCGGACGAGTTCCCTCCCTTTTCGGGTGCCGCGACACCGTCGTCATTTTCCCCTTCAGCGTTCACCCCTTCCGCACCGGCCGTTCCGAACACCCCGGTGATCTCGCTGCCGAAGGGCGGCGGGGCCATTCGCGGAATGGGGGAGAAGTTCACCGCGAACCTGGCGACGGGTACGGGCGGCCTCTCCGTTCCCCTCGCGCTCACCCCCGGCCGGTCCGGCTTCGGTCCGTCCCTCGCCCTCGGCTACGACTCGGCGGCGGGCAACGGCGCCTTCGGCATCGGCTGGGGAGCGGGGCTCCAGGCGGTCACCCGCACGAGCCGCGAACGCGACGGCCCGCCGCCGACTGCCCGGTGCCGGAACGCAGTTGTTCGACGTGCGGCACGACTTCCCTGACGACTGGCACCGCCTGACCAGCGGCACCGGGCCGACCCACCTGCCGCTTCACCTTCCGCTCCGCCTGTCGCTCGCGCACTTCCCCTACGTCCCCGGTGACCACGACCTGCGCGTCAACCGCCTCGGCCTGTTCATCGAGACGGCCGGGTCCCGGAACCCGGGCCACCGCACCGTACGGTTCCGGCCCGCACACGAGGCGTCCCACGCGCCAGGGGAGGCATGCCGCTGCCAAGGCCACGACATCATCTGTGTGAGCAGCGCCGAGTACCCGGGCCTCTTCCACGGCGAACTGACCCTGCCCCTGCCGACCCTACGGCGCGCACGCGAGCGCGATCTGGGAACCTTCACCCTCCCCGACGGGACGGGCCCGGTCACCCGGATGTACCTCGTGTGCGGCTACGAGCTGGTGTGACGGGCCGCGGCGGACCGTCCGGTGGTCAGACGGCGATGCGGTGGGATCCTCAGCCGGCCGACGCGCGCAGCCAGGCGCCGATCCCGTCCAGGGCGCCCGTGCCGTAGTCGGACTCGACGTCCTTCGCCAGGTCGGCGATGGAGATCGCCCTGAGGGCCTCCCGGCGGGCGGCCTCGGCGGCGGCCATGGCGCGGGAGATCGCGCACGGAGTCGTGCAGGCCTCGGCCGGGGTGGCCATCGGGCCGCGCTGGCGTATCTCCGTGCACACGAAGGCGGGACCCGGGCCGTCCACGGCGTCCACCACGTCCAGGACGGTGATCAGCTCGGGGGCCCGAGTCAGCGCGTAGCCCCCCGACTTGCCCTGCACCGAATGGATCAGCCCGGCGCGGGAGAGGGCCTGGAGCTGCTTGGCGAGGTAGGTGGGGGAGAGGTCGTGCAGTTCGGCCAGCCGGGCGGCCGGGACCGGCTCCCGCACCGAGGTGAGCACGACACAGCAGTGCAGCGCCCACTCCACCCCGCCTGACATCTTCACGTGCCTCACCCTACTCGGAGCCTTGACTCGGACAACATGTGTCCGAGTATTATCCCGGATAAGAAGTGTCCGGGTTTGAGGTCGGTGTGCTCCCCCCGAGCGGGCCGCCGCGCGGACACGCGACGCAGGGACTAGGGAAGGAACGGTCATGAAGATCGTCGTGGTCGGCGGCACGGGACTGATCGGCTCGCAGGTGGTCCGACGCCTGACGGAGCAGGGACACGAGGCGGTCGCGGCCGCCCTGTCGACGGGCGTGGACATCATCACCGGAGCGGGCCTCGACGAAGCGCTCGCCGGCGCCGAGGTGGTGGTCAACCTGACGAACTCGCCCACCTTCGACGCGGCGTCCCTCGACTTCTTCCGGACGTCGATGGACAACCTGCTGGAGGCGGGCCGCAAAGCCGGCGTCGGCCATGTCGTCGTCCTGTCCATCGTGGGCGTGGACCAGGTGCCCGAGCTGGACTACTACCGGGCGAAGGTGCTCCAGGAGGAGCTGCTTCAGGCCGGCGGGCTCCCGTACTCCATCGTGCGGGCCACCCAGTTCATGGAGTTCGTCGACGCGGTCCTGTCCTGGACCACGGACGGCGAGACCGTACGGCTGCCCCGCACGCCCGTCCAGCCCATCGCCGCCGCCGACGTCGCGGCCGCCGTCGCGGAGACCGCCGCGGGCGCGCCTGTCGACGGCATCCGGAACATCGCCGGTCCCGAGGTCTTCCCGCTCGACGAACTGGGGCGCGTCACCGTCGCCGCCAAGGGGGACGGCCGCCAGGTCGTCACGGACGACACCGCCGGGATGTTCGCCGTCGTCAAGGGTGATGTCCTGATCGCGCCGGACGGGGCCCGTATCGCCCCCACGCACTACCGCGACTGGCTCGCGTCCTGAGCGTCCACCGATCGGCGGGCGGGCCGTCGCCGAAAAGGCGCGGCCTGCCGCCGAGGTCCACGTGGGCGGTGGACGTGGGGCCGCCGTCGGCCGGCAGGGGTGTGGACCCGCGTGTACAGGTCTGTACCAAACACTTGACAGGTGCATTGCTCACTTCTTAAATCACATGGTGAAGTAAGTGCTCCCCAAGGGCTGCTCCCGGACTGTTCTCGGAGCGTCCCCAAGCTGTTCCCACCTCCCACCCACCGGCGCGGTCATCGATCGGGCTCCGCCGCGCCCGGCTCTGTCATGTACCTGCAATGTCGAGCCGCGTCCTGCCCCATGAAGGGAGAGTCATGGACTCCCCGCGCACGCCCCGGCGCCTGCTGTTGTCGCTCGCCTCGCTGCTCGCCTTCGCCTCGCTGTCCACCGGACTGGCCCAGGGGGCGTCACCGTCCCCGGCGGAACCCTCCGCGCGGACGGCCGCGGCGGCCCAGGCGGCTGCCGCCGTCACCTTCTCCGACGAGTTCGACGGGCCCGCGGGCTCGGCCGTGGACGGCGCCAAATGGCAGATCGAGACCGGCGACAACGTCAACAACCATGAGCGGCAGTACTACACCGCCGGCAACCGCAACGCCGCGCTGGACGGCCAGGGTCACCTGGTCATCACCGCCCGCCGGGAGAACCCGGGCAACTACCAGTGCTGGTACGGCCGGTGCGAGTACACCTCCGCCCGGCTGAACACGGCCGGCCGGTTCACGACCACGTACGGCAGGGTCGAGGCGCGGATGAAGATCCCGCGCGGGCAGGGCATGTGGCCCGCGTTCTGGATGCTGGGCAACGACATCGGCCAGGTCGGCTGGCCCAACTCCGGCGAGATCGACGTCATGGAGAACGTGGGCTTCGAACCGTCCACCGTCCACGGCACCCTGCACGGCCCCGGCTACTCGGGCTCCGGCGGCATCGGCGCCGGGTACACCCTGCCCGGCGGACAGGTGTTCGCCGACGCCTTCCACACCTTCGCCGTCGACTGGAGCCCGAACGCGATCACCTGGTCCGTCGACGGCACCGTGTACCAGCGGCGCACCCCCGCCGACCTCGGCGGCCGCCAGTGGGTCTTCGACAAGCCCTTCTTCCTCATCCTCAACCTCGCGGTCGGCGGCTACTGGCCCGGTGACCCCGACGGCAGCACGGTCCTCCCCCAGCAACTCCTGGTCGACTACGTCCGCGTCAGCACCGACACCGCCCAGCCGGGCGGCACGGGCCCGATCACCGGGCTGGGCGGCAAGTGTGCCGACGTGGCCGGGGCGAACAGTGCGAACGGGACGGCCGTGCAGCTGTACGACTGCAATGGGACCGCGGCGCAGCAGTGGACGGTGGGGGCTGACGGGACGATCCGTGCGCTCGGTAAGTGTCTTGACGTGGCGTCGGGTGGTACGGCCGACGGGACGGTCGTGCAGGTGTGGGACTGCAATGGTTCCGCGGCGCAGCAGTGGGCGGTGCCGGCTTCCCGCGACATCGTGAATCCGCAGGCGAACAAGTGTCTGGACGTCACGGGCAACAGCTCGGCCAACGGCACCCGCCTCCAGATCTGGACCTGCACGGGTGCCGCCAACCAGAAGTGGACGGTGACCAGGTGATCCCCCGCCTCTCGACCGGACCCGCGGTAAGGCGGCTGCTCGGCACGGCGGTCGCCGCCGCCCTCCTCACCGGCCTGACCGGCGCCCCCGCGACCGGCGCCGCAGCGGCCACCGGGCGGATCACCGGGCTGGGCGGCAAGTGTGCCGACGTGGCCGGGGCGAACAGTGCGAACGGGACGGCCGTGCAGCTGTACGACTGCACCTACCAGAAGGTGATCAACGCCTACGGTCTCAAGGCGATCGACATCGACATCGAGGCGGCTGCGTACGACAGCCCGACCGTCCAGCAGCGCACGGTCGACGCGCTGAAGACCGTCAAGGCGAACAACCCCGGGATCAAGGTGTACGTCACCTTCGGCACCGGGCAGAACGGGCCCGACAGCAGCCTGATCGGCAGGGCCGCTGCCGCCGGACTCACGGTGGACAGCTGGACGATCATGCCGTTCAACTTCGGCGGTGCCGGCCAGAACATGGGCCAGCTCACCGTCCGCGCCGCCGAAGGACTCAAGACCGCCGTCAAGAACGCCTACGGGTACTCGGACGACCAGGCCTACCGGCACACCGGCATCTCCTCGATGAACGGCATCACCGACAACAACGAGACGGTGACCGTCGCCGACTTCCGCACGATCCTCGCCTACGCCCAGCAGCGGCACCTCGCCCGGCTGACCTTCTGGTCGGTCAACCGCGACCGGCCCTGCACCGGCGGCGGCGCCGACACCTGCTCGGGCGTCGCCCAGCAGCCCTGGGATTTCACCCGCGTCCTCGCCCAGTACGCCGGCTGACCCCGCTCCCTCCCCCCGCCCCACCCACGCCGCCGCGGCGGCACAGGAGAAGAAGTGCTTCGATTTCCGCCACCCCCCACCGGCCGCCGTCCCCGCTCCGGTCCGGCCCGCGCCGCGGTGCGCCGTGTCTCGGCCCTCGCCGCCGTGGCCACGGCCGCCTCACTCCTCACCGGTGTCCAGCCGAGCCAGGCCGCCCCGTCCGCCCCGGACGCGGTGACCGCCGCCGCCCTGCCCACGAGCTGGTCGACGGTGGTGAACACCGGCAGCGGCAAGTGCCTGGACGCCCGAGCGGCCGCGACCGTGAACGGCACCACGGTCCAGCAGTACGCCTGCAACAACTCCACCGCCCAGCAGTGGAGTTTCACCGCGACCAGCGACGGCTTCGTACGGATCGGCAACCGCAACGACGCCCAGCAGGTCGTGGACGTCAGCGACGTGTCCACCGCCGACAACGCGGCCGTGCACCTGTGGACGTACGGCGGGGGGAACAACCAGCAGTGGCAGGCGGTCGACGAGGGCGGCGGCGCCTACCACTTCGTCAACCGCAACAGCGGCAAGTGCCTCGACGTCCCCTCCGCCTCCACCGCCGACAGCGTCCAGCTGGTGCAGTACACCTGCAACGGCACGGCCGCACAACGCTTCCAGGTGACGCCGGTGAGCACCGCGCCCGGGGACGTCGACCTCGGCCCCAACGTGGTCGTGTTCGACCCGTCGATGCCGTCGGCCACGATCCAGAGCCGGCTGAACCAGATCTTCCAGCAGCAGGAGACCAACCAGTTCGGCTCCCAGCGCTACGCCGTCATGTTCAAGCCGGGCACGTACAGCAACGACGTCAACGTCGGCTTCTACACCCAGGTCCTGGGGCTCGGACAGTCGCCCGACTCGGTCACGATCAACGGGGCCGTGCATGTCGAGGCCGACTGGTTCCCGCCGCAGAACGCCACCCAGAACTTCTGGCGCGGCGCCGAGAACCTGTCGGTCAACCCCACGGGCGGCACCGACCGGTGGGCGGTCTCCCAGGCGTCCGGGTACCGGCGCATGCACGTCCGCGGCAACCTGGAACTGAGTGACGGCGGCTGGTCCAGCGGCGGCTTCATGGCCGACAGCAAGATCGACGGCCAGGTACGGTCGGGCACCCAGCAGCAGTGGCTCACCCGCAACTCCCAGCTCGGCAGCTGGACCGGCTCCAACTGGAACATGGTCTTCGTCGGCAGCCAGGGCGTGCCCGGCAACAGCTTCCCCAACCCGCCGTACACCACGGTCGCCCAGACCCCCACGGTCCGCGAGAAGCCCTTCCTGTACGTCGACGGAGCGGGCGCCTACCAGGTGTTCGTGCCCTCCCTGCGCACCAACTCCTCCGCCACCACCTGGGCGAACGGCACCGCCGCCGGCACCTCCCTCGGCATCGACCAGTTCTACGTCGTCAAGCCGGGCGCGACCGCCGCCCAGATCAACGCCGCCCTCGCCGCAGGCAAGAACCTGCTGGTCACCCCCGGCGTCTACCACCTCGACCAGACCCTGCGGGTCACCCGCCCCGACACCGTCGTCCTCGGCCTCGGCCTGGCCACCTTCATCCCGGACAACGGCATCACGGCCATGACCGTCGCGGACGTCGACGGCGTGAAGATCGCGGGCGTCCTCTTCGACGCCGGGACCACCAACTCGCAGACCCTGGTGGAGATCGGCCCGGCCGGCGCCGCCGCCGGCCACGCGGCGAACCCGACCTCCCTGCACGACGTCTACTTCCGCGTCGGCGGCGCCGCCGTCGGAAAGGCCACCACCAGCCTCGTCGTCAACAGCGACAACGTCATCGGCGACCACATGTGGATCTGGCGCGGCGACCACGGCAGCGGCATCGGCTGGAACAGCAACACCGCCGACACCGGACTCGTCGTCAACGGGGACAACGTCACCATGTACGGCCTGTTCGTCGAGCACTACCAGAAGCACCAGACGATCTGGAACGGCAACGGCGGGCGGACGTACTTCTACCAGAACGAGATGCCCTACGACCCGCTGAACCAGGCCGCCTGGATGAACGGCTCCACGCAGGGCTACGCCGCCTACAAGGTCGCCAACTCGGTCACCAGCCACCAGGCGTACGGGCTCGGCAGCTACTGCTACTTCAACGTCAACCCGGCCGTCACCGCCGAGCACGCCTTCGAGGTCCCCAACAACCCGAACGTGCGCTTCCAGAACATGGTGACCGTCTCGCTCGGCGGCACCGGGACCATCCGCCACGTCATCAACGACCGCGGCGGCCCCTCCAACTCCGCCACCAACGTGGCGAACCTGGTGAGCTACCCGTGAGGCGGCTCGTAGTACGGCTGCTGACCACGCTGGCGCTGGCGCTGGGGCTGACCGCCCCGGCCCACGCCGGGCTCACCGCCTCCGCCGCGCCCCTGGCGCCCGACTTCAAGGTCATCGCCTTCTACAACGGCACCTGGGACGCCGCCCACATCGACTTCGTCAAGGAAGCCAACGAGTGGTTCCCGCGGACCGCCGCGCAGAACAACTTCACCTACACGGCGACCACCGACTGGAACCTTCTCGCCAACGGCGGGGTGAACGACTACCAGGTCGTCCTCTTCCTCGACGACGCACCCCAGTCCGCCGCCCAGCGGGCCGGGTTCGAGCGGTACATACGGGCCGGCGGCGGCTGGCTGGGCTTCCACGTGTCGGCCTTCACCACCGACGCTGGATCCTGGCCCTGGTACTACAACCAGTTCCTCGGCAGCGGCAACTTCAGGAGCAACACCTGGGGGCCGACGACGGCCGTGCTGCGCACCGAGGACCGCACCCACCCCTCCACCGCCGCCCTGCCCGCCACCTTCACGTCCGCGGTCAGCGAGTGGTACAGCTGGTCCAACGACCTGCGGACCAACCCGAACATCAAGATCCTGGCGTCCGTCGACCCGTCGAGCTTCCCCCTGGGCACGGACCCGAACCAGTCCTGGTACAGCGGCTACTACCCCATCCTGTGGACCAACAGCCAGTACAAGATGCTGTACGCGAACTTCGGGCACAACGCCATGAACTACGCCACCGACACCCGGCTGTCCTCGACGTTCGCCAGCGCCACGCAGAACCGGTTCCTGATCGACGGGCTGAAGTGGCTCGGCGGAGCGGGCGGCGGCCCCGCGCCCACCGACCCGATCTCCGAGACCGCCTGGTACTCACTGGCCGACAACCAGAGCGGCACCTGCGTCGACGCGCGCGCGGCGGCCACGGCCAACGGCACCGCGATCCAGCAGTACCCCTGCAACGGGACCACGGCCCAGCAGTTCCAGTTCCGCTCCACCGACGGCGGCTACACCCGGATCGCGAACCGCGGCGACCCGGCGCAGGTCGTCGACGTCACCGGCGTCTCCACCGCGGACAACGCGCCCTTGCAGCTGTGGTCCTACGGCGGTGGCGGCAACCAGCAGTGGCTGCCGGTCCGGGAGACGTCCGGCCGTTACCACTTCATCGCGCGGCACAGCGGCAAGTGCCTGAGCACCACGGGGAGTTCGTCGCAGGGCACGCAGCTGGTGCAGCGCGCCTGCGACGGTTCCGCCGCTCAGAGCTTCCGGCTGACCGCCGCCCCCGCGGCCGCCGTCAGGAGGTGAGGACGACGAGCCGCTGGGTCGCCCGGGTCATCGCGACATAGCGGTCGACCGCGCCCTCGACGCCCTTGCCGAACTCCTCCGGATCGACGAGCACGACCAGGTCGAACTCGAGCCCCTTCGACAGCTCCGGGGTCAGCGAGCGGACCCGGGACGTGGCCCGGAACGTGGGATCGCCGATGACACAGGCGATCCCCTCGGCATGCGCGGCGAGCCAGGTGTCGAGGACCGAGTGGAGGTCGGCGGCGGATCCGTGCACGACGGGGACGCCGCCGCTGCGGATGGAGGTCGGCACGTTGGCGTCCGGGAGCACGGCCCGGATGACCGGCTCGGCCTCCGTCATGATCTCCTCCGGCGTCCGGTAGTTGATCGTCAGGGAGGCCAGGTCGATCCGGTCGAGCCCGATCCGCGCGAGCCGGTCCTGCCACGACTCCGTGAACCCGTGCCGGGCCTGGGCGCGGTCGCCGACGATGGTGAAGCTCCGGGACGGGCAGCGCAGCAGCAGCATCTGCCACTCCGCGTCGGTCAGTTCCTGAGCCTCGTCCACGACGACGTGCGCGAACGGACCGGCGAGCAGGTCCGGTTCGGCGGTGGGCAGAGCGGTCTCGTCGACCAGGGCGTCCTGCAGGTCCTGTCCGTGCAGCATCGTCACCGCGCCCTCACCGTCGTCGTCGGCGGCGAGCAGGGAGTCGACGACCTTGGCCATGCGCTCGCGTTCGGCGGCGAGGGTGGCGGTGTGCCGGCGCCGGCGGCGCGCCGTCTCCGGGTCGCCGAGCCGCTGCCGCGCCGCGTCCAGGAACGGCAGGTCGGACACCGTCCAGGCCTGCGCGTCCGCGCGCTGGAGCTTGCGTACCTCGTCGGGGCCGAGCCAGGGAGCGCACATCCGCAGGTAGGCGGGCACCGTCCAGAGGTCTCCGACGAGGTCGGCCGCTTCGAGCAGCGGCCACGCGGCGTTGAACGCGGTGAGCAGCTCCCTGTTGCGCAGCAGCGATCTGCGGAGCAGGGCGGGCGTGGCGTCGTCGCCGCCTTCGTGCTTGTCCACCAGGATCGTGAGCAGCTCCTCCCAGACCTGCTCGCGCGCCTCGTTGTGCGGAGTGCCGGGCTCCGCCGCCTCGAACGCCAGGGCCCAGTCGTCGGCGCTCAGCCGGATGTCGGACCAGTGGGTCGTGACCGTCATCCCCTTCGCGGGCGGCTCCTCGTAGAACCTGACGGCCGCCTCGATCGCCTTCACCAGCTTCGCGGACGACTTCAGGACGGCCACGTCCGGGTCGGTCTCGGCCGTCGCCGCGGCTCCCTCGGCGACCAGGTCCCGCAGGACGCAGGTCTGCACGCCCTCCTCGCCGAGACTGGGCAGGACGTCGGCGACATAGGCCAGGTAGGGCCGGTGCGGGCCGACGAACAGCACGCCGCCCCGACGGTGACCGAGGCGGGGGTCGGAGTGGAGGAGGTAGGCGGAGCGGTGCAGGGCGACGACGGTCTTGCCCGTGCCCGGGCCGCCGTCGACGACCAGAGCGCCGCGCGATCCCGCGCGGATGATGGCGTCCTGGTCGGCCTGGATGGTGCCGAGCACGTCGCGCATCCGGGGCGACCGGTCGGTGCCCAGACTGGCGATGAAGGCGGACTGGTCGTCGAGCGCGGCGTGCCCGGCGAACCCGTCCGAGCTGAACACCTCGTCCCAGTAGTCGCTGATCCGGCCGCGGGTCCAGCGGTACCTGCGGCGGCTCGCCAGACCCATCGGGTTGGCGTGGGTGGCCCCGAAGAACGGCTCGGCCGCGGGGGAGCGCCAGTCGATCAGCAGCCGACGGCCCGTGCTGTCGGTGAGGCCGAGCCGTCCGATGTACACGGGCTCGGAGTCGTCCGCGCCGACCATGTGTCCGAGGCACAGGTCCAGACCGAAGCGGCGCAGTGTGCGCAGGCGGGAGGTCAGCCGGTGGATCTCCGTGTCCCGGTCCATCGCCTGCCGGCCGATGCCGCCGGGCGCCCTGCGTTCGGCGTCGAGGCGGCCGGAGAGCTCGGCGATCGACTCCTCGAGGCACTGCGCGATGGCCGCGAAGTGCCGCTCGTCGCCCGCGATCAGCGTCGGGTCGGCCTTGGGGGAGAGGCGGTCGGGAAGGTCGAACGCGCTGGTGGTCAGGGGATTCACGTCAGTCATCAGTTCCGATCTGTGGTCTCTCGCGACCGCTGCACGCGGCAAGGTGTCCAGGCTGACGGTGTTCCGGCTCGCCGGTGTCCGCGCGAGTGCACGCGGACACCGGCGGCCTCTCTCAGCCGATCTCGTCGAGCAGCAGCTTCGCGGCCGCCGCCGCCCCGTCGGTACGGACCGTGCCGGCCACGGCCTTCGCCCGCGCGCGGGTCTCGGGGGCCAGGGCGGTCGCGAGCGCGGCCGACAGGGAATCGAAGGTCGGAGTCGGACCGTCGTGCGCCGCGCCGATGCCCAGGCCGGCCACCCGGTCCGCCCAGTATGGCTGGTCCACGAGCTGCGGTACGACCACCTGGGGCGCGCCGGCCCGGGCCGCGGTCGTCGTGGTGCCCGCGCCGCCGTGGTGCACGACGGCGGCCACCCGCCCGAACAGCGCCTGCTGGTTCACCTCTCCTACGGCGAAGCAGTCGTCCCCGTCGTCGATCAGGCCCAGGTCGGCCCAGCCCTGGGCGACCACCGCGCGGCGGCCCTGCGCGCGGACCGCCGCGACGGCCACCTGGGCGACGTCCTTCGACTCGCGCATGGGCATGCTGCCGAAGCCCACGTACACCGGCGGTTCGCCGGCCTCCAGGAACTCCTCCAGTCCGTCCGGCAGCGGGCGTTCGTCCGCCAGGATCCACGCGCCGGTCTGTACGACGTCGAGGTCCGCCGGCTCCTGCCACGGCGCCAGGACCGGGTCCGCCGCCAGCAGGGGCCGGCCGGTGAAGACATGGCTGCGGACGTCGTCCACCGGCAGCTGGCCGATCGCCGTCCGGTGGGCGTTGATCCCCGGGCCGTACAGGGCGTCGAAACTGCGGGCGTTCAGCTCCCACAGCACCCGGTTGTCGGTCTCCTCCGGCGGCAGCGGCCACAGCGGCAGCGCGTGCGGCCGGTGGTGGGGCGACGGCAGCATGGTCGGGAAGTAGCTCACGTACAAGAAGGGGACGCCCAGCTCCTCGGCCACCGACCGCGCCGCGGCCACGGCCGGGACCAGGCCGGTCGCCACCACCGCGGCACATCCCTCGGCCGCCGAGGCGAGCGCCTCGTACTGCGCGGCGACCAGCGCGGCCGCGCGCTGGGGCAGGCCCTCCGGTGTCATCGGCGCTGTCCCGGTCACCAGCGTGCGCACCGGCTCGGCGGCCGGCACCAGCTCCACGCCGACCCGGGCCAGCAGCTTCGCGAACTCCTCGTCCGGCGGCGCGCACACCCGTACCTGCGCACCGAGTCCACGCAGCGCCACCGCCAGCGCCGCCATCGGCTGGACATCCCCGCGCGACCCGTAGGTCGACAACAACACACGCATTCAGCGACTCCGATTTCCGCAGCTTCCGGCCTAGGCCGGAGATTCTGCGGCACGAGGGGGGTCTTGCCGCAAGCCCCCCGGTGCGCTATAAGTTGAACATGGCAAGGAGTTCATCCACTCCTTGTCTTTTTCTTTTCGGCTTCTTTCGGCTTCTTTCAGCGCCCCGGGTGCGGCTTCGGCCCGCGCAGACCCTCGAAGAGGACGGCCGTCAGGGCGTCGGCGAGCACCGGCACCGGCAGACCGCCCTCCGGCCGGTACCACTCGATGAGGGAGTTGACCGTACCGAACAGCAGCCGGCTCGCCAGATGCGGGTCGATGTCGTCCCGTACGCCGCCCTCGGCCGCCGCGTCGGCCACCAGAGCCGCCACCCGGTGGTCGAAGTCGCGCCGCCGCTCCAGGGCCCGCTGCTCGGCCGGGCTGTTGCCGTGGACGCGCAGCAGCAGGGTGACGTAGGGCAGCTCGGCGGTCAGGACCTCCACGCTGCGCCGTACGACATGCCGCAGGTGTGCCGTCGCCGTGGTGTCCGGGCCGGGGACCTCGTCGAGGACCGCGAAGAGGGCGTCCAGGGCCCGGGTGACGGCGAGGTCGAGCAGTTCCTCCTTGCCGGAGACGTGGTGGTAGATGCTCGACTTGCTCAGGCCCAGGCGCCTGGCCAGCTCTTCCATGCCGGTGCCGTCGTAGCCGCGCTCGTTGAAGACCGCGACCGCGACCTCCAGAAGGGAGTCGCGGTCGTAGACGGGGCGGCCACGGCGGTCGCCGGAGGCCGGTGCGGTCGTTCTGTTCATCGTGTCATTGTGACAAGCGGGAAATCATGCCTCGCGTCGGTCCTTCACCCGGTGCAGCTTGCCCAGTGAGCGCTCCAGGGTGTCCGGCTCGACGATCAGGACGTCCACGGTCACTCCCACCCCGTCCTTGACACCCCTGGCGATCGCGCGGGCGGCGGTTTCGCGCCGGTCGGCGGGGGTGCCGGGGCGGACCTCGACGCGGACGGTCATATGGTCCATCCGCTCGCGCCGGGTCAGCTCGATCTGGAAGTGGGGGGCCACACCGGGGGTGCGCAGCACGATCTCCTCGATCTGGCTGGGGAAGACGTTCACCCCGCGCAGGATGATCATGTCGTCGCAGCGGCCGGTGATCTTCTCGATCCGGCGGAAGGCCGGCCGGGCGGTGCCGGGCAGGAGCCGGGTCAGATCGCGGGTGCGGTAGCGGATGACCGGCAGGGCTTCCTTGGTGAGGGAGGTGAAGACCAGCTCGCCCTCCTCGCCCTCGGTGAGGACCTCGTCCGAGAACGGGTCGACGACCTCGGGGTAGAAGTGGTCCTCCCACACGTGCAGGCCGTCCTTGGTCTCCACGCACTCCTGGGCCACGCCGGGGCCGATCACCTCGGACAGCCCGTATATGTCGACGGCGTGGATGTCCATGCGCTCCTCGATCTCGCGGCGCATCGCCTCCGTCCACGGCTCGGCGCCGAAGATGCCCACCTCCAGGGAGGTGGAGCGCGGGTCGACGCCCTGCCGCTCGAACTCGTCGAGCAGGGTGAGCATGTAGGACGGCGTGACCATGATGATCTCGGGCCGGAAGTCCTGGATGATCTGCACCTGGCGCGCGGTCATGCCGCCCGAGGCGGGGATCACCGTGCACCCGGCCCGTTCGGCGCCGTAGTGGGCGCCGAGGCCGCCGGTGAACAGTCCGTAGCCGTAGGAGATGTGCACCTTGTGGCCGGGGCGGCCGCCGGCGGCGCGGATCGACCGCGCGACGACGTCCGCCCACATCGCCAGATCGTTCTCGGTGTAGCCGACGACGGTGGGGCGGCCCGTGGTGCCGCTGGAGGCGTGGACACGGCGGACCTGGTCCATCGGGACGGCGAACATGCCGAAGGGGTAGGTGTCGCGCAGGTCGGCCTTGGTGGTGAAGGGGAAACGGGCCAGGTCCTCCAGGGCGCGGCAGTCCTCGGGGGTGACACCGGCCTCGTCGAACTTCCCGCGGTACAGCTCGACGTTGTCGTAGGCGTGCCGCAGGGTCGCGCGCAGCCGGCGCAGCTGGAGATCGCGCAGCTCCGCACGGGACAGCCGCTCGGCGTCGTCGGACAGCTCGGTGGGCAGGGGCTCCCCCCGGCGCGCCGCGGTCGGCGCCGGGGTCTCCCGCTCGCTGGTCATGGCTGCGACTCCTCGGGTTGCGTACGGCCGACGCTGCGACTGCGGCCGCGGAACTCCGCGATCAGCGTGTCACCGCGCAGGACACTCACGTCGTAGATGCCGCTGCGGCCGAACCGGGTGCGCTCCACGGCGGTGGCCGTGAGGACGTCGCCCTCGTGGGCGGGGGCGACGAAGTCGATGCCGGCCCCGGCGGCGACGGTCACCGGGCCGTGCCCGTTGCACGCGCACGCGAAGGCGGTGTCGGCGAAGAGGAACAGACAGCCGCCGTGGGCGATCCCGTGCCCGTTGACCATCGCCGCCGTCACGGTCATCCGCAGCACGGCGGTTCCGTGGCCGTGCGCGAGAAGCTCGATGCCGAGACTGCGGGACGCCTCGTCCGCGGCGAACATCGATGCGGCGGGATCCGGTCCCGTCGCCATGGCTTGCGTCACGATTCCTACCACCTTGTGTACCGACCGAACATTCGGTTAGCGTGCGGCAGGGTCAACTTATCCAGCCACGAACCTTGCCTGTCAAGAGGCGGTTCGCCACGCTTCGGTCGCGCCGCCCGGTCACCCCAGAGGAGCCCGTACATGCCTGACGAGGTCTACCTGATCGACGGGGCCCGCACCCCGCAGGGCCGCTACGGCGGCGCCCTGGCCTCCGTACGCCCCGACGACCTGGCCGCCCTCGTGGTCGGCGAGGCCGTGCGCCGCGCCGCGATTCCGGCGGACGCCGTGGACGAGGTGATCCTCGGCGCCGCCAACCAGGCCGGGGAGGACAACCGGGACGTGGCACGCATGGCCGTGCTGCTCGCCGGGCTCCCCCACACCGTGCCCGGCTACACCGTCAACCGGCTGTGCGCCTCGGGCCTGACGGCCGTCGCCTCCGCCGCCCAGGCGATCCGCGCCGGCGAGGCCGACCTGGTCGTCGCCGGCGGAGTGGAGTCCATGACCCGGGCCCCCTGGGTGATGCAGAAGCCCGGCACGCCCTGGGCCAAGCCGGGGGAGGTGCACGACACGTCGCTGGGCTGGCGCTTCACCCATCCGCGCTTCGCCGCCGCCGACCGGGCCGTGCCCGCCGGCGCCGGCCCGCAGGCGGTGAAGGTGACCTTGTCGATGGGCGAGACCGCCGAGGAGGTCGCCGCGCTCGACGGCATCACCCGCGCGGAGTCCGACGCGTTCGCGCTGCGCAGCCACCGGCGGGCGCTCGCGGCGCAGGAGTCCGGGCACTTCGACCGGGAGATCGTGCCGGTCGCGGTGAAGGACGGCGAGATCACCCGCGACGAGGGACCGCGCCCCGGCACCACGCTGGACAAGCTGGGCGCGCTCCGCACCATCTTCCGCCCGGACGGCATCGTCACGGCGGGCTCCTCCTCGCCGCTCTCCGACGGCGCGGCGGCGCTCGTGGTGGCGAGCGCGGCGGCCGTCGAGCGGTACGGGCTCACCCCGCGTGCCCGGATCGTCACCTCCGCCTCGGCCGGCGTCCAGCCGAACCTCATGGGCCTCGGCCCGGTGCCCGCCACCGAGAAGGCTCTCGCCCGCGCCGGATGGCAGAGGGGCGACCTCGACGCGGTCGAGCTGAACGAGGCGTTCGCCGTGCAGGCCCTGGCGGTGATCCGCCGCCTCGAGCTCGACGAGGCGAAGGTCAACGCCGACGGCGGCGCCATCGCGCTGGGCCACCCGCTCGGCTGCTCGGGCGCCCGCGTCCTGCTCACCCTGCTGGGCCGGCTGGAGCGGGAGGACGCCCGCAGGGGCCTCGCGACCCTGTGCGTGGGCGTCGGCCAGGGCGTGGCGATGCTGGTGGAGCGGGTGTGAGCGCGGCGACCCACGAGACGCTCCTGGTCGAGGAACTCGACGACCGGGTCGTCGTCACCCTGCACCGGCCCGAGGCACGCAACGCCATCAGCGGGCGGATGATCGACGAGCTGCACGACGTGTGCGCGGAGCTGGAGCGTCGGCCGAAGCTGCTGCTGCTCACCGGACACGGCCGGGTCTTCGCGGGCGGCGCAGACATCGCCGAGCTGCTCCGGCGCGGCCGGGACGAGGCCCTCCAGGGCATCAACAGCCGGCTGTTCGAACGGGTACGGCGGCTGCCCCTGCCCACCCTCGCGGCGGTCGACGGCTGGGCGCTGGGCGGCGGCGCGGAGCTGGCGTACGCCTGTGACCTGCGGATCGCCGGACCGGACGCCGTCTTCGGCAACCCCGAACCGGGGCTCGGCATCCTCGCGGCGGCCGGCGCCTGCTGGCGGCTGCCCGAGCTGGTCGGCGAGTCGGTCGCCAAGCAGGTGCTGCTCGCCGGGCGCAACCTCGACGCGCGGGCCGCCCTGGCGACCGGGCTGGTCATCGACGTCGTACCGGCCGAGCGGCTGCTGGACGAGGCGCACGCGCTGCTGGACCGCATGGCCAGGTCCTCCGCCGCGGCCCTGCGCCTGACGAAGCTCGTCGTCGACTCGCCCGGGGCCCACCCGGTCGCCGACGACCTGGCCCAGGCCGTGCTCTTCGAGAGCCAGGACAAGAAGGACCGCATGACCCGCTTCCTGGAGAAGAGGACCCGCACATGAGCACAGCACCCGCGGTCGTCGGGGTGATCGGCGGCGGCCGGATGGGCGCCGGCATCGCGCAGTCCTTCGCGGCGGCCGGCTCGTCCGTCACCGTCGTCGAGAGCGGCGCCGAGGCGGCCGCCGCGGCACGCGAGCGCGTCGCCACCGGCCTGGCACGGGCCGCCGAACGCGGCCGGCTGTCCGAGCCGGCGGACCGGGTGCTCGCCCGGGTGACCACGGCCGGATCGGTCGACGGGCTGCCCGCGCACGCGGACCTGGTCGTGGAGGCCGTCCCCGAGGACGCCGCGCTCAAGGCCCGCGTGCTGGCCGCCGCCGAGCGGGCGGTGAGCGAGGCGACCGTTCTGGCCAGCAACACCAGCTCCCTGTCGGTCACCGAGCTGGCCTGCGCCCTCACCCGGCCCGGCCGCTTCCTCGGCATGCACTTCTTCAACCCCGTGCCCGCCTCCGAGCTGGTCGAGATCGTCCTCGCGCCGGAGACCGACGCCGGCACCCTGCGCGCCGCCCTCGACTGGACGCACGGCCTCGGCAAACAGGACGTGGTGGTGAAGGACTCGCCCGGCTTCGCCAGCAGCCGTCTCGGTGTGGCCCTCGGCCTGGAGGCGATCCGCATGGTCGAGGAGGGCGTCGCGGAGCCGGAGGCCATCGACGACGCCATGCGGCTCGGCTACAAGCACCCGATGGGCCCGCTGCGCCTGACCGACCTCGTCGGACTCGACGTACGCCTCGCCATCGCCGAACACCTGCACGAAACCCTCGGCGAACGCTTCGCGCCGCCCCGGCTGCTGCGCGAGAAGGTCGCCCGCGGCGAGCTGGGGCGCAAGACCGGACAGGGTTTCCACACGTGGCGATGAACGGAGCACTTGTGGAAACCGGGGGAGTGCACCGTATTATTAACCGAACGAATGGTCGGTAGGGGAGATGGCATGAACGACGAACAGCCCGGTTCGGCGGGGCGCGCCGAACCGCAGCTCGAGGAGTACTTCGAGGCGACCATCGCGCGCGACCAGCGCATCGAGCCGCGCGACTGGATGCCCGACGGCTACCGCAGGACGCTGATCCGGCAGATCGCGCAGCACGCGCACTCGGAGATCATCGGCATGCAGCCCGAGGGCGAGTGGATCACCCGCGCCCCCTCGCTGCGCCGCAAGGCGATCCTGTTCGCGAAGGTCCAGGACGAGGCCGGGCACGGCTTGTACCTGTACTCGGCCGCCGAGACCCTCGGCGCCGACCGCGCGGATCTCACCGAGCGGCTGATCGAGGGACGCCAGAAGTACTCGTCGATCTTCAACTACCCCACGCCGACCTTCGCCGACGTCGGCGTGATCGGCTGGTTCG
Organism: Streptomyces sp. NPDC041784; assembly: GCF_055591025.1. Lineage (NCBI taxonomy): Bacteria > Bacillati > Actinomycetota > Actinomycetes > Kitasatosporales > Streptomycetaceae > Streptomyces > Streptomyces sp. NPDC041784. Next base: position 71,249 of record NZ_JBVJAB010000007.1, read on the forward strand.
TGGACGGCGCGGCCATCTGCAACCAGGTCCCCCTGTGCCGCAGCTCCTACGGCCCCTACGCCCGCGCCATGGTGCGCATCTGCAAGGAGGAGTCCTTCCACCAGCGGCAGGGCTACGAACTGCTGATGACCATGATGCGCGGCACCGACGCCCAGCGGCAGATGGTCCAGGACTCGGTGGACCGCTGGTGGTGGCCCTCCCTGATGATGTTCGGACCGCCGGACGAGAACTCCCCCAACTCGGCGGCCTCCATGGCCTGGAAGATCAAGCGCCACAGCAACGACGAACTGCGCCAGCGCTTCGTCGACATGACCGTGCCCCAGGCGGAGAAGCTCGGCGTCACCCTGCCCGACCCCGAGCTGCGGTGGAACGAGGAACGCGGCCGGCACGACTTCGGCACCCCCGACTGGGACGAGCTCATGCGGGTCATCAAGGGCGGCGGGCCGTGCAACGCACAGCGCGTCGAGCGGCGCCGCACCGCCCACGAGGACGGCGCCTGGGTACGGGAGGCGGCCGCGGCCCACGCGGCGAAGCAGACGGCACGCGCACGCGAAGGAGCGGCGGCATGAGCGATACGCAGGAGACCAGGGCGAACTGGCCGCTGTACGAGGTGTTCGTGCGCGGCAAGCGAGGCCTCAACCACGTCCACGTCGGCTCGCTGCACGCCGCCGACGACCGCATGGCCCTCACCCACGCCCGGGACCTGTACACCCGGCGCAACGAGGGAGTGAGCATCTGGGTGGTGCGCTCGGAGCACATCGCCGCCTCCACCCGCGACGAGAAGGACCCCTTCTTCGCGCCCAGCGCGGACAAGGTGTACCGCCACCCCACCTTCTACGACATCCCCGACGACGTCCCCCACATCTAGGAGCAGGGCATGAGTGACGACCACGTCTACCTGTCCCTCGCCGAGGGGCACGACGACAGCGACGCCCGGTGGGCGTTCGGCACCGGCTTCGAGGACCCGCTGCACGGCGTGGACACCGACGTGCCCGCCGGCGTCGACCGGGCGGAACTGGCCGCGAGCTGCCTCGCGCTCGCCGACGACGCCCTCGTCTGCGCCCAGCGCCTGGCCGAATGGACCACCCGCGCCCCCGAGCTGGAGGAGGAGGTCGCGCTCGCCAACATCGGCCTCGACCTGCTCGGCCAGGCCCGCCTCCTGTACGCGCGAACCGGCCACGCCGACGGCACCGGCCGCGACGAGGACGCGTACGCCTACCTCCGCTACGCCGACGACTTCCGCAACGTACGCCTGGCCGAACTGCCCAACGGCGACTTCGCGTTCAGCGTCGTACGGCTGCTGGTGCTCTCCAGCTGGCGGCTCGCGCACTTCGAGCGGCTGACCGCAGCCGCCGACCCGGTGCTCGCCGCGATCGCCGTCAAGGGCGTGAAGGAGCTGACGTACCACCGGCAGTGGGCCGCCGAGTGGGTCGTGCGCCTCGGTGACGGCACCGAGGAGTCGCAGCGCCGCACGCGGGCCGCGCTGCTGGCCGTGACCCCGTATCTGGACGAGCTGTTCGCGGCGTACGACGTCCGCGACGAGGTCGTCACCGTCCTGAACCAGGTCATGGACGCGGCCCGACTGACCCTGCCGGCGGCAGAGCCGCTTCCGGGAGCCGGCCGGGACGGCGACCACACCGGGCACCTCGCCCCGCTGCTGGCCGAACTCCAGTCCGTGGCACGGGCCCACCCGGAGGCGACATGGTGACCACCCTGACGGACGCCCGGCACGCCCGGCGCATCGCCGAGGACGTCCCGGACCCCGAACTGCCCATGCTCACCCTGGCCGACCTGGGCGTCCTGCGCGAGGTCGAGGTCGGCGCGGACGGCACGGTCGTCGCGAGCCTCACCCCCACCTACTCCGGCTGCCCGGCGATGGCCGAGATGCGCGCCGCGGTGGCCGCCCGGCTGACGGCCGCCGGGTACCCGCGCGTGGAGGTCCGTACGGTGCTCGACCCGCCGTGGACCACGGACTGGATCACGCCCGCCGGGCGCCGCAAGCTCGCCGAGCACGGCATCGCCCCGCCCGGACCGGCGCCGCGCCCCGCGCCCGGCCCGGTGCCGCTGGTGCTGTCGCCGACCCGCTGCGAGGTCGCGTGTCCGCGCTGCGGCTCGGCGGACACCGAGGAGACCTCCCGGTTCGGCGCCACGTCCTGCAAGGCGCTGTGGCGCTGCCGTGCCTGCCGCGAGCCGTTCGAGTACGTCAAGGAGATCTGATGGCAGAGCTGTTGAGCCCCGCCCCCGTGCGGGCGGCGCGCCGCCGGCCCGCCTTCCACCCGCTGCGCGTGGCCGCCGTCCAGCGGCTGTGCGACGACGCGGTCGCCGTGGCCTTCGAGGTGCCGGACGAGTTGGCCGGAGAGTTCGTCTTCGCCCCCGGGCAGTCGCTCACCCTGCGCCGCCTGGTCGACGGGCGCGACGAGCGGCGCTCGTACTCCATCTGCGCGCCGGTCGGCGCCCGCCCGCGCATCGGCGTGCGGGAGGTGCCCGGCGGTCTGTTCTCCTCCTGGCTGGTCCACGAGGTCGGCCCCGGGGACGTCATCGAGGTGATGGCACCCACCGGCGCGTTCACCCCCGACCTCACCACGCCCGGACACCACGTCCTGGTCGCCGCCGGTTCCGGCATCACCCCGATGCTGTCCATCGCCGAGTCGGTCCTCGCCGCCGACGACCGCTCTCAGGTCACCCTCTTCTACGGCAACCGCCGCACCGACTCGGTGATGTTCGCCGACGACCTCGCCGACCTGAAGGACCTCCACCCCACCCGCTTCCAGCTCGCGCACGTCCTCTCCCGCGAACCCCGCGAGGCCGAGGTGCTCAGCGGCCGCCTCGACGGCGCCCGGCTCGCCGCGCTCGTGGACGGCCTGGTCGACGTGGCCGACGCCGACCACTGGTGGCTGTGCGGCCCGCACGGCATGGTCCGCGACGCCCAGCGCGTCCTGGCCGACCTCGGTGTCCCCGGCGAGCGGATCCACCGGGAGCTGTTCTTCGCCGACGACGAGCCGGTGCGGGAGGTGCGCCACGAGGACGCCGTCGCCGAGGGCCCGGTCAGCCAGGTCACCCTCACCCTCGACGGGCGCTCCACCACCGCCCCGCTGCCGCGCGCGGCGACGATCCTGGACGGCGCCCAGCGGACCCGCCCCGACCTGCCGTTCGCCTGCAAGGGCGGCGTCTGCGGCACCTGCCGCGCCCTGGTCACCGAGGGCGAGGCCGACATGCGCCGCAACTACGCGCTGGAACCCGCGGAGGTCGACGCCGGCTACGTCCTGACCTGCCAGTCCTTCCCCGTCTCCGAGACCCTCACGGTCGACTTCGACAGCTGAGGAAGCGGTGCGCGGGCCGGGTTCCTAGACGGTCCCGCGAGCGGCGGCGGACCCCGCGGGATTCTCCCGGCTCTCCCGGCCGAGCAGGCCCGACAGGGACAGCGCGCCCGGCCCGGAGAACACCAGCAGCAGGAAGCCCCAGCAGAACAGCACCGGGGCCAGTCCGCCGTTCTGCAAGGGGAAGAGGCCGTCCTTCTGGTGCTCGGTGAAGTAGGCGAACGCCATGATGCCGGAGCTGAGGAAGGCCGCGCTGCGGGTCGCGACCCCGAGGAGGACGAGAGCGCCGCACACCAGCTCGATCACCCCGGCGTACCAGAAGGGCCAGTCGCCCACCGGACTGGCCTTCCGGTCCAGCACCCCGAAGACCGTCGCAGCGCCCTCGCTGGCGAACAACAGGCCCAGGACCATGCGGAACAGGCCCAGTACGAGGGGCTGGCGCGTCGTCAGCCCGTCGCTGAGGCGCGAAGTGGTCATCGGTACTCCTTGGACGTGTCGTTGCGGATGCCGGGAGGGCAGAGGCCCTCCCGGTACTCCCTACGTCTGTGAGGCGCGATGGGTTCAAGCCGACCGCCGACGGACTCGGCGGCACCGGCGGGTCACGACGAGGTCAGACGCACCTGGTCGATCACCCAGTACCAGTTGTTGCCGACCGTGTAGCGGAACCGGACGCGGGCTGTGCGGGCACCGGCCGGCACATGGAGGGTGACGGTCTCCGTGCGGGAGGGGACGTCGGCGGTGTACGTGCGTACCGTGACGGGCGTCCCGTCGTCGTAGGAGACCAGGACCTCGCCCTTCTGCGGGGCCTCCTGCCGGTAGTACGTGGTGTGGGCCAGGGTCGCGGTCCCGCCGCCGGTGACGGGATACGCGGGGCTGACGAGGGTGGAGTCGAAGGTGCCGGAGACGGTCCTGTCGTGCCATTCGTCCCCGTCGGCGACGGCGAAGACGCCCCGTCCATCGCCGGGGCGGCGGGCGAGATGGTCTCCAGCTCCGCCGACCTCAACCGCTTCACGTCCGCCCTGCTCGGCGGCAGGCTCCTCTCGCCCGCGGGGCTGAAGGAGATGACCACGACCGTTCCGGACGGAGGGGAGCGGCCCCCGGGCTCGGCGGCCTACGGGCTGGGGCTGATGAGGATGACGCTCTCCTGCGGCAAGGAGGTCTGGGGGCACACCGGCGGCATCCACGGCTCGCTGTCGGGCGCGGTGACCACCGAGAACGGGCGGCACTCCCTCGCCTTCAACCTCAACGGCGACTGGACCGGCGACCCGATCGCCGTCGTGGAGGCCGAGTACTGCGGGACCACGGCGACGGTTCGGGGCGAGGGGAGCACGGGGCGGCCGATGCCGCTGCTGTAGCTCCGCTCTCTCCGTTCGCGCCTCGTTCTCTCTCCGCTGACGCCGCGGGGCCACTCTTCCGCGCCGCACTGGGTGGCCCCGTAGGAGCGTGCGGGGCACGCTGTTGCCAGCCGATCAAAAGGTGATGGTTCAGACAAACCCCCCACGAAGGGTCCGATCTCATGAGCGACGGCGTGTCAGAGGCGAAGCCGAAGCCGATGCCGAAGCAGACGTTGAAGCCGATGTCGATGCCGAAGCCGCAGCCTCTGCGAACCCGCGTCGCGACCGCCGTCGCCGGCCTCGTCGTCGTGGTCGCGGGCACGGCGTCGCTGGTCTCGTGCAGCAGCGACGACGACGGCGACGGCGATGCCTCGTTCACCCCGAGCCTCACGGCACCCGACACCGCGTCGTTCTCCGGCGCCGCGCCGTCCGCCCTCGCCTCGCTCGGTGAGTCCGTCAAGGAGTCCGCCCGCGCGGCGGCCTCGGCCGCGGCCTCCTCCGCCTCGGCGAGGGCCTCGGAGTTCGAGGCGTCGGTGTCCGCGGAGGTCGCGCGCGCCAACCGGGCCGCCGAGCAGGAACTCGAGGACATCGAAGGCCGGGGCAACGCCACCGCCGACGTCTCGCTCACCGGAAAGCCGCGAGCGGAGACGAGCGGTCTGCTCGCGGTCGTCGTGAACATCACGAACCGTACCGACGCGACCGCCTCCTACGCTGTTCAGGTCGATTTCCGCGACCCCGACGGCAAGGTCGTCGAGACCCGCTTCGTCGGCGCGCAGGACCTCGCGCCCGGCGACATCGCCCGCCCCCTCGCCATCAGCCGCAAGCCCCCCGAGCCACAACTGACCGCCGAGATCGCCAAGGCACAGCGCTACTGAGCGCGTACAACCTCCGGGCGGCTCGGGAGTCTTGACTCCCAGGGGGTGCCATGTCGGTCGACCATCACATCGCTCACTTCCTGCGTGAGCTGGACGGCACGGATCCGGGGCGCCGCGCGGCGGCGGCCAAGGGGCTGGGGAGAATCGGCGGTCGCGAGCACACCGCCACACTCGTGCGGGCCGCAGGGGATCCTGACGCGGAGGTACGCGCGGCCGCGGCCCAGGCCCTGGGCCGGCTCGGCGCGGGTGAGGCCGTCGGCGGGACGCTGATGGCGCTGATGGGCGATCCGGACCCGGCGGTACGGCACCGGGCCGCGGTGGCCGCGCCGGCCGCGCTCCGGCTGGAGCCGGCCGGTCCGCCGGTGGCGGAGGCGTTCGGACGGCTCCTGCGGGACCCGGACCGGCGTGTCCGGATCAACGCGCTCGTCGGCCTCGACGGTCTCGGCGTGCCCGGTGACGTCGTGGCCCTGGTGGAGTCGCTCGGCGATCCGGACCCCGCGGTGTGGGGGCGTGCCCGGAGCCTGGTGTACCGGTTCCGGGACGATCCGGAGGTCCGGGCGGAGACGGTCCGTACGGCCCGTGAGGGCACGGGGGCCGCGCGCCCAGGCCCTGGAGATCCTCCCGGCCGCCTGCACCGAGGGGCTGCTCGACTCGCTGCTCGCCGGCTTGCGGGACCCGTCGCCGCTGGTGCGGATCGCGGTGGCGAAGCGGCTGCCGCGCACCGGCTCCGGCGTGGCGGACGACGCGCCGGCCACCGCCCTGGAGGAGGAGAGGGACCCGGAAGCGGCGCTGTGGCTGCTCAACCTGCTCGGCGCACGGGGGGACCGGCGAATCACCGATTCGGCCGTGAAGTGGCTGGGCGATCCCGTCGCCGGACCGAGCGCCGCGCGCTGCCCTGGGCCGCGTCGACACCACGGCCGCGGCCGAGCACCTGCGCGCGGCCCTCGACGACCGGACCCTGCCCGGCCCGACCCGAGGGGCCGCGGCCGCCGCCCTCGGGGAGTCGGGGGCGCTGGACGCCGTCTGGCTGCTGCTGCCGCTCCTCGACGACCCGGACGGCCCCGTACGCGCCGGGGCGATCGGCGGCCTGGGGGCGCTGATCGACGGCGGCCTGCGCCTCTGGGAACGCCACCTGGTCGCATGGACGCTGACGGCCCACCTGGAATCGGGGCGGGACGACATCTGGCGCACCCGCAACGCCCTGGCCGGCCTCGCCCAGGCCCTGCCCGCCGTACGCCGGCTCGCCGACCGGGCGTCCGCTCCGGAGGTCCGGGCGGCCGCGCTGTCCCTGCTGAACGCGGACGACGTCTCCGATGCCGACGCACGCCGCTTCATGAGGGGCCTGGACGACCCGCACGAGGCCGTCCGCTACCACGCGGTGCTCGGCCTCACCCGCCGGATCAGGGCCGTCGGGGCGCTGCCGCAGGACGACGATGACGTGGCCGAGCGCCTCGCGGCCCTCGCCGCTTCGGAGACGTCCGTACGGCTGCGCAGGGCAGCGGCCGAGGCGTCGGAAGCACTCGGCTCGGCCGCGGGCGACCGACCAGCGGGGTCTGCTGGACCGGTTCCTCGCGGCCGGTGAGAAGTTCGAGGTCGGCGGCATCAGGAAGCCGTGGCCGGAGCTGTTCTCGCAGCTGATGGACTTCGAGGACGTGCACACCTCGACGCGTCCCGCTGACGGACCGCTCGGCGGGCCTGCGGTGGCCGCCCTCAGGCGCGGAGCGCGATGTCGAGATCGCGCATCAGTTCTCCCACGCGCCCGCCTCCGGGAGGTGCGGCGGGCAGACGGCCGAGCACCGCGGTGACCGCCGGTGGCGCGTGATGACGCGCCCATTCGAGGGTGCCCGCGGTGACACACCGGTCCTCTTCGGAGGCCAGCTCTTCCGCTCGTGCCGCATGTGCTGCCGCGCCGAGAATGTGTTTCACCTGATGGGCGTCCGCCAGGGGGTGCAGGTACCCGGCGGCGGCCGCGTGGCTCGCCGCTCGTGCCGCGTCGCCCGCGGCGGGCGATCCGGCTTCCCGTGCCGCTCTGAACGCCGCCCACGCGCTCTGCCGCAGCGCGGCCGTGCGCCGGCCGCCCCCGGCGAAGGCGTGGGCCGCGTCGACGGCGTCGCGGGGGCGCGTGTCGGCGGGACGACTCCGTTCGAAGATCGACAGCGTCCTGCGCGCGCATTCGGCCGCGTAACCCGCGATCTCACGCAACTCGTGTTCGCTCAGCTCGATCTTGTCTGACTCGGTCGGCACGGCTCCATCCTGCCGCACGGCGCCGATCGGCACGGAGGCGTTTTCACCCGCTCGTCTCTCCGGTCACCGTCGATGGGGCCACCCTCGGACGGGCGTCGTGACTGGTCAGGAGGCCACCGGGAGGCCGAGGTCGGTGAGCAGGCCGCGCACGCGCTGTTCGACGGCGTCGCGGATCGGCCGGACGGCCTCGACGCCCTGTCCGGCGGGGTCGTCCAGCTGCCAGTCCAGGTACCGCTTGCCGGGGAAGACCGGGCAGGCGTCCCCGCAGCCCATCGTGATGACCACGTCCGAGGACCGGACGGCCTCCGTGGTGAGGACCTTCGGGGACCGGGCGGAGATGTCGATGCCGACCTCCTTCATCGCCTCCACCACGGCCGGGTTGACCGAGTCGGCGGGCGCCGAGCCGGCCGAGCGGACCTCGACCCGGTCACCGGCGAAGTGGCTGAGGAACGCCGCGCCCATCTGGGAGCGGCCGGCGTTGTGGACGCAGACGAACAGGACCGACGGGCGTGGGGCGGTGGGAGTGCTCATGGGAGACGTCTTTCTCGAAGGACCAGGGGGTCAGGGCGCTGAGAGTTCGGGTGTGCCGCGCGGGGCGGCGGCCTCCGCGGTGGGGGTGGGGCGCCGCCCGTACACCGCGGCCACGACGCCGAGCCCGAGCACGGCTCCGAGGAGTTGGGCGGCGACGAACGGGGCGACGGAGGCGGGTGCGATCCCGGCGAACGTGTCGGTGAAGGCACGGCCGACGGTCACCGCCGGGTTGGCGAACGAGGTGGAGGAGGTGAACCAGTAGGCGGCCCCGATGTACGAGGCCACGGCGACCGGGGCGAGGCCGGTCCGGCCGATGCGCCCCAGACCGAGGATCAGGGCGACGAGCCCGGCGGTCGCCACGATCTCGCCGAGCCACAGGTGCCCGGCGGACCGGTCGTGGGTGGAGAACGTCACCAGCGGCCTCGCGAACATGGCGTCGGCCAGGACGGCGCCGCCGATGGCGCCGGCGATCTGCGCGGGCACGTACGCGGCCACGTCCCGCAGGGACGGGCCGTCCGGGCCCCGGCGGCCGGTGAACCAGGCGGCGAGGGTGACAGCGGGGTTGAAGTGCGCGCCGGACACCGGCCCGAGCAGGGCGATCAGTACGCCCAGGCCGAAGACGGTGGCGAGGGAGTTGGCGAGCAACTGCACGCCGACGTCGCGCGAAAGCTCGGTGGCCTGGATGCCGGAGCCGACGACCACCGTGACCAGCAGACCGGTGCCGATCGCCTCGGCTGCGACGCGGCGGCCGAGGGGCGCGCTCACGCGGTGGCTCCCGCGGGGTGCGGGGTGGTGAGGAACGCGGCGAGCCGGTCCAGGACGCCGGGCAGCACCCAGTAGTACACCCAGGTGCCGCGGCGCTCGCAGTCGATGAGTCCGGCCTGCCGCAGGAGCTTGAGGTGGTGGGAGATCGTCGGCTGGGACAGGTCGAAGGCCGGGGTCAGCTCGCAGACACAGAGCTCGCCCCCCTCGCCGCGCGAGGCGATCATCGACATCAGGCGCAGCCGGACCGGGTCGCCCAGGGCCTTGAACACCTTCGCCAGCTCGGCCGCCCGGTCCTCGTCCAACGGCGCCGCGCTCAGCCCTGTGCAGCAGTCGGCGTCCTGGCCGATCACCTCAAGCTCTTGTTTCGACATGCCTCTATGTTGAAGTTTTTCGATTCAAGGCGCAAGCTTGCAACAGGAACTGTATTGATAAGTGTCGATGCAACGTCGGCACGGGCCGTGGGAGTGAGTCATGAGCGAGCAGTCCACCGAGCTGCGCGAAACCGTCCGCCGGCGCTACGCGGCGGCGGCCTTGCAGGTCACCGAGGGCGGCACCGCCTGTTGCGGGCCGCAGCCGGTCGAGGTCGACGAGACCTTCGGCTCCACCCTCTACGGCGCCGACGAGCGCGACGCCCTGCCCGCCGAGGCCGTCGCCGCCTCCCTCGGCTGTGGCAACCCCACCGCCGTGGCGGAGCTGCGGGCGGGCGAGCGGGTCCTGGACCTCGGTTCCGGCGGCGGCATCGACGTCCTGCTCTCCGCCCGCCGGGTCGGCCCGACCGGGAAGGCGTACGGCCTGGACATGACCGAGGAGATGCTCGCCCTGGCCCTGGCCAACGCGGCGAAGGCGGGCGCGACGAACGTGGAGTTCCTCAAGGGCACGATCGAGGCCGTCCCGCTGCCCGCGAACACCATCGACGTCGTGATCTCCAACTGCGTGATCAACCTGTCCACGGACAAGCCGGCCGTGTTCGCCGAGATCTTCCGGGTCCTCAGGCCCGGCGGCCGCGTCGGCGTCTCCGACGTCGTCGCCGACGACAGGCTCGCCCCCGAACAGCGGGCGGAACGCGGCGACTACGTCGGCTGCATCGCCGGCGCCCTGTCCTTCGCCGAGTACCGGGAGGGCCTGGAGGCCGCCGGCTTCACGGATGTCGACATCACCGCGACCCACCCGGTGGCCGACGGCATGCACTCCGCGATCGTCCGCGCCACCAAGCCGACGAACTCGACTCGTCGGTGAGGTCAAGGCCCGGCTGGGAGGCCCGGCTGGGAGGCCGGGCCAAGAGGTCAGGCTAAGAACTCCTAACGAAATGATCTTCGGGGTGGTTGGATCACTGTGGGACTGGTGATCTGGGGGGGGGTGTGGGGTGGCTCGGCCGAAGCCGTGGGAAGTCGATGACGAGTTGTGGGCGGTGGTCGAGCCGCTGTTGCCCAAGGTTGAGCGTCGGACGCGGCATCCGGGACGCAAGCGGCATCCGGACCGGCTGGTGTTCCAGGGCATCCTGTTTGTGCTGCACACCGGGATTGCCTGGGAACACCTGCCGCAGGAACTCGGCTTCGGATCGGGCATGACGTGCTGGCGCCGCTTGGCCGGGTGGACCGAGGCCGGGGTGTGGCCCCGGCTGCACGAGGTCCTCCTCGCCAAGCTCCGCAGCGCGAACGCCCTGGACTTCTCCCGGGCGGCCGTCGACGGCTCCCACATCCGGGCGTTAAAGGGGGCTCCAAGACCGGACGAAGCCCCGTTGACCGGGGCAGGACGGGCAGCAAACATCACCTGATCACCGACGCCACCGGCATCCCGCTTGCCGCGACCCTGACCGGCGGCAACCGCAACGACGTCACCCAGCTGATCCCACTCCTCCAGGCGGTGCCGCCCGTGCGCGGCAAGCGTGGCCGGCCCCGGTGCCGCCCGGACGTGGTGCTGGGCGACCGTGGCTACGACCACGACAAGTACCGCCGCCTCGTCTGGGACCTCGGCGTGAAGCCGCTGATCGCCCGCCGCGGCACCGAGCACGGCTCCGGCCTGGGCACCCAACGCTGGGTCGTGGAGCGCACGTTCGCGCACCTGCACTGGTTCCGCCGCCTGCGGATCCGCTGGGAGATACGCGACGACATCCACGAAGCGTTCCTCACCCTCGGATGCACACTCATCTGCTGGCGGCGACTGCACGCTCTGCCGAGCGAGTGCGAGAGCCAGTCGGCCGCCGCGAGTCGTCATCCATGAGCCACTGGAAGATCCACGTTCAGCGGCGTTCGGCAAGATCCTGGGTGCGGAAGCGGTGCGCCCGCTGGGGCCTCGCTGCTGGATGCCTCTGCCCTCGCCGTGGGTACGCTGGGAGTGGGTGTTCTTCATGGAATGGCTGACTAGGCTGCCTGGCGTCGGACGGCTGCGACGTACGCACGTGTGGCGGGCGTTCGAGCGGCTGGCCACGGTTCACTGGGCCCGGCTCGCCGCCGCCATCACCTTCACGAGTTTCGTCGCCCTCTTCCCGCTGATCACCGTGGGCGCGGCGATCGGCGCCAAGCTGCTGAGCGAGGACCAGCTCGGGAAACTCCAGGACAAGATCGCCGACCAGGCGCCGGGCCTTTCGGACCTGCTGGACCTGGAGAGCCTCGTCGCGCACGCCGGAGCCGTCGGGCTCATCGCGGGCGTGCTGCTGCTCGTGATCGGGATCAACTGGGTCGGCGCCCTGCGCGGGTGCCTGCGCGCGGTGTGGGAGAAGGAGCAGGACCCGGGGAATCCAATCCTGCTGAAGATCAAGGACGCCGGGGTGCTGGTGGGTCTCGGCCTGGTCGGGCTCCTCGCGATCGGCAGTTCGGTGTTCGCGAACATTGCGGTTGGCTGGGCCGCCGACGAGGTCGGGATCGAGGGCGGGGCGGGACGGGCGCTGCTGTTCTTCGCGGGTCTGGCCATAGCCCTTCTCGTCGATTTCCTGCTGCTGGTCTACCTGCTCACCCGGCTGGCGCGGGTGCAACCCGGCCCGCGCGCGGTCGTGGTGGCCGGTCTGATCGGTGCGGTCGGCTTCGAGCTGCTCAAATGGTTGCTGACCAGCTATCTGCAGGGTGTCGCGGGGAAGAGCATGTACGGCGCCTTCGCCGTGCCGGTCGCCGTCGTGTTGTGGATCAACCTCATGGCCAGGCTACTGCTGTACTGCGCCGCCTGGACAGCGACAGAGACGGGGATGGCGGTGCAGTCCGGCGAGACAGCCGAGGGTGAGGGCCCGCAGCCCGGGATCAGCCCCGCAGCCGGCGATGCACCACAGCGGGCGTCGGCCAACAGCCCGCCCCAGCAGCACCGCGCCGCACGGCGCCTCCAGCGCACGGCCCGTGATCCGAGCGCGCGGTAGCTGCCGGGGGGTATGAGATTCAACTCGTGAGGGTTTGCCCCACACGCTTTCTGAGCGGGCAGCCCTCGTCGACAGGCTCCGCCTGGGCAATTACGTGACCCTCAAGCCGTCGAGCAGGAGGAAGTACTTGACCGTCGACATGAACCGCTCTGACTCATGACCACCTGACCCTAACGTTCCGCGCCACTCATTTCGTTAGGAGTTCTAAGGGGCGTTGATCGATGCGCTGCGGATCGCGTCGAGCGCGCGCGTCACGTCGTCGTCGGTCGTGGACCAGTTGCTCACCGAGATCCGCATGACGCGGCGGCCGTGCCAGGTGGAACCGCTGATCCATGCCGTGCCGTCGTCGAGCAGCCGGTCGATGACCCGTTCGGTGCGTTCGTCGTCGCCGAAACGGGCGCAGACCTGGGTGAAGACCACGTCGTTGAGGACGGTCGCGCCGTCGATGCCCGTGATCCCGGTGGCGAAGGCGCGGGCGTGCCGGCAGAGCCGGTCGACGAGGTCGGCCACACCGGATCGGCCGAGGGAACGGAGCGCGGCCCACACGGTGAACGCCCTGCCGCGCCGGGAGAGTTCGGGCACCTTGTCGACGGGGTCGCCGTGTTCGGCGTGGATGAGGTAGGCGCCGTGCAGGCCCATCGCCGCGCGCAGGGCCGCCGGGTCGCGCACGATGGCGAGGCCGCAGTCGTAGGGGACGTTCAGGGTCTTGTGGGCGTCCGTCGCCCAGGAGTCGGCGGCCGAACAGCCCGCCGTCAGGTGGGCGTGACGCGGGGAGGCGGCCGCCCACAGACCGAAGGCGCCGTCGACGTGCACCCACGCGCCCGCCTCGTGGGCGGCGCGGATCGTCTCCACGAAGGGATCGAAGGCGCCGGAGTGGATGTCTCCGGCCTGGAGGACCACGAGCGTGGGGTGCTGCCCGTCGGCCGCCAGGGCATGCCGCAGGTCCTCCGGCTCGATGCGCCCCTGGTCGTCCGCCCGCACCAGCTCGGGCTCACCGAGCCCCAGATAGCGCAGGGCCAGGTCGATGGCCATGTGGCGGTCCGTGCCGGCGAGGACGCGCAGGGCCGGGCCGCCTACGAGCCCGTCACGGGCGACGTTCCAGCCGGCACGGCCCAGCACCGCGTCGCGCCCGGCGGCGAGGCAGGTGAAGTTCGCCATCGTGGCACCGGTGGTGAAGCCGACGGCGCTGTCGCCCGGCAGACCCAGCAGATCGAGCAGCCAAGCGCCGGCGATGTCCTCCGCCGCCGTGTGGGCGGGGGAGACGGTGCGCATGACGCAGTTCTGGTCCCAGGCGCTGACCAGCCAGTCCACGGCCAGCGCGGCCGGTTCGGTGCCACCGACGACGAACCCGTAGAAGCGCCCACTGGGGAACGCGGTGAGCCCCGGCTCGCAGGCGGTGGCCGCCAGGTCGACGACATCGGCGGGCGGGCTCGGACCGCCGGGCAGGTCCGCGCCCAGCCCGCGCACGATGTCCTCGACCGAGGCGCGGGCGGGAACCGGACGATCGGACAGGCTCGCCAGCCAGCGGACAGCATGGTCGTATGCCCGTTGGAGCGCCGCTTCGCGCGCGTCCATACCTCGGACTATGAGACGACCGCCGCCGTCGCGCAACTTGCCGCACGTCCCCGTGGGGCGGGGCGCCGACGAGGTGTGGCGCGTCGGCGTCGCTCACGTGGTGTGGTGCAGCCAGCGGTGGAGGGCGGCGTTGATGCTGTTGGGCAGGGCGCTGAGCTGGTTGATGGCGTCCTGGTCCTCCGGGTGCGGCGGGATGCCCGCCGCGGTCAGGGCCGCGTGCAGGTCGAGGCGTCGCTGGTCGCGCGGGTGGATGGAGTAGCTGAGGCGGTCGGCGGGACGCGGTGGCGCCAGCAGGAAGTCGGCGTCCTGCTCCGCGCCGGCCGGAGCGGGCCGGCGGGCGTCGGCGGTGTCGACGGCGTAGGCGTCGACCGCATAGGCGTCGACGGCATAGGCGTCGACGGCATACGGGTCGACGAAGGTGCGGGGCGAGTTGTACTCAACGGAGGTGGTGGTCACGTCTGTCTCCTCACCGGCAGCGTGTGGTTGTGCAGGTTCAGAGCGTCGGAAGGTGCGTGCCGGTTGCGGACGGGCGCGGAAGTCACGCTGACGGCGTCTTCGGAGGCTCATCGTCTGGTCCGACCACCCGAGCGGCTCCGGTGAGGGGGCGGATGCTGGCCGTCACCGGAGAGGATGAGTTAGGTTAGGCAAACCTAAGTACGTCACCGGTTTGGAGAGCCCGGATGCGTCGTTCCCGTACCCTCGCCACCGCACCGACGGCCGCCGAGCGCATGCGCTCGATTCTGGCCGCCGCCCATTCCATGACCGTCGTGAGCGAGGGACGGCACGCCGAGGTCCGCCGACTCGACGACACGGGGGCCATGGGACATGTCCACCTGCACGCCCCGCCGGAGAACGCCGAGGCCCGAACGGCCAGGTGCTTCCCGGTCAAGCTGGAACTCACCGACATCGCCCCCACACCCGTACGCGACCGGCTGCGCGCCCGTGTCACGCTGACCGGGCTGCTGGCCACGGCCTTCGCCCCCGAGTCCACGACGAGCACCTGCATGGAATTCGGCCAGGCCGTCCTGGAGGATGCCGAAGGGCGCACCTGCGTCACCCTCGAAGCGCTCGAGGACGCCGAACCCGACCCCGTGGCGACGAGCGAGTCATCCCTGTTGACCCACCTCGTCGACGATCACGGCGACCTCGTCTCACGGCTCCTTCGCCTCGTCCGCCCGCTGCCGGACAGCGGCATGCTGCGCGCGCTCCCGGTGGGCCTCGACCGCTACGGACTGACCCTGCGTCTCGAATACCCGCACACCCACCGCGACGTCCGCCTGCCCTTCAGGACGCCCGTGCGGCACATCGACCACGTCGGTCCCCAGATCCAGGCCCTCCTGTCCGCCGCACGCCGCCTCTCCCACACCGGTCACCTGCTGACCTGAACTGCTTCTCGCCGCTGTCGCGCGGCCTGGGCCTAGGGGCGTTCATAGAGCTGGAGGACGCCGGCGACGGAGAAGCACAGGGCGCCGGTGAGGGTGCCCCAGTTGGCGATGTCGGTGTTGACCAGGCTGCCGGTGGCAGGCCGGGTGAAGGCGGCCAGGGCCGAGACCATGAACAGCACGGAGCCGAGCTGGTTCACGGCGACGATCCACCAGCCGAGGTTGTGCGGCCGGACGCAGGGCCGGCCGTGGCAGATCTCGACGAAGCCCAGATGCCCGGAGACCAGGAAGAGCACGCAGCCCACCACGTCGGGCACCCAGATCCGCCGGTTGACCTGCTGGACGCTCAGGCCCTGGAGGAAGGAGTCCAGCAGGTCCACGCCGAAGACCAGGGTGCCGGCGAACAGCACGAACGCGCCCAGCCAGTCCACCCGCATCGGCTCGTAACTCCACCACCGCCAGCGGTGGGTGACCAGCCGGCCCGCGCCGCCGCCGACATGACGGGGCGCGTTGATCACCTGGAGCAGCGAGACGTACCCGCCGGTGCTGAAGAACAGGCCGCCCGCGAAATAGATCGAGGCGCACACGGTGGCGTCGCCGGAACCGAACTGCGCGACGCCCGCGCCGACCGCGAAGAGTGCCCCGCCGACGACGAAGGCGATCGCCGCGATGGCGTTGAGCCGGCGCAGCCGGGCGAGGGCCACGGCGTCCGCACGGGTGTGCCGACTGGCCGCCGCACCGGGCGCACGGACGGCGAGTACTCCGCGCCGCCGCGCCAGTCGTGACTCCCACACAGCGGTGCCGCCGTCGGGAATGTGCCAGGTGAGCCTGGTCGTGAACGGTCCCGCACCTTCGGCGCGCTGCTCGGGCTGCCCCACGGGCCGAGCCTAGAGGGCGGACGGGACCGGACGGCGGGCGCAACGCCGTCCCGTGACCCCCGCTCCGTCAAGCGACGCTGTACGTCCGGCGGGCCCCGCCGAGCAGGGCACGGACCGACCCGGCTTCGGGGGCGTCCGACTGCTCGTAGAGCACCAGTGCCTCCTGCCACGCGGCGCCGGCACGGTCGGACTGGCCCAGTTGTGCGAGAGCGCGGCCGAGGACGGTCAGGATGTCGCCCCGGCGCCGCATCCCGCCCATGTCACTGCGCGCGCTCAGCGCCGTCTCGGCGTGGGCGGCGGCCTGTGCCGGACGCCCCGCGGCCAGGTCGACCTCGGCCAGACGGAACAGGCACATGCCCTCCCACAGCCGCTGACGGCTCTCGCGGAACACCGCCAGAGCCTCCTGGAGACGGGTGGACGCGGCGTCCAGCTGCCCGTTCCGGCTGAGTGCGAGGGCGAGGGTGTAGCGGCCGTTGGCGCCGCGTACGGCACTGTGCAGGGCGTCGTAGATGTCGAGGCCCCGCTGCGCCAGCGCGACGGCGCTCGTCATGCGGCCCGTCGCGAGGTGGATCCGGGACAGACTGCACAGGGCGCCGGCCTCTCCGGGGCGGTCGCCCAGAGTGCGGAAGCGTTCGATGGCCTGGGAGAGGTACGTCTCGCCGTCGCCGTGCCGGTTCTGGTGGAGCGCGATGATCCCCGCGCTGTTGAGCGCGTCGGCCGTCGTCCAGGCGTCACCGGCCGACCCGCCGAGCCGCACCGCCTCGCTCGCCTCCCGCTCCGCCTGCTGGAAACGGCCCAGGAGGGTGTGCACATGGGAGAGGAGCCCCCGCGCCCGCGCCTCGCTCCGGCGGTCGTCCACGGTCACGGCGGCGTGCAGCAGCGCCGTCACCGCCGACTCGTAGGACGTGAGGTTGCTGCCGGACTCGGCGAGATCCCGCACCACCAGCAGGAGATCGACGGCCTTGCGCAACTCGCCCGCGGCGACGGCCTGATGGACCGTGGACAGCAGTGCCCTTCCCTCGCCGAACAGCCAGTCCAGCGCCCGGTGGCGGTCGCCGAAGGACAGTCCTCCGTCGGCCGGCTCCAGGCAGTCGACCAGTCGGTCACCGGGTCGCTCGGCCGCGTACACGCGCACCGCGGTGGCCAGGTAGAAGTCCAGCAGCCGGGACATCGCGGCCTCCCGCTCGGTGGGCGGCCACTCGTCGCGTTCCGCGCACGCGCGCGCGTACAGCCGTACGAGGTCGTGGAACCGGTAGCGGCCGGGGGCGGCCGACTCCAGCAACGACGTGTCGACGAGGGACTCCAGCAGGTCCTCGGCGTCCGCCACCGGGAGATCCAGGACCGCGGCCGCGGCCGCCAGGGAGAGGTCCGGGCCGTCGGCCAGGCCCAGCAGGCGGAACGCCCGGGCCTGGGCGGGTTCCAGCTGGCCGTAGCCGAGTTCGAAGGTCGCCTTCACGGCCAGGTCGCCGGCCTGGAGTTCGTCCAGCCGCCGCCCCGCGTCCGCCAGCTTGGCCGCGAGGACCGAGACCGTCCACGTGCGGCGGGCGGCCAGCCGGGAGGCGGCGATGCGGATCGCCAACGGCAGGAAACCGCAGGCCGCGACCACGTCCAGGGCCGCTTTCCGCTCCGAGGCGACCCGTTCCTCTCCCACGATCTTCGTGAAGAGGGCGAGCGCCTCGTCGGGGGACATGACGTCGAGGTCGACCAGATGGGCGCCCGCCAGATCCACCATCCGCACCCGGGACGTCACCAGCGCCGCGCAGCCGGAGGTGCCCGGCAGCAGGGGGCGTACCTGCTGCGTGTCCCTCGCGTTGTCCAGCAGGACCAGGACTCGGCGACCGTCCAGGACCGAGCGGTAGAGCGCCGCACGCTCCTCCAGCGAGTCGGGGATCTCCGAGTCGGCCGCACCCAGCGCGCGGAGGAAGGAGCCGAGCACCGCCTCCGGCTCGGCCGCCCGCGCGCCCGCGCCCTGGAGGTCGACGTACAACTGTCCGTCGGGAAAGGCGGTTCGCGCCTCGTGGGCCACATGCACGGCCAGGGTCGTCTTGCCGACGCCCCCGATGCCCGCCAGCGCGGACACGGCCATGACGGGGCTCCGGTCGCCGGTCGCCGACGCCAGGGTCCTGCCCAGCTCCCGCACGAAGGACGTCCGGCCGGTGAAGTCCGCGACGGTGGCGGGGAGCTGGGCCGGACGGCGGACCGGGGCGGGGGAGGACTCGGACCGCGCCGACCGTGCCGGCGGTTCGGCGAGAGCCGGGTCCGCGCTCAGGATGCGTTGCTGGAGTTCCCTCAGGCCGGGGCGGGGGTCGACGCCCAGTTCGTCCGCCAGCAGGCGGCGGGTGTCGGCGTACACGGCCAGGGCCTCCGCCTGGCGTCCGCTGCGGTACAGGGCCAGCATCAGCAGTTCGCGCAGTCGCTCGCGCAGCGGGTACGCCGCGGTCAGGGCGGTCAGTTCGGAGACCGCCTCCGTGTGGTGGCCCTGCTCCAGGTCCATGTCGAAGCGGGATTCCAGGAGTTGGAGCCGCCACTCCTCGATACGGGAGCGCTGCGCCTCCGCGTACGGGCCCGGCACCGCGGACAGTGCCTCGCCGTCCCACAGATCCAGCGCCCTGCCCAGCGCGTAGCGCGCGTGCGACAGGTCCCCGCTGTTCTTCGCCTTCTCCGCCTCCACCGCCAGGTCCTGTGCCATCGTCAGATCGAGGGCGTCACCGGGCCCGCCGCGGATCGCGTAGCCGCCCGATTCGCTCACCAGGACGCCGGAATCGAGGATCTTGCGCAGACGGGACGCGTACGTCCGTACCGCGGCCAGTGCCTGCGACGGCGGCTCATCGCCCCACAGGGCGTCGATCAGCTCGCTCGCGGTCGCCGTGCGGCCCTCGCGCAGGAGGAGGGCGGCCAACAGGCCGCGCTGCTGGGGAGATCCCGTGGGCAGTTGCTCGTCGCCGCGCCAGGCGCGCACCGGCCCGAGTACGCTGAAACGCAGCGGGGCCGGCGTGTCCCGGGAGGCGAGGGGGCCCCGCTGTTCCGGTGTCCGTGGTACTCCGTCCATCGCTGCCTCCCCTCGCGCCAGCCTATCAACTCGTTTAGCAGACGTGTATCGATTGTTTATCGGCGGCTGCGACCATCGGCTCACCGCACTCTGTGACTTGCCCAGTCCGGGGCTGCGTCGTGCCGGGGTCTCCCGGGAGTGGCATCCCGGGCCCCCGGCCGCCCGGAGCCTCGATCCGCTCGCCGGTGACTTCTCTCAACTCTGGCCCGTCTGAGCCCCTTTGAGCTACCGTCATCCCAATGCTGCCGTGCCGCGGGTGGGCCGGCCCCCGCCAAGGGCCTTTGACGGCCTCCCTGTCGATGCGTGCCGCAGATCAGATCCGGACTGGGCACACGTCATAGGGAGATCGAGCGCTGTCATGCAATCCATCAGTCCACCTGTACTAATGGCCGGAGTCGTCGTGACTCTGGCCTATTTCGTGTTGGTCGCCTACCTCGTCAGATCGTTGCGGACCAACAAGCGGCTACCCGTGGTGATCGCGGCTCTCACGGGGCTCGTGGGCGCTCTTCCCGCGGTGCTCTACGCCCTGTACTCCGCGCTCAACGCCGTGGCGTAGCGGGCGTCGGTGCCGTGGTGCCGTAGGGGTGCCAGGGCATCCGGCTCCGGGGAAGCGGAAGTCCGACCGAGTCCGCTTCCCCGGGCCGACCGTTGAGATGCCGAGAAGCCGAGAAGCCGAGAAGCCGAGAAGCCGAGATGCCGAGAAGCCGGGATGTCGGGATGTCGGGATGTCGGGAAAGGGTGTCAGCGCGGAGCGATCGCGGCCTCGGCCGCTGCCTTGATCCGGCGGCCGAACGCGTCGGCGTCCTTGCGGGCGGCGGCCAGCGCCAGGCCGACGAGGAGCTTGCCCAGCCCGTGGCCCTCCAGGACGTTGAAGATCCGGACGCGGGTCCTGCCGCCGGCCAGCGACTCGAGCTCGTAGCCGCCCTCGCGTGCCGTCACCGTGTTCTTCGAGATCTCGGCCCACCGCATCGTCACCGGGGCTTCGAGGGAGGTGATGCGGAACTCCCTGGCGGTCTTCATCCCGGCGTCCT
Organism: Streptomyces sp. NPDC041784; assembly: GCF_055591025.1. Lineage (NCBI taxonomy): Bacteria > Bacillati > Actinomycetota > Actinomycetes > Kitasatosporales > Streptomycetaceae > Streptomyces > Streptomyces sp. NPDC041784. The sequence goes on from NZ_JBVJAB010000007.1 coordinate 91,573, forward strand.
TGACGGTGCTCCGGAAGACGGTGCCCACGGTGGTCGGGGCGTCGGGGATCCGCTCGATCTTGAGGACACGGGGGCTGAACTGCGGATCGTTGCGCCCGTCGGCGAGGTAGGCGAACACCTCCTCGACCGGCCGGTCGACTTCGACGATCGCTTCGAACTGTCCTGGCATGGGCACTCCTGATCGGTCGAGCCGCCGTCCGCGCGCCCGCGCGAAGGAAAGCGCCGTACCGCCTGCCTCGACGTAGCGGCATCGTGACCCTACGCGACCACGGGGCATTTCGCGCGGCGAACGGCACCACCACGGGGCCGCCCGAAAGGTGCGGGCTGCCCGAGAGGTCAGGAGTCGAAGCGGTTGCGCGACTCCTCGATGTGGCCGAGGTACTGGTGGGTCCAGTCGCACATTCCGTCGATCGTCACCTGAAGGGCCCGGCCCGCCTCGGTGAGGGTGTACTCGACCCGCGGCGGTACGACGGGGTGCACCGTCCGCGCGGTCAGACCGTTGCGCTCCAGCATGCGCAGGTTCTGGGTGAGCATCTTGTGGCTGATGCCCTCGATCTCGTTCCTCAGCTGGCTGAAGCGCAGGGTGCCCTGCCCCAGAGCCTCGATGATCAGGAGCGCCCACTTGTTGGCGACGTCCGAGAAGATCTCCCGCGCCAGAGAGTCCGCTCGCCTGAGGTCCGCGTCCTCGGGCGAGCCGCTGTATTGCTTGGTCACCATCAGGTTCCCCAGTCACCGAAAAGTGCGTTCTTCCATGTCAGCGGTCACTCTCCTACGGTTTCCGGGTAACCGCAAGAGAGCGGCTCACATCACAACGGAGGCATACAAAATGACCATCACCCTGGTGAATCCCGATGGACTGCCGACGATCGACGCCTACCGGCAGGTGTCGATCGCGACCGGGTCGAAGCTGGTCTTCGTCGCCGGTCAGGTCTCCTGGGACGCCGACGGGGTCACGATCGGCGAAGGCGACCTCGCGGCCCAGATCGAGCAGTGTTACCGCAACGTCGCCACCGCCCTGGCCGGCGTCGGCGCCACCTTCGAGAACGTGGCGAAACTGACCCTCTACGTCGTCGACTGGACCCCCGACAAGATGCCCCTGCTCATGGAGGGGATCGCCCGGGCGACCGCGGCCCTGGGCGTCACCCCGGTCCCGCCGGCCTCCATGCTGGGCGTCGCGGCACTGGACGTACCGGAGCACCTGGTGGAGATCGAGGCCACCGCCGTCATCGACTGATCGGGCGTACAACGCCCCGGGGCTGCCGCGCGGGCCCGTCCCCCACGGGGTACGGGCGCCGAGGTCGAGGCCGGTCGGGGGATCCGGGGCGTATGCAGATTCCGGGAGTGCGCCGGCCCGGCCTCGGCCTCGGTCTACGTCTGCCCGGCGGGCTGCTGGGCGGCCTCGCGTTCGCCGGCGCTGACCAGCCCTGTCTCGTAGGCGACGATGACAGCCTGGACACGATCACGGAGTCCGAGTTTGGCGAGGATGCGGGCGACGTGGGTCTTGACGGTCGCCTCGGCCAGGTGGAGGCGGGTGGCGAGTTCGGCGTTGCTCAGTCCTCGGGCCAGCAGACCGAGGACCTCCAGCTCGCGCGGGGTGAGCGAGGCGAGGTCGCGGTGGAGAGCGGCGGTGTCGCTGCCGTGCCGGGCGAACCGCTGCACGAGGCGGCGGGTGATGGCGGGCGCCAGGAGGGCGTCGCCGGTACGGACCGTGCGGACGGCCGAGGCCAGGTGTTCGGGGGTGACGTCCTTGAGGAGGAAGCCGGCGGCCCCGGCGGACAGGGCGGCGTAGACGTACCGGTCCAGGTCGAAGGTGGTCAGGATGATGACGCGGGGTTCGCCGGGGGCGCCGGTGAGGATGCGGCGGGTGGCCTCCAGGCCGTCCATCTCCGGCATCCGGACATCCATCAGGACCACGTCGGGGCGTGTGCGCCGGACCGCTTCGACCGCTTCGACTCCGTTGGTCGCCTCGGCGACGACGTCGATGCCGTCGGCGTTGAGGATCATCCGGAATCCGGTGCGGACCAGGGTCTGGTCGTCGGCCAGGAGCACACGCGGCGGCTGCTCGGTCACGGTGCCTCCAGGGGGATCAGCGCTTCCACACGGTAGCCGCCGGTCAGGCGTCGGCCGGTGCTCAGGGTTCCGTCGTAGACAGCGAGGCGCTCGCGCAGGCCGATCAGGCCCCGGCCGCTTCCGGCGGCCGCGCCCGGTCGTCCACCGGTGTCGGTGACTTCCACCCGGAGCCGTTCCGGGCCGTATTCGACGCTCACGGCGGCGGTGGCGCCGGACGCGTGCTTCACGGTGTTGGTCAGGGCTTCCTGGACCACGCGGTAGGCGGCGAGTTCGAGGCCGGGCGGGAGGGGACGGGGAGGGCCGGTCACGGTCAGGTCGACGGGCAGTCCGGTGTCCCGGACCCGTCCGACCAGTGTTTCCAGCTGGCCCAGGCCGGGTTGCGGTGCCAGTTCCGTCGCCGTGCCGGCCATGTCCGCACCGCCGTCCGTCCCCTCGCCCTCGCCCTCGTCGGCCATGGTGAGCAGTCCCATGACGTGACGCAGCTCGGTCATGGCCGCCCGACCGCCCGCCTCGACGGCGAGCAGCGCCTCGCCGGCCTGCTCGGGGGAGGTCTTCATGATCTTGCGGGCGGCGCCCGCCTGGATGATCATCACGCTGACGTTGTGCGTGACGACGTCGTGCAGTTCGCGGGCGATCCTGGCCCGCTCATGCTCGACGGCCCGGCGCAGCGCCTCCGCCTGTTCGCGTTCCAGGGCGGAGAGCCGGGTGCGGCCCTCGTCGGTCCGGAGTTTCCAGGTACGCAGGCCGACGGCGGCCACGGCCATCGGGACCAGGATCAGCAGCGCGATGTATTCGTTGGGGACGATCGGTGTCACCGAGTTCCCCGAGGTGCCGACCAGGACGACCGACACCGGAAGCGCCGCCAATGTCGCCACCCGGTACGGGCTGTACACGGCGGCGCTGTAGACGGCGATGACGAACGCGTAGAAGGTCAGCCGCAGGACGCTCTGCGGTGTCGCCAGTGTCGCGGCCGTCACGATGCACAGCACGGCGAGCGGGTAGCGGCGGCGCAGCGCCAGGGCACCCGAGGCGATGACGGCGAGAGCAACCATGAAGGCCAGACCGCCGGGGCCGGACGGGCGCGGCATGACGAGCTCCACGCCGGGGGCGATCTCACGCACCACGACGACATCGGCGTTGTCGACGCCGTAGTAGACGGTGGTGATTCCGAGTGCCAGTGCCACCAGCGCGTCGAACCGCCAGGCGCGCCGCGTGGGCCGCAGCGGTGGACCGCTCGAAAGCCCGGCGTCGCGAACCGTCCGGCAGGCGGCTTCCCGCAGCCCCTCCAGCGTCGTACGTACGTCCGTCACCGGTTCATTGTCGCCGCCGCGCGCACCCGCGAAGTCCGTCCAGGTGGTCATTCCCACCGCACCGGATACATCACCGGCCTACATCGCAGGGATGACGTTCCCGGGGATCGTCCCAGCGCGGTACCGCAAGGGGTTCGGGCGGGCGACGCGTGCGGGCCGGGCCCGCTCCTAGCGTTCACGCAGCCAACTGCCCGTACCCAAGGAGCCTCTCCATGACCATGCCGGTGATCGAACTGCGCGAGGTGAGCCGCCGATACGACGACGGCCCGCCCGCGCTGCACGAGGCGTCGCTGACCGTGCAGCCCGGCGAGGCCGTCGCGATCCTCGGCCCCTCCGGCAGCGGTAAGTCCACGCTGCTCAATCTGATCGCGGGCCTGGACCGGCCCGATACGGGGACCGTCACCGTGGACGGGGTGCGGGTGGACCGGCTGGGCGAAGCCGGAGCGGCGCTCTACCGGCGGTCGAAGATCGGCATGGTCTTCCAGTTCTTCAACCTGCTCGACGATCTGACCGTCGCCGACAATGTCGTCCTGCCCGCGCGGCTCGCCGGCACGGCACGTGGCGAGGCTGACTGCCGGACGGCGGAACTCCTGGAACTGCTGGGCATCGACCGGCACGCCCGCGCCTACCCGGGGCGGCTGTCCGGCGGCGAGCGGCAGCGCGTCGCGGTGGCCCGGGCGTTGATGAACCGGCCGGCGCTGCTCCTGGCCGACGAGCCGACCGGGGCCCTGGACACGGCCGCCGGACAGGACGTCAGCAGGCTGCTCACCGGCCTCAATGCCGAGGGCCAGACCATCGTCGTGGTCACCCACGACCTGGCTCTGGCCCGGTCCTGCACCAACCGTACGGTCCGGATCGCCGACGGCCGGATCACCGAGGACGTCCGGTCGCAGGCCGTCGCCCCGGAGGCCGTCCGATGAGCGCGCTCGGCAAGGTGGTGCGCTCGGGGGTGGCACGACGCCGGGTGCAGACGCTGGTGATCGGGCTCGCCACGATGATGGCGGTGGCCGCCTCCGTCCTCGGCGGATCGCTGCTCGTGGTGTCCGGCGCGCCCTTCGACGACGCCTTCGCGGGGCAGCACGGCGCGCATCTGTCCGTGCAGTTCGACGCGGGCAAGGTGAGTGCCGGGCAGCTGTCGAAGTCCAAGGACGCCGAAGGGGTCAGCGCCGCAGCCGGGCCGTTCCGTACGGCGACGGTCACCCCGCGGTCGGACGGCGCGGGCCCCGGATGGCCGATGACCGTGGTCGGCCGGGGCGATCCCGGCCGGGACGTGGACGAGGTGGCACTGCTCGACGGACGGTGGCCCGCGCACTCCGGTGAGATCGTGCTGTCCGCCAACTCCTCGCTCTTCCCGGCCATGGGCATGAAGCTCGCCTTCCCCGATCTGCCCGGCGGCCCGACGCTGACGGTGGTCGGTGTGGCCCGCTCGGTCACGCAGACCGCCGACGCCTGGGTGGTTCCGTCCCAGATGCCGGCGCTCACCGCGCCCGGCAGCGGCGGCTACCAGATGCTCTACCGTTTCACCGACGCGGACACCACCGCGCGGATCACCGCGGGCCGCAAGGCCGTGACGGATACCCTGCCGCCGGGAACGGCCGTCGGCCAACAGTCCTGGCTCACCGTCAAGAAGACCGCCGAACGCGACACCGCCCTCTACGTCCCGTTCCTCATCGCGTTCGGGGCCCTCGGCCTGGTCATGTCGGTGCTCATCGTGGGCAACGTCGTCGCGTCGGCCGTCGGCACGGGAACGCGCCGCATCGGCATCCTCAAGGCCGTCGGCTTCACCCCGGCCCAGGTCGTACGGGCCTACGTGGGGCAGGCGCTGATCCCGGCCGCCGTCGGCACGGCCCTCGGTCTCCTCGCCGGCCACCTGCTCGCCGTCCCCGTACTGGCCGAGACCGAGGAGGTCTACGGCACCTCGTCCCTGACCATCGCCCCCTGGGTCGACCTGACGGTGATCGCCGGAATGCTCGGCCTGGTGACGGCGACCGCGTGGGCAAGTGCCTGGCGCGCCGGCCGGCTGAGCACGGTCGACGCGCTCGCCGTCGGGCGTACCGCGTCGGTGGCGCGCGGCCGGTGGGCGGCCCGCCTGGCCGGCCGGCTGCCGCTGCCGCAGCCGGTCGCGCTGGGCCTGGCCCGGCCCTTCGCGCGGCCCGCCCGCGCGCTGGCCATGGGCACGGCGATCCTGTTCGGCGCCATCGCCGTCACGTTCACCGTGGGGATGGGCGCCTCGCTCGCCGAGGTGATGAAAGCCAAGGCCCACGACGCCGCCGATGTCGTCGTGCCCGCGCCCCTGCCGGACTTCGGGCCCCAAGGCCCTGGCCCCGAGAAGCAGACCGAGCAGACCAAGACCGATCCCGCCGCAGTCGCCGCGGCGATCGAGGCCGCCGCCGGAACCAGGACGCACTACAGCGCCGCGACGGTACGGGCGACCGTGTCCGGCGTGACCGGCACCACCGACGTGATCGCCTTCACCGGCGACGCCTCCTGGGGCGGCTACACGATGGTCTCGGGCCGCTGGATCGACAAGCCCGGCGAGGCCGTGGTCCCGACCCGGTTCCTGGCCGCCACCGGCACCCGCATCGGCGACACCGTCACCCTGTACGGCCTGGCCGAGCCGGTCACGGTCCGGATCGTCGGCGAGGCCCTCGACCCCCGCAACGACGGCATGCAGGTCTTCACCGACGCCACGACCCTCACGGCGGCACATCCCGACCTGACGGAGACGAGCCATCACATCGCGGTCACGTCAGGCACCGATGTCTCCGGCTACCTCGACGCGCTGAACAAGGACCTGGCACCGCTGGGGGTCGGTGCTCGGGCCGGCGGCCTCGACGCCGGCGGCGACATGGTCGTCACGCTCAACGCGCTGTCCGCGATCCTCACGCTGATGCTCGTCGCCGTCGCCGCGCTCGGCGTGCTCAACGGCGTGCTGCTCGACACCCGCGAGCGGGTCCGGGAGCTCGGTGTCCACAAGGCGCTCGGCATGACGCCCCGCCAGACCATCGCGATGGTCCTCACCTCGGTCGTCGTGACCGGACTGGTCGCCGGCGCTCTGGGCGTGCCGCTCGGCGTAGCCCTGCACGGCTGGGTCATCCCCGCGATGGGCGACAGCGCGGGACTCCGCCTCCCCGACTCCGTCACGGCCGTCTACCACGGGGCCGAACTGCTCCCGCTCGCACTCGGCGGCCTGCTCATCGCCATCCTGGGCGCGCTCCTGCCCGCCGGCTGGGCCGCCGGGGCCCGAACCGCCACGGCCCTGCGCACCGAATAGGAGGTCAGGTCCAGGGCTCGTGCCTACGCCCCCCACCGCACGGAGCGGTGGGGGCCGCTTGATCGACCCGACCGGCAGGATCACGCGGGTGTCGGGCTCGCAGGAGTCGCCGTACGGCGAATTCGCTGTCGTCGCTCAGCGGGACGGTGCCTCGACGCCCGTCATGGCGAGGGCCGCCGCCGGGAACCGGTCACCCTCGATGGTGATGCGCGCGACGGGCCTCGGCGTTTACCAGAGCCCCCGCAGTGGCCATCGACGCCCTCGACACCGGCCTGCGCAGCGGCCCCGACCCGGAGAACATCCGAATGGACACCTTCGGGACCCGCTGAGGCCACAACTCACCGTCGGTGCATGGTCTCCAGGGCGGCGGCCAGGACGTGGGGGTCGTGGTGGCCCTTGTAGACGGGCGGAGGGTGCTTGTCGAGCTTGAGGAGCTGGGCCACGGCCGCCCAGGCGGTGCGTACGGAGTACTCGACGGTGAAGACGACGTCGTCGGGTACCTCCGCGAACTGCCCGATGAAGGCGAGGTTGACCGATCCCTCGGGGACGACCTTGGGCCGGTCGTCGCGCCGCCGGACCAGGAACTGACTGGTGATGTACGGCATCAGGCAGGGCACGACGGTGGAGGTGGCCAGGACGCGGGCCCTGAGCGCCTCGTCGAACCGCAGGTGGTGCAGCACCTCCTCGAGGATCTCCCGGCCGGAGCACATCGTCATCGGCTTGGGCGTCTGGTTGCCCGCGCGGCCGGGGAAGAGGCCGTAGCCCCACCAGACCGAGACGCCGTCGGGCTGGTCGCGGAAGACCGGCTGGCGCTGGGCGACGATGGTGAGCAGCCAGTTGGAGTCGGTGAAGGTCATCAGACCGGCCTTGCCCGTCTGCCGGCCGCTGAACTCCTCCAGTGCCTCGAGGAAGGCGGGGTCCTTGGCGGTGACGGTGAACGACTCCCAGCGGGACTCCTTGACGCGCTTGTCGAAGGCGGCCGGGCTGCCGAAGTCCTCGCGTCCGCGGGCGAGCCGGTGCCACAGCAGCCAGGCTTCCGAGCGGTGGGGTGCCGGTGGGGGCGCCGCGGTGTGCGAGCCGAGGCTGGAGGCGTCGGTCATGGAGCCGTTGGTGACCAGCACCAGGTCCTCGGGAGCGACGGTGATCTTCTCGTCGCGGCCGCCACGGGTCAGGTGGATGGTCCGCACGGTGCCACTGCGCAGCCCTGGTGTGAACCCGAGGTCGGTGACACGGCAGCCGGTGTGGACCGTGACACCACGCTCGCGCAGCCAGGAGGTGAGCGGCAGCACGATGGAGTCGTACTGGTTGTAGCGGGTCCGGTGGATCCCCGACATGGAGGCGAACTCGGGGAAGAGATGGATGAAGCGCCTGAGGTAGCGGCGGAACTCGATCGCGCTGTGCCAGGGCTGGAAGGCGAAGGTGGTGCACCACATGAACCAGAAGTTCGTGGTGAAGAAGTGTTCGCCGAAGCAGTCGGTGATCCGCTTGCCGTCCAGGTGCCCCTCCGGGGACGCCAGACATCTGACGAGGTCGATCCGGTCCCGCTCGGAGAATCCCATCGAGTGGACGTCGACGATCTTTCCCTGTCCGTCGACGAGACGGCTGATGTCGTCCCAGGCGAGGTCCTCGTGCCCGGCCAGGATCTCCTGTGTCACGGACACCGAGGGGTCGTCGAGGGTGGGGATGCCGGACAGCAGGTCGTACGCGCAGCGGAACTCGGCCTCGAACATCCGCCCGCCGCGCATGGTGTAGCCGGTGTTCGCCGTGCCCCCCGCGTCCAGGCTCCCGCCGATGTTCCGCTGCTCCTCGAACAGGTGGATGTCCGATCCGTCGAAACCGCCGTCGCGGATGAGGAACGTGGCCGCGGCGAGCGCCGCGATCCCGCTGCCTACCAGATACGCCTTCGCCACCGCACAACTCCTCGTCCTCACACGCTGATCGGAACCTCACGGTCAGTGTCGCCCGCTCCCGCGAGGGCCGTCAGTGGGCCATTGGTCACCCGTGTGGTCCGTATGGCCCTTGAGGCGGGGCCCGGTCGTCCGTGCGCGGACGGGAGCCGGCCCGAGGCCCGGACGGTGGACCGTCACCGGCCGGGCCCGCGCTCACCTCGCCCTCATCGCCCTCATCGCGCTCATCGCACCCATCGGACTCATCGGACTCACCTGGGGCGAGGGTCCGCCGTCCCGCCACCGTCTTCGGCGGCGGGCGGCCCACCGGCGCCACCGCGCCATGGCGGGGCCGCCGCCCGATGGCCGTCGCGTCCCGTCCGGGTGGCCTTCTCGGTCTGGCGGCGCAGGAGGTCCTGGAGCTGGTCGACGAGTTCGTGGCCGGTGGCCGCTTCGGCGAGCACGACCACTTCGTGCCGTCCGACGTGCAGGGCGGCCGTCGCCGACCAGGGGTGCTCCGCGTGACGGGCGGACGCTCTCGTGATCCGCACCTCGCCGGCGACGGCGGGCAGTCCCGGCCGGCCGACGACGGCGTCGATCTTCGTACGGGCGTACACCAGGGTCTCCCCGTCCACCTCGCCCTCCGAACGCAAGTGCACGGTGGGAGCGGTGTTCTGGGTGTCATCGCTGATCATGTCGGTTCCTCTCCGGGACGTGCGGTGGGGTGGCCGGCGTCGTTCAGGCCGTCGGGCCGGGCAGCCACAGGTCGGGGCCGAAGACCTCGTAGCGGATGTGCCGGGCCGGAACTCCGGCGCGCAGCAGCTGTCCGCGTACGTCCCGCATGAACGGCAGCGGGCCGCACAGGAAGACGGTGGCGTCCGTGGGCAGTTCGATGCCGTCGAGGTTCATCCGGCCCTCGCGGGCGTCGGGTTCCTCCTGGCCGGGGTGCTCGTACCAGAAGACCGCGCGGGCGCCCGGCAGTTGGCCGACCAGGGCGTGCGTGTCGGAGCGCAGGGCGTGGTCGGTGGGGGAGCGGTCGGCGTGCAGGACCAGGACCGGGCGGGTCGAGCCGTGGGCGGCCAGGTGGGTCAGGATCCCGGTCATGGGGGTGCAGCCGATGCCCGCGGAGACCAGGACGACCGGGGTGGCCGCGTCGGCCGGGTCGTCGAGGAAGACGTCACCGAAGGGTGCGGACAGCGTCAGTTCGTCTCCCTCGTGGATCTGCTCGTGCAGGACGTTGGAGACCTCGCCGTCCGGTGCGTCGGCCGTGCCGGCGACCCGCTTGACAGTGATCCGCCGCAGGTCCCCGCCGGGGTCGGAGGACAGGCTGTACTGGCGCGGCTGGCGTACCCCGTCGGACATCAGGACCCGGACGCTCACGTACTGGCCCGCCCGCGCGTGCGGAGCCGGCTCGCCGTCGGCGGGGCGCAGGACGAAGGACACCACGTCCGGGCTCTCCGCCCGGCGCTCGACGACCGTCCACTGCCGCCACACCTCGCCGGGCGTCACGCCCGCGTCCTGGTACAGGCGGGCCTCCCGGCCGATCAGGGCGCCGGCCATCAGCCAGTACACCTCGTCCCAGGCGGCCGCCACCTCGGGGGTGACGGCGTCGCCGAGGACCTCGGCTATCGCGCCGAACAGGTACTTGTGCACGATCGTGTACTGGTCGTCGGTGACGCCGACGGAGGCGTGCTTGTGCGCGATCCTGTCCAGCAGCGTGTCCGGGCGGGTGTCCGGACTCTCGAGCAGCGTGGTCGCGAACCCGGCGATCGAACCGGCCAGGGCGCGCCGCTGGGCCCCGCTGGCCTGGTTGCCCCGGTTGAACATCCCGTCGAGCAGCTCCGGCCGGTCGCGGAACATCGCGCCGTAGAAGCGCGTCGTGATCTCGTCGAGCGCCCCGGCGACCGCGGGCAGGGTGGCACGGATCACTGCGGTGGATTCTGCGGACAGCATGAAGCCTCCCGGGTAGGGATGAGGTGGGAAGACGCCGCATCGCATCGGGCGGCACCCTCTGTGTAGCAGGCACCCGACCGCGTTTCCGCGCTGTTTCGCGGCGCCGGGCGAAGAGGGGCCGAACGGCCCCCTGATTCGGGCACACCGGCCCCGCGACCCGCTTCGCGACGGGGCCCCTCGGCACGAGGGACGACCTCCTGTCGGCCCTGTCGGCCCTTGTCGGCCGCGACCGCGCCGGGGTCGCTCGCGGCTCGTCCGGGCCCACCCGATCCGTCCGCACCAGGATGAGCGAGGTGTCGGCGGGCACCTGGAACCGGCCCGCTCCGCGATCCACGCCGGGCTCTGTCCCACGGCGGCGGAGTTCACCTTGGGCTCGCAGCCCGCGCCCGCCGCGCCCACGGGGAAGAGGAACGCCTCCAGCTTCGCCTTCTCCTCCGTGGTCGCGAGGTGGGCGTGCAGGGTGGCGAACTCGGCGAGTGCGGCGTCGTAGATCTCGTCGTCCAGGATGACGGCCTGCTCGGAGGCGCAGATCATGCCGTTGTCGAACGCCTTGGACAGCACCAGGTCGTTGACGGCGCGGCGCAGCTCGGCGCTCTCGTGCACGTACGCGGGGACGTTGCCGGCGCCGACCCCCAGGGCGGGCTTGCCCGCCGAGTAGGCCGCCCTGACCATGGCGTTGCCACCGGTGGCGAGGATCAGCGAGACCCCCGGGTGCCGCATCAGAGTGCCGGTCGCCTCGACGGACGGTGTCTCGATCCACCGGATGCAGTGCTCGGGCGCTCCCGCGGCGAGGGCGGCGTCGCGCACGATGCGGGCCGCCCGCGCGCTGCAACGCTGGGCGGAGGGGTGGAAGGCGAACACGACCGGGTTGCGGGTCTTCAGCGCCATCAGCGCCTTGAAGATCGTGGTGGAGGTCGGGTTGGTGACGGGAGTGACCGCGCACACCACGCCGACGGGCTCGGCCACCTCGATCATGTCCTCGATGTCGTCGCGGGCGATGACGCCGACGGTCTTCATCGGGGCCATGCTGTGCGTGACGTGCTCGCAGGCGAACATGTTCTCGGCCGCCTTGTCCCCGTTCCAGCGGCAGCGTCTTCCCGGCGTCGGTACGCCGGGCAGGTTCCCCCGGTCCCCGGTGGGCGCCCGACCGGCCCCGGATCCCCGGGCCGGGTGGCCCCCACGGCCCCCACGGCCCCATGGCCCCCACGGCCTCTGCGGAGGAGGTGGAGGAGGTGGGGGAGATGGAGGAGCGTGGGCGGGCAGGTTGCCGTGTTCTCGTCCCCGAGACGCCCGTGGTCAGTGCCCGAGCAGCCAGGGGTGGGCCATCCGGCCCGTGCGCCGCTCGGGCTGCTGCGTGTCGTCGACGCGGAACGTCAGGTCGTTCACGACGCCGACCACCCCGTCCACCCGCCACGCCAGCCGGACGGCCAGGGGGATGTCGCCGCGCCGTTCCAGCCGGCCCGCCAGTGTGACCATGCCGTCGCGGACCGAGACGTTCACCGTGTGGGGCGGCAGACACAGGGCCCGCGTCAGGACGTCGTCGAAGACCTCCCGGCGGATCTCCTCGTCCGTCCGCAGGAAGACCCGCAGCAGGTCCCGTCGGGTGGCGATGCCGATCAGCCGGTCCTCCTCGTCCACCACGGGAAGCCTGTCGACGCGGCGGCGTTCCATGATCCGTGCCGCGTCGGCGACGCGCTGTTCGGGGTGCACGGTGATGGCGGGCGTCGACATCAGCTCTCCGGCGGTCAGGACGTGGGCCGTGGAGGTCGCGTGACGGGTGGAGCGGCGGGGTGGACGCTTGCGCGGTCGCCGGAGGCGGCCGTGCGTGGGCTGGGCCGCCTGATGGCGGATCAGGTCGGTCTCGGAGATCACCCCGAGGACCTTGTCGTCGTGGTCCACCACGGGCAGGCCGCTGATCCGGTGCAGGTCCAGCAGCCGTGCCACGTCCTTGAAAGACGTCTCCCGGTGCGCTTCGACGACCTCGCTGGTCATCACTTCGCCGACAATGCGGGTCATCACGTCGCTCCTTCCACCCTTCCACGTCCACCGTCCGCACGAGCTCTACCGGCCGAGCGGCAGCCGTCCCCGTCCCTACGGACGGGGACGGGGCAACCAGGCCCGATGCCGTTCAGAGTCCCGCACGACGAGTCCCCGAGGCAGGGGCCGACCGTCCCGGAGCGGGGACCGTAATGCCCCGGTTCATCGGGGCCCGTGCCGGAGGCGGCCGCACCCGGCCGGGCGGCGAACGAGCGAATCGTCCAGACGCCGATCTTGAAGCAATAGGGCCGACCGGCCCTGGCCCTTCGGCCCTGGAACGCGCACGATCAACGGTAGGCAGGGACCGGGTCACGCAGAGGGTGTGGTCCGGTGCAGGAGTCAGACGGCGCAGAACGAGGAGCATCCGATGGCGGACGGCGAACGGCCCGGACCCGACCACCCGATCCAGGTCTTCCTGCTGGACGACCACGAGGTGGTACGGCGCGGGGTTCGTGACCTGCTGAACGACGAGCCGGACATCACCGTGGTCGGCGAGGCGGGCACCGTGGAGCAGGCGCTGGTGCGGGTGCCCGCGCTGCGCCCGCAGGTGGCGGTGCTCGACGTCCGCCTGCCGGACGGCGACGGCGTGACCGTGTGCCGTGAGCTGCGGTCGCGCATGCCGGACCTGGCCTGCCTGATGCTGACCTCGTTCGACGACGAGGAGGCGCTGCTCGACTCGATCATGGCCGGTGCCTCCGGATACGTACTGAAGCAGATCCAGGGCTCGGACCTGGTCTCGGCCGTCCGTACGGTGGCCGCCGGCCAGTCCCTGCTCGACCCGAGCGCCACCGCCAAGCTGATGGCCCGCCTGCGCCAGGGCCAGGACCCCGAGCCGGAGCCCGACGCCCTGCCGGGCCTCACCGACCGGGAGCGGGAGATCCTGGCCCTGATCGGCGAGGGACTGACCAACCGGCAGATCGGTCAGCGGCTCTACCTCGCGGAGAAGACGGTCAAGAACCACATCTCCAGGCTGCTGGCCAAACTCGGTGTGGAGCGCCGCATCCAGGCCGCCGTCATCGCCACCCAGGCCCAGGACCGGCTCCGGCAGCAAGGGCACTGAGCCCGCCCCGCCCCGCACACCGGGCCCACGGGGCCGAACGTCCCCCCTCTCCTCCCCTTACGGCCCAAGCCGGATCCCCCTCCCGGCCAGCAGGCTGGCAGTGCACCCGGACACCACCGGAGCACTCATCGGGAGGATGACGGACATGAGCGTGCGCGTCGGCATCAACGGCTTCGGCCGCATCGGACGCAACTATCTGCGCGGTGTGCTGGAGCGCGCGGAGACCTCGGCCGGCACGCCGGTCGAGGTCGTCGCGGTCAACGACCTCACCTCGCCGGCGGCGCTGGCCCATCTGCTGGAGTACGACTCCACGTACGGCCGGCTGCATCGCGTGGTCGAGCACGACGACACCTCGCTCACGGTCGACGGACACCGCGTCGCCGTGACCGCCGAGCGCGACCCGGCGGCCCTGGCCTGGGGCGATGTCGGGGTCGACATCGTCATCGAGTCCACCGGCCGCTTCCGCACCCGTGAACGGGCGGGCCTGCACCTGAAGGCCGGCGCCCGCAAGGTGCTGCTGTCGGTGCCGGGCAAGGACGTCGACGCCACCCTCGTGATGGGCGTCAACGAAGGCACGTACGACCCGGAGCGCGACCACGTGGTCTCCAACGCCTCCTGCACCACCAACTGCGTGGCCCCCATGGTGAAGGTCCTCGACGAGCGCTTCGGCCTCGTCAAGGGCCTGATGACCACCATCCACGGCTACACCAACGACCAGGTGGTCCTGGACGGCCCGCACAAGGACCCGCGCCGGGGCCGCAGCGCCGCCGTGAACATCATCCCCACGTCCACCGGGGCCGCCCGTGCCGTCGGCCTCGTGCTGCCCCGACTGGTCGGCACGCTGGACGGCATCGCCGTACGGGTCCCCGTCGAGGACGGTTCGCTGACCGACCTGAGCGTGGTCCTGGACCGTGCCGTGACCGCCGACGAGATCAACACCGCGTTTCGCGAGGCCGCCGACGGACCGCTCAAGGGCATCCTGCGGGTCTCGGACGCGCCGATCGTCTCCCGCGACGTCGTCGGTGACCCCGCGTCCTGCGTCCTGGACGCCCAGCTGACCCAGGCGCACGGTGACCTGGTCAAGGTGTTCGGCTGGTACGACAACGAGTGGGGCTACACCAACCGCCTGCTCGACCTCACCGAGTACGTCGCCGCCCGGCTCCCGCAGAACTGACGAACCGGGTTCCCGAGCGTGTGAGGAGGATGCCATGGCATCGCGACTCGACGAGAAGACGGTGGCGAGGCTGGTGGCCGAGGCCACGGCGGCGCCGTCCATGCACAACGCGCAGCCGTGGCGGTTCCGCTTCGTGACCGGCGGGCGTCTCGTGCTGCTGTACGCGGACCCGGAGCGGGCCATGCCGCGCTCGGATCCCGGCAACCGGGCGTTGCACATCGGCTGCGGAGCGGCGCTGTTCAATCTGCGCGTGGCCGCCGCCCATGAGGGCTTCGTCCCGGAGACGCGACTGCTGCCCGGTCCCGGTCCCGGTCCGCGGGACTCGCTGCTGCTCGCGTCCGTCCACCTGTTCGACCCGGCGGGGCGAGTCCCGGACGACGACCTGGCGCGGCTGTGTCCGGGGATCCGGCAGCGGCACACGAGCCGACACCCCTTCGCCGAGAAGGACGTCCCCGACGACGTACAGGCCGCCCTGTGCGAGGCCGCGGCGCGGGAAGGGGCCCAGCTGCTGTTCCCCGGCCCCTGGCATGCCGAGACCGTCCTCGACCTCGTCCGTGACGCCGAGAGCCGGGATGTCATGGACGCCGGCGCCAACGTGGACCTGGTGCGCTGGACAAGGCTCGGACCGGAGGCGGACGCCGCCGTCGACGGCGTCCCCGAGTACGCCTTCGGCCCCCGCAAACGGGACGGCAGGGCTCCCGTACGGGACTTCGTCGGGCGTCGGCAGGTGGCCGACCGCGGCACCACCACCTTCGAACACACCCCGCACCTGGCTCTGCTCAGCACACCCGGCGACGGCCCCGCCGACTGGCTGCGCGCGGGGCAGGCACTGGAGCGCGTCCTGCTGGAGGCCACCCTGGCCGGCCTGGCCACCTCCCTGAGCTCCCACGCCCTGGAGGACCGCGAGCTGCGCCTGCTGGCCCGCGACCCCGGGGCGGGCACCGGCCAGGTGCAGATGGTGCTGCGACTCGGCTACGGCCCGCGAGGGGCGGCCACGCCCCGCCGCCCGGTGGCGGAGGTGCTCGACATCGTGTGACGGGTGCCATGGCGCCATGGCACCCGTCACCGCGCCGAGGCCCGAGGCGCGGTGACGTCACGCGCGCTCGGGCGGCGACGGCCCTCCCGCGACTCAAGGCGACGGCCCTCCCGCGACTCAACCCGCGAGTCAACCCGCGACATGAGCGGTGCCCAGGTCGAATTCCACGTCCACGACGCCCTCGACGGCACGGGACAGACGTGCCGCCACCGGTACCAGCGAGGTGTCCCGGATCCGGCCGGTGAGCCGCACGACTCCGTCCGTCACGCTCACGCGGACGGCCGGCTTCGGTGGCGGGAAGAGGTGGGCCACGACCTCACGCCGTACCTCCTCGGCGATCTCCTCGTCGTCACGGAGGAAGACCTTGAGCAGGTCGGCGCGGCTGACGACGCCCTCGAGCAGACCCAGGGCATTGACCACGGGAAGCCGCTTCACCTTCGACCGGGCCATGGTGCGAGCCGCCTGGGCGAGGGTGGCGTCGGCGCGGACGGTGAGGGCGGGGGAGGTCATCAGCTGCTCGGCGGTCAGCGCACCCGCCTTCTCCAGGTCGGAGAGGCCGGGGAAGTCGGGATCCTTGTCGCGGAACTGCTCCTTGGCCAGCAGGTCCGCCTCGGAGACCACGCCGACGACCCGGCCTTCGCCCTCGATCACGGGCAGGGCGCTGATCTTCCACTCCTGCATCAGCCGGACGATGTCCTTGAAGGCCGCCCCGCGGCCGACCGCGGCGACCGTGTGGGTCATGACATCGCTGACGATGTACGGCGTTCCGTGCATGGCCGTTCCTCCGTCGTTCATCCAGGGGGCCGGCGGATTCAGACGACGCTGCCGGCGCCGTACGGGGCGTACAGGTCCAACAGGCGTGTCCTGGCCGAGCGGAGGCGGTGGGCGAGGACCTGCCCCACCCATTCGCTGACGTCCCGGCCCAGGTCCGGGTCGTCCCGGCACAGGGACCGGACCGCCGCGCCGTCGAACTCGTAGGCCCGCACGGGTGTCGTCGTCCCGGCGCCCAGGTGCCACATGTGCGGCGGGAAGAGCCAGGACCAGCCGACCAGTTCGTTGTGGCCCAGGTTCTCGATCACGGCGGGCCGACGGCCGGGGATGCGCATGTCGAGCTCGATGCTGCCGGTGCGGATGATCCAGAACCGGTCGGCGCGGGAGCCCTCCTCGAACAGGCGGGTTCCTTGGGGAAAGGACACGTCCCGGGCGAAGTGCATCAGCCGCTCGCGATGTTCGGCGGTCAGCGAGCGCAGCATGGTGGGCGTGGGGGAAGCGTTCATGGCGTGCCTCCGCGAGGAGTGTGGGACCTTCCACGGCCAGGGTGTGCCGCGTCCCCCGAGCGGGACAGGGGCCACCCGGTCCATCGATCGGGCCGTTCGGGGTACCAGGGGCCGATCGGCCGGTGTGGGAGGGACCGGTGGCCGCCCGCGGTGCGCCGACGGACCCTCCCGGCGGCCGAGGCGGGCGAGAAGGATCGGCGGTGCAGGAAGAGCATCCGTGCGGACTGAGGAGAGACCGGCGATGACGGTAACGGTGACGGCTGGACCCCGGACGCCGCAGGCATGGCGGGGCTTCGCCGGCGCACGCTGGCGGGGGAGTGTCGACGTGCGTGACTTCATCCAGGCGAACTACACGCCGTACGAGGGTGACTCGGGCTTCCTGGCCGGGCCCACCGAGCGGACGCGTGCCGTGTGGGGGAAGGTGAGTTCCCTGTTCCCCGAGGAGCGGCGCCGGGGCATCCTCGACGTCGACCCGGGCAACCCGTCCACGATCACCTCGCACCGGCCGGGCTTCATCGACCGGGACCGCGAACTGATCGTCGGCCTCCAGACCGACGCCCCGCTGCGGCGGGCGATCATGCCCAACGGCGGGCTGCGGATGGTGGAGAACGGGCTGAAGGCGTACGGCTACCAGGTCGACCCGTTCGTCACGCGCGTCTTCGGGACCTACCGCAAGACGCACAACGACGGTGTCTTCGACGCGTACACGCCCGAGATGCGCGCCGCCCGCAAGGCCGGGATCATCACCGGGCTGCCGGACGCCTACGGCCGGGGCCGGATCATCGGCGACTACCGGCGCGTCGCGCTCTACGGCACCGACCGGCTGACCGAGGCCAAGCGGGCCGACAAGGCCCGGCTGGACGCCCGGCCCTCCACCCCGGACGTCATCCGGGACCGCGAGGAACTCGCCGAGCAGATAAGGGCGTTGGGAGAGCTGACGCGCATGGCGGCCGGCTACGGCTGCGACGTCACCCGCCCCGCCGTCACCGCCCACGAGGCCGTGCAGTGGCTCTACCTCGGCTTCCTGGCGGCGGTGAAGGAGCAGAACGGCGCCGCGATGTCGCTGGGCCGCACCTCCACGTTCCTGGACGTCTACCTCCAGCGGGACCTGGACGAGGGGATCCTCGACGAGACCCGCGCCCAGGAACTGATCGACGACTTCGTGATCAAGCTGCGGATCGTCCGGTTCCTGCGCACCCCCGAGTACGACGCCCTGTTCTCCGGCGACCCGACCTGGGTGACCGAGTCCATCGGCGGCATCGGTACCGACGGCCGGACGCTGGTCACCCGCACCTCCTTCCGCTTCCTGCAGACCCTGTACAACCTCGGCCCGGCCCCCGAGCCCAACCTGACCGTGCTGTGGTCGCCCCGACTCCCCTCGGGCTTCAAGCGGTTCTGCGCACAGGTCTCCGTCGACACGAGCGCGATCCAGTACGAGTCCGACGATCTGACGCGCCCGCGCACCGGCGACGACACCGCGATCGCCTGCTGTGTGTCGGCGATGGCGGTGGGCCGGCAGATGCAGTTCTTCGGAGCGCGGGTCAACCTGGCCAAGGCGCTGCTCTACGCCGTCAACGGCGGCCGGGACGAGATGACCGGCGAGCAGATCGCCCCCGAGGCGCCGGCCCTGACCGGGAAGTACCTGGACTACGACGCGTTGTCGTCGGCGTACGACCGGATGCTGGACTGGCTGGCGGCCACCTACGTCGACGCGCTGAACGTCATCCACTACATGCACGACAAGTACGCCTACGAACGCATCGAGATGGCCCTGCACGACTACCCCGTGCACCGGTTCATGGCCTGCGGCATCGCGGGCCTGTCGGTGGCGGCGGACAGCCTCTCCGCCGTCAAGCACGCCCGCGTGAAGGTCGTCAGGGACGAGACCGGGCTGGCCGTCGATTACGAGGTCGAGGGCGAGTTCCCGGCGTACGGCAACAACGACGACCGGGCGGACGCCCTCGCCGTCGGCCTGGTCGAGTCCTTCATGGCCAAGGTGCGCCGCCACCCCACGTACCGCGACGCCGAGCACACCCAGTCGGTCCTGACGATCACCTCCAACGTGGTCTACGGCAAGCACACCGGCAACACCCCCGACGGCCGGCGGGCCGGCGAGCCCTTCGCGCCCGGCGCCAACCCGATGAACGGCCGCGACCGGCACGGCGTGGCCGCCTCCGCCCTCTCGGTCGCCAAGCTGCCGTACGAACAGGCCCGCGACGGGATCTCGCTGACCACGACGATCACCCCCGAGGGACTGGGCCACGACCCCGCCGAGCGCGCGGCTCACCTGGCCGGGATCCTGGACGCGTACATGGCCTCCGGCGGCTTCCACATGAACGTGAACGTCCTGGACCGGGCCACCCTGGAGGACGCCATGGAGCACCCGGAGAAGTATCCGGAGCTGACGGTCCGGGTCTCCGGCTACGCCGTCAACTTCGTCCGGCTGACCCGTGAGCAGCAGCTCGACGTGATCAGCCGCACCTTCCACGGATCGCTGTGAGCACGATGGTCACGATGGGGAAGGGCCGGATCCACTCCTGGGACCTGTCCACCGGCGTGGACGGTCCCGGGACCCGGTTCGTGCTCTTCGTCAGCGGCTGCCCGCTGCGCTGCCTGTACTGCGCCAACCCCGACACCTGGCACATGCGCGACGGCCGCGAGGCCACGGTGGACGAGGTGACGGCCGAGATCGAGAAGTACCGGGCCTTCGTCACCACGGCCGGCGGCGGGGTCACCGTCACGGGCGGCGAGCCCCTGCTCCAGTCCGACTTCACCGCCGCCGTGCTCCATCGCTGCAAGGAGCTCGGACTGCACACCGCGCTCGACACCTCCGGCTTCCTCGGCGCCCGCGCCGACGACACCCTGCTGGCCGACACCGACCTGGTGCTCCTGGACATCAAGTCCTTCGACATCGGCACCTACCGCAAGCTGACCGGCGGCGCTCTGGCCCCCACCCTCGGCTTCGCCACCCGCCTGGACCGGCTGGGCGTCCCCGTGTGGATCCGCTACGTCCTGGTCCCCGGCTGGACCGACGACGAGAGTGCCGTGGACGGCCTGGGCGCGTTTCTGGCCGGGCTGGGCAACGTCGACCGGGTGGACGTCCTGCCGTTCCACAAGCTCGGCGCGCACAAGTACGAGGCCCTCGGCATCCCCTTCCCGCTGAAGGACACCCCGGTGCCCGACCGCCACCTCGTCGAGCGGGTGCGGGAGCAGTTCCGCGAGCACGGGCTGCGGGCGGTGTGAGACGGCGGCCCGGGGACGCCGACTGACACGGCGTCAAGGGCCGCTTCCGGGGGGCCGATCGGCCCCCCGCAGGGACCTCCGGCCCCTACTGGCCGAGGTGTTGGGGCTCGGAGACTAGCGGTGCAACCCCGAAGGAGGTCCGCACATGTCCACCGTCACCGTCGGTCTCGACGGCTCGCCCGAAAGTCTCGCCGCCGCAGACTGGGCCGCCCGCGAAGCAGCACAACGAGAGGCGCTCCTGCGCCTCGTCCGTGCCGAGGACCCGCTGGGGCCCCTCTACGCCCCGCTCGGCGGCCTTCCGGCGCCGGGCGCGATCGACGCACAACGTGAGTGGGCCACCGACCTGCTCCACAAGGCCGAGTCCCGGCTCGCGGGGCGCCACCCCGGTCTGCGGATCACCACCACGCTCACCGGGGAACAGGCCGTCCCCGCACTGCTCGCCGCCGCCGAGGACAGCGACCTGCTGGTCCTGGGCTCCCGGGGCCTCGGCACGGTCGCCGGGTTCCTGGTCGGCTCCGTGGCCCAGGCCGTCGTGGCACGCGCCGAACACCCCGTCGTCCTCGTACGGGCCGGTGAGCGCGCCGAGGACGAGCATCTGCCGGACGCCATGGGCGCCGGAACGACCGTCACGCCGTACCGCGACGTCGTGCTGGGGCTGGACCTGGAGAACCCGGGCGAGGCCGTCATCGAGTTCGCCTTCGCGGCCGCCCGGCGGCGCGCGGCCGGCCTGCGGGTGGTCCATGGCTGGAACCCGGCGGCCGTCTACGGCTACGGCGCCGTCCTGGACGCGGGGCTCAACGCGGAACTGGCCCAGGAAGCACGGAACGGGCTGAGCGACGTCCTGCGCCCCTGGAAGGACAAGTTCCCCGGGGTGGAGGTACGGGAGCAGGCCGTGATCGGCGGCGCCGGACGTCATCTCGTGCACGCCTCACGGGACGCGGCGCTCGTCGTCGTCGGCCGGCGCGACCGCCGCGCGCCGGTCGGTGGCCGTGTCGGCCCGGTGACGCACGCCGTGCTGCAACACGCGTTCGCACCGGTCGCGGTGGTACCGCACGACTGAGCGCCGTGAGGCGCCGGTCCACCGCCGGCGGTGGACCGTCCGGTCCCGATCCGGGACCAGTGGCCCCTGCCCGAGGAACTCCCCGAACACGACGCTGGAATCAGATCCCTCGCCCCAGGAGGTGGAGATCATGCTCCGCACCATCACCGTAGGTCTCGACGGCTCGCAGGAGAGCAGGGCCGCCGCGGAATGGGCCGCTCGCGAAGCCAAGCTGCGCGGCCTGCCCCTGAAGATCGTCCATGTCTGGGAGCCGGTACCGGAGCCCATGGCGCAGGCCCCGCTCCTGGGAGCCGAGACCCAGCAGCACTGGACCGAGCGGATCCCTCGCGAGGCGGCCGAGGGCATCGGCCTGCGCCACCCCGGCGTCGAGGTGACCAGGGAGCAGCTCTCCGGTCACCCGGGCGACGCACTGGCCGCGGCGGCGAAGAGCGCCGAGCTGCTCGTCCTGGGCTCGCGCGGCCTCGGCGGACTCGGCGGGTTTATGGTCGGTTCTGTGGGTTTGTCCGTCGTCGCGCATGCCGACCATCCCGTGGTGCTGGTGCGCGCCCTGGAGCAGGCCGCCGACGAGCACGAGATGGACCCGGCGGGTGTGCCGTCCGCGGCGACGCCGTTCCGGCCCGTGGTGCTCGGACTCGACATCGAGCACCCGGACGAGACGCTGATCGAGTTCGCCTTCGAGGCCGCCGAGCGCCGCGCCACCTCCCTGCGCGTCGTTCACGGCTGGAACCCGCCGCCCTACTACGCGTACGGCACGCCCGCCAATCCCGCCCTGCACGAGGCACTGGCCCTGAGCGACGCCGAGGCCCTGGACCAGGTCCTGGCTCCCTGGCGGAAGAAGTTCCCGGACGTGGAGGTCGTGCGGGAGTCCCGGTACGGCAGCCCCTCGGTCCACCTCGTCGACGCCTCCCACGAGGCATCCCTGGTCGTCGTGGGCCGACGCATCCGCCGCAGCCCCTTCGGTGCCCACATCGGCCACGTCACCCACGCGGTCCTGCACCACTCCACCGCCCCGGTCGCCGTCGTCCCGCACGGCTGACCCACTCCCAAGGAGACGAGACCCATGAAGGCAGCGGTCGTACGAGCGTTCGGCGAACCCCTGGTCATCGAGGAGCGCCCCGAACCCGAGCCCGGCCCCGGTCAGGTCCGCATCCGCGTCGAGGCCTCCGGACTGTGCCACACCGACATCCACGCCGCGCACGGCGACTGGCCGGTCAAGCCGAACCCGCCCTTCGTGCCGGGCCACGAGGGAGTCGGCCTGGTCGGCGCCCTCGGCGACGGCGTCACCCACCTCGCCGTCGGGCAGCGCGTCGCCGTGCCCTGGCTCGGCAAGGCCTGCGGGCGGTGCGAGCACTGCCTGTCCGGCTGGGAGACGCTGTGCGAGCGGCAGATCAACACCGGCTACGGCTGCGACGGCGGGTACGCCGAGAAGATGCTGGCCTGGGCCGACTTCGCCCAGCCGGTGCCGGACGGCATCACCCCCTTCGACGCCGCCCCGCTCACCTGCGCCGGCGTCACCACGTACAAGGCCCTGAAGGTCGCCGAGGTGAAGCCGACGCAGCTCGTCGCGATCTCCGGCGTCGGCGGGCTCGGCCATCTCGCCGTGCAGTACGCGAAGATCGCCGGCGCCACCGTCGCCGCGATCGACGTCACCGACGAGAAGCTCGACCTCGCCGCCGAACTCGGGGCGGACATCCTGATCGACGCCCGCAAGGACGACGTCGGAGCGGTGCTCAAGCGGCACGGCGGCGCCCACGCCGCGATCGCCCTCGCCGTGAACGAGGCCGCGTTCGCCGCCGTCAACTCCGGTCTGCGGCGCGGCGGCAAGCTCGTCATGGTCGCGCTTCCGGCCCACGGCACCGTCCAGGTGCCGATCTTCGACACCGTCCTGAACGGCACCTCCGTGATCGGCTCCATCGTCGGCACCCGTCAGGACCTCGCGGAGGTCTTCCAGCTCCACGCGGCCGGCCGGACCGAGGTCATCTACGAGACCCGCTCCCTGGCCTCGGTCAACGAGTCCATCGACGAGGTGCTGCGCGGCCAGGTCAAGGCCCGGATCGTCTTCGACCTGGGCGCGGGACGGTGAGACCGATGGCCCTCCCGATCGTCGTCGGCGTGGACGGCTCCGAGCCGAGCCTGCGCGCCGTCGACTGGGCCGCCGACGAGGCGGCCCTGCGCGGGACCCCGCTGCGGGTCGTGTACGCCTCCCTCTGGGAGCGCTACGAGGGCACCGCTCTCGCCGACGACCTCGGCAAACCGTGGGAGGAGGTACGGGCGGACGACATCGTGGGCA
Source organism: Streptomyces sp. NPDC041784 (assembly GCF_055591025.1). Lineage (NCBI taxonomy): Bacteria > Bacillati > Actinomycetota > Actinomycetes > Kitasatosporales > Streptomycetaceae > Streptomyces > Streptomyces sp. NPDC041784. The sequence continues at coordinate 115,243 of NZ_JBVJAB010000007.1, forward strand.
CCGCCGTACGGCGCGCCCTGAGCCGCCGGCCGGACCTCGGGGTCGTCTCCGACGTGCTTCCCGAGGAACCGGAGTACGCGCTGGTGCGGGAGGGCCGAGGCGCCTCCGCGCTGGTCCTCGGCACCCGCGGCCGCAGCGGTCTCGCCGAGATGCTGCTCGGGTCCGTCAGCCTCACCGTGGCCGCGCACGCGGACTGCCCGGTCGTCGTGGTGCGCGGCAGCCACGACAACCGGGTCGGTTCGCCGGCCCACGGCCGCGTCGTGGTGGGCGTCGGTGAGCAGGGGCAGAACTCCGCGGCGACGCGATTCGCCTTCCAGGAGGCGCGGCTGCGCGCCGTACCCCTGGACGCCGTACGGGCATGGCGATGCCCCGCACACGAGAGCGTGCACCATCCGCTGCTCGCCGGCGAACCCGCGCGCCTGTACGAGGAACACGCCGTCGAGGCCCTGGAAGCGGCGCTGAAGGACGCCCCGACCGACGTCGACGTGCGGCGTCGCACCGTCGAGGGATCCGCTCGCGGCGTCCTCCTGGGCGCCTCCCACGACGCCGGGCTGCTGGTGGTCGGTGCCCGCCGCGACCCCGGGCACCGCGGGCTCCAACTGGGCCGTGTCGCGCACGGGGTCCTGCACCACGCCGCGTGCCCCGTCGCGATCGTGCCCGAGCGGGTGTGAGCGTGCGGGCCGATCGGCCCCCGTTGCACCCCGGACGGCCCCTGTGATCCCCCCGGGCTCCGTCGGACGATCGAAGTGTCGAGAGGCATGGAGGAGATCTGCGATGTGACGGACGACCTGATCGACCGACCCTCGGTCCACGCGCTGCTCGCGGACGGCACCACCGTGTGCATCCGGCCGGTGCTGCCGGGCGACCACGGACAGGTGCGGGGGTTCTACGAGGAGATGTCGCAGGAGAACCTCCGCCTGCGGTTCTTCTCCGCGAGCAGGCGCTCGGCCGCCCTGGCCGCCGACCGGGCCTGCGCCCTGGCACGCCCCGGCTACCGAGCCCTGCTGGCCGAGGCGGACGGCCGCGTGATCGGCCTCGCCGAGTACGACACCGGCGGGGAGAAACACGGCGGGGAGAAGCACGGCGGGGAGAAGTACGACGCCGTCGTGGTCGGCGGCCGGACGCTGGCAGAAGGACGCGCGCCGATTCGTCCGCCGTCACCGCCGTCCGCTCGCAGAGCGCCCGGTCTGGTTCTTCAGCAGCGGCCCGCTCGACGCCTCGGCCTCCGAACGGGACATCCCGCCCGTGCGCGGTGTACGGCGGGCGATGACACGGCTGGACCTCCGGGCGCACGTCACCTTCGGGGGCTGCCTGGAGGACGGCGCCAAGGGGCGCGTGGCCGGGATGATCGTGCGCTCCGGAAAGGGCGGCGACTTCCGGGACTTCCACGTGATCGAGACCTGGGCGGCCGGTGTCGCCCACGAGCTGACGCGGGCGTGACGCGGGCGTACGAGCAGGACTCCTGACGCCGTGCGGCGGTGCGTACGGGCGAGATCGTCCGGGCCATGGGGACCGGACGGCCCGTGCGCCGGACGTCATCAGCGCACAAGCTGGATCTGCGGGGCCATTCCGGTACCGACGTCGGCGCCGGTCCGCGGGAGACGGTGAGCACCGCCGGCCCCGGGTTCCGCACCGGAGCGAGGAGGGTGAGGAAGGACATGAAAGGCTTCGTCTTCCACGGTCCCGGGCAGTCCGCCTGGCAGGACGTCCCGGACCCCGCCGTCAAGGACCCCACCGACGCCATCGTGCGCGTCGACGCCGTCACCATCTGCGGCACCGACCTGCACATCCTCAAGGGTGACGTGCCCGAGGTGCGCCCGGGCACGGTCCTGGGCCACGAGGCCGTGGGCGAGATCGTGGAGATCGGCGGCGACGTCCGGACCGTCCGTCCGGGCGACCGCGTGCTGGTCTCCTGCATCAGCCCCTGCGGCCGCTGCCGCTTCTGCCGCGAGAGCGCCTACGGCCAGTGCCGGGGCGGCGGGGGCTGGATCCTCGGCCACCTGATCGACGGCACCCAGGCCGAGTACGTCCGCGTCCCCTACGCCGATCTGTCCGTGCACGCGCTGCCCGGCGCGGTGGAGAGCAAGGACGCCGTCCTGCTGGCGGACATCTTCCCGACCGCCTACGAGGTGGGCGTCCTCAACGGGCGTGTGCGACCGGGAGACACCGTCGCCGTCGTCGGAGTCGGCCCCATCGGCCTCGCGGCGATCGCCACGGCGCGCCTGTTCGCGCCCGAGCGGATCGTCGCCGTCGACCTGGCCGCGTCCCGGCTGGAGGCCGCCCGGCGGCTCGGCGCCGACGCCGTGGCCGACGCCCGCGAGGAGCCCGAGCAACTGATCGCGGACCTCACCGACGGGCTCGGCGCGGACGTCGTCATCGAGGCGGTCGGCGTGCCGGAGAGCTTCGAACTCTGCACACGCATGGTGCGCCCCGGCGGCCACGTGGCCAACGTCGGCGTCCACGGCAAGCCCGCCACCCTGCACCTGGAAGACCTGTGGATCAAGAACGTGACCATCACCACGGGGCTGGTGGACACCCACTCCACCCCCACCTTGCTGCGCATGGCCGCCGCCGGCCGGCTGCCCACCGCCCAGCTGGTCACCCACACCTTCCCGCTGGACCACATGGAGGAGGCGTACCACGTCTTCGCCGGGGCCGCCGACACCGGCGCGCTCAAGGTGGTGCTCGGCGAGCAGTCGCACGAGGAGGTCGCCGTCCGGGCGACCTGAGGAGAGGACGTGACGGGTCATGGCCGAACGGAAACAGGCGAACGTGACGGAGACTCCGCCCTCGGGAGACCTGGGCCGCCGGCTCGCCGCACGCCGCCACCAACTCGGGCTGACCCGAGGGGAGACGGCCGCCCGCGCCGGCATGGCCTCCAGCTATCTGGCGCACCTGGAGCAGCACCCCGGTGCCGCACCGGGCCGGGGCGCACTGCTCAGCCTGGCGGGCGCGCTGCGGACCACCGTCTCGGCGCTGGCCGGAGGCGAGGCCGAACGGCCGCCCGGTCCCGGACAGGCCGGGCCCGCTCCCGAGTTCACCGAGCTGAGCAGGACCGAGTGCGAGGCCCTGCTCTCGACCCACGGCGTGGGACGGCTCGCGGTGCCCACGGCCCAGGCGCCGCTCGTCGTCCCGGTCAACTACAGCGTCGTCGACGGCGCGATCGTCTTCCGGACCGCACACGGTGCGACACCGTCGCTGGCCGCCGGCTGCCCGGTCGCCTTCGAGGTCGACCGCATCGACGACACCTTCAGCAACGGCTGGAGCGTGCTGGTGCGCGGACACGCGCGCATGGTGACGGACGTCGGCGAGACGCATCGTCTCGCCGAACGGGCGCACAGCACACCCTGGGCCGGGGGCCGGCGCGACCTGTGGGTCCGGATCGATCCGTACGCCGTCACGGGCCGCCGGATCGCGGTCCGCACCAGGTCGGGCTAGCACCGTTGCAGTACTAGGGGGTGTCTTGTGGATCAGGTCGGCTCCCATCAGCGGGGCCCTTTCAGCGCGGCCGGGCGGGGTCTGGTGCGTGCAGTTGCAAGGCGGAGGAGGGCGTCAACGCGATGGGGGTCCCTCCCGCGCGAGCGCAGCCGAGCGTGGGGGAGTTGGCAACCGACGACAACGCGGCAGATGTGCGTGCCAGGGCCCGCGACCCCGGCAAGATCCACAAGACACCCCCTGGGGGCGGCCCGGGGCCGAGGGTGCCTGATCGCGGCGCACCCCGGCACACTTCACGGGTATGGGCGGAGCGACACCGCGGGGGATCGGTGCCGCTCCTGGGTCAAGAGTCCTACGGATCGTCACGCCGTTCCAGTGCCGAAGGTCCTCGGTCGGGAGCCGATCGTCCCTGCCGGGCCGGAGCGGGCCGGTCAGCGGCTGTCGCTGCCCTCCGTCGCCGACAGGGCGGCCCGGCCGGCCTCCAGCCGGGCCACCGGGACACGGAACGGGGAGCAGGAGACGTAGTCCAGGCCCGCCGCGTGGAAGAAGTGCACGGACTCCGGGTCGCCGCCGTGTTCGCCGCAGACGCCGATCTTCAGGCCGGGGCGCGCGGCGCGTCCCTCGTCGACCGCGATCCGGACCAGTCGGCCCACTCCGTCGGTGTCGATCGTCTCGAAGGGGGAGACGGCGAAGACGCCCTTGTCGAGGTAGGCGGAGAAGAACGCGGCCTCGACGTCGTCGCGGGAGAAGCCCCAGGTGGTCTGCGTCAGGTCGTTGGTGCCGAAGGAGAAGAACTCCGCCTCCTCGGCGATCAGGCCCGCGGTGAGCGCGGCCCGGGGCAGCTCGATCATGGTGCCGACGGGACAGCGGACGGGGACGCCCGTGTCGGCGCCGACCTCGGCGAGCACCCGCTCCACCTCCTCGCGGGCGAGCCGGAGTTCCTCGACCGCGCCGACCAGCGGCACCATGATCTCCGCCTCGGGGGATCCCCCGGCCCGCGTGCGCTCGACGACCGCCTCGGCGATCGCCCGGACCTGCATGGCGACCAGGCCCGGAACCACCAGTCCCAGGCGCACGCCCCGCAGGCCGAGCATCGGGTTCTCCTCGTGCATGCGGTTCACCGCGTCGAGCAACTCGACGTCGTGCGGGTCCGGTCGTTCTCCACGGGCCTCGGCCGAGGCGATCCGTACGGCGAGTTCGGTGTGGTCGGGCAGGAACTCGTGCAGCGGCGGGTCCAGCAGGCGGATGGTCACGGGCAGGCCGTCCATCGCCGCCAGGATGCCGACGAAGTCCCGCCGCTGGAGCGGGAGAAGAGCCGCCAGCGCCCGGTCGCGCTCGGCGTCGGTACGGGCCAGGATCATCCGCTCGACCAGCCGGCGCCGCTCCCCGAGGAACATGTGCTCGGTCCGGCACAGACCGATGCCCTGAGCGCCGAACCGGCGGGCACGGGCCGCGTCCTCGGGGGTGTCGGCGTTCGCCCTGACCTCCAGCCGCCGGACGGAGTCCGCCTGTTCGAGGGCGCGGGCCACGGCGGCCACGACAGCGCCGGACTGCTCGCCGGTCTCCAGGTAGCGCATCGCCGCGGAGGCCACCAGCGGGACCTCACCCGCGTACACGGCGCCGGCCGAGCCGTCCACGGAGATGACCGTGCCCTCCTCGACCACGGTGCCGTCGGCGGTGGTGAACCGCCGGGCCCCGGTGTTCACGGCGAGTTCCTCGGCGCCGCACACGCACACCTTGCCCATGCCGCGGGCGACGACGGCCGCGTGGCTCGTCTTGCCGCCCCGGCTGGTCAGCACGGCCTCGGCGGCGACCATGCCGGGCAGGTCGTCCGGGGTGGTCTCCTGGCGCACGAGCACCACCTTCTCGCCGGCCGCGGCACGCCGTACGGCCTCGGCGGAGTCGAAGACCGCCGCGCCGACCGCGGCGCCCGGGGAGGCCGGCAGGCCGTGGGCGAGCGCCGGGCCGGTGGCGGTGGTGTCGAAACGCGGGAACATCAGCCGGGCGAGGCCGTCACCACTGACCCGGGCCAGCGCTTCCTCCGGCGTGATCTGTCCCTCCTCCACCAGCTCGGCGGCGATGGCGAACGCCGCCCCGGCGGTGCGCTTGCCGACCCGGGTCTGGAGCATCCACAGCGTGCCGCGCTCGATGGTGAACTCGATGTCGCACAGGTCGCGGTAGTGCCGTTCCAGGACGCCCATGTGGTCGCGCAGCCGCTGGTAGGAACGCGGGTCCAGCCGCTCCAGGTCGATGAGGGGCACGGTGTTGCGGATACCGGCGACGACGTCCTCGCCCTGGGCGTTGGCGAGGTAGTCGCCGTACAGGCCGGGCCGCCCGGTGGCCGGGTCACGGGTGAAGGCGACGCCGCTGCCGGAGTCGGCGCCGAGGTTGCCGTACACCATCCGCTGGACGGTGACCGCCGTGCCCAGGTCGTCGGGGATGTGCTCGCGCCTGCGGTAGACGCGGGCGCGCTCGCCGTTCCAGGAGCGGAAGACCGCGAGGATCGCCAGGCGCAGCTGCTCGGCGGGGGACTGGGGGAAGTCCTGTCCCGTCTCGTCGCGGATCAGCCGCTTGTACGTCTCGACGAGCCGGGCGAGGTCGTTCGCGTCGAGGTGGAGGTCGTCGGGGGCTTCGCGGGTCTCCTTGAGCAGGGTCATGGCCCCGTCGAACAGGGCCGCGTCGACGCCCATGACCGTACTGCCGAACATCTGGACGAGCCGGCGATAGGAGTCCCAGGCGAAGCGGTCGCTGCCGGACACCTTGGCCAGGCCCTGGACGGAGTCGTCGCCGAGGCCGATGTCCAGGACGGTCTCCATCATGCCGGGCATCGAGAACCGGGCCCCGGACCGGACGGACACGAGCAGCGGATCGTCCCGCTGCCCCAGCAGGCGCCCGGCGGACTCCTCCAGGGCGGACAGGTGCCGGGAGACCTCCTCCAGCATGCCCTCCGGTTCCGCGCCGGTCGCCAGGAAGGCCCGGCAGGCCTCGGTGGTCAGGGTGAAGCCCGGCGGGACGGGCAGGCCCAGCCGGGTCATCTCGGCCAGGTTCGCGCCCTTGCCGCCGAGCAGGTCGGCCATGTCACGGCCGCCCTCAGCGAAGTCGTACACGTAACGGACCATGACGCCGGTCTCCTCGGTTCTCCTCGGTCGGTCTGCGGACTCGGTACACCTCCAGCGTCGGATGAGCGGGGTGGCGGGGCCAGGTGCTGTCCGTCCTGCCCGGTGGGCCGATCGGCCCAGGTCCAGGGCCTGCACGGCCAGCGGGCGGCACGGCGGCGGAGCCCGCCCGACCCGGCTGGTTCCGCTTACGCCCCGGCCCGTCGGCCGTTACCGTGGCACCTGACCGGACCAGTGGGTGTCCGCTCGACGAGGGACCTGGAGGAATCGCAGGTGGGAAGCCCCGAGGAGGCCCGTGTACGGCTGCCTCAGCTCAGGCTGGACGAACTGCTGGAAGAGCTCCAGGCGCGGCTGGACGCCGCGCGAGGGACCCGGGACCGGGTGCACAGCCTGCTGGAGGCGGTGCTCTCGGTCGGCCGCGAGCTGGACCTGGAACAGGCCCTGCACAGCATCGTAGAAGCGGCGGCGGCGCTCGTCGACGCGGAGTACGCCGCGCTCGGCGTGATCGGCCCCGACGGCAAGCGGCTGTCGGCCTTCCACACCGTCGGTGTCACCGAGGAGCAGATCGCCGCCATCGGCCCCTACCCGGAGGGCCACGGCATCCTCGGGGAGCTGATCCGTCACCCCGAGCCCCTGCGGCTCGCGAAGATCTCCGATCACCCGGCCTCGTACGGCTTCCCGCCCCATCACCCGCCGATGAACACCTTCCTCGGCGTCCCGATCCGGGTACGCGATCAGGTCTTCGGCAATCTGTACCTGACGGAGAAGCGCGGCGGCGGCCAGTTCGACGAGGAGGACATCTCCGTCACGCTGACCCTGGCCGTCGCGGCCGGCGTCGCCATCGACAACGCGCGGCTGTACGCCGAGTCCCGGCTGCGCGAGCGCTGGCTGCAGGCGAACGCCGAGATCACCCACAGCCTGATGTCCGGCAGCGAGCGTGCCGAGGCCCTCGGGCTGATCGCCGACCGGGCCCGGGAGATCACGGGCGCGGCGCTGGCCGTGGTCGCCATGCCGATGGAGGAGACCGGCTCGCTCACCGTGGAGCTGGCCCTCGGGCAGGAGGCGGAGGCGCTCCGGGGGCTGGTCCTGCCCATCGAGGGCAGCCTGATCGGCGAGGCGTTCTCCACCGCGACCGCGGTCGTCAGCACGGACGTCACCCATGACGACCGGGTGGCGGGAGCGCCGGGCCTCGCCGGGCTCGGCCCGGCGGTCGCCGTCCCGGTGGGCACGGGGGAGAGCGGTGCCCGCGGTGTCGTCCTGCTGGTCAGGGAGGCCGGGCAGGCACGGTTCGCCGCCAAGGAGATCGAGCCGCTGCAGGCTTTCGCGGGGCAGGCCGCGATCGCGATGGAGCTGGCGGATCGTCGGCTCGACGCCGAGCGGATCGCCGTGCTCACGGACCGCGACCGCATCGCCCGTGACCTGCACGACCTGGCGATCCAGCGGCTTTTCGCCACCGGCATGACGTTGCAGAGCGCGGGCCGCTTCATCGAGCACCCGGAAGCCTCCGAGCGCGTGGTGCGGGCGGTCGACGACCTCGACGAGACGATCAAGATCATCCGGTCGACGATCTTCGCGCTGCGCGCCCGTGAGGGAGGCGCCGGGACCGGACTGCGGGCCCGCGCCATGCGGGTCGTCGGCGAGGCCGCGCCGGTCCTGGGCTTCGCCCCCAGCGTGCGGATGGAGGGCCTGCTGGACACCGACGTGCCCAAGGAGGCCGCCGATCACGTGGTGGCGGTCCTCTCCGAGGCCCTGACCAACATCGCCCGCCACGCCCGCGCCGGCCGGGCCGAGGTCGCCCTCACGACCGACGGGCGCGAGGTGCGGCTGTCGGTCACGGACGACGGTGTGGGCATCCCGCCCGACGGCCGCCGCAGCGGACTGCGCAACATGGCGGAACGGGCCGAGCAACTGGGCGGCGCGCTGGAACTGGCGGAACGTTCCGGCGGTGGCACCTCGCTGGTGTGGGCGGTACCGGTGAAGGACGGGTAGCCGGCGGGCGCCTCTCGCGAGCTGCGGCCGTGTCGCGCGCCGCCGGTGCATCACCGGTCACCGGCCGCGCGCACCGCCGCCGCCGCGTGGCGGCGCGGGTCCGGACCACGTCCTCCCGTCCCTCACAGCGGGTCGCTCCGCGCCGAGGCGGTGGTGAGGCGGCAGCGGACGTCGACCACTCCCTCGACTGCCCGCGCCAGACGTTCGGCCACGGGTGCCAGGTGCGGGCCGTCCACCCAGCCCGTGAGGGTCACGACGCCCTCGGCGACCTCCACCCGGATGTGGTCGGCGGACAGCGGGAACAGACGGTCGACGACCTCGTGGCGCACCTCCTCGGTGAGGTCCTCGTCGTTGCGCAGGAACACCTTGAGCAGGTCCGAGCGGCTGACGACTCCTTCGAGCACGCCCTCGCCGTCGATGACCGGCAGCCGCTTCACGCTCCGCCGGGCCATGATGCGTGCGGCCTCGGCCAGGGTGGTGGTGCCGTGCACGGTGATCGCCGGGCTGCTCATCAGCTCCTCGGCGCTCACCCCGCCGGCCTTGGCCAGGTCGGACAGCCTCCGCCGCTGGGTGAACCGGTCCGGATCGCGGTCCCGGAACTCCTCCTTGGGCAGCAGATCCGCCTCCGAGACGACCCCGATCACCCGCCCCTCGCCCTCGACCACGGGCAGGGCGCTGACCTTCCATCGCTCCAAGAGCTGGACGATGTCCTTGAACGGCGCGTCGCGGCCGACGGCGACGACGGCGCGTGTCATCACGTCGCGCACGACGTGCGGGCTGCCGTACATGGTCTCCTCCTCGAAAGGGAGGACGGGAAGGACGCCGGCCGCTTCTCGCGGATCCTGAAGGCGCGGCGCACGACGTCGTGTCGTCGGCCGTATCTCCGCGTCCTCTTCGGGTCCTCCCGCCACCTCCACCCCACCATGAAGGACCGCCCGGCCACCAGGGCCGATCGGCCCTGATCAGGTCCGCAGGGCCCAACGGGCCCGCGCGCACGGACTGTTGCGGACCTCCGGTTCAGAGCTTGCGCAGCCAGTCGTCGGCGACGCCCTGCATCCCCTGTTCGGCGGGCTGCAGACGCTTGTCGTCGATCCGGTAGGAGAGGTGGTCGACGACGTCCACGACACCGTCCAGCCGGCGCGTCATGCCCACGGCGACGGCAATCTCGCTGCGCCGTTCCAGTTGGCCGGTGAGCGTGACCACGCCGTCCTCGACGGCCGCTTCGACGGTGTGCGGGGCCAGCCAGAGCGTGTTGAGGAACACCTCCTGCCGCACCTCCCGCCGGATCTCGTCGTCGGTGCGCAGGAAGACCTGGAGCAGGTCTCGGCGGGTGACGATGCCGATCAGCCGGTTCTCCTCGTCCACCACGGGAAGCCGTTCGACGCGATGGCCTGCCATGAGCCGGGCGGCCTCGGTGACCGTGGCGTCGGCGCGCACGGTGACGGCGGGCGTGGACATCACTCCGCCGGCCGTCCGCGCGCGGCTCTTGGCGGCGGCACGTCGGGCGCCGCCGCCGAACAGACGCAGGCGGCGCGTCCAGCCGCGGGCGCCACGTGGCTCGCGGGCCTGGCGCAGCATGAGGTCGGTCTCGGAGACCACACCGATGACCTTGTCGTCGTCGTCGACCACCGGGAGCCCGCTGATGCCGTGCTCTTCGAGCCGGCGCACCACCTCCTTGAACGGTGTGCCGCACCGCACGGTGACGACGTCGTCGACCATGAGAGCGCCTGTCCTGATGGGCTTCATGACTGAGCCCCTCTCCTGTGGTGATCGCGAACTCCCCTTCCGGGGACTCGCCTTGCCTTCAGCCTCCGCCGACCCACGGACGCGCCACAGGGGCCGAGCGGGCCCAGGGGCGGACCGAGGGGCCCACGGCGCAAGCCCACGACCGGTACGACGCTGGAGTCGTGCCCCCTGAGCGCCGAGGATCCCGCGCTCGCGGAGGAACCGGTGCACCGCTCGTCCGCAGCCGACCTGGTGGTCGTGGGGGCCGGGCGCCGGCGCGGTCGCCTCGGGCTTCAGCTCGGGCGGGTGAGCCACGCCCTGCTCCACCATGCGGACTGTCCGGTGGCGGTCGGGCCGCAGGCGGTGTGAACGTTGTACGTGCCGTCCGTGCAGGGAGATACGTGCCGCCCCGATGGTGGGAGTGACGTGCCGCCCGTGGAGGGAGTGAACGATGGCCGCTCGGTCGTACGACGCGCTCGCACCCGCGCTGCGGGACATCGAGGCGGTCGTGTGCGACACCGACGGGGTGATCACCGATTCGGCGCGCGTGCACGCGGCCGCCTGGAAGACCGCCTTCGACGCCTTCCTGGCCGCGCACCCGCCCGAGGACCCCGCGCAGCGGCGCCCCTTCGACACCGGCGACGACTACCTGCGGTACGTGGACGGCAGATCCCGCCTCGACGGCGCCGCCGCGTTCCTGGCGTCGCGCGGTCTCGACCCGACCGAGGCGTTCGTGCACACCGTGGCCGAGGACAAGGAGCGGCTGTTCACCCGGCGGCTGCGCGAACACGGCGTCGAAGCGTATCCGGGGACGGTACGGCTGGTGCGCGCGCTGCGTGCCGCCGAGGTGCCGGTGGCCGCGGCCTCCGCGTCACGGCACGCCCGTGAGCTGCTCACCGGAGCGGGCGTGCTCGACCTCTTCGACGCCCTGGTCGACGGCGGTGAGGCGGCTCGCCTGGGGCTCGCGGGCAAGCCGCGGCCCGACCTGTTCCTGGAAGCGGCCCGTCGGCTCGGCGTGCCCCCGGTCCGTGCCGCGGTCGTGGAGGACGCCCTGGCGGGCGTCGCGGCGGGCCGCAGCGGCGGCTTCGCCCTCGTCGTCGGCGTGGACCGGGCCGACGGTCCCGACACCCGGCGGCGACTTCTGCACCACGGCGCCGACATCGTCGTGACCGACCTCGCGGAGCTGCTCGCCGAGGGAGCACGACCGTGACGGGCCGGACCTGGGAGTACGACGGCTACGACCCGGCGGACGAGCGCCTGCGGGAGTCGCTGTGCACGCTGGGCAACGGCTACTTCGCCACCCGCGGGGCGTTGCCGGAGTGCGCGGCGGACGACGTGCACTACCCCGGCACCTACGTGGCCGGCGGTTACGACCGGCTCACCACGGAGGTCGCGGGGCGCCGGGTGGAGAACGAGGACATGGTCAACCTCCCCGACTGGCTGCCCCTGCGGTTCCGCTTCGCCGGCCGGCCGTGGCTCACCCCCGACACGGCCGAGGTGCTCGCCCACCGTCAGGTGCTGCACCTGGACTCGGGACTGCTGGAGCGCCGCACGCGGTACGCGGTCGGCGAGGGCCGGGTGCTCTCCGTACGCCAGCAGCGGCTCGTGCACATGGCCGACCCCCATCTGGCGGCGCTGCGCACCGAGTTCACGGCCGAGGGCTTCGCCGGAGACCTCGATGTCGAGGCGGCTCTCGACGGCGGGGTCACCAACGCCGGGGTACCGCGCTACCGGGATCTGGACGGCCGCCACCTGACGCACGTGCACACCGGTGCCGCCACGCCGGACACCGTGTGGCTGCGCTGCCGTACCCGCACCTCCGACATCCGCGTCGGCATGGCGGCCCGGCTGACCGCCGACGCGGATGTCACCGTCCGGCAGGCGGGGCCGCGTGTCGGTCAGCTGGTGCGGCTGGGTCTGCTGCCCGGCCGTACCGTCACCGTCGACAAGACCATCGCCCTGCACACCTCCCGCGACCCGGCGATCAGCGACCCGCTGGACGCCGCGATCGACCGCGTGGGTGCGGCACCCGCCTTCGACCAGCTGCTCGAATCACACCTGACGGCCTGGGACCAGCTGTGGCGGCGGGCCGAGCTGGACGTTCCCGGGGAGGCGGGCAGGATCCTTCGGCTCCACCTCTTCCACGTCCTGCAGACCCTCTCCCCGCACACGGCGGACCTCGACGTCGGAGTACCGGCCCGGGGACTGCACGGGGAGGCGTATCGCGGGCATGTCTTCTGGGACGAGCTGTTCGTGCTGCCGTACCTCAACCTGCACTTCCCGGAAGTGTCCCGCGCCCTGCTCCTCTACCGTCACCGCCGCCTCGACCAGGCCCGCGCCGCCGCCCGAGCGGCCGGCCGGCGCGGAGCGCTGTACCCCTGGCAGAGCGGCAGCGACGGACGCGAGGAGTCGCAGGAACTCCACCTCAACCCCCGCTCGGGACGCTGGCTGCCCGACCACTCCCGGCTCCAGCGGCACGTCGGCTCGGCCGTGGCGTACAACGTCTGGCAGTACTGCGAGGCCAGCGACGACGCCGAGTTCCTGCACACGAAGGGCGCCGAGATGCTGCTGCAGATCGCCCGCTTCTGGGCGGACTCGGCCCAGTGGGACGAAGGGCTGGGCCGGCACCGCATCCGGGGTGTGATGGGACCCGACGAGTACCACGACGCCTACCCCGGCGCGCCGGAACCCGGCCTCGACGACAACGCGTACACCAACGTCACCGCCGCCTGGGTGCTCACCCGGGCCCTGGAGGTGCTGCGCATCCTGCCCAAGCCCCGGCGGCGCGAACTCGCCGAGCGCACCGGCCTGGACGACGGCGAGCTCGAACAGTGGGAGGACGTCTCGCGTACCCTCCACGTGCCCTTCCACGACGGTGTCATCAGCCAGTTCGAGGGCTACGGCGACCTCGCCGAGCTGGACTGGGCGGGCTACCGCGAGCGGTACGGCGACATCCGGCGCCTGGACCGGATCCTGGAGGCGGAGGGCGACACCGTCAACCGCTACAAGGCGTCCAAACAGGCCGACGTCCTGATGCTCGGTTACCTCTTCTCACCGGCCGAACTCGCCGGCCTCTTCGACCGGTTGGGCCATCCCCTCGACGACGACACCTGGCAGCGCACCGTCGACCACTACCTGCACCGCACCAGTCACGGTTCCACCCTCAGCGGCCTGGTCCACGGCTGGGTCCTGGCCCGGGCCCGGCGGGCGGAGGCGTGGACGTACTGCCAGGAAGCCCTGCTCGGTGACGTGGCCGACCTGCAGGGCGGTACCACGGGCGAGGGCATCCACCTGGGCGCCATGGCCGGCACCCTCGACCTGGTCCAACGCGGACTGACCGGACTGGAGACCCGCGCCGGCCTGCTGTGGCTCGATCCCGTACCGCTGCCGGAACTGTCGGCCTACGGCTTCTCCCTTCACTACCAAGGGCATTGGGGTGTGCGGCTGCGCCTGGAGCACGGCCGGCTGGAGGTGACGGTGCCGCCGTCCGACCGCGCGCCGATCGACATCCGGCTGCCGGACCGTGCGGTCCGCGTGGAGCCGGGGGAGACGTGCCGCCTGTCGCTCGCGGACTGAGGGGCCGGACGGCCCCACGGCAGGACCTGCCGGCCCCTGCCGGCGCGGGGACTTCGGGACGACGCTGGTGCTGGATCAGAAACAGCCATTGCCGGAGGTGCCGCGATGCTTCTGCCCGTTGTCGCCGGAGTCGACGGATCCGCCGAGAGTCTGGCCGCCGCCGCGTGGGCGGCCCGCGAGGCCGCGCGGCGGGACCGGCCGCTGCGCCTGGTGCAGGCCTGGGACTGGCACCCCCGGCGGCACGAACGCGAGATCGAGGGTGCCGCTCAGCGGCATCTGGCCCGGCGTTCCCTGCGCCAGGCGGAGGAACGCGTCCGTGCCGAGTGCCCGGACGTCCGCCTCTCCGACGAGCTGATGGAGGGCCCGGCCGCCGCGGCCCTGCTGAAGGCGGCGGACCAGGCCGACCTGATGGTCCTGGGCTCGCGCGGACTGAGCGGCTTCACCGGATTCCTCGTGGGGTCCGTCGCGCTCGGTGTGGTCGCGAAGGCCACGCGACCGGTCGTCCTCGTCCGGGCCGGTGAGGAGGCGGCGGACGAACATGTGCCGGCGGACGACCACGTGCCGACTGACGAACACGTGTCGGCGGACGACGGCGATGCCTCGACGGACACCGCATACCGGGACGTGGTGCTGGCCGTCGACCTCACCGACGCCTGCGACGAGGTCATCGAGTTCGCCTTCGAGGCGGCCCGGCTCCGGCACGCCCGGCTGCGCGCCGTGTACGCCTGGCAGGGGCCCGGCGCGATCGGTCCTGGACCCGGGGCCATCGGTCTCGGACCCGGCGACAGCGCTGTGGTCGGCGACTCCTGGCGGGGCGAGGAGTGGCTGGGTTTCCTCAGGGCCGTGCTCCGGGTGTGGCGCGACAAGTACCCCGACGTGGAGGTCCTGGAGACGGTGGTGCGGGACAAGCCCACGACCGCGCTCGTGCGGGCCTCGACCGGAGCGAGCCTTCTCGTCGTGGGCCACCGCCTCGCCGAACGGCCGGTCGGCCCCCGCACCGGGCCGGTCACCCACGCCGCGATCCACCACGTCGGCTGCCCTGTCGCCGTCGTGCCCCATGTGTAGGTGCCCCGGACCGTGCTGAGCGGCGGGTTCATGCCGGGGTCGGGTTCATGTCGGGTTCATGCCGGGGTCGGCGCGGCCCGCCCGGTTCCGCGCCTCTGCCTCAACCGTGCGGTACGACGGCGACGGGGCACGGAGCGTGGTGCAGCACCGCGTGGGCGACGGGCCCGAGTTTCCACGTCAGGTGGGACGGATGACGGCGGCGTCCCACCACGGTGAGCCGACTGTGCGTGGCGGCGGACAGCAGCGCCTCGGCGGCCGGACCCGTGACGATCTGCTCCACGACGGGGACGTCCGGGAACATCTCGCGCCACAGCGCCAACGTGGTGGCGAGCTGTGCCCGTCTCTTCGGCTGCGGCGTGGAACGAGGCAGGGCTCGCACGACACGTACGCCGATGCCGTACGACTCGGCGGCGGCGAAACCCAGCTCCAGCAGCGCGTCGCTCGCCGGCCCCGGCTCCTGAACGCCGACGACCACCTCGTGGCGGTCCGCTACGGCCGGGTGTCCCCAGCCGACTTCGACGCAGGGATCGCCGGCTCTGACGGTGACCGCCGGGCATTGCGTGAGACCCAGCACGTGCAGGCTGATGGAACCGAGCAGGAAACTCGCCGCCGATCCGAGGCCACGGGACCCGAGCACCAGCAAGGCCGCGCTTTCACTGCGTTCGACGAGGCAGTGGGCGGCGGTGTCGGACACCAGTTCCGTGGTCAGCGTCAGATCGCCGTACCGGTGCAGCAGCTCGGCCTCCATACGCTGGACCAGGTCCCGCCCGTATTGCTGCTTGCTCCGGGCCTCCTGCGGGATCGGCACGTCGAGCGGTTGCGTGGTCCACGAGTGGAGCAGGACCAACGGCAACCGCCTTCGCGTGGCTTGTCCGGCGGCCCACCACGTGGCCGTCACGCTGCCGGGGGAGCCGTCGAGTCCGACCACGACGGGTCTGGTCATGGGGCACCTCCTGCGCTCGACGCGGCGGACGCCCTACGGCCGGCTGCCGCACGCCGTACCCTCCACTGCCTCGATCCTCTGCCTCAATCCTCGGAAGTCCCGGCAGCGGGGGACAGGGCCGGACGGTGCGCTCCGGGGGAGCCGATCGGCCCTCGTCGGAGGGCCCCCGCCCGGGGAGTGTGAGGGAGCGGGTCGGCTCCGCAGACGACGCCGACGACGTGCCGCGTGCGGTGATCACGGGGCCTTGCGCAGGATGTCCGCTTCGGTGCCGCCCATGTCGAGCCGGAACGGGGGATAGGCGTCCGTCATCAGAGCGGCGTAGGCGGCGACCCGCAGCACCCAGCGGTTCAGGCCCACGATCAGGTCGAAGATGTCTCGGGGGTATGTCTCGGTGAACGCCAGGATCACGGCGGCGATCACCGTCAGTACGGCCACCAGCCCGCCGTCCCAGCCGAGGTGCCAGCCGCCGAGGAAGAAGCCGATGACGATGTAGTGGGGGATGGCCAGCAGCCACCACTTCACGAGGACCAGGCCCCGAGAGAGACGTTCGGGGTAGGCGATGTCCAGCCGCGCCGGGTATCCGGGCTCCTCGCCCAGGCTGAACGGTGGGTAGCGGTCGGTGGCGAGGGCGCCGTACGAGTAGTAGGCGACCCGCCAGCTCCAGCGCAGCACGCCCAGGTTGAAGTCGAAGAGTGCGCGGGGGTAGCGCTCGGTGAACAGGATGGCGAAGAACGCGATCACGCTGACGACGAAGAAGGCGATCCACAGGAAGAACAGCACCACGTAGTGCGGGATCACGAGGATCCACTTCACCAGCCACAGCCAGCGGGACAGTGGTGCGTCGAGTCGTGCTGTGACCCGGACCGGGAAGCCGGGCACGGCCGCCGGGGACGTCATGGCGATCAACTCCTCTCGGTCGGCTCCTGCCGAGCGCGCGGGCGGTCGGCGCCGCCGTGGCGGAACCGGCCCCGCTCATGTGGCCGGTCCGGCGCGGCGAGAAGCTTCGGGCTCCGGTGCCACATGAATCCCGCCTCCCGATGCCGTACGGGCTCCTCCTTCCACTCTCCGCCCGGCGCGGCGCTGCCGCATGGGCTGATCGGCCCCTTGCGCACGGATCCGCCCGCCGGCAGCAGTGGCCTGCCCGCGACCGAGGCCGTACGGCCCGCTGCATACGGGCCGGTCAGGCCTCCCCCTGAGCAGCCCGGCAGCCCGGCGGGCCGGCGCGGGCTGCGCCTCACTGCGTGACGGGTGTTCCCCTGAGGTCGCGGCCGGTGACCAGATCGGACTCGATCCGTACGAAGACCCCGTCCTGTATGGGCATCCAGGAGCGCGGCCCGCTCTGCGACAGCCGCTCGTGCTCGGCGGGATCCGACACCACGGTGGCCCGGCCCGTGACGATGACACTCCAGCCCGACTGGGTGACCGGGTGGTACTCGTCCGCCTCGAAGGCGACCACGACGCCGTCGATGGCACGTACCAGGTCGGATCCGGGCGAGGTGTACAGCAGCACGGAGGTGTCGGAGTCGAGGGTGAAGTTCACCGGGAGGACGGCGGGCAGTGCCTGCCGGGTGTACACCACGCGGCCGACCGGTGCCTTGGCCAGCAGTCGTAGGCACTCCTGCCGGTCGAGTGCGCGAATGGCGTCGTTCTGGAACATCACTCCATCGTCCCCGTGACCGCCGCGAGGGGGTAGGGCCGGTCGGCCCTCGTCCGAGCCCGGGACCGACGTCCTCCCCTGCCGACCGCGCGTGCGGAACCGGGCGGATGAGGCGATCCTACGGAGGGGGCGGCCGGGGCGGCCGGGTGGCCGTTGCCGGCCCTGGGGACCAGGATGTCCTGGAGGCAGAGATGCGGGTGAGCCGACTCGGTCTGGTGGTGCACGGCGGACGCGCGGAGGCCGTGCAGGCGGCCGGTGTGGTCCGTGCCTGGTGCGAGGAACACGCTGTGCGGTGCACGGACATCGACGTGTGGCGCGACGGCGGGCGCCGCCGTGCCCACGACGAGGTCGAGGCGGCAGGAGACCCCGATCTCATCGTCACGCTGGGTGGCGACGGCACCTTCCTGCGCGGTGCGCGGCTGGCGGCGGAGAACGACGCCCTCGTCCTGGGCGTGAACGTGGGAAGGGTGGGCTTCCTGACGGAGGTGCCGGCCTCCGCGCTGGGGTCGGCCCTGGACGCGGTGCGCGAGGACCGGCTCAGGATCGACAGCCGCATGCTGCTCGCCCTGCGCGCCTCCCGCCGCCTGGAGGTGCCGGCGGACATCGAGGCATGGACGCGGTACGGCCGAGGGCCGCTCCTGCCGCCTCCCCAGGTGCGCCCCGACTGCGAGGTCGACGACGAGTGGGGCATCCCGCTCGACGTCACCGCTCTCAACGACGTGGTCCTGGAGAAGCTGGCCAGGGACCGCCAGGTGTCGGTCGGCGTCTACGTCTGCGGCCGACTCCTGGCGTCGTACTCCGCCGACGCGCTGCTGGTGGCCACCCCGACCGGCTCGACCGCCTACAGCTTCGCCGCCGGCGGCCCCGTCGTCTCGCCGCGGGCCGAGGCCCTCGTCTTCACGCCGGTCGCCCCGCACATGGCGTTCGACCGCTCGGTCGTCACGGCGCCCGACGAACCCGTCGGCCTGCGCGTCCTCGAACGGTCCGGGCCGGCCGCGGTCAGCATCGACGGCCAGCTACGAGGCGTGCTGGACCCGGGGGACTGGATCGGCGTGTACGCCGCTCCGCGCCGGCTGCGGGCCGTACGGCTGGGGCCGATGGACTTCTACGGCCGGCTGCGCGAGCGGATGAACCTGACCGACGCCCCGGCCGCCGTCGCCGACGGATCCCCTGCGCCTCTCTGGTCGGTGACGACACCTCCGCCCGGAGACATCGCCCATCTGGCGCTGCTGACGGTTCCGGACGGTCCGTCCCCGCTTCTGTGACCACTTGGGAGCCAGGGCCCGGCCCGCCACTCGATCCGGTGCTTCAGTAAGGCTGACCGGTGAACTGTTTGACTCGTCATACTTTTCGTATGGAATCGCAAGCCATGCGGGAAGCGCGGCGCTGGCTCGCCGAGTGCGGCGTCGTCGAGGCCGCTGACGGGTGGGGCGACGTCGAGAGGCCGGACCGGCCGCTCACCGCCAACGAGGTCGCGCACTCCTGGGCCGGCGAGGTGTTCACGGACGAGGGCCTGGACATGGCCGGGAGGGTACGGGTGGCCTTCGGGCTGCTGGATCTTCTCGACGACTACTGGGTGACGTGCGAGATCCGGTTCGCGGATCGTGGTGCGCGGGGGCCCCTGCCCGCCGACCCGCTGTGGGACGGCTACCGCCGACGGCTGGAGGCGGAGCGGGACGCCGAGGCCGTCACCTACTCGCTCTGGGCCGACTGGTTCGAGGACCACGACACCGCCGCGACGGCCTTCGCCGAGGTGCTCGGGAACGACATCGACCATGTCGTGGCGGAGAGTTCGCCCGCCCGACTCCGCCGGGCCGGCCGGGTCCTGGCCTGCTCGGGCCCCGTGCCCTGGCCCGTGAAGCAGAGCGTGTACGACACCGCCGCGCGGCTCCCCGCACTGCACGCGCCGCTGCTCAAGGCCCTGCTGGCCGGCTACCACGACGTCTCCGGCGACCTGGACCCCACGGCCGCACGGGCCCTCCTCGCCCGACTCCAACTCCCGGCGGACACCCCGCATCTCGCGTCCCTGCGGACCGTACTCGCCGCCGGACACCGCAACCACTACCGCAGCCCGCACGCCTGGGACGAGGCGACGCGGGCCTCGACGGCCTGACGTTCCCCGGTAGTTGTCGCCACCGACGTCCTTGGAAGGGCGGGCGCGGCGCGGCCGCGCCTGAGTACGCGTACTCAGGCCGACTGCGTCGCTCCGCCCTGACGCGCCCGATCCTCGCCCACGACGATGAAGTCCCCGCGTCGGAAGAGGTGTTGATGGGCCGTGACCTGCAGCTGCGCGCTGCTGCTCCGGAAGATCTCGAGTGGATCCACGAACTGCGTCACCGCGTGTACGCACAGGAGTTGGGCCAGCATGCGCCGGATCCCGCCGGGCGGCTTCGCGACGGGCTGGACGGCGACAACGTCTACCTGGTCGCGGCGCGAGGCGCGGCCCGGATCGGCTTTGTCAGCCTGACTCCGCCCTGGGTGGGGCGGTACGCGCTGGACAAGTACCTGACCCGCGACGAGCTGCCGCTGCTGACCGAGGCCGACCTGTTCGAGGTGCGCATCCTCACCGTCGAGCCGCGCTGGCGGGCCTCCGCGGCGGCACCGCTGCTGATGTACGCGGCGCTGCGCTGGATCGCCGCCCGGGGCGGTCGCCGGGTGGTGGCGATGGGGCGCACCGAACTGCTCGACATGTACCGGGCCGCCGGCCTGCGCCCGGTCGGCCGTACCGTCCACAGCGGTGCGGTCACGTTCGAGGTGCTGACCGGCAGCGTGGCCGAGCTGACGAAGGTCACGACGGACCGCTACCGCACCCTCGTGGAGCGGCTGCGTTCCGTGGTGGACTGGCGGCTGGACGTGCCGTTCGCTCCCCGGCCGGACGGCTGCGAGCACGGCGGTGCCTCGTTCGCCGCCATCGGCACGGACTTCCGTAGCCTGCACCGGCGCCATGAGGTGGTCGCCGCCGATGTCCTGGACGCCTGGTTCCCGCCCGCCCCCGGGGCAGTGGCGGCGCTGGCGGAGGATCCGGCCTGGGCCGCCAGGACCTCGCCGCCGACCGGCGCCGAGGGTCTCCTGGCGGAGATCGCCGCGGCCCGGGCGCTGCCGGTGGAGACGCTCACGGTCGGCGCCGGTTCATCCGACTTGATCTTCAGGGCGTTCGGCCAGTGGCTGACCCCGGAGAGCAGGGTGCTCCTGATGGACCCCGGCTACGGCGAGTACGCCCATGTCACGGAGAGGGTGATCGGATGCCGGGTGGACCGGTTCCGGCTGCGCCGCGAGGATGGCTGGCGGATCGATCAGGCCCGGCTGTCCGCCGCCGTCGGGTCCGGCCGCTACGACCTCGTGGTGGTGGTCAATCCGAACAACCCCACCGGACGCCACGCACCGGCCGCCGAGCTGCGCTCGCTGATCGCCGCCGCGCCGGCCCGGACCCGCTGGTGGATCGACGAGGCATACCTGGGCTATGTCGACCTGACCGAGTCGCTCGCCGGCCTCGCCGCGACGGACCCGCGGGTGGTGGTCTGCACCTCGCTGTCCAAGATGTATGCGCTGTCCGGTATGCGGGCCGCCTACCTGGTGGCCGAGCCGACCACCGCGGCGCGGCTACGCCGACGGACCCCGCCCTGGCCGGTCAGCCTCCCCGCGCAGCTCGCCGCGGTGGCAGCCCTGCGCGACCCGGCGTACTACGACGACCGATGGCTGCGCACGCACGCGCTGCGCCGGCAGCTGGCCGCCGACTTGGCCGGCGTGGACGACGCCGTGGTGGTCGAAGAGGCCGTGGCGAACTTCCTCACCGTGACCCTGCCGTCCGGCGGGCCGAGTGCCGCGCAACTGGTCGACGAGTGCCGCCGCCACGACGTCTGTCTTCGCGATCTGTCGCCGCTGTCGGCGGAGTACCAGGGGCGCACCGTGCGTATCGCGGTCAAGGACACCGCCGAGAACGCGCGCATCGTGGCCGCGTGTCGGGCCGCCCTGGACGTGCTGCGGCCGGGTGCGGCCCCGCTCGCTGCGATGCCTGAGGGCGTTCCCGCCGTCGGAGCCGCTCGGTGATCACGGTGGCCTCCCTGGCGCCCTGCCTCGGTGGGGCGCTGGTCCTCGGCGGTGTCGCGGTGGTGGCGTCGCGCCGCCGCGAGCTGCTGATCCGGTGGTGCGCCTGGGCGGTCGGAGTTCCGCTGGTCACCGGGGCGTTCTGGCTCGGCCGCCCGGGTACCGCTGCTATCGCCCTCGTGGTCGGGGTGATCGCGGTGATGGAGTTCGGCGGGCTGATGCGGCTGGGCCGGGCGGACCGGGTGGTGCTGGCCGCGGCGGTCTCGGGCGTGGTGCTGGCCGCCTGGCTGGCGCCGGGACAGGAGCTCCGGGCGGTCGCGATCGGGGCACTCGCGGTGGCCGCGGTGCCGCTCCTGGCCGGCGACGCCGACCACGGACTGCACCGGCTCGGCGCCGGCCTGCTCGGGCTGGCCTGGCTGAGTGTGTCGGCCGCGCTGGTGGTGCTCGGGGCGAGCGCGCTCGCGCTGTTCATGGCGGTCTCGATCGCCGACATCGTGGCGTACTTCGCCGGTCGAGGGCTCGGCGGGCCGCGCCTGTCGCCCCTGTCACCGGCCAAGCGGTGGAGCGGGACCCTGGCCGGGGCCGCGGCCGGGCTCGGCGTCCTGGCGGTGCTGTCCGCGCTGAGCTGGCCGATGGCGGTCGCGGTGGCGGTCGGCGGCCCGGCCGGAGACCTCCTCGAATCCATGATCAAAAGGGGCGCGCAGGTGAAGGACGCCGGCCGCTGGCTACCCGGCTCCGGCGGCCTGCTGGACCGGATCGACTCCCTGCTCATCGCGATGGCGGTCCTGCTGGTCCTGCGCTGACCGTTGTCGGCCGACCGCCCTTGCCCCGGCAGCCATAAGTGGGCTGCCGGGGCCGAGTCTGATCCGTCGCCTGATCCGTGCCTGATCCGTGCCGGGTCACTTCGGGAAGCGGTACTTCAGGTGGGTGGCGAGGGGGGTGTCGACGACCCTGACCGGTGCGAGGTTGTGCCGCCCGGTGGCCGGTCCGTCGAAGAGGCGCAGGCCGTCTCCGAGGAGTGCGGGCACCACGTGCAGCTGCAGCTCGTCGATGAGCCCTGCCCCGAGGTACTGCCGCACCGTGCTCGCCCCGCCCGCGATGTCGACGTTCCTGTCCCCGGCGGCGGCCCTCGCCCGGTCGAGGGCGCTGTGGATGCCGTCGGTGACGAAGGTGAAGGTGGTGCCGCCCTCCTTGACCAGGGTTGGCCGGGGGCGGTGGGTGAGGACGAAGACCGGGGTCCGGAAGGGCGGACTGTCGCCCCAGAACTCCTCGCCCGTGTCGTACATCATCCGGCCCATGACCACCGCCCCGGTGGCGTCGAACCACTCCCGCATCAGCTCGGAGTCACGGTTCTCCTCCCCACCGGTCATGCCCTGGCGCTCCCGCCAGCTCGCCAGGTTGTGGATCCACTCGAAGAGCGGCTCGGCGCCGTCGCCGCCCGGGTTGTCGACGCCGACGTCGGTGCCGGCGATGTAGCCGTCGAGGGAGATGGCCATGTCCGCGGTCACGGTCATGATGGGGCTCCTGAGGTCCTGGGATGTGCTGCCTTCACCCTCACGTCGATCGGGAGCGCGTGCCTTCGACATGCCCGACGGCCTTCGACATCCCCGGCGGCATCCGGCATGCCCGGTGGCATCCGGCATGCCCGGCCCTTCAGAGCCATGCCCGGAACACGCCGGGCATGCCGGACACTGAAAGAAGGGGCGAGTACGGAGGCGACGATGCTGACCGATGTCCGCGAGCACCTGGGCCGGACCCTGTTCCATCGGGTGGCGGGCCCGGACGGGTCGGAGATCCGCGCCCGTATCCACGGCACTCCGGGCCCGCGCTGGTTCGGCCCCGAGCGCCCCATCCGGACGGTTCACGGCGACGCCTCGATGTTCATCGGCGGGATCAGCGCCCTGCTGCTGCAGTCCCTGCACCCGCTCGCCATGGCGGCCGTCGCCGCGCACTCCGGCTACCGCGGCGACCCGTGGGGCCGGCTGCAACGCACCAGCACCTTCCTGGCCGTGACGACCTACGGCACGGCCGAGGACGCCCAGCGGGCGGTCGACCACGTCCGCGGCATCCACGAGCGGATCCGCGGGAGAACGGCCGAGGGTCTGGCGTACCACGCGGGGGACCCGCACCTGCTCGGCTGGGTGCATGCGGCCGAGACGGAGAGCTTCCTGCGGGCCCACCAGCGCTACGGTGCCCACCGGCTCGACGCCGCCGGCTACGACGCCTACGTGGCCGACACCGCCCGGGTCGCCGAGGCCCTCGGTGTGGTCGACCCGCCCCGCGACCGCCGGGACCTGTCTCGGCGCCTCGCCGCCTACCGCCCCGAGCTGCGGGCCACCTCCGAGGCCCGCGCCGCCGCGCGGTTCCTGCTGTTTCAGCCTCCGCTGCCGCTCGCGGCACGGCCGTTCTACGGCGCGCTGGCCGCGAACGCCGTCGCGCTGCTCCCGCCCTGGGCCCGGGGCATGCTCTGGCTGCCCCGCGTCCCCGTCGTCGAGGACATCGCCGTACGCCCCGCCGGCCACGTAGTCACGAGGACCATCCGCTGGGCCATGACCCCGCCGCCGCGGCCGCGCACGGACTGATCCGCACGGTCACGTGTCTGTGTGCGGGGGCGCGGGGGCGCCGTCCCGGCCCGTCCGGGTCTTCCATCGTCGCCGGACGGAACCGGGCGCACGCCACCTTCGTGGCAGCGGCTTTGTTCAGCAGTAGAGGTTGGCGCCTGCCGAGGTGCCCAGGATCTGGACGAACCGCTGATAGGCGCTCACCCGACTCTGCACCTGCGCGGGGTTCTTGCCGTCGCACTCCAGGGAGCCGTTGATGCTGCGGATCGTTTGGCCGAATCCGGCGCCATTGACCATCGCGTTGTGGGGCGTCATCGTGCCGGGGCCCGACTGCGTGTTCCAGTACCAGAGCGCGGTCTTCCAGGCGACCGAGGCGTTGGTCTGCACGAGGTTGGGGTTGTTGAGCAGATCGAGGCCGAGCGCGTCGCCCGCTGCCTTGTAGTTGAAGTTCCAGCTGAGCTGGATGGGGCCGCGGCCGTAGTAGGCGGCCTGGCCGGCCGGGCAGCCGTAGGGCTGGCTCCAGTCGCAGTAGTGCGGGTAGTTGGCGGTGTTCTGTTCCACCACGTGGACCAGCCCGCCTGTCTCGTGGCTGACGTTGGCGAGGAAGGCGGCGGCCTCCTGCTTCTTCACGGTGTCGCTGCCGGTGTTGGCGAAGCCCGGGTAGGCGCTCAGGGCGGCCTTGAGGCCGCTGTAGGTGTAGAAGGAATTCCGGTTCGGGAACATCTGGTTGAACTGCGCCTCGCTGACGACGAACCCGGAGGGGTTCGTGGGGCCGCTGTCGCAGGCGTACGGCTCCCAGTACCAGGTGCTGATGGTGGGGTCGTAGCCCGGATTGTCGTGCTCGGCGATGTAGGCCTTGCCGTCGGTGTACCGCACGATGTCGCCGGTGACGTAGGACCTGCCGGCCGTCCAGCTCGGGTAGCTCGAACAGGCCGCGGCGGAAGCGCCTGCGGCCGGCAGCAGCACCGGTGTGGCGGTTGCGACCGCGACGGCGGCCAGGAACGCGGAGAGGCGGCGTTTCGACACGGAATCAGCTCCTTGCGGTGGCAGGCCGCACCGGAGGCAGGGCGGGGCCCTCGTGCGCACGCGCCGACGGGGCCAGCCGCGGCGTCCGGGCGGCCGCAGTGGGGGGTGTGGAGCCACGGTCCCGCTTTGGTCTGTACCAGTCAAGGGTGTAGACCAATTGGATCTGGAGTCGATGGCGGAGAAGGTTGCGAGCTGTCGATTGGTCGGCGGGGCGGGTCAAGCGGGCCCCTTTGATTGTGCGTCAAGTACCCATGTCTGTCTTGTGTTTATGCATCATCACGACTTTCTGACCAGCCATCAAGCGAATCCTGTTTCATTCATTGACAGCGGAAAATAAGGCGCATAGGTTCCCGGCCATGCCCTCGACCCACCACGCCGAGGAGTTCCCGGCGCACACTCCGGCCGCCTCGCAGATCTTCACCACGGTCCTGTCCCACGGCCCCCTCACCCGCCTCGACGTGGCCCGCCGGGCCGGACTGTCCGCGGCCGCCGTCACGAAGGCCGTCCGTCCGCTGATCGAGGCCGGATACCTGGTGGAGGACACGGACCAGGAGGCGCGCCCCGCGCTCGGGCGGCCCGCCAACCTGGTGCGGGTCGACGGGGGGCGGGCGCTGTTCGTCGGGATCAAGGTCACCGGCGACGAGATCATCGGCGTGCTCACCGATCTGTGCTGCCGCATCCGCGTCGCCCGCCGGGTACCGCTGGCCCGGCGCACCCCCAAGGAAGTGCTCACGGCCACCGCCGAGCTGACCCACGAACTGCTCACCGAGGCGGACGACTTCGGAGTGCGCGTGCAGGGCCTCGGGATCGCCGTCGCCGGAGAGGTCGACCGGACGGAGGGCACCGTGCGCTACTCGCCGTTCCTGGAGTGGCGCGACGTCCCGCTCGCCGAACTGGCCGCCACGACCACCGGGTTGCCGGTCACCGTCGACAACGACGTACGGGCGCTGACGGTCGCGGAGCAGTGGTTCGGCGACGGCGTGGGGCTGTCCGACTTCGCCGTCGTGACGGTCGGCGCCGGAATCGGGTGCGGCCTGGTGGTGCACGGCCGAGTGGTCGCCGGAGCCCACGGCGTGGCCGGCGAGATCGGCCACGTCCCGGTCGACCCGGCCGGACCCTTCTGCCACTGCGGCAACCGGGGTTGCGTCGAGGCCATCGCGGCGGACGCGGCCATCCTGGCCCGGATCCGCGCGGCGACCGGCATCGAGGTGGCCGACAGCGGCGAAGCCGTCGACCTCGCCCACCAGGGCAACGCCGCGGCCCGCCAGGCCTACGCGGAGGCGGGCGAGGCGATCGGCCGCGGCATCGCCACCGTGGTCAACCTGCTCGGCCCCGAACGCGTGATCATCTCCGGCGAGGGCCTGGCCGCCTACGACCTGTTCGCCGAACAGATCCGCGACGCGTTCACCGCCACCGCGTTCGGCTCCGCCGCCCGGTGCGACCTCCGCACCCGCCCGCTGCCGTTCGAGGAGTGGGCCCGCGGGGCCGCCGCGACCGCCATCCAGTCCTTCATCAGATCAGACCCCTGAACCGGCACGTATCGGACCTGAACCAGCACCCGTCGAACCCGAACTTGCACCCAGCGGACCTGAACCAGCACCCGTCGAACCCGAACTTGCACCCATCGGACCTGAACCAGCACCCGTCCAACCCGAACTTGCACGCATCAGACCTGAATGACCACGCACGAGGAGCAGGAATGACGCAGCAGAGCCGCATCCCCCTGGCCGCGCGCGGGCCCGGCCGTCGCACCGTCGTCGGTGGTCTCTTCGGAGCCGGGGCGGCCGCCCTGGCCGCACCGGTCCTCACCGCCTGCGGCGGGGGAGCCGCGGCCGACCCGAAGACGGTCACCTTCGGCTCCAACGGCGCCGACGCCACCCCCAAGTCCGCCTACGCGGCCGTGACCAAGAGCTTCACCGAGAGGTCCGGTCTGAAGGTGAAGACCAACACCGTCGACCACGACACCTTCCAGAAGAGCATCACCAGCTACCTCCAGGGCACCCCGGACGACGTCTTCACCTGGTTCGCGGGCTACCGCATGCAGTACTTCGCCAAGAAGGGCCTGTGCGCCCCGCTCGACGACGTGTGGGAGAAGATCGGTGGGGGCTTCGGCGACGCCACCCGGCAGCTCTCGCGCGGCGAGGACGGCACGTACTACTTCGTCCCGCTCTACAACTACCCGTGGGCGGTCTTCTTCCGGAAGAGCCTCTTCCAGGAGCGCGGCTACCAAGTTCCCACCACCTGGGACGAGTTCACCGCCCTGGCCAAGCGGATGAAGAAGGACGGCCTGTCCCCGATCGCCTCCGGCTACGGCGGCGGCGACAGCTGGTCCGTCCTCGGTGCCTTCGACTACCTCGACCTGCGCGCCAACGGCTACGACTTCCATATGCAGTTGATGCGCGGCGAGGTCTCCTGGACCGACCGGCGCACGGCCCGCGTCCTCGACCTCTGGCGCGAGGTGACCCCCTACCACCAGACCGGCGCCGGCGGCCGCTCCTGGCAGGACGCCGCCCAGTCGCTGCTCGACAAGAAGTCCGGCATGGCCGTCATCGGCCTCTTCCTCGGCCAGCAGATCACCGACGAGAAGATACGCGCCGACCTCGACTTCTTCCCCTTCCCGGAGATCGACGCGACCCACGGGCAGGACGCCGTGGAGGCGCCCACCGACGGGTTCATGCTCAGCCGCAGGCCCAAGAACGAGGACAGCGCCAAGAAATTCCTGGAGTTCCTCGGCGGCGCCCGGGCCGAAGAGCTGTACATGGGCGTCGACCCCAGCAACCTCGCCGTCAACGAGCAGGCGGCCACCAGCTCCTACAACGCCCTGCAGAAGAAATCCGCCGAACTCATCGGCTCCGCCCGGCACATCAGCCAGTTCGCGGACCGCGACAGCGACCCCGGCTTCATCTCCACCGTCGTCCTGCCGGGCCTCACCCAATGGCTCGGCCACCCCGACGACGGGACGGCGACCCTGAAGCGGATCGAGTCGCAGCGCGCACGCTTCTTCTCGGCCTGACCAGGACCGGAAAGGCCTCCCCGTGTCCCTCGAACCCTCCGCA
Organism: Streptomyces sp. NPDC041784; assembly: GCF_055591025.1. NCBI lineage: Bacteria > Bacillati > Actinomycetota > Actinomycetes > Kitasatosporales > Streptomycetaceae > Streptomyces > Streptomyces sp. NPDC041784. Next base: position 143,436 of record NZ_JBVJAB010000007.1, read on the forward strand.
CCGCACCGCGCCGGACGCCTGAGCACCGGCGACCGCATCTTCCTGACGGCGTTCATCGGCCTGCCGCTCCTGGCGCTCCTCGTCCTCGTCTGGCTCCCCGCGCTCACCTCGATCGCCCTGTCCTTCACCACCTGGGACGGCATCGACCTCGGCGACATCCAATGGACCGGCCTCGACAACTACACCGAGATCCTCACCAACTACCCGCCCTTCTGGCCCGCGGTGCGGAACAACCTGATCTGGCTGCTGTTCACCGCCCTGCTGCCCACGCCGTTCGGCATCCTCCTCGCCTACCAGCTCGACAAGAAGATCCGCTTCACCAGGATCTACCAGACCGCGATCTTCCTGCCGATGGTGCTCTCCCTCGCCGTCGTCGGCTTCATCTGGGAGATCATCTACAGCCCCGACACCGGCCTGCTCGACAGCGCCCTCCAGGCCGCCGGTTCGGCCCACCACATCGACTGGCTCGGCGACCCCGACCTCAACCTGTGGGCCGTGCTGATCGCGTCCGGCTGGCGCCACACCGGCTACATCATGATCCTCTACCTGGCCGGCCTCAAGGGCTTCGACCCGGCCCTGAAGGAGGCCGCGGCGCTCGACGGGGCGAGCGGCCGCCAGACCTTCCTGCGGGTCGTCTTCCCGGCCCTGAAACCGGTCAACATCATCATCCTCGTCGTGACCGTCATGGAGTCGCTGCGCGCCTTCGACATCGTCTACGTCCTGGGCGGCGGCGTCGGCAGCAAGCCGGGCATGGAACTCCTCTCCCTGCTGATCACCGACAACATCATCGGCGAGTCCAGCCACATCGGCTACGGATCCGCGCTCGCCGTCGTCCTCCTCCTGGTCTCCCTGGCCGCCATCGGCACGTTCCTCGTCCAGACCTTCCGCAAGGAGGCGCGGTGACCACGACCGCCGTCCGGCCGCCGTCCCGCCCGCGCCCGGCCCACCGGCCCCCGCCCGACGGCCCGTCCCGACCGCCGCGCGCCATCGGCCTGCACCTCTTCCTCGCGGGCGTCTCCCTGCTCTGGCTCGTCCCGCTGCTGTGGGCCGTCTACACCTCACTGCGGCCCTACGGCGACACCGCACGGCACGGCTACTTCTCCTGGCCGCACAGCATCGGGACGGACAACTTCACCGACGCCTGGACCCAGTCCGGCATGCCGCACTTCTTCCTCAACTCGGTGCTGATCACCGTCCCCGCGGTCCTGGGCACCCTGCTGTTCTCCGCGGCCGTCGCCTTCTACGTCTCCCGCTTCGACTTCCGCTTCAACCTCGCCCTGCTGATGCTGTTCACCGCGGGCAATCTGCTGCCCGCCCAGGTCCTGATCACCCCGCTGTACCGGCTGTACCTGCTGGTCCCGCTGCCGGGCTGGATGAGCGACTCGTTCCTGCTGTACAACTCGGCCTGGGGCATCATCGCCATCCACATTGCCTACCAGTGCGGCTTCTGCACCTTCGTCCTCAGCAACTACATGAAGACGATCCCCAAGGAGATCTCCGAGGCCGCGGTCGTCGACGGCGCGCAGGTGTGGCGGCAGTTCTTCCAGATCATCCTCCCGCTGTGCCGCCCGGCCTTCGCCGCCCTGGCCACGCTGGAGTCGATCTGGATCTACAACGACTTCTTCTGGCCCCTCACCCTGATCGAGACCGGCGACAAGCGTCCCGTCACCTCCGCGCTGGCCAACCTCCAGGGCCAGTACTTCACCAACCCCAATCTGATCGCGGCCGGCGCCCTGATGACCGCGATCCCCACACTGCTGGTCTACTTCGCGCTCCAGCGGCAGTTCATCAGCGGACTCACCATCGGCTCCGGCAAGGGCTGAGCCGCCCCCGATCGCCCTCACCCACCGAATCCCGGGAGGTACGACCCATGCGGTCATCCTCGTACCCCGCCCCGCCCGCTCGCGCCCTGAGAGCGACGGTCGTCCTGGCCCTCGCCGCGGGCCTCATGACGACGGTCCCCGCGGCACACGCGGCCACCACCACCCCGGCGGCGGACACCGCCGGACCCGCGGCCGCCGCGATCGCCGCCAAGCCCTACATGGGCTGGTCGAGCTGGAGCATGCAGTCGTCCAAGTACCCCGGCCTGAACCCGGACGGCGACTACAGCTACCTGACCGAGGCGAACGTCCTCAAGCAGACGGACGCCCTGGCCGCCAAGCTCAAGAAGTACGGCTACGAATATGTCAACATCGACGCCGGCTGGTGGATGGACAAGACGTGGAAGCCGGACTTCGACCAGTACGCGCGCCAGAAGGCCGACCCGGTCCGCTTCCCCCACGGCATGAAGTCCGTCGCCGACCGCATCCACGCCAAGGGCCTCAAGGCCGGCATCTACCTGCCCGCCGGCCTGCAGAAGGAGGCGTACAACGACGGGAAGTCGCCGATCTGGAACGCGGACGGCTGCACCACCGCCGACATCGTGTACGGCGACCTGCGCACCACCAACGGCTGGGGCAGCTCCTACAAGCTCGACTTCACCCGGCCCTGCACCCAGAAGTACATCGACTCCCAGGCGCGGCTGATCGCCGACTGGGGCTACGACTTCCTCAAGCTCGACGGCGTCGGACCGGGCTCCGGCAAGAGCGGCGACCAGTACGACAACGTTGCCGACGTGGCCGCCTGGAACAAGGCGATCGCCGCCACCGGCCGCCCCGTCCACCTCGAACTCTCCTGGTCCCTCGACATCGGCCACGCCGCCGACTGGAAGGCGTACTCCAACGGCTGGCGCATCGACACCGACGTCGAGTGCTACTGCAACACCCTGGTCAGCTGGGAGAACTCCGTCGACGACCGCTGGGACGACGCCCCGGCCTGGACCCGGCACGCCGGCCCCGGCGGATGGAACGACCTCGACTCCCTCGACGTCGGAAACGGCGAGATGGACGGCCTCACCAAGGCCGAGCGGCAGAGCTACGCCACCCTGTGGGCCATCGCCAAGTCCCCGCTCTACACCGGCGACGACCTCACCCGCCTCGACTCCTACGGCCTGTCCCTGCTGACCAACCGCGAGGTCATCGCCATCAACCAGGGCGACACCCCGCCCGCGCACCCCGTCACACCCTCCGACCCCCAGCAGGTCTGGGCGGCGAAGAACCCCGACGGCACCTACACCGTCGCCCTGTTCAACCTCGCCGACGCGCCCGCCTCGGTGACCGCCGACTGGGGCACGCTCGGCTTCACCGGCAAGGCCGGCGTCCGTGACGTCTGGAACCACGAGAACCTCGGCACGTACAAGAACAAGGTCACCCAGGCCCTGCCCGCCCACGGCTCCCGCCTCTTCACCGTCACCCCGCGCGGCACCGCCGTCACCACGACGGCCCACGAGGCCGAGGCCGCCGGGAACACCCTCGGCGGCAACGCGTCCGTCGCCGACTGCTCCGCCTGCTCGGGCGACAAGAAGGTCGGCAACCTCTACCTCGGCGGCACCCTGCGCTTCAACGACATCGTCGTCGCCAAGGCCGGCACCTATCAGATCAAGGTCTCCTACGTCAGCGGGGACGCCCGCTCGGTCGACGTCTCCGCCAACGGAGGTGGCACCACCCGCCACAAGTTCCCCTCCACCGGCGACTGGGGCACCGCCGCCGGCGTGTACGTCCCCGTGACGCTGAAGGCCGGCGCCAACACCATCACCCTCGACAGCGGGTCCGGCTACGCCCCCGACATCGACCGGATCGACGTACCGAAGTCGTCCTGATCACCCGTGGGGCCCGGCCCGCCGCCGGGCCCCCTCACCCGTCCGGAGTCGCCATGAACCCCCGCCCGGCCGATCCCAGCAGACGCACCCTTCTCTCCCTCGCCGCGACCGCGTCCGTCACCGCCGCCCTCGCCGGCCTGCCCGCCTTCACCGCCTCCGCGGCGCCCCAGCGGCCCGCGGACACGCCCGAGTACGGCGGCACCTCCCGCCATCTGTTGTGGTGGCAGGCCCCCGCCGACGAGCACTCCATGATCGAGCAGGGCCTGCCCCTCGGGAACGGCCGCCTCGGCGCCCTCGCGAGCAACGACCCCGGCCGTGAACTGCTCCTCGTCACCGACGCCACGATGTGGACCGGCGGCCTCAACGACACGCTCGACGCAGACGGCCAATTTCCCTATGGCCGCGAGGACTTCGGCTCCTTCACCCTGCTCGGCCGGCTCACCGTCGACATACCCGACCACGATCTGTCCGCCGTCAACGACTACCGCCGCACCCTCGACCTCGCGCGCGGCGTGGTGACGACGACGTACGTCCGCTCCGGAGTGACCTACCGCCGGCAGATCTTCGCCAGCCGCCCCGACGACGTGATCGTGCTGCACTTCACGCAGAACGGCCGCGGCCGCTACACCGGATCCGTCACCCTGGACGGCACGCACGGCGAAACCCCGTCCACGGCGGAATCGTTCACCGGCTCCTTCCCGAACGGCCTGCGCTACGGGGCGGCCGTCAAGGCGTACGGCTCCGGCGGCCGGGTCGCGGTGAACGGCACGCGCATCGACTTCACCGGCTGCACCGACCTCACCGTGGTGGTGAGCGGCGGCACCAACTACGCACCCGACGCCAGGACCGGGTACCGCGACCCGTCCCTCGACCCCGGGAAACTGGCCCGCACCAAGGTGCGCGCCGCCGCCGCGCACGCGGCGGACACCCTGCTGCGCACCCATGTCGCCGACCACGGGGCCCTGTTCGGGCAGTTCGACCTCTCCCTCGGCACGTCCACGCAGGCCCAACGCGCCCTGGACACCTGGGAGCGACTGAAGGCGCGCGCCCACGGCGGAGCGCCCGACCCCGAGCTGGAAGCCGCCTACTTCCAGTACGGCCGGTACCTGATGATCGCCGGTTCGCGTGGCAGCCTCCCGCTGAACCTCCAGGGTCTGTGGCTCGACGGCAACGACCCGGACTGGATGGGGGACTACCACACCGACATCAACCTCCAGATGAACTACTGGATGGCCGACCGGGCGGGCCTCTCGCAGTGCTTCGACGCGCTCACCGACTACTGCCTCGCCCAGCTCCCGTCCTGGACGTCCCTCACTCGCGGGCTGTTCAACGACCCGCGCAACCGCTACCGCAACTCCAGTGGCAAGAACGCCGGATGGACCGTCGCGATCTCCACCAACCCCCATGGCGGCAACGGCTGGTGGTGGCACCCCGCGGGCAACGCCTGGCTGTGCAACACGCTCTTCGAGCACTACGAGTACACGCTGTCCCGCGCCCACCTGGAGCGGATCTACCCGCTGCTCAAGGGCGCCTGCGAGTTCTGGGAGGCGAGGCTCCTCACCACGACCCTGCCGGGCGGCTCGCGGGAGGTCCTTATCGCCGACAGCGACTGGTCGCCCGAGCACGGACCGCTCGACGCCAAGGGCATCACCTACGCCCAGGAACTCGTGTGGGCCCTGTTCGGCAACTACTGCGCCGCATCCGCGCAGCTGAAGAAGGACACCGGGTACGCCGACACCATCGCCCGCCTGCGCGAGAAGCTCTACCTGCCGCAGCTGAGCCCTACAACGGGCTGGCTGCAGGAGTGGATGTCCCCCGACAACCTGGGGGAGACCACCCACCGGCACCTGTCCCCGCTCGTCGGCCTCTTCCCCGGCGACCGCATCCGGCCCGACGCCTCCACCCCCGCCGACCTCCTCGACGGCGTCACCGCCCTGCTCACCGCTCGCGGCACGGAGAGCTTCGGCTGGGCGAACGCCTGGCGCGGCCTGTGCTGGGCTCGGCTGAAGAACGCGGAGAACGCCTACCGGCTCGTCGTCAACAACCTCCGCCCCTCGGTGAACGGCAGCAACGGCACGGCGTTCAACCTCTTCGACATCTACGAGGTGTCGCAAGGCCGGGGCATCTTCCAGATCGACGCCAACTTCGGTACCCCGGCGGCGATGACGGAGATGCTGGTGTACTCCCGTCCCGGCCACGTGGAACTGCTGCCGGCGCTCCCCGAGGCGTGGGCCGCGGCGGGCTCGGTCACCGGTCTTCCCGTGCGCGGCGGATTCGTCGTGGACCTGGAGTGGCGGAAGGGGAAGCCGACCGAGGTACGGCTGCGGAGCACCGGTGGCCGCACCACGAGGCTGGTCCACGGCGATGTCTCGCGCACGGTCGGTCTCAAGCCCGGCGGCACCGTCACGCTGAAGGACCTCGCCCGGTGAGCGCCCTGAGCGCCCGGCGGACCGCACCGCGGCTCCTGGCCGCCACCCTGTTCATGGCCCTGGCCGTGCAGGCCGTTCCCGCGGCCGCCGGGGCCACGGAACAGCGGCACGACGTCGTCACCTGGGGTGCGAGCGCCGACCGCCTGGGCGAGGCCGTCGCCGACCGCGGCTACCGGCTCGCGGTCCACACCAGTGTGGGCGGGGACAATCTGCGCATCCGGCTCTCCAACGCGTTCGGGGACCGGCCGGTGACCTTCGACAGCGTGTACGCGGGCCTGCGGAAGCAGGGCGCCGAACTGGTCCGGGGCAGCAACCGGCGGCTGACCTTCGACGGCGCGCGCTCCGTCACCGTCCCCGCCGGGGCCACCGCCTACAGCGACCCGCTGCCGGGCCGGCTGGCCGCCGCGAGCGACCTGCTGATCAGCATCCACTCGCCGGACGCGGCGGGCCCGGCGACCGGCCACGGCATGGCCATGCAGACGTCGTACGTGACGCGGGGCGATCACACCGGCGAGGAGGGCGCCACGACTTGGAAGGACACCACCGGCTCCTGGTTCTACCTCGACGCCGTCAGTGTCCGTACGTCCGCGACGATCGGCGCGGTGGCGACGCTGGGCGACTCCATCACGGACGGCTGGCAGTCCTCCTCGGACCTCAATCGCCGGTGGCCCGACTATCTGGCCCGTCGGCTCGAGAAGTCCTCCCTCACGACGGTGAAGGGGGTGGCGAACGAGGGGATCTCCGGCAACAAGGTCCTGGCGGACGGCGCCGGACAGAGCGCCCTGAACCGACTGGACAGGGACGTGCTGTCCCAACCGGGCGTGCGGACCGTGTTCCTCTTCGAGGGCGTCAACGACATCAAGGCCCACTCCGGCGTGACCGCCCAGGACATGATCTCCGGATACCGGGAGATCATCGACCGGGTGCACGCGGCCGGCAAGTGTGTCGTCGGCGCGACGGTGGCGCCGTTCAAGGGCTGGTCCGAGTGGGACCCGGCCGCCGAGTCGGTCCGCCGGGACATCAACGCCTTCATCCGGGACAGCGGCGCGTTCGACGCCGTCACCGACTTCGACCGCATCCTGCGCAGCCCCTACGACCCCGAGCGCATCCTGCCGGTCTTCGACGGCGGCGACCACCTGCACCCCAACGACAAGGGCATGCAGGCGATGGCCGACGCCGTCGACCTCACCGGCCTGAACTGCCCGACCGCGCACGACTGAACTCCGTTCGCAGCGGTGACAGGAGGTTCGGGATGACGCTCAGCGTCATCCCGGCCGCACCGATCCACAAAGTGGCTGTCGCTCCGAACACAGAGCCCGAGACTCCGCCCAGAAGTCCGCCCAGAGGAATGCCGCCCCAGGACACGAACCGGGCCGTCGCGCTCATGCGGCCGAGGAGTCGATCCGGCGTGAGGGCCTGCTGGAAGCTCGACTGAGCCACGACGCGGACGACCCCGCCCAGCGAAAGAGACGCGAGTCCGACCGCGGCCGCACACACGCTCCAGCCCGGTCGTGACAACGGCATCAGGGCGGTCAGCGGACACGTGACACAGGGCGCGAGCCAGATGACCCGGCCCTGTCCGACCCGATGCGAGATCCTCGTCGCCGACAATGCGCCCAGCAGAGCACCGCAGCCCATGCCCGACAGAACGAGGCCGATACCGAAGGAACCGAGGCCGATACTCCTCTCCAGGAAGACCAGCAGCATGGTTTGGTACATGACCAGGAAGAGGTTGAACAGCGCGTCGCTCAGGATGATCGCGCGCAGGCCGGCGTGCCCGAGAACGAACGTCAAGCCCTCCTTGATGTCGCGCCCCAGTCGCTTGCGTTCACCCGGCTCCGGAATCCGTTCGCGGGCGCGGATACCGAGCGCGAGCAGTCCCGACATGGCCATCCCGAACGAGCTGACCAAAAGCGTCGCGGGGGCTCCGAGCCAGCCGACCAGCGGTCCTGCCACCGCCGGCCCGCTGACGCCGGTCGCGGAGCGCACGGCCGAGAGTTTCGCGTTGCCCTCCACGAGATTGCCGCGTCCCACCAGGTGCGGCAGACAGCTGACGTACGCGACATCGAAGAAGACGGTCAGCACGCCATGGAGCAATCCGACGGCGTAGAGCCACCGGATGGTGAGAAGGTCCGCCCACCACGCCATCGGTATCGTCAGGAGGACCAGCGCCCTCGCGAGATCGGTGCTGATCATCACCGATCGCTTCCGCATACGGTCCACCCACGCGCCCGCCGGAAGTCCGACCAGGAGTGAGCCTGCCGTGGTCATGGCGGTCAGCAGTCCGACCTGGAACTCGTCGGCATGCAAGGCCACGATGGCGACCAGGGGCAAGGCCAGAAAGATGACGCGGTCGCCCAGCTGGCCGAGTGCGGTGGCGGCGAACAGGCGCGCGAAGTCCGGTTCGCGTAAGAGTCCGAGCCGGGAAGATCTGAGCATGCGGATCACCTGTGGTCGGTAGGGAAATTCCGCCCCGCTGACTTCAACGGGGAACGGGGAACGGGGAACGGCTACGGACGGTCGACCCCGAACTCGTAGACCACTTCCCTACGCGCGTCCGGAATGACGATGTCGGCGGTCTCCACCGGACGTCCGCCGTCGTCGTGGATGGTCCGCTCGATCCGGAGCACGAGGTCCCCGACGCTGATTCCGAGAAGGTTCGCCTGCGCCTGGTCGGCGCGTGCCGGACGCGGCAGCTCGACCACGGTCTCGACGACCACGCCGATGGACCGCATCCGCACGACCACGCCCTTTCCCGCGAGGAGACCCTTCTCGGGCAGCATGACGGGCGTTCCGCCCGTGATGGCCATCGGCTCCCAGGATTCGGAGAGCTGGACGGGTTGCCCGTCGGCCAGGAACTCGTAGTGCGTGTGGACACAGAGGTCTCCGGGGCGGATGGCGAGCCGCTCGGCGATCGCCTCGGGGGCGGGGACCCGCACCTGGCTGTGGGAATCCCAGGCGCCGGCCCTGCCCCGTTCCCGCATTCCCGCGAGGGTGGGGGAGCCCCGGCGTTCGCGGTGCCTGGAGCGGACCATCCGGAGGCGCTCGCGTGGCAGGCGGACGTAGGTGCCCGAGCCCGCGCGTCCTTCGAGGAGGCCCTCGATGATCAAGCGGTCCATGGCCCTCTGGACGACGTTGCGTCCGACCCCGTATGCCTCGGCCAGCCGCGCGCGGGACGGCAGGCGCTCCCCGATGTCCCACTGTCCCGCGAGAATCCGCGCGCGCAGCGTGTCGGCGACGGCAAGATACGGCGCCTCTCGGGGCATGGGCGACTCTCCGGTTGCTCTGCTGCGCGGCAGTTGGTGATTCCAGGCGGCGTCGGCAAGCTACCGCACCCCGTGAGAGCTACTGGAGTAGCAATACGCTCGGTGCCCACGAGGCCGTGTGTGCGGATGCGCGAAGGCGAGCGTGCCCGCCCTCTCGGCCTCCGGGGCCACCGGGGCCACCGTCCCGACCAGACCACGGAATCCGGCGGCGAAGACCAGGACGCAGCCGAGGGCGAGGATCCCGATCAGCAGCCGGGCCAGGACGTTGGAGTCCGGTGGTGGGCCCGAGTGGACGAAGTGGAGCGGGACTTCCAGGATCAGACGATCAGCCGGTGACGCGCAGCAGGAGCTTGCCCGTCGACGTGCGGCCGCCCATGAGCGTGTGGGCCCCGGCGGCGTCGGCCAGGGGGAATTCCGCGGTGACGGGAAGCGTCACCGTGCCCTCGGCGACCGTGAGCAGGGCGCGTTCGGTCAGGGCGCGCAGCGCGTCGGGCGCGGTCTGGGCGAGCGCCAGCACGGAGAAGCCGGCGACGGAGCGGCCCCGCGGGTACAGCTCGGGCTGTCCGACCTGCCAGGGCTCGGCGCCGCCGGCGTTGCCGAAGGACACCAGACGCCCGAAGACCGCCAGCGCGTCCAGGCCCAGGCGCAGCGTGTCGCCGCCCACCGGGTCGAGCACCAGGTCGACACCCCGGCCCGCGGTGGCGCGGCGGACGTCCTCGGCGAAGGCGTCGGCGAGGAACACCTCGTTGTAGCCGTGCTTGAGGGCGTACTCGGCCTTGGCGCGCGTGGAGACCGTGCCGTAGACCGCGCCGGCGCCCGCCGCCCGGGCGAGCTGCCCGGCCACCGTTCCGATGCCTCCCGCCGCACCGTGCACCAGCACGCTATCCCCGGCCCGCAGCCGCCCCACCTCATGGACGAGGGCGTGCGCGGTCGGCAGCACGGTGGGCAGCGTGGCGGCGGTCCGCAGGTCCAGGCCCGCCGGGAGCGGGAAGACGGTCGCGGCCTCGGCGAGCACCACCTCGGCGTAGCCACCGCCGTCGACGAGCGCGGCGACCTCCTGCCCCGCCCGCAGCCCCTCGACGCCCTCGCCGACTGCCCGGACCCGTCCGGAGATCTCCAGGCCGGGGCGGTAGGGCAGCGAGGTCACCCGGTAACCGTCGGCGCGCGCCTTGATGTCCGCGAAGTTCACTCCCGCCCAGGCCGCGTCGATCGTCACCTGACCGGGGCCCGGCTCGGGCACCTCGGCCCGCACGATCCGCAGCACCTCGGGACCGCCGTACTCCTGGAACTCGACCGCACGCATACGCAAGACCACCTTCGTGAGTGTTCAACAGGGATCGAACACTGCGACTGTATGATGGCCATCGAACACTCGGCAAGCGTGAAGCGTCACCATGGAGGAGGCAGAGGGATGGCGGAACAGACCGGAAGCGGTGCCGGCCACCGCACGGCGCCGGTGCACACGCACCCCGACGAGGTGGCCCTCCTCACCGCGCTGTCCGCGCTCGCCGATCCCGTGCGCATCAAGCTGGTCAGCGAACTCGCCCGGCATCCCGACTGGACGCTGAGCTGCAGCAACTTCGACGTGCCCGTCGGCAGGGCCGCCAAGAGCCACCACTTCACCGTCCTGCGGGGCGCCGGGCTCGTCGAACAGCGCGACGAGGGACCCAAGCGGCTCAACCGCCTGCGCCGCGAGGAGTTCGACGCCCGCTTTCCGGGCCTCCTCGACCTGGTCCTCCGATCCGACGCCACCGACTGACTGACGGGCTGACTGACTGACGGGCTGACGGGCTGACGGGCTGACGGGTGGCCGGGTGGCCGGTCGTGGGGGCTGCACGCGGTGCCGACGCTACGGCCGGACCCTCTCCAGCGCGTCGGCCAGGAGCGTGACCAGCTCGTCGATGATCGGGGCGCGGGCGCCGGGTCTGCTCACGGCGAGGATCTCCCGGTACAGCGGTGCGGCCCCGGGCGGCAGGACCACCCTCTCGACGCCGGACCCGTCGAGTCCCGGGCCGAGGAGCGTGGCCGGGATCAGGCCCACGGCGAGGCCGGCCCGGATCATCGCGAGCATGCTGTGCAGATCCTCGGTCTCCAGCGTCACCCGGGGCGCGATCCCGAGTTCTCCGGCCCAGCGCTGCAACAGGCGCCGGTCGGCGTTGTGCGCGTGGCCCGAGACCCACTCCCGTTCCAGGCACTCGGCGAGCTCCACCGGGCGCCGGCGTCCCGGTTCGGCGCCGGTGACCAGGACCAGCGGTTCGCGCCCCAGGGCGGTGACGGTCCACGCCTCGGACGGGCCCGGCGGATCCTCGGGCAGGTAGCGGTAGGCAACGAGCAGATCCATGTCTCCCGACTTCACCCGCGGCAGCCCCTCGTGCGTCTCCACGTCGATGAGGCGGATCCGGGGGCCCAGCCGCCGGGCCCTGAGCGTGGACAGGGCCTCCGGCAACAGGTGGCTCATCGCGCTCGGGTAGGTCCCGACGCGCAGTTCGGCGATCTCACGGTTCGCGATGCCGTCGGCGGTGTCCTGGAACCGCGCCGTCGCGTCGAAGAGCGTCTCGGCCGCCTGTGCGAGGGCGCGGCCGGCCGCGGTGAGGATCAGACGGCTGCCGGGGCGGCGCACGATGAGTTCGATGCCCATGTCGCGTTCCAGACCGGCGATGTGCTGCGACACCGCCGAGGGCACATAGCCGAGCACCGCCGCGGCCTCGGCCATCGAGCCCTGGCGCACCACGGCCAGGAAGGTGGCCAGGAGCTTCAGGTCGGGCTGGGGCTTCATGGATCGGCCTCCATGGATCGGCCTCCATGGATCGGCCTTCATTGACCGGACTTCATGGATCATGAACTTTCTCTTCGGGATCCATCGCTTTACGTGTCGCGAGGCCGATGCCAGAGTCTAGACATCCCGCACCCGGTCACGCCCGAGAGACCCGACCGACAGAAAGCCGAGGCCATGGCCTTCGACCTCCCCGCCCTCCGGGCCCACTTCCCCTCCCTCGACAGCGGCCTCGCCTTCTTCGACGGGCCGGGCGGAACGCAGACTCCGCGCCCCGTCGCCGACGCCATCGCCACGACGCTGACCGGCCCCCTCTCCAACCGGGGAACCGTCAGCGCGTCCGAGCTGAACGCCGCGCGCGCCGTCGCGGACTTCCGCGCCGCCTACGCCGACCTGCTCCACATGCCCGCGAACGGCGTCGTCCACGGGCGCAGCGCCACCCAGCTCACCTACGACTTCTCGCGCCACCTGGCCAAGGACTGGAACGCGGGCGACGAGATCGTCGTCAGCCGGCTGGACCACGACTCCAACGTCCGCCCGTGGATCCAGGCGGCCGAGCGCGCCGGCGTGACGGTCCGCTGGATCGAGATCGACGCGGCGACGACGGAGCTGGACCTCGACTCGTACGAGCGGGCCCTCTCACCCCGGACCCGGCTCGTCGCCGTCACGGCGGCCTCCAACGTGCTCGGCACCGAGCCGCCCGTGCGCCGGATCGCCGACCGGGCCCACGACGTCGGCGCCCTGGTGTACGTGGACGGCGTCCACTACGCCGCGCACCACCTCGTGGACGTACCCGCCCTGGGAGCCGACCTGTTCGTCTGCTCGCCGTACAAGTTCCTCGGACCGCACTGCGGGGTGCTCGCCGCGGCGCCCGAACTCCTCGAAACCCTCCGCCCGGACAAGCTCCTGCCCTCGCCCGACAGCGTGCCCGAACGCTTCGAGCTCGGCACGCTGCCCTACGAGATCCTGGCGGGGGCCACCGCCGCCGTCGACTTCCTGGCCGCGATGGATCCGGGTACGGCGACCTCGCGCAGGGAACGGCTGACACGGTCCCTGGACTCCCTGCACGAGCACGAACTGACGCTGCGCGCGAGCCTGGAGGAGGGGCTGCGGAGCCTCGGCGACGCCGTCACCGTGCACTCGAAGGCCCCGGACCGCACCCCGACGCTGCTGATGACCCTGGAAGGCCGCGACGCACGCGAGGCCCAGGTCCATCTCGCCGCGCGGAACGTGCTCGCACCCGCCGGATCGTTCTACGCGTACGAGCCGTTCGCCGCGCTGAAGCTTCAGGATCCCGCCCTGCGGGTGGGCCTGGCGCCGTACAACACCGCCGGTGACGTGGACCGCTTCCTCGACGGCCTCGCCACCTTCCTCCGCGGGACCGGATGAGGGACGGGTGAGGGGCCAGATGATGAGGGACGGGTGAGGGACCGGGCGGCTCAGGGGGCGATGCCCCCCGGCACCCGGCTCCACTCCCTCTCCTGTTCCGCGGTCAGCGCAGGCCAGGCCAGGCCGCCGGGGCGCGGGTTGACACGCGAGGCGTACGACCCGGGTACGAAGGTCGGCTCGTAGTGGCAGCCGGTGCCGTACGTGGCGTCGAAGGCGGGGCAGGACGCCGCGATCGACGCCGCTGTGGGCTTCTTCCCGCCGCGGACCCAGGCGTCCAGCGCCGTGATCGAGTTGGCGTACTAGGCCGTGCTCAGTCCACTGTGCTCGTGCTCGTGCTCGTCGGCGAAGGTCTGCACGAGGTGCCTGTCCCGCCCGGCGCCGCGCAGGGCGGCCCGGTAGGCCGCCTCGTGCTCGACGAACGCTGTCGGGTCGTCGATCGCGTGGAGGGTGAGGACGGGGATCGAGACCTTGCCGGTGAGGTCGCTGTCGAAGGACAGGTCGCGTACGGCGGTGGGGTCGGCCGAGAAGCGTTCGACTCCGGCGTTGAGGGCGGCGTCGTCGTGGGATCCGGAGTGGACCACGCCCTCGTCGGAGAACGGATTCCGCCCGCCCAGGCGGTGGTGCACGATGTCCTGGAACGTGAAGGTGGCGAACCTCAGGTGCGACTCCAGGGTCCGCTCCGGGATCTTGGTGACGGCGAGGATGTCGTCGAGGTTGCGCTGCTGCAGCGCGGTGCGCTGCTCGGGCGGCGACGAGAACCCGGTGCACTCCTGGAGCCGGGCGCGCAGCCCGGCCGTCGTCATGGTCGAGTCCTCGCGCAGCCCCATCCACAGCGGGTACTGAACCTCGGACGGGCGCGGGTGGTTCTGGCAGTAGTACTGGTAGACCACGCGCAGGTCCACCCGGTAGTCGTAGCCGCGGGAACCGCCGCCGAGCACACCGTGGGTGAGCAGCGCGCCGTCGTACGGCCCGTGCTTCCCGGCGCCGTAGATCTCGAGGACCTTCGCGGCGACGTCGCCGCCCCACGCCTGCCCGTGGAGGTACGTCCGCTTCGGCTCGCGGAATTCCTCGACGAACAGCCGGCGCACGCTCTCCGTGTCGGCGGCGGCCATTCTGGTGCCGTAGCCGCCCCGGCGATAGGAGGAACCGGCCCAGGCATGACCCTGGTCCACCATGACGGACCAGCGTTCGAGGTCGCCGATGCTGCGTTCGGGATCGGATTCCGCGCCCAGGTCCGGCCCGCCGTGGGCGTGCACCACCAAAGAGCGCGCCGTCGTTCCCGTCACCGCCGCCGACGGAAAGATCATCGGGCTGGTCGCCGCGGGCATCACGGTGAAGGCCGTGGGCGTCGCCGCCGAGCGGCAGCTGCCGCTCGTACTGGCGGCCGCCGGCCTGGCGCTCGCCGCCGCCATCGGGGGCACCGCCTGGATCAGCAGGCGCCTGCGGCGTCAGACCCACGGCCTCGGCCCGGCACAGTTGACGCGCATGTACGAGCACCACGACGCGGTGCTGCACACGGTGCGGGAGGGGGTTCTCGTCATCGACGCCCAGGGCGGTCTCCTCCTGGCCAACGACGAGGCGCGGCGCCTGCTCCTGCTCAAGGCCGACGCGGAGGGCCGGCCGGTGACCGGTCTGGGGCTCGATCGGCGCACCGAGGAGCTTCTGCTGTCAACCACGGCGAGCACGGACCAGGTGATCAAGGTCGGTGACCGGCTGCTGGCCATCAGCCACCGTCCCATGGCGCAGCAGCCCGGACCGGGAGGCACCGTCGCCACACTGCGTGACACCACGGAACTCAGCGCGCTCGTGGGGCGCGTCGAGAGCGTGCAGGAACGGCTCAAACTGCTGTACGACGCCGGAATGCGGATCGGCACCACCCTCGACGTGACGCGCACGGCCGAGGAACTCACCGAGTTCGCCGTCCCGCGGTTCGCCGACTACGTCACCGTCGACCTGGCCGACGCCGTCCTGCGCGGTGAGGAACCGAACCTGCTGAGCCTGGCGGAACTGCGTCGCGTCGCCCTGAGCGGCGTTCGGGAGGACACCCCGCTGTATCCGCCCGGCACGCTGATCCATTTCGTCCCCTCCACGCCGCAGGCCTCCGGCATCGGGTCCGGGAAGCTGGTGCTGGAGGCCGACATGGCGGCCTTCTCCGGCTGGCAGGTACAGGACCCCGACCCGGCGCGCAGGCTGGTGTCCTACGGCATCCACTCCATGATCGCGGCTCCGATCCGGGCGCGCGGTGTGAGCCTCGGCGTGGTGACGTTCTGGCGTTCGAAGGAGCCCGAGCCCTTCACACCGGAAGATCTCTCGGTGGCGGAAGGAGGAACTGGTCGCCCGCGCTGCGGTGAGCATCGACAACGCCCGCCGCTTCACCCGCGAGCACACCATGGCGGTCGCGCTGCAACGCAGCCTGCTGCCGCACGCGCTTCCCGAGCAGAGCGCGGTCGAGGTGGCTCACCGCTACCTGCCGGCGGAGGCGGGGCTCGGCGGGGTCGGCGGCGACTGGTTCGACGTCATACCCCTGCCCGGCGCCCGCGTCGCCCTCGTCGTGGGCGATGTCGTGGGGCATGGCCTGCGCGCGGCCGCCACCATGGGGCAGTTGCGCACCGCCGTCCACAACTTCTCCGCGCTCGACCTGCCGCCCGACGAGCTGCTCTGGTGCCTCGACGAGCTCGTCAGCCGCATCGACCAGGACCTCGACGACAGCGGGGAGGCCCTCACCGTCACCGGCGCCACCTGCGTCTACGCGATCTACGACCCGGTCCTGCGCCGGTGCAGCATGGCCAGGGCCGGCCACCTGGAGCCGCTCCTCGTGTATCCGGACGGCCACGCCGAACTGGCCGGGGTACCCGCCGGCCCGCCGCTGGGGCTGGGCGGGCTGCCCTACGAGAGGGCGGAGATCTCCCTGCCCGAGAACAGCAGCATCGTGCTGTACACCGACGGTCTCGTGGAGGATCGGCAGCGCGACATCGACGAGGGGATCGACCTGCTGCGCCGAGTCGTCGCCCATGCCGGGCGCACGCCGGAACAGACGTGCCAGGCCGCGATGGACGCCCTGCTGCCGACGGCGCCGTCCGACGACGTGGCCCTGCTGGTCGCCCGCACCCTGCTGCTCGGCGACGACCGCACCGCCTTCTGGGACGTCCCCTCCGACCCCGCCGCCGTCGCCGACGTGCGCGCATCGGCCACTCGGCTGCTGCACGAGTGGGGCCTGGACGAGGAGGCGTTCACCCTCGAACTGATCCTCAGCGAACTGGTGACCAACGCCATCCGGTACACGACCGGCCACATCGGCGTGCGCCTGATCCGCGACCGCAGCCTCATCTGCGAAGTGTCCGACGGCAGCAGCGTGGCCCCTCATGTGCGACGAGCCGCCAGCATGGACGAGGGCGGTCACGGACTCTACCTCGTCGCCCAGTTCGCCGACCGCTGGGGCACCCGCTACACACCTGCGGGCAAGGTCATCTGGACCGAACAGCACCTTCCTGTCTCGTGGTGACAGGGCGGCGGCAGGGGTTCGGCGCCTACGTTCCCCGCGTGCACCGGCCCGTCGGGCTCGACGCCGGAGGGCGGCACTGGAGGGCGACGTCGTCCGAGCTGGTGCTGAGATAACGGCCGAGGCAGCTGGTCGCCGACGTACGGCCACGCTCGGCGCAGAAGGTCAGTGCGGCGCGGCCGTCGGTGAAGGGGCCGGGTGCGTAGATCACCCAGAAACCCGGGTGGAGCGAGGCGTACGTGTCGCTTCGCAGGACGAGCGCCTCGGGCACGGAGGAACGGATGCGTGCGAGGCGCCGGTCGCGGGCGGCGACGCCCGAGGACACGGGCTCGGAGTACAGCTGGGCGATCCAGCGACCCTTCCCGGCCGGAGGCGACGACGACTCGGCCGTACTCGGCGTGGAGGGCGCGGACTCGCCGGGTGCCGTCGGGCTGGGACTCTGCTTCGGTGCCGAGGACGGGGGCGGTGTGACGGCCGTGGCCGAGGTGCTCGATGCGGAGCCGCCCGCCCGGTCGACGGGCTTGTCGTCGTCGAACGGTCGCAGGGTGAAGGCCAGGGCGGCCGCCACGACGACGGCCAGGGCGGTGAGCGCGGCGGCGAGAGCCGGTCGGCGACGCCGGTGCGGATGCGGGTGCGGATGCCCCGGTGGCGGGGTGTCGAGCTCGGTGGGCGGCGCCGGCACGGGCGGGGCCGGTACCGGTGCCGGGGCCGGCACCGTCGGCGGGTCCCACCGCGGTGTGCTGCCGGACTCGGCCTGGGCGAGCAGCCCGTCCAGCCGCGCGGCGTCCGGGCGGGCGGCCGGGTCGCGGACGAGGAGGGACTCCAGGACCGGGGCGAGGGGACCGGAGCGCACGGCGGGCGGGACCGGGTCGTCGAGGACGGCGGCCAGGGTGGCGAGCGTGGTCTCACGGCGCAGCGGGCTCACGCCCTCTACGCACACGTACAGCACCAGCCCGAGCGACCACAGGTCGGAGGCCGGGTCCTCGCCGTGACCACGGATGCGCTCGGGGGCCATGTACTCGGGGGAGCCGACGAGTTCACCCGTGACGGTGAGCGCGGTCGCGCCCTGCAGGGCGGCGATGCCGAAGTCGGTGAGCACGGCGGTGCCGTCGGGGCGGAGCAGCACGTTCGCCGGTTTGACGTCCCGGTGCTGGATGCCGGCCGCGTGGGCGGCGCGCAGCGCGGCGAGCACCTGACGTCCGACGCCGGCCGCCTCCGCAGGGCTCAACGGGCCTTCGGACAGGCGTTCTTGCAGTGACTTTCCGGGCACCAGCTCCATCACGATCCACGGATGCGGGTCCGCCTCGATGATCTGATGGACGGTCACCACGTGCGGATCGTTGAGCCGTGCCAGGGCCCTCGCCTCGCGCAGCACGCGTTCCCGGACGGCGGGGGAGGCCTCCGCGTCGGGGCGTACGGCTTTGAGGGCGACGTCCCGGTCCAGCACGGTGTCGCGGGCCCGCCACACCGTACCCATCCCTCCGCTGCCGAGCCGCTCCATCAGCTCGAAGCGTCCGTCGATCATGTCCCCCGATGCGTTCATGCGGGTCAGATTAGGGCAGGAGACGATGTCCGAGTGACCCGCCTCGGTTCCTTGAACACCACGGGCCGCGGGACTTCCCCCGAGGGCCCGCCTGTTGCCATGATCCAGCCATGGCGACAGGCAGCTCACAGGTGTACGAGGCACGGTACGGCTGGGACCGCAGGACCGTAGGGGTCGTAGCGGTCTCCGCGGTCTTCACCGCCGTCCTGCTGCTCCCGGGAATGCCGCCGTTGGCCCGGATCCTGGGCCTGCCGCTGTTCGGCGGGGGCGGCCTGTTCATGGCGTACGTGGCGCTGAGCCGCAAGGTCGCGCTCCGCGTGGATGAGACGGGAGTGCTCCTCGGCGGGAGCCCCGCCCGGTACGGGGCGACCACCGGCCATGTGCCCTGGGCCGACATCACGGGCTTCGTCCTCTGGCACCAGGCCGCGGGCGACGCGTCCCTGCCCTATGTCGGCGTCACCCGGAGAGCGGGCGCCCCGGCCCTCCCCGGAGACGGCCCCACGGCCCGTGCCGTCGTGGAGTACCTCGTTCCGGTGCCGGCCGACGTCGCGATGTCCTCACGGGCCGTGACGGGATGGCGCCTGGACAAGAACCGCCTGGTCACCGCCGTCGCCCACTTCGCGCCCGAGATCCCCGTGCGTGACGTCCGGTGAGTGATACCGGATCCGAGCTGTCGCCCCGCGTTTACGGGTCCGCGTTCCCGTCCCCCGCGCACACCGAGCGGCGGGACTCCGACCACCAGGCAGCAGCACACGGTTCTGCTGCTGGCCCGCCACCAGGCGCCGATGCGCGGGGTGGCGCTGAGCCTGCTCGGCTGCGGCCCCGACGCGGAGGACGCCGTCCAGTAGGCGGCGTTGACGGCGCTGCGGCGCATCGGCGAACCGCCCCTTCGCCCGCCCCCTCGGCGCCCCGGGGGCTGAGACGACCCACCCCGTCAGGGCATCCGGTCCCAGAAGCCGAGGTTGTGTGCGCGGTGGTAGTCGACCGGCCCGATCCGCCGCGGCGCCAGTGACTGCGTGTACGGGCGGCCGGCGAGGGCCGGGCGGTAAGGGCGCCAGGCGGGCAGGCCCGTACCACGGGGTGCGCCGGTGTGGGCGAAGGCGGCCCAGTATCCGGTCATGGTGGCCGACAGACGACGCTGTTCCGCGGTGAACAGCGGCTCGGCCGCCTCGTCCTCGAACAGGTACGGGATGTCGCCGGCGTGGAAGGCGCCGAAGTCGAACCCGCCCGGCAGCGGCAGGAACATCGGCGCGTCCCGGTCGGCGAACTCGTAGGCGTACACCGGCACATGCCGGGCCAGCGCCTCGTGCTGGGCCTGGGTGCCGCGCGCCCACATACGGTCGGTGATCACGGTGGCCCACGCCAGCCCGGGGGACGGGTAGGCGGACGGCGGGTACTCGGCCCGTACGCGCCGCGCCAGGGACTCGCCGAACGCGGTGCGCAGCGCACGGTCGTAGTCGGCCTCGGTGAAGGGTTTGCCCACGGCGTCGTACAGCATGCCGACGAACGTGCGGTGCTCGTCGAGGGTCGCGCCCGACAGGACGGGCACATGGTGGAAGCGTCCCGAGCGCAGGGCCGTGGGCGGCAGCTCGGGCAGGGTGGGGTTGCCGTACCCGAACGCCTGGAAGGCGTTCATGATGTACGGCACCTTGAGGATCGTGCGCACGGGCAGGGCGCGCAGACAGGCGAGGGTGCGTTCCGGACGGTCGTCACGGCAGCCGAGGGACGAGGTCATCTCGGTGGTGATGTCCTCCATCTCGCGCCCGGTCCGCCAGACGTACCACGGGTAGCCCGGTACGCCGGGTCCCATGGCGCCGGCCGGCATGTCCATCGTGGCCTCACCGCTCGCCATGACCGCCCGGTGGAACAGGCCCCGGGAAGCGGGAGACGTCAGATGCGCGGCGACGGCGGAGGCGCCGAAGGACACGCCGGCCACGGTGACGTTGCCGGGGTCACCACCGAAGGCCCGCGCATTGTCCCGCACCCAGGTCAGAGCCGCCCGCTGGTCCTGGAGGCCGAAGGTTCCGGCCCCTTCCAGACCTGGCAGGGCGAGGCCGCCGAAGACACCGAGACGGTAGTTGACGGTGACCACCACCAGGCCCCGTTCGGCCAGACGGCGCCCGTCGAACAGGCCGCCACTGCCCACGGAGCCGTCCCCGTGGATCCATACGAGCACGGGGGCGGCGCGCCGCCGGTCCGACGCGGGCGGTGTCGTGACGTTCAGGACCAGGCAGTCCTCCTCCGTGCTGGAGATCTGCGCGTATTGCGACGGCACCTGCGGGCACAGCGGACCCGGCTTCGTGGCGTCCCTGACCCCTTTCCACGGCTGTACCGGCCGGGGCGGCGCCCAGCGGAGCCGTCCTTCGGGGGCGGCCGCGTAGGGGATGCCGTGGAAGATCCGATGCGCGCCCGACCGGGTGCCGCGGACCAGACCCGCGTCGGTACGCACCGTCTCGCCGGTGGAGCCGGTGGAGCCGGTCACGCCGGAGTCGGCGGAGGCGGGAGGGGCGGACAGGAGCGCGGACGGCAGCGCGGACGGCAGCGCGGACGGCAGCGCGGTGAGCGTCAGCGCGCACGCCGTCGTCACCACGGCCACTCGAAGCAAAGTTCTGCGATTCGTCACGACGGAAGCCTTCCTCGTGGCGTCGGCCCCGGCGCGTGGACGCACCGGAGGCGACCTGATCGGACGCGAGCCCGGACCCGGACGGCCCGGTCACCAAGAAGGCGCGCGATCGCATCTGGCGGCGGCGCGATCCGATCACGCGCACCACGGGGTACGACCCTCGCAGCGGGCGAGGGACCAGGCTGAAGGAGCCCGGCATGGCACCCACCGCACCCGATTTCGGCCCCGCCATCGACCCCTACGCGTCCTACGATCCACAGCGCACCTGCGACCCCGACGCCAAGCCCGGCCTGCTGGACTTTCGCGACCTGGTGCTCGCCGCCTACCCCGGTACGAGCAGCATGGGGATCAGCAGGGCGTGCGGCAGCGGAGGACAGAGCGAGCACAAGGAGGGCCGCGCCTTGGACTGGGGCGTGAGCGTCCGGAGTCAGGGGCACCAGGCCGACGAGCTGATCGACTGGCTCCTCGCCACCGACCGGCACGGCAACGCCCACGCCCTCGCCCGCCGCTTCGGAATCATGTACATGATCTGGAACCGGCGCATCTGGATGGCCAACCGTCCCGACGCCGGCTGGCAGCCCTACCGGGGCGCCAACCCGCACACCGACCATGTCCACTTCAGCTTCTCGTGGGCCGGCGCCCGCAGGGAGACGAGCTGGTGGAACGGCCCGGTGGTGCCCGATCGTCGGCAGCGGCTGGCGGCGGGGATGTCGGCGGACGGTCGTGGGGAGGTTTTCCACGCCGCGATCGACCAGATCTACCACACCTACCAGCACCAGCCGGGAGGTGCGTGGTCGGGCTGGCAGCCGTTCGGCGGGCCGTCGTCGGCGACCATCGCGCTGTCCGCGTCTCCTGACGGGCGGCTGGAGTTGTTCGCGATGAACGGCGACACCTTCCTGCACCGCTACCAGGTGAAGGTGTCGGCGGAGTGGGCCGACTGGTACGGCTTCGGCGGCGGCGGGGACCACCTCGCGGTCGCCACCAACGATGACGGCCGGCTGGAGGTCTTCGCCTCCAACGGCTCGGGCGTGCACCACCGTTGGCACAACACGCCCGGCGGGACCTGGCACGACTGGCGGCCCCTGGGCGGTCCCGCGAACGCCCGGCTCGCGGCAGCACCGGCATCGGACGGACGCATCGAAGTCTTCGCCCTCAACGACGACATCTTCCGCCACACCTGTCAGACCGATCTGGCCGGAACCTGGCGGCAGTGGGTCGACTTCGGCATCGGCGGGGAGCATCTCGCCGTGGCCAGGAATCACGACGGCCGGCTGGAGGTGTTCGCCTCGAACTCCTCGGGTGTGCACCATCGTTGGCAGAACGTCCCCGCCGGGGACTGGCACGAGTGGCAGCCGCTGGGTGGCCCGGCGGGCTCCCGTCTGGCGACGGTCGAGTCGCACGACGGGAGGGTCGAGGTCTTCGCCCTGAACGACGAGGTTCTCCAGCACAACTACCAGGTCGACCTGACCGGTGCGTGGCGCGACTGGCAGGGCTTCGGCGGTGGGGGCTACTTCGTCCGTGCCCTGCGCAACCGCGACGGTCGGCTGGAGATCTTCGCCAACAACCCGGGCGGGGTCCACCACCGCTGGCAGAACGAGCCCGGCAGCACCTGGCACGACTGGCAGCCCCTGTGACACAGCCACCATCACTGACACCCTCACGGACACAGCCACCGTCACCGTCACCGTCGCTGACGCGGCCCGGTCACAGGTGCCAAGGGATCTCCTGACCGGGGGAGTAGCGGCACATCGTTCCGGTGGAGACGGCGCTTCGCAGGTGGGCGGCGAGAGCGGGGTGCTGTTCGTCCAGTCTGCGCAGGGTGTCACGGATGCGGGCGGTCACGTTCTTGCGGGCGCGTTCACGGGGGTCGCCCAGACGACGGGGGCGGCCTCCGAGGCCGGCGTGGCGGCGCAGTTCCTCCAGGAGGGCGGCGCGCTCCCGGTCGTAGGCGGCCGCCCGCCGGTCGTCTCCCTGCTCGACCGCCCGGTCGATCTCCGCTTCCAGCCGCTCCAGGTGGCGGCGGTAGCGTCGGCGGGCCTCGTCGTCCAGGATCTCGTCGGCCCCCATGCCCTGCGCGGCGGCGACGGTGTCGTCGTCCGGGTTCAACAGGCGGACGGCCGCGATGTCCCGGCCGGGCAGGCCCAGCAGGCTGTGCAGGTCCCGCAGGCCCTTCGCGTCGGGCATGTGCACGGTGCGGCCCTCGTAGGTCAGCCGCCAGACCTCGCCGTTGCGGCGGAACTCGTAGGCGGGGGCCGCGCCCTCGTGGGCGGGCCGCGAGCCCGGAGGCCGGGTGCTGCTCAGGTGCTCGACGCGGGTGAGCAGATGCGTCATACCGAGCTGGTGGGCCTGCGACGCCGCCTCCTCCAGCAGAGCCGCGACGTACCGCTCGTCGTGGTCTCCCCGTGCCGCGAGCGCGGAAGCCAGTTCCAGGCCGGCCCGCAGCGACCAGGGCAGCGCGTGCAGCCGGTCGGCCGACCGACGCGCCGCGGTGAGGTGGTGGACCGCGGAGTCCCACCGCTGCCGCGCCGCGTCGAGGATGCCCAGCCAGAGGGTCGCCGGGCCGCTGACGTCCCATCCGAAGAGGGAGACCAGCCACTGGCCCGCGTACGGGGCCAGAGCGGCGCGGGCGTTCTCGCACCACGCGGGATCGCCCGACGCGGCGGCCGCCGTCGCCTGGTAGCGCAGCCACAGAGGGGTGACGCTGCGGTGGAGCACCGTGTCACCGCCGGCTCCCGCGCCCGGCCGGGGGACGGGCGCACCCGGGTGCTCACCGGCCTCCAGCTCGGTGAGGGCTTCCACCAGTTCGACGTACGGGTGCTGCTGGCTCCGTAGGGTGTCCAGCAGCTGCCTCGCCTCGGCGAACCTGCCCCGCGTCACGAGGAGTGTCCAGCGGTGGTGGGAGACGAAGTACCGGTAGTAGTTGCCGCCCTGGGTGCCCTGGGTGCCCTGGGTGCCCTGGGCGCTCAGGGAGTCCGAGGTGTCGAGCAGCTCCGCCGCCTCGGCGAACCTGCCCGTGACGGCGTGGACGACGCTGCGGTCGATGACGGAGTTCAGGCGCAGCCGGAGTGAGCCGTCGGCGGCGGCCACCGCCACCATGGCGTGGAAGTCCTCCAGGAACCGCGGATCGTCCGATTCGAGCGCCGCGACCCATCGCATGGACATCGCCACGTGCTCCGTCCAGCGGTCGCCGCGGCGCCGGGACACCGCGACGAGCTCCTCCGCCAGGGCCCGTCGGTCCCCCGCGGCCTGGGGTCCCCACTGCGCCTGGAGCCGCGCCCACAGCCCGATGTGCAGGGTGTCGTCGTCGCCCGCGGCACGGGCGCCGGACACCACCGCCGCCGCGACACGCCGGGCGAGGTGGGACTGGGACAGCGGTGGTTCGCCGTCGTCCGGGGACGGCGCCGCACCGTGGGGGCTTCGACCACGGGCTCCCGTGTCCCGTGCGGCCGCAGCCGCCCCGGAGGCGGCGACAAGCTGCTCGTACGCCCAGCGCAGGGCACGCGGCTTCAGCAGCGCCAGGTCCCCGCGCCCGTCGGCGCCGTACAGGGACAGCGCGGTCCGCCCCAACAGCAGCGGCTCGCCCAGCTCCCTCGCCAGATCGGCGGCCTCGGCGAACCTGCCCCAGGAGCGCTCGTGCTCACCGCACAGCTGGAGCGCCAGCCCGAGGTCGAGCCCGAGCAGCACGCGCCGCGCAGGGGCCGCGTCACCGAGGCGGTCCAGGGCGCGACCGTAGTGTCCGGCCGCCTCCTCGTGCGCCATGCGGTGTTCCGCGTGGCGCGCCGCGGACACCAGCAGGTCCACCGCCTCGTCGCGCTCCAGCTCCTCGAAGGCGAAATGGGCGTGGCGGGCCAGCTCCACCGGAAGCGTCACCTCCGGGAGCGCCGCCGTGTCGCGCAGCGCCCGTGCGGCGGCCGCGTGCAGTCGGCGGGCGCGCTGCGCGTCCAGGCCGCCGTACAGCGTCTCGCGCACCAGGTCGTGCTTGAAGAACGCCCGTCCCGACGGTTCCTGCTCCACCAGTTGGGCGTCCGCGGCCTGAGCCAGCCAACGGCGGACCTGACCCGGCGAGGCGCCGGTGACACTCGCCAGCGTGTCGGTGTGGAACCGCCGCCCCAGCACCGACGCGGCGGCGAGACAGGCCGCCACCGGATCGTCCAGCAGGCCCAGCCGCTGCTGGAGGGAGGCGTGCAGGCCCGGCGACATCCCGGTCACCTCGTGACCGCCCGCCCACAGACGGGCCGTCTCCTGGACGAAGAAGGGATTGCCACCCGTCCGGCGCAGGACCTCGGCGACGAGCGTGCCGTCCGGCGCCCTGCCCACCGTACGCTGCATCAACTCGGCGATGTCAGCAGCCCCCAGGCCCGTCAGCGCGAGTGTCGTGGCCCGGGTCATGAGCGACCGCAACCGGTCGCGCAAGGGGTGGTCCGGCCGCTCGAGCTCCAGATCCCGGCACGTCGCCACGATCAGCGCCCGCTCCAGGGACATGTGCTGGGCCGCGAACTCCAGCAGGGCGACCGACGCCAGGTCGGCCCAGTGCAGGTCCTCCAGGACGACCAGCACCGGCTGGTGCTGCGCGGCGGTGACCAGCAGGGTCGTCACCGCGTCGAACAGCTGGAACCGGTCGGCCTCCTCCGCCTCGGCCCCACCGCCCAGCAGCACCCGCCACGCGGCTCCGGCCGCGTCCGACGCGGCCTGCCACGTCTGCGCCCGCGCGGACCGGCGCAGGCCGCGCACGATCTGCGTCCACGGCCAGTACCCGGGAGTGCCGTCGGCGTCCCAGCACGATCCGCGCAGGACGGCCATGCCCTCGCTCCGCGCCTCGCGGACCACGCACCCGGTGAGGGAAGTCTTGCCGATGCCGGCCTCGCCGGTGATCAGCAGCAGACCACCGTGGCCGGTGCCCGCCCGCTCGACATGGAGGCGTACGGCGCGCAGGTGGTCGTCGCGCCCCAGCAACGCCGGCCGGGCGCCGCCCCCGGACGCGGGCGCGGTCGCCTCCGGCACTGGTCCCGGCCTGCGTTCCCCGCGCACCTCGTGCCCACCCACTCCCGCAGCGTCCGCGTCCGGCCACAGCCGGGCCACCGACCGGCAGCGTAGGGCCTGTTCGAAAAGTGGATCAACTTCACGAAATTGTGACAGGACAGTGCCGCGGGCCGGGAATGACCGCCCGCAGCACGTCCCTGTCGGAGGAGGCGGATCACCCGCCCCGGGTCACGGGAACTGTGTGATCTTGGACGGGACGGTGTCGGTGCCGGAGGTCGGCGCCCCGGTGTCGTTGATGACGTGGGCGTACTGCCCCTTGCCGCCCAGGGAGATCACCTGGAGGCTGTGCATCCTGATGCCTGTCTTGACGGGTACCTGGAAGCCGTGGTGCTGCACGATGGTGGGGTCGGACGTGTAGTTGCAGTAGCTGCCCAGACCCCACGCCTCGTGCACGTTCACCGTGTCGGCGACCTTGTAGGAGGCGTAGCCGACGATGCCGTCGTGCGTGATGGCGGCGGCGTTGGGGGCGTCGTAGGCCTTCTCGTTCTGGAAGAAGATCGTGCGGCCCCGTTCGCCGTTCCACAGGACGTCGTACTTGTTGAAGTGCTCGACGAACAGGCCGGTGGCGAGGACGTCGTCGCCGTTCACCCGCAGCCCGTAGTCGGCCCGGTTGGTCTCCCAGCCGACGCCCTCGCCGTGGTCGGCGCGCCAGATCCAGGTGTGGTCGATGACGACGTCGTCGCTGTTGACCACGACGGAGTTCGTCGCCAGGCCGGGGCCCGCGCCGCCGATGCGGATGAACACGTCCTGCATGGTGGTCGGGTTGGCGGAGTGGTCCGCGCCCGCGCCGGCGGGGCCGATCTGGAGCAGCGTGTCGGAGTTCGAGGAACCGGCGTCGATGAGGAATCCGGCGAGCCGCACGCCGTCCACGTCCGCCACGTGCAGGGCGTCGATGCCCCCGTCGGGGATGAGCGTGGCCAGGCCCAGTCCGAGCACCACCGTGTCGGCGCGGGTGACGTTGATCGTCTGGTCGAGGTGGTAGACGCCGGGTGTGAAGAGCAGGTTGAGGCCCTGGGCGAGCGCGGTGTTGATGGTGGCGGCCGTCGCACCGGGCTTGACGACGTAGAACTGGCTCAGCGGGAGCGAGGTCCCGCCGGCGTTTGCGGGCCAGGACACGCCGCGGGCACCGGTGCGCTTGGCGGGGACGAAGACCTTGTAGTCGTTGCCGTCGAGGTAGAGGAACGGCTTCTCGCGGGAGATCGGCGTGGTGTCCAGCGTGGTGTACGGGCCGGTGTCGAAGTTGGTCGCCGGGGCGCCCTGGACACCCGTGAACGTCATGTTCCACACACCGTTGGTCCAGCCCCCGACCGAGCTGTCACGGGTGTACCACTGCTGCTGCGAGTACGGGCCGACCGTACCGTCGATCTT
The DNA here is from genome assembly GCF_055591025.1 of Streptomyces sp. NPDC041784. Lineage (NCBI taxonomy): Bacteria > Bacillati > Actinomycetota > Actinomycetes > Kitasatosporales > Streptomycetaceae > Streptomyces > Streptomyces sp. NPDC041784. The sequence continues at coordinate 171,063 of NZ_JBVJAB010000007.1, forward strand.
CGAGTCGGCGATATAGCCGCCGGAGGCCCATCCGTAGCCGTTGGGCGCGAGGTTGAGGCCGCCCTTGACGTGGATACGGCGGAACGGCGCGGCCTGCGCGACGGCCCAGCGGTCGGTGCCGTTGGACGGCGTGATCGCGAGGTTCTCCGCCGAGCGCCAGAAGTTCTGTGTCGCGTTGCCGTTGAACCAGCCCGCGTCCACGGTGATGTCGCCGTTGATCTGGGTGTCGTCGGGGTTCAGCCCGAGTCCCGAGATCGAGGTGTAGAAGCCGAGTTGGGCGTTGATGCCGTTGTAGGTGCCCGGCTTGAGGAGGAACTGGTAGCGCCCGCTCCCGAACTGCGCGGACTCCTGCTGGGTGAAGACCTGGTCGAACTTCTGCTGGAGGTCGGGCGTGGAGGGGTCCACGACGATCACGTTCGGGCCCAGGTCCCCGCCGCCCTCGACCGGGGGCGTGCCACCGGACCCGGTGTGGACGGCGACCTCCCACAGGGAGTAGCCGTAGCCGGTCGCGCGAGCGGTCCCCAGGACGCGGACGTAGCGACCCGAGCCGCTGACGTCGTAGGAGGCCCGTCCTCCGGTGGCGCCGGTGACGGTCTTCAGCGTGTTCCAGTTCTGGCCGTCGGCGGAGGCCTGGATCTGAAAGTCCCTGGCGTACGCCGCTTCCCAGTTCAGATCGACCTTGCACAGATCCTGGACCGAGCCGAGGTCGACCCGCAGCCACTGGGGATCGGACGCCTGGCTGGACCAGCGGGTGGAGTCATTGCCGTCGAAGGCGGCGGACGCGGGGGTGCCGGCGTTCTCCGTCGAGGAGGCGGAAGCGGCCTTGCCCTGCGCGGAGTCGGCGGTGCCGCAGGTGCCGGGCTGGGGTCCGCCGGCGGTCCCGAACACCTCGAACTCCCAGAGCGAGTAGCCCCATGGGGTGGCCCGGTGGACTCCCTGCATGCGGACGTAGCGGCCCTGGCCGGAGACGGTGAGCGTGTCGGTGCCGCCGTCCCCGCCGGTGACCGTCCGCAGATCGGTCCAGGAGCCGCCGTCCGGCGAGACCTGGATCTTGTAGTCCGTGGCGTAGGCCGTTTCCCAGTCGAGGACGACCTGGTTGATCGAGGCGGTGGCCCCGAGGTCGACCTGGAACCACTGGTCGTCGGTCGCGGCCGAGGACCAGCGGGTCCCCGTGTCGCCGTCGACCGCGGCGGCCGCGGGCGTGCCGGCGTTCTCGGTCGAGGACGACGCGGCCGGTCTGCCCTGCGACAGGTTGGCGTCGGCCGCCGCGGCCGACGGTGGACCGAGGACGGGGAGAGTGATCAGCGCTGCCGTACTGGCGAGCGCGACACCCAAGGATCTGAGTCTCATGCCATGTTCCCCTGCGGATGCGATGAAGGATGGACGCGAACGGGAGCCGTGCCGTGACAGTCGTGCGGGTGCGGGAGGTGGAGCGAGCGACGAAGCGGGCACACTACTTAGTTCACGACTTGATTTAAATGATGACTTCAGGGGTACGGCAAGCCCTCGGACACGGGAATTCCTGCAAGTTGTGCACGCTGAGGGGGTGTTGACACGGCGACGGTGTTCAGTGGATGACGCCGGGGCGGGTTGCGCCGGCCGCCGTCAGGACGTGGCTTCGCGGATCCGGGTGAGCAGGGCCCGGAGTTGGGCGCGGTCCTCCGCGCCGAGCCCGGCCGTCGCCTCGGCGAGCGCCAGGCGGTCCACCTCTTCCGCCTCGCGGTGGCACTTCAGGCCTTCGTCGGTCAGGCGCAGCAGGAACGCGCGGCGGTCGTGCGGGTGGGGCAGGCGCTCGACCAGGCCGTCGCGTTCCAGGCTGTCGACGATGCTGGTCGCGGTCCGTGCCGCGATGCCCGTCAGCTCGCTCAGGTCCCGCATCCGCAAGGGCCGCTCCGCCCGCGCGAGCATCCGCATGGCGCGCAGGCGGGCGACGGACGCGCCGCCGAGCCGGAGTCGGGCCTCCACGAACTGGCGCAGCTGCTGGGTCGTCTCGTACAGCTCGTCGACCAGGACGTCGCTGCTGCCTTGCACTGCCATTGCTGCTCCCCATGTTTCCGGAAAACCCAATTCTATGAGCATCCACATAGTGAGTATGCTCAGCATGTGTCGTTCACACGTCGTCCCCGCCTGCCCGCCCGTCCCTTCCCGCTCAGCCAGCGGCTGGTCGTCCCCGTCATGTGCGTCAGCGTGACGTTCATCGCGATCGTCGACGGGGCGATCACCACCGTGGCGCTGCCCTCCATCGCCCGCCAGTTCCAGCTGACCACGGCCGCCCTCGACGGAGTCGTCGTGGTCTACCCGGTCTGCCTGGCCATGGCCATTCCGGCCTCCGCCTGGCTGGTCGAACGGTTCGGCGGCAAACGCGTCCTGCTCACCGCGCTCGCCGCCTTCCTGGGCTCGTCACTGCTCTGCGGCGCGGCCGCCGACCTGGCCCAGCTCGTCGCCTTCCGCGCGGTTCAGGGGCTGTCCGCCGGTGTGCTGTTCCCGGCCTCGGCGGCCCTGCTCTTCGCCACCTTCAACTCCTCCAACCAGGTGCGGATCTCCCGTTACATGATCATCCCGCAGCAGATGGCCCCGGCGGCGGCTCCCGTCCTCGGCGGGCTGCTCGTGGACCATCTGTCCTGGCGCTGGGTCTTCTACGTCAACCTGCCCGTCGGTATCCCGGTCGTGCTGTTCGGCGTCCTGTTCCTGGCGGAGCACCGCGGCCGGCTGCCCGGCCGGTTCGACCTGACCGGCCTGCTGCTGAGCGCGGCGGGACTGGGCGCCGCGATGTTCGGCATCTGCGAAGGCCCCAACCGCGGCTGGTCGTCCGTCGCCGTGGTCACCGCCCTGATCCTCGGCGCGGTTCTCCTCGCCGCCGCCGTCACCTTCGAACTGCGCACCGCCGAACCGCTGTTGAAACTCCGTCTCTTCGCGGACCGGCTCTTCCGCGACACCAACCTGATCAACCTCGTCGGCCTGATCCCGATCCTCGGCGCCATGTACCTCGGTCCGCTCTTCCTTCAGCAGGCCCAGGGCCGCACCGCCCTGGAGTCCGGCACCAGCACCTTCCCCGAGGCCTTCGGTGTCCTGCTGACCGTGCAGATAGCCGGCGTCCTCTACGCCCGCGTGGGTCCCCGGATCATCGTCGGGTGCGGCCTGGCCGGCGTCAGCGTGGTCCTCCTGCTGTTCGCCACCTGCGACGAGGACACCGGCCTGTGGACCTTCCGTGCCTACATGTTCCTGCTCGGCGTCGCGATGGGCGGGGTCTTCATGCCGACGACGGTGGCCTCGCTCGCGAACATCGCCCGCGAGGACCTGGCCCAGGCCTCCACGCTCAACACCGTGGTACGCCAGACCGGCGGCGCGCTCGCGCCGGCGGCCGTGACCACGGTGCTGGTCCTGAGCACGCCCGCGGCGGCCGCCGCGCATCCGCCGATCAGCGCCTACCAGCACGCCTATCTCGCCCTGGCCGTGATCGCCGCGGTGACCTCGGTCTTCGCCTTCACCCTCCCGGACGCCCCGGCCCGCGCCGCGGCAGGAGGCACCACGGCCTCGACGCGGCCCGCCGCACGGCGGTTCCGGCGCGAGAAGGTCCGCTGACGCGGCATACGTCAATCCGAGGGGAGGGCCGGGCAGGGATCTGTCGCAGCGACGCACGGATCAGTCGACGATGTCCGCGTCGATGACGTCGTCATCGGGGCCGTCTATCGCGGCGGGGGAGGGCGGGGCCTGGAGCTGGGCGAGTCGGTCCGCCACGAGGAAACGGAGGAGGTCCAGGGCCCGGTCCTGCCGCTCCTCGGCCGCGCCGTCCTTGAGGGCTTCGAGCAGGAGCAGGGCGAACACCTGGTCGCTGTCCCGCACGCCGTCGCTCATGTACTGCTTGATCAGCGAGGGCAGATCGAGAGGCGTGTTCTGCACACTGATGGTCGGAAGCGCGAGGAGCGCGTCGTCCGGGACGCTCGCCAGCGCGGCCCGCTGCCACAGGGCATCGAAGCGCAAGAGCTGATCCTCGGGCGTGGTGGTGCGTGCTCTCGTGCCCAGGATCTCGACCAGCGCGTCGACGGTGTCACGCCGGGGCAGGGCGGCTCCGGTCAACGCGGCGTGCAGGGTGCTGCGGGAGATCTTCTTCCTGGCCTCGGCGCTGAGAGCGGCGTACATCTCGCTCAAGGAAGGGCGGCCGGCCCACAGATGAAGCGTGTGCAGGGCCTCGTTGAGGTCGTGTAACGGCCCGTCCTCCAGTTGCGGCCTCTTGAAGACCCCCGGCTTCCCCACGAGCACTCCCCGCATGTCCAGTACCGTCCAGAACCGTCCAGCAGCATGCCATCGCGTCCGAGTGCGGGCGTGCCGCATCCGAAATCGTGCTGAACCGATCGCCGGCCGTCCGAACCGGCGGTGGCCCAGGGCACCTTGGTGTGCACACCCGCCACAGCGGTGGTGGGCACGGAAACGGTACCCACCCGTCGGCGGTGGGGAGCGCAGGCCCGTCAGGCCAGGAGGACCCATGACTGTGCACATCGACCCCCTGGGGGTCGCGATCCTTGCTCTGGGCGCGCTCGTGGGCTGTCTCGTCTACCGGCACACCCGGACCGGCACCGGCTCCGTGAGCAGAGGGGACATGGTCGGCGCCGTGGGTGCCGGCACCGCCGTCATGACCGTCCTGGTCCTGCTCGTCGGCGGAGGGGCGCCGTCGGGCACGACGTCCGACAGCCCCGTCGCCCCGTCGACCACGACTGCCGAGGCACCAGAGGCACCCGAGGCGCCCGGGCAAGAGTCATCGGCTCCGCCCGCACGGTGACGCGGAGACCGTGGTCGTCGACGATGAGTGCGGTGGTCATGAGGTAGGGGCGAGGATCCTTCAGTCGTTCGCCGACGGGCCGGTGCGGACCTGGGCCTGGTCGCCGTGGGGGCCGAACAGGTGCAGGATCTCCACCGCTTCGGGGCCGGAGGGGCCGAACCAGTGCGGTTCGCTCGTGTCGAACTCGGCGACCTCGCCGGGCCGCAGGACGAGTTCGCGCCCCCCGAGGATGAGGCGCAACTCGCCGGCGAGCACGTAGAGCCATTCGTACCCGGAGTGGGTCACCAGGCGCGGTTCGCGGTGGGAGAGCACCTGCTTGAAGACCTGGACCCGGCCCGGATACTGCGTCAGCGGTACGAGGACGCTCCCGTGTTCCCGCCGCCTCGGGGTCAGATGGACCCGGGGATCACCCGTGGCCGGAGCGGCCACCAGCTGGTCCAGGGCGACGCGGTGCGCGCGGGCGAGCGGGATGAGCAGATCGAGTGTCGGGCGCCGTAGCCCCGACTCCAGACGTGAGAGCGTGCTCACGGAGATCCCGGTGTCCTCCGCGACGGCTTCGAGGGTGAGGCCTCGGTCGTGCCGCAGCGCGCGCAGCCGTGGCCCGATGCTGTCGAGGAGTTCCGCGAGTTCGGCGTCCATACGGCCATTTTGCCCGGTCGTTTTGCGGTCTCCGCAAAGACGCTGGGTCAGGGCCCTGCCCCGGCCCGAGTCTGGGCGGTGTCCGATCCCGTACCGAAGGGGCACCCACCGTGACCACCGCGACCTCCCCGGCCGCTGCACCCTCCCCGGCCGCTCCACCCTCCCCGCTGAGCGTGCGCCGGCGCTGGACGGTACTGGCCGTCTGCGCGCTCAGCATGTTCCTGGTGGGCGTGGACACCACCATCGTCAATGTCGGCCTGCCCGCCATCGGGCAGGGGCTCGGCGTGGGCACCCGCGGCCTGGAATGGGCCGTCGACGCCTACACCCTGGCCCTGGCCGGCCTGCTCATCGTCTCCGGCGCCCTCGCGGACCGTTTCGGACGCCGCCGGATCTTCCGGTGCGGACTGATCGTCTTCGGCCTGGCCTCCCTCGCCTGCGCCCTCGCCCCCTCGCTCGGTGTGCTCGTCGCCGCCCGGGCCGTCCAGGGGGTCGGGGCCTCGATGCTGAGCCCCGTGGCGCTGGCGATCGTGGTGAACGCGATGTCCGACCCCCGGGAACGGGCCCGGGCGATCGGCCTGTGGGCGTCGGTCTTCGGGCTCAGCATGGCGGCGGGCCCGGTCACCGGTGGGGCACTCATCGCCGCGTTCGGCTGGCGCTCGGTGTTCTGGATCAACGCGCCGGTCGTCTGCGCCGCCCTCGTCCTGGTCGCCCTGGTGGTGCCGGAGTCCCGCGGAGAGCGCGCCCGGCGCCTCGACCTGCCCGGCCAGATCCTCCTCAGCGCGGTCCTGTGCCTGGTCGTCGGCCTGCTCATCGAAGGCCCCCGCATCGGCTGGGCCTCACCCGTCGCCCTCGCGGGCTACGCCCTGGCCGCGGCGTCGACGGCCGGATTCGTCCGGGTGGAGCTGCGCCGCGGCGAACCCTTGATCGACCTCCGCCTCTTCCACCGACCGCCGTTCGCCACGGCCGTGCTCGGCGCCATGGCGGTGTTCGTCGCCCTCAACGTGACCCTGTTCCTCAACACCCTCTACTTCCAGCACACCCGTGGCTGGACACCGCTCGCGACCGGCGCCGTGACCCTGCCCATGGCACTCGGTGCCACTCTGTGCGCTCCTTGGTCAGGGGCCTTGGTGGGACGCCTCGGGCCACGGCGTCCGCTGATTCTCGCGGGCGGGTTCACCACGGCCGGCGGCCTGTGCCTGACGGCCCTCGGCACGGACACGCACATGACGCTGATCCTGTTCGCCCACCTGCTCATCGGCGTCGGGTTCGGCTTTGCCAACGCCCCCCTCACCCATACCGCCGTCAGCGGTCTGCCGCCGTCCCGGGCGGGCGTGGCAGGGGCGATCACCTCCACCGCACGCCAGGTCGGCGCGGCGGTCGGGATCGCCGTCGCCGGGGGCCTGGTCGCGGGTTCGGCGCCTGCCGCACTCGCCACCGCGTCCCGGCCCGGCTGGCTCCTCGTGGCGGCCTGCGGACTCGTCCTCCTCGGCGCGGCACGAGCCTCACAGCGCGGCAGAGGCTGAGCGGTACGCCAGAACGACGAAGCGGCGCGCGCCGGAGCCCTCGCCGAGTGGACCTGTACGTCGCCTCTCGATTGGCCCTGTCCACCGGGCCGTTGCACCGACAAGACTCACCCCATGACCACATCCCTCTCCTACGTCCACGGCTACTCCGAACACGAGGCACGCCGCCTCGGCGACCAGGCCGACACTCTCGCCGCCCTGCTCCACTCCGGAACGTCCTATCCCGCGGGAAGCAGGGTCCTGGAGGTCGGCTGCGGTGTCGGAGCGCAGACCGTGCATCTGGTGGCGGGAAGCCCGGACGCCGAATTCGTCGCGGTGGACATCTCCGCGGCGTCGCTCGCCGAGGCCAGGACCCGGGTGCTGGCGCAGGCCCCGACCGCCCGGGTGAGCTGGCTCCGGGCGGACCTGTTCGAACTCCCCTTCCCCGAGGCGTCGTTCGACCACCTCTTCGTCTGCTTCGTCCTGGAGCACCTGACGGCCCCGCAGCAGGCGCTGAAGGCCCTGCGCCGCCTCCTGCGCCCCGGCGGCACCCTCACCGTGATCGAGGGCGATCACGGGTCGGCGTTCTTCCACCCCGACAGCGCCCACGCCCGCGCGGCGATCGACTGCCAGGTCCGGCTCCAGTCCGCCGCGGGCGGCAACGCGCTGATCGGCCGCCAGCTTCACCCGCTGCTGACGTCCGCCGGATACGAGCGGGTGACGGTCCGTCCGCGCACGGTGTACGCCGACAGCTCCCGGCCCGCGCTGGTCGGCGGCTTCACCAGGAACACCTTCATCGACATGATCGCGTCCGTACGTGACCAGGCACTGGAGGCCGGTCTGATGACCGCCGGGGACTGGGACCGGGGGATCACCGACCTGCACCGCACGACGGACGAGAACGGCACCTTCCACTACACCTTCTTCAAAGGCGAGGCGGTGAAGGCGGGGGCCGCCTGAGGCGAGGCGCCGAGCCGTCTGCTCCGGAGCGGGGCGGTGCCCGCGTGTTGGGTGGGGGAAACGAGGGACTGCCGATTGCGGCCGGGCGGAAGACGCGGCGCGAGCCGCGGCCCACCGGAATGCGGCGGCGGGGACATAGACGTACACGCAGCATGGTCCGGCGGCCGGGTGGGAACCCCGCCGCCGGACCATGCCGACCGCACCGGGCCGGGCCTGGTGAGAGCCTGGTGAGAGCTACTTCCGCGCGCCGCCCGATGTCGGGCTAGGCGGCCGAAGAGCCTCGGCCTCGGCCGCCCCGGCCGCCGGATCCGCGGCCTGCGGCGGGGCCCCCGGTGCGGCCGGCGCCGTTCACGGCCGCGTCGCCCGCCGCCCGTCGGCCGGAGCCGCGGGCACCCTGCCCGGTCGCTTTACCCGTGGCCTTACCGGTCGCCGCGTCGGTCGATGTCCGTCGACCGGACCCGCGGCCACCCTTACCGGCGGTCGCCGCATCGGCCGTGGCGTCGGCTGTGCCCCGTCGGCCGGAGCCGCGGGCGGCCGCACCGGTGACACCGCCGGCGCCACCGCCGGTGGTGGCCCTGTCGGCGCGCGTCCGGCGGCCCGAACCGCGTCCGCCGGGTGCGGACGCGTCGCCGGCCGTTGCCGCCCCGGCCCTGGTACGACGTCCCGAACCCCGCTCCGCCGTCTCGGCGCTGGCGCCCGCCGCTCCGGCCCCGCCGGCGCTTCGACGCCGACGGCCGGACCGCGCCCCGGCCCCGGCGCTGGTGCCGCGCCCCGGGCGGGACGTCTCCGGCTGCGCAGGCGCAGGGACCTCGATGGTGACGGGCACACCGGAAGGCTCGCGGGCACCGGTGATGGTGGTCAGCGCCGGGTCGCTCGAGGTGATGCGGACGGTCTGCGGGCGGATGGCCGCGTCCGACATGAGCCGGGTGACGTCCCGCTTCTGGTCGGGCAGGACCAGCGTGACCACGCTGCCCGAGCCGCCGGCGCGGGCCGTGCGACCGCCCCGGTGCAGATAGTCCTTGTGGTCGGTGGGCGGATCCACGTTCACGACCAGTTCGAGGTCGTCCACGTGGATGCCACGGGCCATGACGTTCGTCGCCACCAGCGCGGTGACCTGGCCGTTCTTGAACTGATCCAAGACGCGGTTGCGCTGCGGCTGGGAGCGGCCGCCGTGCAGCGCGGCCGCACGGACACCGACGGCCAGAAGCCGCTTGGCGAGCCGGTCGGCGGACCGCTTGGTGTCGAGGAAGAGGATGACCCGGCCGTCACGGGCGGCGATGCGCGTGGTGACGGCCTTCTTGTCGGTCTCGTCCAGGACGTGCAGGACGTGGTGCTCCATGGTGGTCACCGCCCCCGCGGACGGGTCCACGGAGTGCACCACGGGGTCGGTGAGGAACTGCTGCACCAGGCGGTCGATGTTCCGGTCCAGGGTGGCCGAGAAGAGCATGGTCTGCCCGTCGGGCCGTACCTGCCGGAGCAGCTTGGTGATCTGCGGCAGGAAGCCCATGTCGGTCATCTGGTCGGCTTCGTCCAGCACCGTGATGCGGACGCTGTCGAGCACGCAGTCCCCGCGTTCCACGAGGTCGTTCAGCCGGCCCGGAGTCGCCACGAGCACCTCGGTGCCGCGCCGGAGCGCGGCTGCCTGCTTGGTGAGGGACAGCCCGCCGACCACGGTGGCCAGCCGGAGGTTCACCGCCGTGGCGTAGGGACTCAGCGCGTCGGTCACCTGTTGGGCGAGTTCACGGGTGGGCACCAGCACGAGGGAGAGGGGTGCCTTGGGCTCCGCGGTCTGTCCGGCCGTACGGGCCAGGAGCGCCAGCCCGAACGCGAGGGTCTTGCCGGAGCCGGTGCGTCCACGCCCCAGCACGTCACGGCCCGTGAGGGAGTTGGGCAGCGTGGCGGCCTGGATGGGGAACGGGGTGGTCACGCCTTGGGCGGCGAGGGTCTTCAGCAGCGCCGCAGGCATGTCCAGGTCGGCGAAGTCGTCGACGGCGGGAAGTCCGGGTGTCGTGCTTTCCGGCAGCTGGAATTCCGTGGACGGCGACGGGGCGGGGCGGGGTGACGAGGAGCGACGGTTCGGCTTCTGGAACCTGCGGGCCATGCGGTTGACTGCCTCTCTGGAAACAGCAGAAACCGGGGTCCGCACCATGATGGTGCGGACCCCGGTTCGCGGATACGCGTCCGGTGATCAGGCGGGGACGATGTTCTCCGCCTGCGGGCCCTTCTGGCCCTGCGTGACGTCGAAGGAGACCCGCTGGCCCTCCTGGAGCTCACGGAAGCCCTGCGTCGCGATGTTCGAGTAGTGGGCGAAGACGTCGGGGCCGCCGCCGTCCTGCTCGATGAAGCCGAAACCCTTTTCGGCGTTGAACCACTTCACGGTTCCCTGTGCCATGACATTCTCCTTCTGTAGGCAGAGAGGCCCCATCCGGAGACGCCGGAAAAACTAATGCGCCTGAAGGAGTCGTTCCCGTCAGGCGCACATGAGTTCATGGGTACCACAACTACAACACAAGTATCTTAGCACGGCTCGCCGTCCCATGTGGATCACCGACGCGCCAGGACGGGAGCGAGGGGGGTGGGGCGGGCCACGTTCGTCCGTGTCACAGGGTGCCGCGCGGCGGCGGAGCCCGTCAGAACGGTGGGTCTTCGCTGTATCCGCCCGTCCAGGCCCCGCGCTCGGCGACCCGACGGGCGCGCAGTTCACGGGCGGCGACGTCGTCCGCGTTCTCCAGGCCGCTGGTGCCGTGGCCCCACGCTGTGAGTGCTTCGAGGATGCGGCGGCGCTTGTGGCGGTCGGTGCTCGTGGCCAGCAGACGGCGGGCGTGACCTGCCAGGTCGTCTCGGTGCGCGGTGAGGGCGGGGTGCTCCGAGAGGGGGACGGCGGCGACGAGGGCCGCGTCGCGTACGGCCGTGTCCTCGTCGTCGAGGAGCGGGTGGACGGCGGAGAAGAGTGCCGGGCGCAGGTCCCGGAAGGCGCGCATGTCCGGGTCGTCGTCGAGGTACCCGCCGCCCCACGTGCGCGTGCTGATGGCGAAGCATTCGTCGTCGGCGTCGTAGGCGGTGTCGCCGAGCCAGTCCAGCAGCGCCGCACGGGTGGGGCGGCGGGGTGGCCGGCCGGCCTCCTGGCCGACCTCGCCCGTTGCGGTGGCCGGGTGGTTGAGGACCGCCGCGACGTACAGCGCCACGGGCACGGTGGCTTCGTAGATGCTGTTCTGGTGGGTGACCGGCCTGAGCGCCTCGACGACGGCGTCCGCCCTGACGGCCGGGTCGGGGTCGAGGAGGCGTACCAGCGCCGCCGGCAGCGACTCACCCGTCCCGGACGCGGTGGTGAGCGAGGCCCAGTCGGTGGCGTCGAGGAGCGCTTGATGGTCGGGCAGTCCGTGGGGATGAGAGGCGTCGGTCCGGCTGTGGCTTTGGGTCACAGGCGCAGGCTATAGAGCCAGGCGCAGGCTGTAGCGCTGTTCCGGCGCGCACGGCGCTCGTCGTGATCGCGGCGTCCCGGTGGATGAACGCGGTGTCGGTCGGAAGGCCGGTCGGAGAGTCGGTCGGAGACCTTGACGCACCCTCGGCCCTCGCCCGTCGCCGAACCAGCCCGCGGACAACCGTATGGACCGCATGTCCGTGCCGTCCGGGACGATCCGCGTTCACCTCACGGGAAGGCAGATCCAGCGCATGACTTCAGACAGACGACCAGGCCGTCGTGCGGTGCTCGGCGGCGCACTCGGCGCGGCCGCGACGGCAGCCGGTGGCACCGTCCTCAGCGGCAGCGCGACGGCCGCCCCCGCGCGTCACGCCCAAGTCGCGCCGCTGTGACGGGAGTTCTGCTCCAGTCCCTACACCCATCCGCAGATACCTTCGTCGGCCGCTCCGGTCACGCGGGCGGGAGCAGCCGGTTCCCGCGTCGTCGCGTCGTCGCGTCGTCGCGGACGTCCGTGACTTCGGGGCCCGCCCCGACGGCTCGGCCGACGCGGCGCCCGCCATCAACCGGGCCGTCGAGCGCGCGGGTCTTCTCGGCGGAGGCACGGTCCGTTCCCCCGGGCATCTACCGCATCGACGACGTCATCCGCATCGGTCACGACAACGTCGGTTTCTGCTTGCGGTGTTGGCGTGACGCGGGGGGATGGGCGAGGTCGCGAAGGCAATGAGACGACCACGTATGTCGTGTGGGGACACAGCGACCTGGATCCGGGACAGAGGCACGGCCAGAACGGATGACTGTCCGGCCGGGCAACGGAAAGAACAACGGCAGTGAGCGGGCCACTCTCTACACGTACGGCCTGTGACCGATGCCGTGACCGCGCTTCCGCCGGCGGCAGACCTGGAGGGGCTCATGCCGACTCCTCCCGCCGACCCGCCGACCCGCCGACCGAACGCCTCACGCACCGGACGCACGCCCCTTGACGGGGTCGTCAGAGCGCTGCCTCGCCCTCCCTCGACAGCAGGTCGCGGGCGGTGTCCAGCGCGGTGGCGCGGTCGTCCGGGACGAGTCCTATGCGGGTGCGGCGGTCGAGGAGGTCGGCGGTGTCGAGGGCGCCTTCATGGCGTACGGCCCACAGCAGCTCCGCCCGGGTGACCGGGTGGCCGTCGAGGACGGGCTCGGCGAGGCGGGGGTCCTGTGTGCCGAGGGCGTGGACGGCGGGGGCTTCGGCGCCGTAGCGGTGGATGAGGCGGCGGGGGGCACGGAGGGTGCTGAGCAGGTGCGGTGCCGCGGCGCCGATCAGCGGGAGGGCCGCGGTGGGGGAGGGCTTCGAGGTCAGGCCGTGGGTGGCGGCCGCGGTGTCGACGGCGTCCTCGGCCATGCGCCGGTAGGTGGTGAGCTTGCCGCCGACGACGGTGATCACGCCGTCGGGTGAGGTGAGCACCGCGTGCTTGCGGGAGATGTCCGCGGTGCCGGCCGGCGCGCCGGAGCCCGCGGCCGGGGTGGTGTCCAGCAGGGGGCGCAGTCCGGCGAAGGCGCCGACCACGTCGTGGCGGTGGACGGGGATGTCCAGGGCCGAGCCCAGGACGTCGAGGAGGAAGCCGATGTCGGTCTCGGGTGCCTCGGGGGTGTCGGGGATGTCGTCGCCGACGGGTTCGTCGGTGAGTCCGACATAGGTGCGGCCGTCGCCCTGGGGCAGGACGAGGACGAAGCGGTTGGTCTCGCCGGGGATCGGGATGTGCAGGCCGGCCGGGAGCGTGCCGAGGTGTTCCGTGCGCAGGACGAGGTGGGTTCCGCGCGAGGGCCGTATCCGGACGCCGTCCACCAGGCCGCCCGCCCATACGCCGGACGCGTTGATCACGGCGCGGGCCCTGATCTCGCCCTCCTCGCCGGTGAGTTCGTCGCGTATCCGGGCACCGGAGCGGGTGAGTTCCAGCGCCCGGACGCGCGTCAGGATCCGGGCGCCGTGGGCCGCGGCCGTACGGGCGATCGCGGTGACCAGGCGGGCGTCGTCGGTGACGCGGCCGTCCCAGGACAGCAGGCCTCCGCGCAAACCGGCGCCGCGCAGCGCGGGGGCGAGGTGGCGGGTCTCCGCCGCGGACAGCCTGCGCGGTGCGGGCAGGGTCGCCCGGGCCGTGCGCGCCGCCAGGCGCAGGGTGTCGCCGGCGCGGAAGCCCGCCCAGGCCAGGGCGGCCTGAGGGCGGGAGACCAGCGGGGTGAGGGGCAGCACGAACGGCTGGGCGCGCACCAGATGGGGTGCGGTGCGCTCCATGAGGACCCCACGTTCGCGGGCGCTCTCGTGGGCGACGTCGAGTTGGGCGGAGGCGAGGTAGCGCAGTCCGCCGTGGATGAGCTTGGAGCTCCAGCGCGAGGTGCCGAAGGCCAGGTCGTGGGCGTCGATGGCGACGACGGACAGTCCACGGGCGGCGGCGTCCAGCGCGGCTCCGGCACCGGTCGCGCCGAGGCCGACGACCAGGACGTCCACGGCCGGGCCGCCGGCGGTCTCGGTGAGTTCGCGTCGGCGGCGGGCGGCGGTCAGGGACGAGCCCGGAGCCGGGCGGGCGGGCGAGGCCGTGCTGCTGGGGCTCATGGCGTCAGGGTCCTCTCGAGGATGGTGCGCAGTTCGGCGTAGAAGGCCTCGCTGTCGAGGTCGGGGTCGTCCTCGTCGGTCATGGTGCGCAGCGACAGGGTGAAGGACTGGGCGACCAGGAGCAGGGACCGGGCTTGGCGCTCGGGGTGGCCGGGCCGCACCGATCCGTCGGCGTGTCCCTCCCGCAGGGCGTCGGCGAGCAGGGCGAGCAGCGCTTCCTGGCTCGCGCCGCGCCGGTCCAGCACGTAGGGGAGGAGCAGCTCGGGGTCGACGTCGATGATCTTGCGGAAGAGCGGATGGGCGCGGAAGGCGTCCACTCCGCTCACCAGGCCGTCGACGATACGCGCGCGTGCGCCGGCCTCGGGCTCCGGTTCGGGCATCGCCCGGGTGGCCGCCTCGATCCACTCCCGGGTCATCAGATCGCCGACCAGGGACCGTACGTCCGGCCAGCGGCGGTACAGCGTCATCCGGGAGACGCCCGCGCGGCGGGCCACGTCGGTGAGGGTGGTGCGCCGGACACCGACGGCGAGGACGCAGTCGCGTACCGCGTCCAGTACCGGGTCGTTGTCCGAGGCGTTGTCCGAGACGTTGTGACGAATAGGCGTCATGTGTCACAGTGTAACGCCCTGCGGCAGTGCAGGGGACGGCACTCTTCCGCGACTCCGCGACTCCGCGACGTGGCGACTTCGCAACTCTGCGACTTCGGGCGTTCGCGCTTTCGCGCTTTCGCGACGACCGGTGAGGACAAGCGCATGGACATGCTGTGGAGCGGCTGGGGCGACCCGGCGAGGGCGACGCCGCTGCCCGATACGGTGATCGGGCTGCTGCGCGACCTGCTCGGGGTCAAGCCCCGCAGCGTCGAACCGGTCGCCCTGACGGAGATCGCCGTGCCCGAGCCGGCGCTGGAGGCCGCCGCGCTGCGGGGTCTCGTCGATGCCGTCGGCGGTGAGGCCCACGTCCGTACCGACGACGAGGCCCGCATCCGCCACACCCGCGGCAAGTCCACCCCCGACCTGCTGCGCATCCGCACCGGCGACGTCGACGACGTCCCGGCCGCCGTGGTCCTCCCGGCGAGCCACGACGAGGTGCTCGCCGTACTGAAGGTGTGCGCCGAACACGGCCTGGCCCTGGTCCCGTTCGGCGGCGGCACCTCCGTGGTCGGAGGCCTCGCCCCCGAACTGCGTCGCGCCTTCGTCGCGCTGGACCTGGCCCGCATGGACGGTCTGCTCGCCCTCGACCCGGTCTCCCGGACCGCCACCCTGCAACCCGGACTGAGGGCCCCGCACGCCGAGGCGCTGCTGGCCGAGCACGGCTTCACCCTCGGCCACTTCCCCCAGTCCTTCGAGTGGGCCACCATCGGCGGATTCGCCGCGGCGCGCTCCAGCGGGCAGGCGTCCGCCGGGTACGGCCGGTTCGACGAGATGGTCCTCGGCCTCACCCTCGCCACCCCCGCCGGCACCCTCGACGCCGGCCGCGCCCCGCGCTCGGCCGCCGGCCCCGACCTGCGTCAGCTCGTCCTCGGCTCCGAGGGAGCGTTCGGCGTCATCACCTCGGTGACCGTACGCATCCGTCCCCTCGCCGAGACCCGTGTCTACGAAGGATGGCGCTTCGCCTCCTTCGAGGAGGGCGCCGCCGCCCTGCGCCGCCTGGCCCAGGACGGGCCGCGGCCGACCGTGCTGCGCCTGTCGGACGAGACCGAGACGCTGATCGGCCTCGCCCAGCCCGACGCCATCGGCTCCTCGGGCCTGCCGCAGGACGCCGGCTGCATGGCGATCGCGGGCTACGAGGGCACGCCGGAGGACACGACGTACCGCCGGGAGCGGGCCGCCGCCGTACTGCGCGAGTGCGGTGGCACCTACCTGGGCGGGGAGCCGGGCGAGCGCTGGGCGCACGGCCGCTACTCGGCGCCCTACCTGCGGGACGCGCTGCTGGACGCGGGGGCGTTCGCCGAGACGCTGGAGACCGCCGGCTTCTGGTCCGGTCTGCCCGAGCTGTACGCCTCCGTCCGCGCCGCGCTCACCACCACGCTGACCGAGTCCGGCACGCCGCCGTTGGTGATGTGCCACATCTCCCACGTCTACGAGAACGGCGCCTCGCTGTACTTCACCGTGGTGTCGGCGCAGGGCGACGACCCCGTGGCGCACTGGGCGCCCGCCAAGCACGCCGCGAACGAGGCGATCATGGCCGCGGGCGGCACGATCAGCCACCACCACGGCGTGGGCAGCGACCACCGGGACTGGTACGTCAGGGAAGCCGGCCCCCTCGGCATCGAGGCCCTCCAGGCGGTCAAGCGACAGCTGGACCCCACGGGGCTGCTCAACCCGGGCATCCTCCTGCCCGCCGACTGATCAGGTACCGTCCCACTCCACCCCGCCCCACCCAGTCCGTCCACGACCGTCAGGCGCCTTCGGAGGCCCACCGATGCGACAGTTCACCGCCATCGTCAACCCCACAGCCGGCGGATCCACCGGGGTCGCGGCACTGCTGCGGGTGGCCCGGCTGCTGCGGGAGGCCGGAGCCGAGCTGGAGACCGAGTACAGCCGCAGTCTGACCCACGCCCAGGACCTCGCCCGAGAGGCGGGGGCGCGGGAGCGGGTCGTTCTCGCCGTCGGCGGGGACGGCATCGCCGGCGGCATCGGAGGCACCCTCAGCGGGACCGGCACCGTCCTCGGACTGATCCCGGCCGGCCGGGGCAACGACTTCGCCCGGGCGCTGGGGCTGCCCGCCGACCCGGCCGCACTCGCCCGGATCCTGCTCGACCACGCCCCCCGGCTCGTCGACACCGTCGAAGTGGAGTCCGCCCACGGCCGTACCGTCGCACTCGGCAGCGTCTACGCGGGCGTGGACGCCCTCGCCAACCGCCACGCCAACCACGCCAAGCTGCTGCGCGGCGCCGCCTCCTACTACATGGGCGGGCTGCGTGCCGTGGCCACCTGGCGACCGGCCGCCTACCGGGTCACCGTCGACGGCGAGGAGCACACCCACCGCGGCTACACCGTCGTGGCCGCGAACTCCGCCTACTACGGTTCCGGCCGCATCATCGCGCCCGACGCCCGCGTCGACGACGGGCTCCTCGAGGTGGTGATGATCCGCCATGCGCCGCGGCGCCTCTTCTTCACCCTGATGAACGAGCTGAAGACGGGCGCGCACGTCCACCGGCCCGAAGTGCGGATCCTGCGCGGCCGGGGGATCCGCATCGAGGCCGACCGGCCGGTCCCCTACGGCACCGACGGCGAGGTCGACGCCGTCCTCCCCGTCACGGCGAGGGTGCTGCCCGGTTCACTGTCCGTACTCTGCTGAACGCCCCGTCGGCCGACCCGCTGTCCTCACCCCGCCGGAAGGCACCGGGCCGCCCTCGGCCTCCTCGGCCCGAGCGAGAGCCCTCGCCTGCTCACGCACCGCCTGTGACCAGCCCTGCGGATCCGCATCGAAGAGAGCGCACTTCTCCTGCCACCGGGCGAATCCGCCGGTGATGTCATCGAGCGAGTGATACCACTCGCCCTCACCCGATGTGCCGTGCCAGACGACACCGGGACGGCCCGGATCCCGGCAGAGGTCGAAACCGTGCAGGTACTGCAGGGCCGTTTCGACCAAAGGGTCCTCGAAGTCGGCGAATGCCCCCTCGCCCTCCACCCATGGAAACGCCCACGCGTGCACGGCCTCACGGGTCACCTCACCCACGGCCAGCGCACGCCATTGAGCAGCCACTTCCGCGCGGCCGGGCGGGAGTGGCGTCGCTTTCGGATCACTCATGGAGCCACCATCCCAGCTGTGCGAGCCGAGGGGCCACATGAATTCGTCTCGTGATCGACAGGGCCGTGCCTGACCGGAATGGTGAATTCGCCGAAGTCGCGCCGGAAGACGGCCATGCGGGATTTCACCCCGAAAGTCGAAGGGATGTACGAGGGATAGGCGTTCGCCTACCATCGCCGTAAAACGGGGAAAACGGGGAACACGGGGGAAGTCCAATGGCCGTTCGCCGATCCACACACGCCTCGCTCGCCGCATTAGCCGCGTTAATGCTCATCTTCGGTGTCTTGGCCATCGTCCGGGTCGCCGCCGACGGGTCCTCGGAACCGAGCTCGCAGAGGTCGAGTGGAACCGGGGCGACAGCCGGGGACACCGCGCCCGGTGGGGGACCCGGCGGGGACGAGGGTTCTGGGGTGCCAGGGGGCTCCGATGATTCGGAGAGCCCTGGTGGGAATTCGGGTACGCCGGGTGGCAATTCGGTCAGTGGCACAGCCTCGGGAGGCCCTGGCGGGGTCAGGATTTCGGGGCCCACGCTGAACGATCAATATCCAGTGGTAAAGCCGGGTGGTGACACCACGCGTATGCGTCCCGAGGGTAATTGCGTCGTGCTGGCCAACGTCATCGATCGCGACGTGAAGATTCGGTCGTTCGACATGCAGGCCCCGACCAATGTGCGCATTGTCGATGAGCCGTGCACCGAGGCCGAGTCACCGTTCTGGACCGACGCGCTCAGCTCGCCGGTGACCACGTGCGTGTCCGGGACCGTACTGGAGGGCAAGGACCGGTCCCCACGCCATGGCTGCAGTCTCAGGCTGGTCAGGAGGGACGGCCTCTCCACCACGGAGAAGGCCACCCTCGTCGTCGAGGTCACAGGGAAGTGCTCGAAGACCTCTTCCCGCAGCTGTTCCTGGCCCGCCTACGTGTCGTGGACCGTCGACGCGCAGTCGGAGACGGAGTCCGAATCGCCGTCCGAATCGCCGTCCGAGTCGCCGTCCGAATCGCCCAGCGACAGCGCGCCGCCGCCGGGCTCGACGCTCTCCGGTTCTCCGTCGAGCGACACTCCGCAGCCGTCGGCGAGCGGGACGTGACTCCGGCGCCCGAACCCGCGCCCGAACCCGCGCCCGAACCCGCGCCCGAACCCGCGCCCGAACCCGCGCCAGAGCCCGCCACGTCGCCCGGGGCACAGCTTCGGGAACGCCTGTGGGCCGCCGCCAACGTCGTGGCGCCGACCTCCGTGGTGAGCACTCTGCTGTTCTATTTCGGCTATGTGGCGACACGAGCCCGCTTCGGCTACTTCGGTGTCTACCTGGACATGGTCGATCTGTCCTTCCAGGAGACCCTGCTCTACGGCGCCGAGGTCGTGTACCCACCGCTCATCATCTTCGCGATCCTCAGCCTTCTGGTGGTGGCGGCGCACGCCGCTGTCCGGTGGCTACAGGCGGAACCCGGCCGTGATCCGGTCACCGGCTGGGTCGGTCTCTTCCTGACCCTCGCCGGGCTGCTGGCCTTCACCCGCGGCATCGTGGGCGTGCTCGTGCCGAACGTCGCCCGCACCGAGGCGATCGCGACCACACCCGTCAGCCTGGGAGGCGGTGTCCTCGCTCTCGCCTACGGTGTCCGGCTGTTGCGTCTCATCGCCGTCCGCTGGGACCTTCGACGCGCCGAACGCGGGGACGGCACGGTCGAAGACGGCCCGCAGCCGCCTGCCGCGGGTGGTGACCTCGCCGCCTGGCTGCAGTCCGAAGCGGTTGTCAGGACGAGCAGGTACGCCCTCGCCTGGGTGGCCGTGATCGTGGTGGCCGGCGCGTTCTGGGCCGCCAACAGCTTCGCCGCCGAGTACGGCAGGGGAAGGGCACTGGACGATGCCGAGTCGCTGCCGCACCGCCCGGAGGTGGTGCTGTTCACCAAGACCCCGCTGCTCGACCCGCCCGACGGCGTCCGGGCGTCGGTGGATCCCGAGGCGGACAAAGACTCCTTCCGCTACCGCTACGCGGGTCTGCGTCTGCTCGTCGAGTCGAACGCCCGGTTGTTCCTGGTGCCGGCCCAGTGGACTCCCCAGGGCAGCCGGACCATGGTCATCCCCTACGACGACGGCGTCCGCATCGAGCTTGTCGCCGGGTGACCGGGACGGCCTCGATCAGCCAGGACCGCTACCCAAGGTGTTCGGATTGACACCGAGGGCCACTGGCCGCGTACTGGGCATAAGGGACTTTCATCTACAAGTCCCTCAGTGGTGCACTGCACCACCTTCCCCCCTCCCCCTCCCCCTTCATGGAGCCGTGATGACGGTGCAACCGCAGGCGATGGACCAGACGGTCCTGGTGTACGAGGACGACCCCGGACCTCCTCCCGGGGCCGTGCCGGTACGGCATCCCGTACCGCAGCTCGAGACGCAGCCCTTTCCGACGGCCATCGCACAGAACGCGCCGCAGCCGGACAGCGCGGGGCCGGGCACGCCGGCGTTCCGCTACTGGGTGGCGGCCGACGCGCTCAGCAGCGCCAGTCGGATGTGGGGTTCGCTGGTTCCGTCGGGAACGCAATGGGTCCCGTCGGTCGGACGGGTGCTCACCGCGCACCTCGACGAGGGAGTCGACCTCAACGCCTTCTACACCCGCAGGTCCCTGGAGTTCTTCCATCAGACCGTGGCCGGCGTGGAGGTCTTCTCGGCCCAGAGCCCCGAGATCGTCCGGCACGAGCTGGGTCACGCGGTTCTCGACGCCCTGCGTCCTCAGCTGTTCAACGCGGCGATGCACGAGGCGGACGGTCTGCACGAGGCGTTCGGTGACATCAGCGCCCTGCTGACCGCACTCCAGATGGAGTCGCTGCGGGTCACCGTCCTGACCGAGACGCAGGGCAACCTGGAGCTGTCGTCACGGGTGTCGCGGATGGCCGAACAGCTGGGCTGGGCGATCCGCCAGCTCAAGCCGGACCGGGTCGATCCGGACTGCCTGCGCAACATGGCGAACAGCTTCTTCTACCGCGACCCGGTGCAGTTGCCGCCACTCGGGCCGGCGAACACGCTGACCAGTGGCCCGCACTCGTTCTCCCGGGTGTTCAGCGGCGCGTTCCTGAAGATCGTGGCCGGGATCTTCAGGCAGCAGGCTGCCCAGGACCAGGCCGGTCTGGCGAAGGCGGCGGAGATCGCGGGTCAGCTGCTCGTGGACGCCATCGTGGCCGCGCCCGTGGTGTCGGCCTACTACGCGCAGGTCGCGGGGCACATGATCGCCGCCGACCAGCGTCGGTTCGGCGGCGCCCACGGCCAGTCCCTGCGCTCGGCGTTCATCCGGCACGGAGTCCTCTCCGTGGAGGCCGCCACGTCCATCACCACGGCGGAGGTGGCGCGCCGAGGCGCCGGAATCGCCGAGGCGATGCCGGGTGGCAGCGACGATCAGGGTCTGACGACCGTCACGGTCCAGGGAATGGCGTACGGCATCAAGGGGCCGCTCGCCCTCAGCGCCCCCGGGGAGGTGCGACGGTTCGGCATCGCCGGGTCCGCCCCGGCCGGTGGCTCGCTCCGGGCCGCCGACCCCGAGCAGGTCGCCACGTCGTACCTGGAAGACCTCCTGCGACGCGGTCGGGTCGACGTACCCCAGGAGCTCCGCTCCGACACGGCGGTCGTCGACGACAACCCCTCCCGGCTCAAGACCCATGAGATCGCCCGCAGCGAGGCCACCGAGGGGCTCGCTCTGGTCCGGCGCTGTTTCGACTGAGAGGTCAGCTGAAGCGCAGGCGGCGGACGGTGAGCCGTCCGTCGTCCTCGCGCTTGACGACGTGCGTCGTGCTGGGCGTCGGCTCCTCGCCCTCGAACACCGCCTGGCCCCGTGCGAGCAGGTCGCTGATGTACTTCTCGGCTGCCCGGCGCTCGGCGTCGTCGTCCTGCCCGCCCCCGCCCGAGTCCGGACGCCTGTCCTGGTCTGTACCCATAGAGGAACTCTATGCCGTTGGCGCTCGCCGTGAGCGTCACGGTCCGCGCCCCCGGCGAACCCCACCCCCGACGAACCCCACCCCCGGCGAACCCCACCCCCGACGAACGGCATGCGCCCTAGAGCGGCGCCTGCCGTGCCGGGTCCTCGGTGAGGAACTCCGTGACCAGGTGGGCGGGGTTGGCGGCTTCGGTCAGGGCGAACATCTCGTCGGGCTCGAACATGTCGTAGAGGATCACCGGCACCGGACGTCCCAGCCGTGCGGTGATCCGGTGGCCGGTGTGCAGGTGGCGCGCCAGGTCCACGCAGAGCGCGTGGAACGCCTCGTCGAGGCGGTCGTCACGCGCGTCCTGTTCCGTGCCGGGGAGGTCGTCGCCGTCCTCGTACCAGAGGCCCTGCGCGATTGCCTCCCGTCGGTGCAACTCGGCGCCGACCGGATCGTGTTCGTGATGGTGACCGGCGATACGGATGCCCTCCAGGCCCGACGGAGGGAAGTAGGCGTAGCTCCAGCGGGCCTCCCAGGGATCCGGCGGGCTCGGCGCCGTGAGCAGCCGGGCCACCTCCGCCTCGGTGGTGTAGCCGATCGCCAGGTACGGGAAGCGTGGGTCCTGGTCGACGCTGTCGATGCGGAACGTGACGGCGTAGATTTCGGAGGCCGCTTCCTCGTGGAACTCCGCCAGGGCCCGCACCGTCATCCGCGCCATGTGCTCCCGGAACGTCATCGGCTGCTCTCCTCTGCCGCGGGAGCGAAGGGGCCGTCCAGGGCTGCCCATTGCAGGAGCAGGATGGTCTTGCCGTCGGTGATGCGTCCGTCGCGCGTCATGGCGAGAGCGTCGGCGTAGGGCAGTTCCAGGACTTCGATGTCCTCGCCGTCCTCCTCCAGTCCGCCGCCGGCCCCGGTCCGGTCGGCCGGGGTGTAGGGGGCGGCGAAGAAGTGGAGGCGTTCGGTGACGGAGCCGGGGCTCATGTAGGCGTCGAGGACGTGGGTGAGCGGGCCGAGGGTGACGCCGAGTTCTTCGGCGCTCTCGCGTCGGACGGCGGTGAGCGGGTCGTCCGCGTCGAGAAGTCCTGCGGCCGCTTCGATGAGCAGGCCGTCGGGGTGGTCGTTGACGTAGGCCGGGTAGCGGAACTGACGGGTGAGCAGGACGCACCCGCGGGCGGTGTCGTAGGGGAGGACGACGGCGCCGTTGCCGCGGTCGTAGGTCTCGCGCTGCTGGGTCTCCCAGCGTCCGTCCCGACGGCGGTAGTCGAACGTGGTGCGCCGCAGGACGTGCCAGCCCTGGGAGGTGAGTTCGACGTCGCGGACGACGATGTCGGGATTGCGGTCCAGTGCGCGTCCGGCCTGGTCGAGGCCGGTGCGGCCGCGGTGGTCGGGTGTGTCGATGCCGGGATGGGCGGTCACGCGGTCTCCTGCGGGGTGTGGCGCGGGAACGCGGCCGCGCCGTGATGGGGGGGCACGTCGCGCCGACGGGCGGTTACGACGTCCTGGTCGGCTCCGGCGATCAGGAGGGGCATCGGTCTGTCGGTCACGTGCGCTACGGTACATGCAGAAACGTGCAAGAACGGGAGAGAACGTGAATGCTGGCTGCTGAACGGCGCGACCACCTGCTCGGTCTGCTCGCCCGCGAGGGCAAGATCGTCGCCAAGGACGTCGCGACCCGGCTGGGGATCTCCGAGGACAGCGTGCGCCGCGATCTGCGTGATCTGGCCTCCGAGGGACTGTGTCAGCGGGTCTACGGCGGTGCGCTGCCCGCTTCGCCGGCGGTGGTCGCCTATGCCGCCCGCCAGGCCGTGGCCCCGGACGGCAAGCGGAAGGTCGCCTCGGTGGCGGCCGGGCTGGTGCGGCCGGGCGGCGCGGTGATTCTCGACGGCGGGACCACCGCCCTCGCCGTCGCCCACGGGCTCCCGCGGGATCTTGCCTGCACCGTGATCACCCACAGCCCGACGATCGCCGCGGCCCTGCTCGACCATCCGCAGGTCGAGCTCTTCCTGCTCGGGGGCCGCGTCTTCAAGCACTCGGCGGTTGCCTGCGGTGCCGCCGCGGTCGAGGCGGCGCAGAACGTCTCCGCCGACCTCTGTCTGCTCGGCGTGACCGGAGTGCACCCCGAGGCGGGGCTGACCACCGGAGACGCCGAAGAGGCGGCGATGAAGCGTGCCTTGTCCGCACGGGCCGCGGACACCTACATCCTCGCCTCGTCCGAGAAGATCGGCACGGCTTCGCGGTTCCGCGTCCTGCCCTGGGAGAAGATCAGCGGGCTGATCACCGACGCCGACCCACGCGATGGGGTCGTCGAGCAGCTCAGGGGGCTCGGGGTGGAGGTTCTGTCGGCCGGCTGAGGACGCCGATCCTCCCCAGGGCGGTCGGGCCAGGTGACCGATCCCTCACGGATCCCTTGCGCACGGGAGTGGACCCGCCACCTCACCCGGGCCGATCGTGGGCGACATGACCGATCACCGCACGGCACCTGTCGACCCTGGTGGCTCCGCCGTACCCGCTCCGGCCGTCAGCCTTCCGCGCGATGCCGGGTCGCCGGGGTCGAGCGCGGCCGCGCCTTCGCGAGAAGCCATGCGCGACGTGCCTCTGGACGTGCCTCTGGACGTGCCTCTGGAGGGGGAGACCGGAGAGGTCCGCCGTTTCTGGAGGCGGCTCGGTCTGCCCGGCCTGGTCGACGTCCACACGCACTTCATGCCCGAGCGTGTCCTGCGCAAGGTCTGGGACTACTTCGACGCGCTCGGACCGCTGACCGGTGGGTTCGAGTGGCCGATCACCTACCGGAAGGAGGAGGCGGAACGGACCGCCCTGCTCCGGGAGTTCGGCGTACGGGCCTTCACCGCGATGCTCTACCCGCACAAGCCCGGCATGGCCCCGTGGCTGAACGGCTGGGCGGCCGACTACGCCCGCCGCACCCCCGACTGCCTGCACACCGCCACCCTCTACCCCGAGCCGGGCGTCGAGGCGTACGTCCGAGAGGCCGTCGAGGCGGGTGCGCGCGTCTTCAAGGCACATGTGCAGGTGGGGGCGTACGACCCGGCCGACGAACTCCTTCAGCAGACATGGGGGTTGCTGGCCGAGGCCCGCGTGCCCGTGGTGATCCACTGCGGCTCGGGGCCCGCGCCCGGCAAGCACACCGGCCCCGAGCCGATCGCGCGGGTGCTGGCGCGGCATCCCCGGCTGCGGCTGATCGTCGCGCATCTGGGGATGCCCGAACACGAGGAGTTTCTCGGCCTCGCCGAGCGGTACGAGGAGGTGCGGCTGGACACGACGATGGTGTTCACCGACTTCACCGAGAGGCTCGTGCCGTTCCCCCGCCGGGCCCTGCCGCGGCTGGCCGGGCTCGGCGACCGCATCCTGCTCGGCTCCGACTTCCCCAACATCCCCTATCCGTACCTGCACCAGCTGCACGCCCTGGAGCGGCTGGATCTCGGGGAGGAGTGGCTGCGCGCGGTGTGCCACGACAACGCCGCGGGGCTGTTCGGACTGGGGGAGCCTGTTCATGATCACGGTGAACGCGCGGTAGGCCACTGACGCCGGTTGCGCCGGCCAGGAGCACCGGCGGGTCAACACCCCGGAATTTCCTTGCACATGACAGGTCTGCACGCCTCTTGCCCTCGGCGTGCGGTCCCTGATATTCGATTAACTGTTAGGAAAGTTTCCTTCCCGTCTGCGCGCGGCTGGCCGGGTCGGCCCTGCACTCGCACCTGCACTCGCACCCGCACGGTCGCGGTCGCGGACGTTTCCCACCCCCCACGGAGTGAGTCCTGACCATGAACTCGCTACGCCCCACCACATTCGCGCTCCGATGCGCCGCCACCGCCGGTGTGCTCGCGCTCGTTCTGGCTGCCGCGCCCCCCGCCTCAGCCGCCACCGCGGCCTATCCCGCACCGCCGTCGACGGCCCCCCGCGCGGACCTCGTCCACGCGGCCGTCGTCCACGAGGCGGAGACCGCCACCCTCTCGCGCGGTGTCGTGGAGTCGAACCACACCGGCTTCACCGGCACCGGCTTCGTCAACTACGACAACGTCACGGGCAGTTACGTCCAGTGGACGGCCGACGCCGCCGAGGACGGCCCCGCCGCGCTCACCCTGCGCTTCGCCAACGGGACCACCGCCGACCGGGCCATGGACATCACGGTCAACGGCACCAAGATCGCCGCCGCCAAGGCCTTCCCGGGCACCGGTGCCTGGACCGACTGGTCCACCGTCACCCTCGACGCCGCGCTGAGGGCGGGCTCGAACACCGTTCGGGCCACCGCCGTCACCTCGGCCGGCGGGCCCAACGTGGACCACCTGTCCGTCAGCACCGCCGACGACCCGGGCGGGCCGAGTGTTGACACCCCCGCGGGGATCAACGGCCGACTGAAGGTCTGCGGCACCAAGCTGTGCAACCAGTACGGCAACCCCATCCAGTTGCGCGGCATGAGCAGCCACGGCACCCAGTGGTACAGCCAGTGCCTCACCAGCGGCTCGCTGGACGCCCTGGCGAAGGACTGGCGCGCCGACGTCCTACGGGTGTCGACCTACGTCCAGGAAGGCGGCTACGAGACCGACCCGCGCCGCTTCACCGACCTCGTGCACAGCCTCATCGAGCAGGCCACCGCCCGCGGCCTGTACGTGATCGTCGACTGGCACCAGCTCACGCCGGGCGACCCGAACCACAACCTGGCCCGCGCCAAGACCTTCTTCACCGAGATCGCGCAGCGCCACCGCAGCAAGACCAACCTGATCTACGAGATCGCCAACGAGCCCAACGGCGTCAGCTGGTCCAGGATCAAGAGCTACGCGGAGCAGTTGATCCCCGTCGTCCGGCAGCAGGACCCGAACACCCCGATCCTGGTGGGCACCCGCGCGTGGTCCTCCCTCGGTGTCTCCGACGGCAGCGACGAGAACGAGATCACCGCCAACCCGGTGAACGCCACCAACATCATGTACACCTTCCACTTCTACGCCGCCTCCCACGACGACGAGTACCTGAGCACCCTGTCCCGTGCCGCCGACAGGCTGCCCCTGTTCGTCACCGAGTTCGGCACGCAGAACTCGGCCGGCGAGGGCGCCGACGACTTCACCATGTCCCAGCGGTACCTGGACCTGATGGCCGCGAAGAAGATCAGCTGGGTGAACTGGAACTTCTCCGACGACGACCGCTCCGGTGCCGTGTTCAAGCCGGGCACCTGCGACGCCGGCGGACCGTGGACCGGGACCGCTCAGCTGAAGCCCGCCGGAAGCTGGATCCGGGAACGGATCCGCACCCCCGACACCTTCCCCACCGGCTGACCCACCCAACTCCGCCTCGCCCTGCCCGTCGAACCGTGACGGGCGGGGCCCGCGCGATCTCCGGCCGCCCACGAGCGACTCGCCGACCGGCGGCCCGTTCCTGAGCGCAGGTGTTACTCCACGCCGGGAGGCACGCGCGTGGCCTGGTGGTAGTACATCCGCCAGCCGGCGTCCGCGTCCTTCCTCCGCCAGATCGAACTGTGGCGGGTCCTGCGCTCGCCGAGCATGGTCTCGAAGGTCAGGTGCACCAGGCCCGGCGCGAGCAGCACTCCGGTGATCCGCGAGGGTTCGTAGCGCGGGGCATCCAGCGAACTGCCCTCGTGGTCGGCGAGTTCGCCGAGCATGGTCTCGTACGTCCACCGCCGACCCGATCCGCCGACCTCGACGAACTCGGGGTCGAGGAGCCGGCCCGCCAGCTCTCGCGAAGCCCGCACCGGCGGATCCATCAGCGCCAACTCGCCGGCGATCGCCTGTTCCACGTCATCCGTCGCACCGTCCATGGAGGCATCCTCGCTCGCCGCACCGCTCCCACCGCAACCGAATTCGGCCGCCGGACCCGGCGGCGAGCGCGCGGCCGACGAGCAATCCTTCTGAACTGCGGTTTTGCGCAGGCATGGTGTTCCATGAGACTGGTCGGCATGCACACGGCGCACGCACTCACTCACTGGGACAGCCCCTTCGTCAACTTCCGCCACTTCGACTTCGCGGATGGCATGGGGCACGGATACCGGTGGGTCCACGTCAAGCGCTTCCACCTGCCGGCCGGCGCCTCCCATGACCGCGACCTGCTGGCCGCCCTCATCGCGCACCCTGAGTTCCGCGACACCTATGACGGCGCCGACATCTGGCTCGAACCACGGCACGGCCAGTGGTGGTCGGACCGCATCACTCCGGACACGTACGCGCTCGTCGACGAGGCCGCGGCGAGGGACACGATCCGCACCTGGGCGATGCATGGGGCCGATCTCCCCGCCGCTCTGGAAGGACGGCTGCACGACGTGGTCTATCAGCCGATTCGCCAGGCGACCAGCCGGTACGCGCTGGGCGCACTGCCCGACACCGCCCAGCACGACTACGGCCCGATCCACGGCGAGTTCCACGAGCTTGTCCTCATCGATCGCAGGTCGGGCGTTCTGGCCCTCGTGGTCGCTGCCGACGACTGAAGACCGAGGTTCCCCGGACCGCCACGAGCCGGCTCCACTGAGTACGCCTACTCATGCCCACCCGCCCCGGGACGGGGACGATGGGCTGTGTCGAAGTGCCGACGGGAGACGGGAGGCGGGGGCATGGGCAGACTTCTGGGGGCGGTGGTGGCCGTTGTTGCGGCGGCCGCGGCGCTGGTCTTCGCCTACGTGGCGGGGGCCCCGCCCGCGGTGGTGTTCGCCGTCGGGGCGGGCGTGCTGAGCCTTCTGTGGCTGCTCGTCCTGCTCACGCTGCCCTGGAACCTGTACTTTCGCGCGCATGCGGTCCTCGCCGAGATCGCGGTGAGCCGTGAGAAAGGCATGGAGGTCTCCCCGGCCCGGGACGCCGAGGCCGCGCGCATCGCCCGCACGATGCTCCGGGCGGCGGTCGCGGGCCACGTCCTGACGGCGGCGGTCGTCGTCGCGGTCACCTGGACGACGGGCGAGTTCACGGGCTACTGGTGTGCCGCGTTCTTCCTGCTGAGCACCTTCTTCCGTCCGGCCGGCGCCTACTTCGGCCAGCTCCGACGGCGCCTGGGCACCCTCCTGAAGGACGTCACGTATCCGCGGGACGACGTCGTCGAGCTGCACGCCCGGCTGAACCACGCCGAGGCCGGGACGCGGGTTCTGGAGGAGAAGGCGGAGGAACAGTACCGGGCCCTGGCCGAACTGCGCCGCACCGTGGACGCGCTGGCCATGAGCGCTTACGAGCGGGCCGAGGAGACGGACCGCAGGATCGCCGCGCTGGGCAGGGAGTTCGCGTCCACGGTGAACCGCCTCACCGACAACCAGGACATCATCGCGGGTGTGAAGGCATTCCTGCGCCTGCTGCGCTCCACCGACACGGCCGACGGCACCCCGGCCTCCGGGTGACCGGGGACGGGTCCGGACGGCAGAGGTCTTGACAACCTAATTGGTCTGGACCAAATTGGGCGCGCTCCACACTCCAAACACCCCATGCCCGGAGGCACTTGTGGACCGCACCAGACCTGTTCTCGCCCTGCTCACGGCTGTGGCACTGGCCGTACCCGGCATCACCGCGCTCTCCTCGCCCGCCCATGCGGCCGACGCCGACCTCGCCCGGAACGGCGGCTTCGAGGCAGGCCTCGACGGCTGGACCTGTACGGCCGGAAGGACGGTCACCAGCCCCGTACGCACCGGCAGTTCGGCGCTCCAGGCCACCCCGGCCGGCAGCGACCACGCACAGTGCTCGCAGACGGTGACCGTGCAGCCGAACTCCCAGTACACGCTGTCCGGATACGTCCGCGGCTCGTACGTCTACCTCGGCGCGAGCGGCACCGGCACCACCGACGTCTCCACCTGGACCCAGTCCGCCCCCGACTGGCAGCGGCTCACGACCGCCTTCCGCACCGGCGCGTCCACCACCAGGGTGACGATCTACACGCACGGCTGGTACGGCACCGGCGCTTACCACGCCGACGACATCTCCCTGATCGGCCCCGGCGCGTCGACCGGCCAGCCGCCCGCCGCGCCGACCGGCCTGAAGGCCGGCACCGTCACCTCCTCCACCGTCGCCCTGTCCTGGTCGGCGGTGAGCGGCGCGACGAGCTACGCGGTCCACCGCGACGGCGTCAAGGTCCAGACGGTGAGCGGGACGTCGGCCACCGTCACCGGCCTGTCCCCCTCGACGGCGTACAGCTTCCAGGTCACCGCCGTGAACGACGCCGGCGAGTCCGCGAAGTCGGCGGCGGTGACGGCGACGACGACCGCCGGATCGGGCGGCGGTTCCACCGACCTGCCCACCCACGCCCTGGTCGGCTACCTCCACGCGAGCTTCGCCAACGGCTCCGGCTACACGCGCCTGGCCGACGTCCCCGACAGCTGGGACGTCATCGACCTGGCCTTCGGCGAGCCCACGTCCATCACCTCGGGCGACATCCGCTTCACCCGCTGCCCGGTCACCGAGTGCCCGAACGTGGAGAGCGACGCCGACTTCAAGGCCGCGATCAAGGCCAAGCAGGCCGCCGGCAAGAAGGTGCTGATCTCGATCGGCGGCCAGAACGGCCAGGTCCAGCTCACCACGACGGCGGCCCGCGACACCTTCGTCTCCTCCGTCTCGAAGATCATCGACGAGTACGGCCTCGACGGCCTGGACATCGACTTCGAGGGTCATTCGCTGTCGCTGAACGCCGACGACACCGACTTCAAGAACCCCAGGACGCCGGTGATCGTGAACCTGATCTCGGCGCTGAAGACCCTGAAGGCGAAGTACGGCTCCAGGTTCGTCCTCAGCATGGCCCCCGAGACGTTCTTCGTGCAGATGGGCTACCAGTACTACGGCACGGGCCAGTGGGGCGGCCAGGACCCCAGGTGCGGGGCGTATCTGCCGGTGATCTACGCCCTCCGTGACGACCTGACCCTGCTGCACGTCCAGGACTACAACTCCGGCCCGATCATGGGCCTCGACAACCAGTACCACTCCATGGGCGGCGCGGACTTCCACATCGCCATGACCGACATGCTGCTCTCCGGCTTCCCGGTGGCCGGCAACGCGAACAACGTCTTCCCGCCGCTGCGCCCGGACCAGATCGCGATCGGCATGCCGGCGTCGACCAACGCGGGCAACGGGTACGTCGCTCCGGCCGAGGTCACCAAGGCCCTCGACTGCCTGACGAAGAAGGCGAACTGCGGCTCGTACACCACCCATGGCACCTGGCCCGCCCTGCGCGGCCTGATGACGTGGTCGGTCAACTGGGACCGGTTCGCGGGCTGGGAGTTCCAGCGGACGTTCGACAGCTACTTCGGCTGACGGTCGCGCCTGTCCGTGGAGGGCCGCGGCGTGGGCCGGCCACGGACAGGCGACCGGACGAGAGGACGGGAGGACGAGGGACGGGAGACGAGGACGGGGTCAGCCGGCGGTTCGTGGACGGCCGAGGGCGAAGCGGGCCGGACCGGGCTCGCCGTGCACGAGGGAGGCGGCCAGCTCGCCGATCACCGACGCGAACTTGAACCCGTGTCCCGAGCAGCCGCCCAGCACGGTGACCGGGCCCTGCCGGTCCACGAGGAAGTCGTGGTCCACCGTGGTGGTGTACAGGCAGGTCAGCGAGTCCGGCGCGGTGTGGTCCACGCCGGGCAGCCAGCGCTCGGCGTACGAGGCCAGCGCCCGCAGGGTCGCGGCGTCCGGGGTGCGGTCGCGGTGGTCGGGGTCGACGACCGGGCCGATTCCGTGGAAGCCCGCCTTCACACCGTCGGTGCTGCCGAGGCCGTACACGCCATCCGCGGTCGGGCCCTCCGCCGGGAGGGCGGCACCCGGGTGATGGATGAAGCTGGGCCAGGACAGCGGGTCCGCCGCGGGGAAGTGGGCCGGCTGCTCCTGCGTGACCCGCAGCACCGGCACACCGCTCACCGGCGCGGACGCGGACGCGCCGCCCGCGAGGAGGGCCGGCGTCCAGCCGCCCACGGCGACCACCACCGCGTCCGCGCGCCACTCCTCGTCCGCCTCGGTCACCACGCGTACGCCGTCCCCGAGCACCGACAGCCCCCGCACGCGCACGCCGTGCCGGACATCGGCGCCGTGGGCCCGTGCCGCCTGCTGGAAGGCGGCCACCGCCTCGTCGGCGTGCAGGCGTCCGGCCTCCGGATGGAACACCGCGCCGGTGTCGGCGCACAGCCCCGGCCACCGCTCGGCCACCTGCTCCGGCACCAGCCGCTCGGCGGGGCGTCCGGCGGCGGTCAGAGCCTCGTACAGGGCGTCGGTGAGCACGGCCGGGCCATGGTCGACCGCACCGGTCAGGGCGAGGACCTGCCGTCCCGTCTCCTCCTCCAGCCGCCGCCACCAGGGCAGCGACCGTACCGCCAGATCGACGTAGAACGGATCCGTGTATGCCAGCCGGAAGATCCGTGAGGTGCCATGGGAGCTGCCCCGGTCGTGCCCGGGCTGGAAACGCTCCAGCAGGGTGACCTCCCCGCCCCGTGCGGCCAGCCGCCAGGCCGCCGCGGAACCCATGACACCGCCGCCGATGACGACGATCCGACGAGCAGGCACGACGCACGATCCCTTCGAGAGTGATTCGGATGCGAAGCGATTTCTATCAGCAGGCTTCCGGATCGGATCGGCCCGTCCGCGGAGTGGGCCGTCGGACGGCTGTTACTCGGGAGTGCCCCTGGGCGCCCATGCCGTCGGTCCGCCGCCGCGCCACTCGATCAGCGCGGATGTCTCGGTGTACGTCTCGTCGGCGTCGTCGATCCCGGCGTCCCTGAGAAACTCGACGACGTCCAGCAAGCCGTACGCCATACCCAGGAAGTGATCGCCGACACGCACCCGGCGGCCACCGTCCGTGGCGGGCGGATAGATCACGACGGGCTGCGGGTAGTCCATGCCACCAGCGTGCGCCCGGTGCGGTCCGCGCGCATGCCGACCGGTCCCCGCGTCGGGGGTCGGCTGCGTGCAGGCGCGTGTCCGGAACGACCGTGCGGTCACCCGCTCTTGGCGACCTCGATGGTGACCTGGCGGTCGTAGAGGTCCTTGAGAACGGATTTCGGGGTGTGTTCGTCCACGATGACGAGGTCGAAGTCGGTGAGCGGGGCGGAGAGCAGCAGCACCTGGAGACGGCGGAAGCAGCGACCTGAACTGATGGGTGCCGTAAGGGAGGTGCTGGTGGTATGGGCCCTCGGCTACGACGCTTCCGCAACGGTGCTCGCGGGGTGCACGGTGAGCAGGTCGGCGAGGCCGGTGCGGGTGAGGAATTCACGTCGGATCCGGTCGGCGACGTCCGAGACTTCCTCGGAGCCGTCGTCGACCGGGTCGATGGTCACCCGGTAGGGGCGCTGTCCGGCGGGGAGCCCGACGATGCGGGTGATCTCGTCGGAGACGAGGGAGGCCTCGGCGCCCTGGGGAGCCGGCGCGGCGAGCTTCTCGCTGACCTGGCCGACCAGGCCGGCGTACTTGGTCTCGTACTCCGCCTCGACCTCCAGGTCGGTCGCACGACCGGCATGGGCGAAGTGGTTGGTGCCGCTGGTGAACGAGCCGGGGACCACGATGGATGTCTCGACTCCCCAGCGGGCCAGTTCGGCCGCGTAGCTGACGGCGAGGGAGTCCATCGCGGCCTTGGCGGCGAAGTACGGTGCCAGGTAGGGCGGAGTGCCGCCCTTGACGCTGGTGCTGGACACCCAGATCACCAGGCCTCGGCCCGCCTGGCGCATGCTCGGCAGGGCGGCACGGTTGACGCGCTGCGTCGACAGCACGTTCACGTCGTACAGGTCGGCGAGCTGTTCGGGGGTGAAGGCCTCGGCGGGGCCGGTGACCATGTGGCCGGCATTGTGGATGAGGACGTCGATACGGCCGTGCTCGGCGAGGACGCGGCCGATCGCGGTGTCGACGGACTCCTGCGAGGCGACGTCGAGCTCGATGGGGCGCAGGTCGACGCCGTGTTCCTTGCTGAACGCGGACGCGGCCTCGGCCTGCGGGGCGTTGCGGGTCGCGGTCTGGCGCATGCCCGCGTGGACGGTGTTCCCGGCCTCCGCGAGGGCGCGGGCGGTGAGAGCGCCGAAGCCGCTGGACGCGCCGGTGATCACAACGATGTTGCTCATGTCTTCCATCTCCTTGCACAAGGGGTCGGTCGCCCGGAGAGCCGTCCGCGTACGGCTCGGGGCGGCGCGAAGGTCAGGCGATACCGCCGTTGGCGTACAGGACCTGTCCGTTGATCCAACGGGCCGGGCCGGCCAGGAAGGAGACCGCTTCGGCGATGTCGTCCGGGGTGCCCAGGCGTTCGAGCGGGGCGGCCCGGGACAGCTTGTCGAGGGCGGTCTGGTCCTTGCCCTCGAGGAACAGCGGGGTGGCGGTGGGGCCGGGGGCCACCGCGTTGACGGTGATGTTCCTGCCGCGCAGCTCGCGGGCCAGGACGAGCGTCATGGCCTCGACCGCACCCTTGCTGGCCGCGTAGGCGCCGTAGGTCGGGAACTGCAGGCGGGTGACGGATGTGGAGAAGTTGATGATCGCGCCGCCGTCGCGCACACGCCGGGCCGCTTGCTGGGAGACGACGAAGGTGCCGCGGATGTTGGTGCGGTGCATGCGGTCGAGGTCGTCGAGGTCCAGGGTCGCGATCGGCGACAGGAGCATGATGCCGGCGGTGTTGACGACCACGTCGAGGCCGCCGAACTCCCGCTCCACGGCGTCGAAGGCGGCGGACATGGCGTGCTCGTCGGCGACGTCACCGCCCACGGCGATGGCCCTGCCGCCGGCCGAGGTGATGGCGGCGACCGTCTCGTCGGCCTTGGTCTTGTTGCCGGCGTAGTGCACGCCGACGGCGATGCCGTCCGCCGCCAGGCGCTCCGCGACCGCCCGGCCGATACCGCCGGAGGCGCCGGTGACGAGGGCGACGCGTGCGAGGTCGGTGGTGGTGTTCATGTCTTGTCCTTCGGTGAGTTCGGTGAGTTCGGTGAGTTCGGTGAGTTCGGTGGTGTGGGGGTGAACGGTGTGGGGGTGATGGGTCAGTGAGGCAGTGAGTCAGTCAGTCCTGCCGGACGGCTCCTGCGATCTGCGCCAGCCACTGTCCGAGGAGCGCGGACTCGGCGGGTGTGAAGGGCTGTGGCGTGAGCGCGTCCAGGGACGACAGCAGCGTGGTGGCGGCTGCCTGCCGTATGTCGTGCGCCGCGGTGTCGGCGGGGGCGTCGAGAAGGATGGCCCGGTGGATCGCGTCGCGGACCATCACGGACAGGTTCAGGTCTGGATACAGCGTGGGGCGAGTGATCAGCGCGAGTGCGACCCCGGTGTTCGCGGTCATGACCATGCGCGCGGCCACGTCCGGTACGACGCGCAGGCGCCCCTGCGCGGAGAGCCGCTCGAGGACCCCGCGCAGGATGCGCATCGCCTCCTCCGCGGCCTCGGGCTCGGAGCGCAGCGCCGAGGAGAACATCAGCTTGTAGGGGTTGGGGTGTGCCAGTGCGAAAGCGGTGTGGCTGTCCCATCCCGCCCGCAGGTCCTGCAGTGGGTCGGCGGACTTCTCGGCGGCCCGTTTGCTGCCCAGGTACTGATCCCAGACGTGGTCGACCGTGGCGGTGAGCAGGCCGTCCTTGTCGCCGAACAGCCGGTACAGCACGGGCTGCTGGACGCCGGCGGCCTCGCAGACCGCGCGGGTGGACACATCGCCACTGGGTGAGTGTGCGAGCAGGTCCGCGGCCGCCTCGATGAGCGCTGATCTCGTATCCATGTAATCGACGATAACACGGGTTGTTTGCACTGACAACGGAAGACTGTTATCGGTGATACTCGACCAGGCTCGAAACCCTGTGGCTGCTGTGGTGGAGCGGCCGATACTGTCGTGGTCCCCGGCCGGCCGCACCAGCGGTTGCCCTGCCCGGAGCGTGATGCCCGTGACCAGCCAGCGATCGACGACCACCCTGTGGCGTCCCACCGGCCCCAAGGAGCTGGAGCTGGTGCGGGAGCTGGACTGGCGTGCCTGGCCGCCCCGCCTGCCCGAGCAGCCGATCTTCTACCCGGTCCTCAACGAGGACTACGCCGTCAGGATCGCGCGGGACTGGAACGTCAAGCACGACGGCGCGGGCTTCGTCACGCGGTTCGAGGTCGAGTCGGAGTTCCTGCGCAGGTACCCGGTCCAGCAGGCAGGCGGACAGACGATCCTGGAGTTGTGGGTGCCGGCCGAGGAGCTCGACGAGTTCAACGCCCACATCGTCGGCAAGATCCAGGTGGTTCGGGAGTTCCACTGACCGACCCGGCCCGGCCCGGCCCCGGAACAGGGTGCGAGGGTGCGAGGGTTCGTATCCGTTCGAAGGGGGAGATCCTCCGGCATGGCCGTCATCCACCACACCATCCTGAAGCCGACCAAGCTGGAACTGCTCAACTCGTGGCTGCCCTCCCGCCCGTGGTACCACGGTGGCGTGGGCGGACCGGAGTTGGCGAAGGCCGGCGGCTTCCGGCTGGACGACCCGCAGGGCGCGGTCGGGATCGAGTTCATGGTGGTCACCGACACCTCTGGCACTCACCAGACCGCCTACCTGTTGCCGCTCACCTATCGCGGTGCTCCGCTCGACGGGGCGGAGCACGCCCTCGTCGGCACGATGGAGCACGGTGTGCTGGGGCGGCGCTGGGCCTACGACGGCTGCCACGACCCGGTGATGGTCGCCCAGCTGCTCGCCCTGATCGAGGGCCGGGTGCAGGCCCAGGACCAGAACGTCAGCGACGTCCCCGACCGGGAGGTCATGGCCTCCTGCACCGGTGAGGGCTCCCTCTTCACCGACTTCACCGCCACCGACGATCGAGAAGGCACCGCACTGACCGCCCCGAACGGCGCGGTCCTCCGCCTGCACCGGGCCCTGCGGCCCGCCCCGGACGGCCCGTTCCTGCCTCCGCGGGGAGCGATCGGCCACGTCACGGGCTCCTGGCGGCAGCAGTCGGGCAGCCGCGCCCGGGGGATGTTCGCCGTTGTGCACCCCGGTACCCCGGCGTAGCCTCCACGTCTTCGCCGACGCCTCGACGGCGGACTCCGACTACACGGTCACGGCGTACGCCCAGGACGGCGAAGTGCTGCTCCGGCAACACTTCGAACCCGCCGCCGCGTGACTGGACCTGTCCGGCCGATCATGCCGCAGACGCGGGGTGTGGCACGCCCTCCCCCAGAGGGGGTACCCCCAGCGGCGTTGTCGTCGGTTGCCGACTCCCCCGCGCTCGGCTGCGCTCGCACGGGGGGACCCCCATCGCGTCGACGCCCTCCTCCGCCTTGCAGCTGCACGCACCACACCCCCGCTCACCGGCGTGCCCAGGCACCGCCGCTTTCCTGCGACTTGATCGGCCGGACAGGTCCTAGTTGGTGGGCACGGTGTCCTCGAACGCGGTTCCGGCCGCGCGGTAGGCGTTGACCTTGGCGGTGACCTGGGCCGGCGTCAGGACCTGGTCCTTGACGTGGAGAACGTAGTCGACCTGCTGGTCGTAGGCACGGGCCGCGGTGCTGGTCTGGCCGGCCAGGTCGATCAGCCACTGGTTGAAGTTGATCGACATGGGGCGCTCGGGCAGATACGCGGCGTCATGGGTGCCGAAGAGCAGGCCGTCGACGTAGTACGTGAGGGAGTTGCTGTCGATGGTCAGGACCAGGTCGTGCCAGCCGGCATAGCTCTGGCGGGCCTCGGTGTGCTGGTTGACCGCCTGCCACGGGTCTGGGTTGTAGGTCTCCCAGGACGTGGTGTACAGGATCGTGGAGGGCTCGCCCCAGCCGCCGTTGGGCAGGTACTCGAAGTCGTACTCCGCGTAGTTGTCGGCCATCGGAGCCGTCAGGTCGTTGATGGTGAAGAACGTCTGGACCACGTGGTCGCCGTCGGGCCCGGACACCGGAGCGTCGGAGAACCTGACCCTGGCGGCGTAGGTGCCGTTCTTGAACTTCGTGGCCTTGGTGAGGACTTCGGTCTGCTTGGTGCTCGCGGCCGTCCCCGCGGTGGATGTGCGCAGGTTCATCACCGAGTTGCCGCCGGAGCCGGCGAAGGTGACGTTCTCCGGCGCCCAGGTGGCGCCGGGCACGCCGGGACCGCCCGAGTTCGAGCGCACGCTCCAGCCGTTCGCGGCGATCCTCGGGTCGCTGGAGGTGGTGTAGGCGAAGTCGTCGAACATGCTCTGCCCGCCGGTCGGCGGGTCCGTGGGCGGATCGGTGGGCGGGTCGGTCGGATCGTTGCCTGCGGGGGCGGTGCCCCACACCGTGCTGCCGGACAGCTGGGCGGTGACCTTGGACCAGTCGGCGTAGGCCGTCTGGGCGGGACCGAACGAGTAGTCGTCGCTCTGCCTGAGGGTCTGCCAGTCGGAGCGGTGGAGCAGTTGCATGTCCCCGGTGTCGGCGCCGGGTGCGAGCGTGCCCGCGCCCGCGGTGAAGCCGATCTCCAGGTAACGGTCGGCGGTCGCCGTGGGGTTGGCGAGGGTGCCGAAGGTGCCGGTGATGTTGGCGCAGCCCTTCACCGCCCAGGAACAGGCGAAGCGGTAGCCCGCGCCGGCGCTGTCGGCCTTGAAGTAGTAGCGGACCTTGACGGTGCTGAGCGGGACGGCTCCGTCGCCGGTGTTCCTGACCTTGAGCCAGGGCTCGGTCTGGTCCGCCGTGGCCCCCGTGGCGCTGGTGCGGTACTGGACGGCCACGTCGTTGGCGGCGGCCCGGGCGGTGACGGGCAGGGCGGCAAGGCCGGCGGCGCCCATGGCGACGGCCACGGCTGCGACCGCGGCGATGCGCGGCCGGCTCGGACGGGTTCTGGACGTCATGCTGATTCCTTTCGGGACGTCATGCTGATTCCTTCGGGACGGGGTGCTCGGTGCTGGGTCAGGCGGTCCGCCACGGCTCTCAGAGGTGGCGGCGGACCTCGAGTGCGTCGAGTCGGCGGGTGTGCCGGTCCAGGCGGGAGCGGAAGTCGTCCCACTCGGTGGGGCCGCTCCAGCCGCGGTCCGCCAAGGCGCACAGCCGGGGATAGGTGAGGTGTTCGAGGCGTTCCGGGGTGGTGGCGAACTCCGTCCACACCTGGGCCTGCGTGCCCAGCACCCGCGCGGCGGCCTTCGGTTCGGCTCCCTCGGGCACGGGGTCGTGTCCGTGGACGTCCCGCAGACCGACGACGGCTCCCGGCTGGCCCCGAGGTTCCTGAGGGTCGGCGCTCTGGGGGTAGTCGAGGTAGGTGGCCCGGTAGTGGGCGTTGATCACGGCATGGCCGCGGCCGGCGGCGGCAAGGGCGTGGGCGGGGTCGCGCCAGGCCATCACGGTGAAGTCGTCGGGCAGTTCCGTGCCGGTCTCGGCCCAGCCGACCGGGCGCCGCCCGTTGCGGACGAGGAACGCCCCGATCCGGCTGAGGAACCAGCGGTGCAGATCGGTGGGTCCGCCCAGGCCCTCGGCCCGGATGCGGGCCCGGGCGAGGGGGCTGCGCTCCCACTCGGTGAGCGGGCATTCGTCCCCGCCGACGTGGATGTAGGGCGACGGGAAGAGTTCCATGACCTCTGCCAGCACGGTGTGGCAGAAGTCGAGGACCTCGTCGTGCACGCCGAGGACGGTGTCGCACACCCCCCAGCGGGTCCAGACCTCCAGGGCGCGGCCCGGATCGTTGCCCAGTCGCGGATAGGCGGCCAGGGCGGCCCGGACGTGGCCGGGCATCTCGATCTCCGGCACGACCGTCACACCGCGCGCGGACGCGTGGTCCACCAGGCCCGCCAGTTCGGCCCGGGTGTAGGCGCCGCTGTGGGCGGTGCCGTCGAAGTCGTCGCCCGAGGCCCCGATCATGGACTGTGTGCGGTGGCCGCCGATCTCGGTCAGCCTGGGGTAGGCCGTGACCGGCATGCGCCACCCCTGGTCGTCGGTCAGGTGCAGGTGGAAGACGTTGATCTTGTGGAGCGCGAGCAGGTCGACGTAGCGGCGCAGATACTCCACCGGCTGGAAGTGGCGTGCCACATCGAGCATGGCTCCGCGCCAGGGATGACGGGGGGCATCGGTGATCTCGACGCAGGGCAGGGTCCACCGCACCCCGCGCCGGGGCGTCCGAGCCAGGGCCTCGACGGGCAGGAGCTGTCGGATCGTCTGCACCCCGCGCAGCAGTCCGGTGGGCTGCGCGGCGCGCAGCAGCACGGAGCGCGGACCGACCGTGAGGGCGTAGCCTTCGCGGCCCAGACCCGCCAGACCCGGGTCCACGGCGAGGACGACCGTTCCGTCGTCGGCGGGGCGCAGCGGCAGCCCCGAAGCGGGGGCGAGGAGCGTGCGCAGCAGACGCGCGGCGACCTCGGCTCCTTCGCCGACGCGTAGACACGTGCCGGCGCCGAACGTGAACTGTCCTGCTCTGGCCCGGGTCTTGGTCGGCTTGGGCAGGAGCGTGGCGTCCAGAGGGGGTACGGCGTCCAAAGGAGGTGCGGAGTCCAGAGGTGCTGCGGAGTTCGGAGGGCGTGCGGGCACAGTTGTCTCCCGGGGGTCACGCGTGCGGAAGGGCCGGGCGGTCAGCCCTTGACGGCTCCGGCGGCGAAACCGGAGGTCACGTGGCGTTGGAGCAGCAGGAACACCGCCAGGGCCGGCAGGGCGAACAGGGTGGAGGCGGCCATGGTGGCGCCCCAGTCCGTACCGAAGACGTTCTGGAACGAGGAGAGCCAGACCGGCAGGGTGCGGCTGTCCTGGTGCTTGATGATCAGGAAGTTGGCGTACGTGAACTCGTTCCAGGCCGTGATGTAGCCGAACAGCGAGGTGGCCATCAGGCCGGGGGCGAGCAGCGGGAAGGCGATGTGCCGGAAGGCGCCGGCCCGCGTGCAGCCGTCGACCTGTGCCGCCTCCTCCAGCTCAGGGGGGATGGCGGCGATGAATCCGCGCAGCACCACGATCGTGAACGGCAGCGTCATCATGAAGTAGATCAGTGTGAGCGTCGGCAGCCGGTCGAGCATGCCGGTGTCGCGCGAGATGATGTAGACCGGGATGATCAGAGCCTCCCAGGGCGCCATCTGCGCGATGAACACCATGAGGAGGAACTGGCGCCGGCCGCGCCACCGCATCCGGGCCACGGCGAAGGCGGCGCCGAGCGCCACCACCAGGGCGAGCAGGACGGCGCCCAGCGTGACGAGGATGCTGTTGCGCCAGAACAGTCCGAACCCGTCGGCCTCGACGGCGGTGCGGAAGTGCTCCAGTGTCCAGGTCCGCGGCAGGAGCCGAGGACTGTCGGACTGGATGTCACGGTTGGGTGTGAACGCGGTGGCGATCATCCAGTAGACGGGGAAGAGACAGACGGCGATCGTCAGTCCCGCCGCGGCGTGCAGCGGAAGCCGTCGAAGACGAGGGCGTGCCGGACTCACAGGGCTTCGCCCTCCTGACGCAGCAGTTGGCGGAAGTAGAGGACGAGCACCGCTGCCATCATCAGCACGGTGACCATCGAGGCCGCCGAGCCGAGGTCGTAGCGCTGGCTCGCCAGGGCGGCCTGGACGGCGTACACCGGCAGGATGGTGGTGGCGTCGCCCGGCCCGCCGTTCGTCATCACCCAGATCTGCACGAACGCCTTGAACGTCCAGATGACCTCCAGCGAGAAGACCAGCATGAAGATCGGCCGGATCATCGGGAAGGTGACGGAGCGGAAGACGCGCCGGGCGGAGGCGCCGTCGATGCGAGCCGACTCGTACAGCTCCGACGGCACCGTGGTCAGCGCCGAGTACAGGGTGACGGCCGCGAACGGCACGGACTGCCAGACGATCAGCAGGACGAGAATCGTGAAGGCGGCCGGGCCGTGCGCGAACCACGGATAGCGGTCGAACGAGTCGAAGCCCAGCCCGGTCAGCGCCCGGTTGACGATGCCGAACTCCGAGTGGAACAGCCACTGGAAGACAGTCGTGGCGGCCAGGACCGGCATGGCCCAGGCGAGCACCAGAGCGCTGAGCACCGCGGTACGGCCCGGGCGGCCCAGCCGTTCGATCATCAGCGCGACCAGAGTGGCGAGCAGCATGATGAGTACGACGTTGACGGCCATGAACAGGAACGTGCGGCGCACGACCTGCCAGAAGTGCGCGTCCGCCAGCAGCGTCTCGTAGTTCCGCAGCCCCACGAACCGTGCGTCGCCCCGGATGAGCTGGCGCAGCCGGAAGTCCTGGAGCGAGATGAGCACGGCGCGGGCGAGGGGATACACCAGCAGATACAGCATCCCCAGCACGGTCGGGGCGACCAGCAGGTACGGCCATGCCTGGCCCGGGTGGAGTCGTCGCCGGTGCCGGAACCGGTGCCGGAGCCGGTGCCCGAGCCGGTGCCCGAGCCGGCGCCGGGGCTCGCGCCCGTCGCCGTCGCGGCCCGGCGGGGCCGGCCGCCGTGACGGCGGGCCGAGCGGGAGGCGCATCGCGGTGCGTTCGCGGATGATCGACACGACGTCGTCTCCTTCCTTGTGGGCCGCGGGTTCCGGCTCAGGAGCCCGACTTCATGGCGGTGGTGATCGACTCGGACGCCTTGGCCGCCTCTGCCTTGGCATCGGCGCCGGTGAGCACCGCGGTCATGTAGTCCTTGATGGGGTTCTTCGCCTCCACGGCGGCCCAGCCGGGGGTGTTCGGAGTCGCCCGGCCGACGGCCGCGCCCGCCGCCATGGCCGAGGCGCCCGGATCGGAGGCGACCGCGTCGGTCAGGGTCGTCCTGTTCGGCACGTAGCTCATGGCGACGGCGAGTTTGCGCTGCCAGGTGTCACCGGTGAGCTCCTTGATGAACGTGAACGCGGCGTCCTGATGGCCGGATGCCGCCGGGACGACCAGGTCGGAGCCGCCGATGAACACCGACCCGGGCCGGGCCGCCGTCTTCCCGGGGATGGGGAAGAAGCCGAGCTTGCCCTTGAGTTCCGGGTTGCTCTCGGTGACCACGTTGGCTCCGCCGGGCGTGGAGATGATCTGCGCCACCTGCCCCTCGGCCATGACCTCGGCCTGCGGCGGCTCCGCCTCGTCCGAATCCCGGGGTCCCTTCCCCAGCGCCTGGAGCTTCCTGTAGAAGTCCATGCCGCGCAGGGCCTCAGGGGTGTCGAGGTTTCCCTTCCAGGAGCCGCCGGAGCGGGTGGCCAGCTCTCCGCCCTCGTCCCAGATGAACCCGGCCAGCGCGTACCAGGTCTGACCTGGGAGGTAGATCCCCTGTGTGCCGTCCTTGTCGAGCTTCTCGGTGGCGGCGATCCACTGGTCGCGCGTCCTGATGGCGGCCGCGTCGACGCCGGCCTTCCGGAACAGGTCGGTGCGGTAGATCACGACGCGGTTGGCTGCGTAGTACGGGATGCCGTACTGCTTTCCCTCGTACGCGCCCGGCTCGGCCAGACCGCGCAGCCAGTCGTCGCCGCCGAGTTCGTCGACCTTGTCGCTGAGATCGAGAAGTCCGCCGCTCTGCGCGAACTGGGCCACCTGGGTGTTGCCCGTCTCGATGACGTCGGGGGCGTCGTTGCCGGCGAGGGCGGCGGTGACCTTCTCGCCGATCCCGTCCCACTCCTGGATCTGCACCTTGACCTCGATGCCCGGGTGCGCGGATTCGAAGCCCTCGACGAACTCCTTCTGGAACCGGGCCGAGACGCTGTCGCGCATGAGCCAGACGTCGATCGTCGTCCTGCCGCCGGCGGAATCACCGGACGACTCGGAGCCGCCGCAGGCGCTGAGGCCTCCGGCGATCACCAGTGCGCAGACACCTGCAAGCATGCGGAGCTTCACAGTTCACCCCTGGGAGGAAAGCGCCGGGTGACCTAACCAGTTGGCGAACTGGATAGGTGACCTCTTGTTGGTCGATGAAAGTGGCATAGACCAATAGAGGCGTCAACCCCTCGCGCATGTACGGGTTTTGGGCTTGCTGTACGGGGAGATCGCCCGACGGGCGCGCACGAAGTGGCTACACTGAACCTGACCAGTGCCCGTCGAGTGGTCAACAATGGTGGGGCTGGTCAAGTGACATCGCGAGTGGACAGGTAGCCAGGCAGACAGGCAGACAGGCAGACAGGCAGGCGGGCAGGAGCAGCACATGAGCGTCGGCGGGGCGGGCGGGGCAGGCCGGTCGGAAGGTTCAGGCCGGTCAGGCGGGTCTGTTGGGCCTGTCGGGTCACAAGGATCAGTCGGGTCAGGGGCGGTCCTCAAGCGGGAACGGGTCCGCGACTACATCCTCGAACTCATCGAATCGCTCAGCCCTGGCGACGCCATCGCCTCCGAGCGGTCCCTGTGCGCCACCCTGAACGTCTCCCGGCCGACCTTGCGGGCGGCCGTCGACGAACTCGTCGCCGCGGGCCTCCTCGTGCGCGAGCACGGCCGCGGCATGTTCGTCGCCCCCGAGAAGATCACGCAGGAACTCGTGTCCGACCAGCAGGCCATGACCCTTCCACGCGCCTCCGGCGCCTGGTCGAGCCGCCTGATGGAGTTCACCACCATCGCCGCCGGCGCGCGGGTCGGCCGCAAGCTGCATCTGTCGCCCGCCGCCGACGTCGTCTACGCGGCCAGACTGCGGCTCGTCGACGGAGTCCCCATGGCCATCGAGCACCTCCACATCCGCGCCGACCTCGTACCCGCGCTCACCGCCCGGGAACTGGAAACCGGCGACCTGTACGACCACCTCCGCGACGGCCACGGAATCGAGGTCAGCGAGGCGGTGCAGACCATCGAGCCCACCGTCGTCAGCCAGGCGGAAGCCAAACTCCTCGGAGTGCCCCACCTGTCTCCCGCGCTTCTGTTCGAGCGCCTCACCAGCGACACCGGCAACCGGCCCGTCGAGTACGTCCACTCCGTCTACCGGGGCGACCGCTACCGCATCGTCTCCCGCCTCACCCTGGGCCCCGCGGCCACCCGCGAACCCGCCGCGACGCTGGGACACCTCCCGGGCATCCCACCAGGCGCCTTC
Source organism: Streptomyces sp. NPDC041784 (assembly GCF_055591025.1). Lineage (NCBI taxonomy): Bacteria > Bacillati > Actinomycetota > Actinomycetes > Kitasatosporales > Streptomycetaceae > Streptomyces > Streptomyces sp. NPDC041784. Next base: position 215,354 of record NZ_JBVJAB010000007.1, read on the forward strand.
GCCCAGCAGGAATCCGTCGCCCTGACCACCCAGGGGGATGTCCATCCCGCCCGCTGACCACACCCACCGCCCTGGCGCCGCGCGTGGCGTTCGACCAGTGACCGGCCCCGTTCCTGCCCCTGGGGGAGGGTCGCTGTCGTCGCCCACTTGTCTGTGCTGCGCGGGCCCCTTGTGCCCGTAGGGGCATCGGAACGAGCCTCTGGACGTGCCCTCTTTCCTCTGTGCTCGCCAGGACACCGCCCGGTAGACATGCTGAGCATTGGCCATGGAGGGGAGCACACGCGGTGGTGGCGCGCCAAGAAGAGACGGACAAGTCCCTGGCCGGTGATGTGGTACGTCCGCGCAAGGCGAGGGCGGAGGTTCTCGGCGGGCTGCCCGCGCTCCAGCGCAGCGCGGGGAACGCCGCCGTGGCAGGGTGGCTCCAGAGATCCGGCGTGACGTCGTCGGGGCAGGGTGATCGGGACGAGCACCGCCACGGCCTCGGCTGTGGACACGACCACACCGCAGGAGTGCGGGCGGTCGGGGTGGCCGCGGTGCAGCGCAGCGCCGGCAACGCGGCGGTCAACGCGGTCTTCCACGGGGCCGCCGCTTCGGTGGCACCGCCGGCCTCCGTTGCCGTACAGCGCATGTACGCCTATGGCGGCGGCAGCGGGCGCAGTGTGCGCGACTCCACCAGCGGCCAACGGGACCAGAACCGCCGTGACCCCTCCGGGCGGACCCGTGGCAGCCGGCAGGCCGACAGCGCCGCGCAGTACGACGAGCGTTGGGCCAGGCGCCAGCCCCTGCCCACCCGTGGACCGGACGACGAGCGGCTGTGGGACGGTACACGCCGCCGGATCGGCTTCACGCAGGACACCATGGCCACCATGCTGGAGAGCGCCTACGTGGGCAGGGACGAGGAATCGCGGCGCAGACTGTACCGCTGCGCCAACAGCCGGTGCGGGCGGGAGGTCTTCCGGCAGGGGGACGCCGATGCGTTGGAAGAGGACAACTGGATCGAGATCGACCACATCGTGGCGATTCTCGACTACGTCAACTCCAACGCCGACACGATCCGGTGGGAGCACGACCTCGGCCACGGGTGGTGGCGGGACGTCAGCGCCATCACCAACGACGAGGCCAGCTACTGGGCCAACGACACGGCCAACCTGCGTGCCCTGTGCCGACGCTGCAACGGCGGGGCACGGGCCGCCGCCAGCACCAGCCGCCACTTCGACCGTACCGGGGCGCAGTGGGAGGGAGATCCGTACCAGGAGTGAGGGACCGGCCCTGGCGACGGGCCGACGCCAGAAACAGCGGCGTGGGCACCACGCGGACCTGGAGGGCGAAGACGCCGGCCTCCGGACCGAAAGCGCCTCTCGACGGAACCTGCTGAGGACACTTTGATCACCTTGGAACGACTCCGCACCGGTCCAGCACCTGGCAGGCTCGGGCGGTGCCGTCCTCGACTCCCAGTGCGTGGCCGAGCCGGCGCGCGGCCTCGGCGTAGGGAGCGTGCCGGGTGAGGACGTGCAGGCGTCGGGTGAGGGCGGGAACGGCGAGATCCCGGGCCGGCAGGGGTGCGGGCCCGGCGCCGAGCTCGTGCACCCGTGCGGCCCAGTAGGCCTGGTCGCCGAAGAAGGGGCAGATCAATGAGGGTCTGCCGGCACGCAGTGCCGAGGCCGTCGTGCCGGCCCCGCCGTGGTGGACGACAGCGGCCATCCTCGGAAACAGCCAGTCGTGCGGGGTGTCGCCGACCACGAGGATGTCGTCTTCACTGGTGGCGGGATCTCCGGCCAGCACCCCGCGCAGTCCCGCGCGCCGCAGTGCCGTCCGTACCAGGGTGTCGGTCGCTGCCGGATCGCCGGTCCTCATGCTGCCGAATCCGACGTAGACGGGTGGGGGCCCGGCGGCCAGGAAGCCGAGGAGTCGCCGCGGAGGTTCCCACAGCGGCTGCTCGTGGTGCCAGTAACCCGTCACGTGGACGTTCGCTCGCCAGTCGGACGGCCGCGGCACGACCGTGGGGCTGAACGCACAGAGGACGGGGGCGCGTCGAGCGTGCCGGAATGCGGCCGACAGGGACAGCGCCGGGAGACCGAGACTCTCCCGGCGCCACGCGTTGATGAACTTCCGGCACACAATCCAGGAACCGAAGTCCACCGCATCAAAACTGAGCCTGTTGCCCCAGGCCCCCAGCATCCGGGCAGCCGGTGCGAACGGGTGCGGAAAGGCCTTCGTCGGCTGGCTCGGTTGGAAGTGAATGATGGCGTGCGGGGCTCGGAGGTACTGGCTCAGGTGAACGCCGAGAAAGCTGAAAGTGGGTGCCAGAACCAGATCGGCTCCCTTCGCGCCGGCCTTTGTCTCTTCCAGCATCGGCATGATGTGCGGTCGCAGAAGTCGGTCCATGCCGCGGATGAATGCCACCGGGTTGTTTCGGCCGGTGAGCAGTTCCTGTCCCTCGGGGGACTCGATCATCTCAGCGGGGTCGGCCGGAAGGGCGTGAAAATCCAGCCCCGCCTCGGCGATCAGAAGGCGGTAGCGCGTGCTGGCCAGGACCCTGACCGTGTCACCCTGGCGGGTCAGCGCCCGGCCCAGTGCCAGGCAGGGCTGGACATCGCCTCGGGATCCCCCGGCGAAGATCACCACTGTGCGCCCCATGCCGATGCCTCCCTCTATTTCTGCCCCACGGATCGCATGACCGCTGGCCAGATTCTGTGCAGTTCTTTCTGCCAGTACGGCCAGGAATGCGTCCCAGGCTTATACATGTGCGTGGTGACGTTGACACCCGCCGAGCGAAGCGACGACGCGAATCGCCTGTTCTGTGCCGGAAGCCCTGCTTCGCCCATCACGCTCGCCAGAACCAGGTCCAGTGAGCGCCCCTGGTCCAATGGGCCGGGGGTGCTGTCTCCCGCGGACAGATGCACTTTTGTTCCCCGAAAGGAACGCGGCATGGCAGCTGGGTTGTGGGCTTGCCAGACGTTGGCGTTGACCACAGGGTGTCCCCAAACCTGCCTGATGTCGACGCCGTCCCTTTGGGAACCGAGTCCGATGGCCATGCGCACACCGGGATCGTTGAGATTCACGTATGAACTCATCGCCGCCACGTACCGGAACATCCCGCGGTGGTGTGCCGCGTAATTGAGTGCGCCGAAGCCTCCCATGGAGAGTCCCACGACCGCTCGCGAGCGTCCGGCATGGAACTCCTTCTCCATGAGCTGCACGAGTTCGACGGTGTGGAAGGTTTCCCAGTGGTGTGTGCCGGAGAACCAGTCACTGTAGTAACCGGCCTTTCCGGCGTCGGGCATGACGATGAGCACGTCGGATTCCTGCGACAACGCTTCCACATCCGTCTCGCGCGTCCAGGACGTGTAGTCGTCGTTGCCGCCGTGCAGCATGTACAGAACCGGGAAGGTGGTTGCCGATTTCTTGCTCCACCCCTTGGGAAGAATGACGCGGACAGGGATGGTCGTACCCATGGCAGGTGAGCTGACCGTGAGGTCGAGCATTCGGTCGGCGATCGTTTTCTCGGCAGTAATTCGCGCCCCTGCGTCGGCAGATCTGGGCGGTTTGCCGTCCAGCTTCTGCTCAGTCGCATGCGCATCGGTTGAAAGCAGAGCGGCAACAAGCGAGAAACACGCCACGAAAAGCTTCATGAGCTGCTGAACTCCTCGGAGAGATAGGCTCAGCAGAGCATGCTGAAATACGTCGTTCATTACCAGCGGACACACCGTTTGCGCGACATCCGGGGGGTGATCACCCGCGCGGCGGATCAGCGGTTGCGGAGCAGCAGGTCAGCGGTTCTCGTGGAACAGTCGTGAGACGTCAGCGAGATCGGAGTCGAAATGTCATCGCCCCTGTCCGAAGCTGTCATCGCGGGTGCGGATGCCGCGGACCTCGAGGCGCTTCCTCTTCCGCATCATTTTCCGGCGGCCTGTGTGCGCGCCAGCGACGTCAACATGTTCGAGGGTGTCGAGGACAAGGACGTGCGCAAGTCCCTGGGCGTCGCGGACCTGCCCATGCCCGAGCTCGCTCCGGACGAGGCATTGATCGCGGTGATGGCGAGTGCGATCAACTACAACACGGTCTGGACTGCCATGTTCGAGCCGCTGCCCACCTTCCAGTTCCTCAAGGCGATGGGGAAGGCGGGGGGATGGGAAGCGCGGCACGACCTGCCGTACCACATCGTGGGTTCGGATGCCGCGGGCGTCATCGTCCGTACGGGATCGTCCGTGCGCAAGTGGAAGGTCGGTGATCACGTCTCGGTCTCGCCTGCCTACGTCGATGAGCAGGACCCGGACACTCACCAGGACGGCATGCTCGGGCTCGGGCAGAAGGCGTGGGGGTTCGAGACGAACTTCGGCGGTCTGGCTCATTACGCTGTCGTCCGGGCGAGTCAGTTGATGCCGAAGCCTCCTGCTCTGACCTGGGAGGAAGCGGCCGTCAACCCCCTGTGCGCCAGTACGGCGTACCGCATGCTGGTCAGCGACCGCGGTGCGCGGATGAAGCAGGGCGACATCGTGCTGGTCTGGGGTGCGACCGGTGGGCTGGGTTCCTACGCTGTCCAACTGGTGCGCAACGGGGGCGGTATCCCGGTCGGCGTGGTGAATTCCGAGGAGAAGGCGCGGCTGCTCAGGTCCCTGGGATGCGACGCCGTCATCAACCGCGAGGAGGTTCTGGGCGGGGACGACACGCTCCTGCAGCGTGCCGAGGGGTGGAAGAGGATGGGCAAGGCGATCCGCGGGGCGGTCGGCGAGGACCCGCACATCGTGTTCGAGCACGTCGGCAGGAAGACCTTCGCGGCGTCCGTCTTCCTGGCCAGGCGAGGGGGGACGATCGTTACCTGCGGATCCAGTACCGGCTACGAGCACACCTATGACAACCGGTACCTGTGGATGCGGCTGAAGCGGATCATCGGCAGTCACGGTGCGAACCTTTCCGAGCAGTGCGAGGTCAACCGGCTCATCGCCATGGGCGGTGTGGTACCCGCCCTGTCGACGCTGTATCCGCTGGCGGAGGTCGGGGCGGCCGCACGGACCGTCCAGGCCAACGAGCACATCGGCAAGGTCGGTGTGCTGTGTCTCGCGCCTCGTCCCGGGCTCGGGGTCACCGACCCGCAGGCCCGTGCCCGGGTGGGTGAGGAGCGGTTGCGCCTGTTCCGCAAGTAGGTCCCACGGAACAGGCGCGGTGCGCCGATCACCCGGTGGGCCGCTCCAGGGCACGGGTGAGGTGCTGCGCGATGGTCTCGACGTGGGGCGGGTCGATGACGGACAGGTGGTCGCCGCCGACGGGGACGATTTCGAGGGACGGGCACAAGGGTGCCCATCCTAGGTCGGCGTCCTGCCGTAGGTAGCGCGGGTCCAGAGCGGTGGTGAGCTGCTGCGGCTGCTGGGCACGGTAGAGCACCACGTGGCCGTCGTGAGGACGGGGGGCGTACCGTTCGCCGACGCGGGCATCGACGTACGAGGTCCGTTGGTGCTCCATGATCCCTGGGCTCATGTCGAGGCCGGCGTCGGCGACGAGACGCATGATGACGTCGATCTGCTGCTCGTCCGGGATGGCCGCCAGCTCCTCGTAGGGCAGGTCGAGGCGGTGACCGTACGTCTGCTCGACGTATTCGGCAAAGCGGCCGAAACGCTCGAGCAGGAACTCCGGTGATTCCCGTTGCTGCAGAGCAGCGGGCAGGATGGTGTCGATCAGTCCGAGGAACCCGATGCCCTGTCCTTCCTGCTTCAGCTGACGAGCCACTTCGTAGGCGAGACATCCGCCGAAGGACCAGCCGAGCAGGTGGTAGGGCCCTTCCGGCTGGATGTCACGGATGAGCGTGCGGTAGTGGGCAGCCTTGTCCTCCATCGTGCTCAGCTCGTCGACACGTTCCATCCCGTACACGGGCAGTTCGGCCGGCAGCAGCTGCGTCAGGGGCAGGTACACCGAGGTCGGCCCGCCGGCTGGGTGAAAGGTGAACAGCGGGGGCCGCTGTGATCCCGCGGGTGCGGGGCGCAGGGTGGTGACCGCGGAGGTGTCGGTTCGGTTGACCACCGGCCGGATCAGTTCGGCGATGGACACGACGGTGCGGCGGGCGAGGATGTCGTCGGCCGTCAGTCCCAGCCGGGTGTCGTTGCCGAGGCGCCGGCTGATGACGTCCGCCATGGCCGAGGCGGCGTCGTGGTCTCCGCCGACGGCGGTGAAGTCCTCGCGGATGTCCTTGGGCCCGTGGCGCAGGACTTCGGCCCAGGCGCTCGTGACCAGCCGCTCCGCGGCGTCCCTGGCTCCGAGGAAGTCCGGCAGGGAGGGTGTGGACGGCTGTGCCTGCCCTGTGCTGTCCGGAGTCGCCGGTGGGGAGGTGGCCTCCGGCCCCGCGGCGTCGACGGCGTCGAGACCGAGCTGTTCCAGCACCGCGGAGCCGAGTTCGCGCAGGCAGGCACCACGCAGCAGGAGAGGTGCGGACAGGTCGACGCCGAAGTCCAGGCGGACCGCGTTGCGGATACGCACCGCCATCAGGGAGTCCAGTCCCAGTTCGGTCAGCGCGGTCGTCTCGCTGAGTTCGTGGACGCTGAACCCCATGATGGCCGCCGTTCTCCTGACCAGGCGGGCGTACACCGTGTCCGGGGCGGAGCTGCCGAACGCCGCGATGCCGCCGGGGCCGACCCAGTCGTCGGCGACGCCCGCGCTGTCCTCGAGCACATCGGCGAAGAAGGGGATGGCCGAGAGGCCGGGGAACGCCGCCAGCACCCGGTCCGTGTTGAGGTGGACGACACCGACGTGCGTGCGGTTGAGGGTCACGAGTGCCTGCAGGGCGTCCATTCCCTCGCCCAGCCGGATGGGCTCCAGGGCCAGTGCCGGGTTGCCGGCCGCCGTACCGATGTTCTCCCAGGGGCCCCAGGCGATGGAGGTCGCGGGCAGGCCGATGGCCCGGCGATGGTGGGCCATGGCGTCGAGCCAGGCGTTGGCGGCCGCGTAGGCGGACTGTCCCGGTGAGCCGAGAAGTGCCGCGGCGGAGCTGTAGATCACCCACCAGTCCAGATCGTGGGCGGCGATGGCCGCCTCCAGGTTGCGGGCCCCGACGGACTTCGGCCGCAGCACCGTGTCGATGTCCGCCGGCTCGAGATCCGTGATCATCCGGTCGTGCAGGACACCGGCACAGTGCGCGACACCGCGCAGGGTGTGGCCCTCGGTGAGGGCGGCGTGCACCAGGCTCGGGGCCACATCGGGATCCGCGATGTCTCCCTGGACGACGGCGACGGAGGTTCCCCGGGCCTCCAACTCGGCGAGAACGGCCTGGGCTTCGGGTCCGGGGGCCCGACGTCCGTTGAGGACGACGCGACCGGCGCCCTGCTCGGCGAGTCGGGCGGCTGTCGCCAGCCCCAGCCCGGTCAGGCCACCGGTGACGATGTAGGCGCCGTCGGGACGTGTGAAGACCACCTGGTCGTTGTACTGGGGGGCGAGGTCGGCACGGGCGAGACGGGCGGTGAGGCGTGTGCCGGTCCTCCAGGCGATCTCATCGTCCTCGCCGGCGGCGAGGAGTTCCTCCACCAGGTCGTCGACCGCGCCGGGCTGTTTGTCGATGTCCACCTGCGAGGCCCGCAGCTGGGGGTGTTCGAGTGCCAGTACCCGGACGAGTCCGCGCAGGCAGGCGAGATGCGGCGTCCCGGGTTCCCCGGGTCCTGTCGACTGTGCCAGCACGGTGGCCATCCACAGTCGCGGCGGTTGCCGGTGGGTGCCACCGGCCAGGAGGCGGGCCAGCCGTGCTGCCGTGCGCAGTGGCCGCATGTCGTCGTCGCGGTCGTGCTGCGGGAGCAACAGCACGACGGCGCTCGGGCCGTCGTGTGGTGTCCCCAGCCAAGCGTCGAGTACGCCGTCGCAGGCGTCGTCCTGGGCATCGGTCAGCGTGAGGTCGACACCCTTGGCTTCCAGCGCCGACACGAGCGAAGCCGTGAGGCCGCCCGCGGCGTCGGGTTCGTCGCTCACGAGCAGCGCACGGTGCAGTCGGCCCAGCGGCATGGGGGCGGTGGACTTCTCCCAGTGGACGTCGTAGGTACTCGTCCCGAGGGGCCGGGGCACTTCGTGCTGCTCGACGGGACGCAACTGGACGAGCCGGGCGACGATCTCGCTCGTGTCTCCCTGGGCCGTGAGGTGCCACTGGCTGACGTCGGGGTCCGATGCGCCGGCGCCGCCTGCGGGCGTGCAGCGGATGTCGTAACCGGTGTCGAGGACGCCGGGCCCCTTGATGTGCAAGGACCGTACGCCGACCGGGACGGTGTGCGCGGTGGCTTCGACGGTGCGGTCACCGCCCGGCGGCGTGTGCGCTGCGCGCAGCGCTTCCAGCATGGCGGTCAGCAGGTGAGCGTAGGACGGCCGGTGCGGGTGCTGCACATCCTCAAGCGCGTAGTGCTGGACGAGAACCGGTTCGTGCTCCGCGGCAGGGTGGTACTCGCCCTCGGCTCCCGGATCACGGGTGATGCGGGCCGAGGCGTGGCAGCTCCAGGCCGTGCCGGTGCTGCGGGCGTGGAGGGAGATCGTTCCGTGGGTGCCGGAGGCCGGGTCCCACACCACGGTCAGAGGAGTGCTGTCGGAGAGGGCGAGCCACTGGTGGATCTGAAGGTCCTCGATGCCGAGACGGGTGATGCCCTCTCGGGCCCACAGGTCCAGGCCGGCCTCGATCATCAGTTCCGCGGCCTCCACCAGGGTCAGCACCGCTCTGTCGTGGACCGTGCTCCGGGGGCTGTGCCGACGCGTGCCGACGTCTGTCTGCCACAGCGCGGCACCGCTCCTCGGGTCGTCGGTGCGCACCCCGAGCAGGGGGTGGCCTGCGACTTCGTTGGAGCGGGCGGGGCGGGCGAACCAGAACCGCTCGTGACGCCAGGCGGGGGAGGGCAGTGTGGTGCGCGCACCGGCGGGCCACAGCCCGGTGTTCAGCGTGACGCCGGCGAAGTGCAGCCTGGCCAGCGCGGCGCGTACGTCGACCGTGTCGTCGGCGTTCTTGTGCAGGGTCGGGACGACCAGGGCCTGGTTCCCCACCGGGGTCACGTCGAGGGTCTCGGTGAGCGGGACGATGGCGTGGGGGTGGGGTGAGATCTCCAGGAACAGGGTGTGACCGTCCTCGGCGGCCGCGGTCACCGCCTGTTGCAGGCGCACCGGGCGGCGAACATTGGCGCACCAGTAGCCGGCATCGGCCGTCGTGCCAGTGCGGGGATCGTCGAGGACCGTGCTGTACCAGCGCGTGGTGGGTGTGCGCGGGCGCAGGGCGGCAAGATCTTCGCGCAGGGGCGTCAGGATGGGATCGACCGCGGCCGAGTGTCCGGCTCCGCCGACTTCGAGCAGTCGGGCGAGGCGGCCCTGCTCGGTCAGCTCATCCACCAGGTCACGCACGGCTTGGGCCGGTCCGGCCACCGTGCAGCGCCGGGGCGAGGAGTGGACGGCGACCTCGACACCGGGAAATCGGCTGAGGACGTCCGCCCGGGACTGTGTGGACAACTCGACCGCGGCCATCGCGCCGGCGTCTTCGGCGTCGATGGTGGCGAGAAGGGCCGAGCGGCGGACGATGACCCGGAGTCCGTCGTCGGGGTCGAGAGCGCCGGCGAACACGGCGGCTGCGACTTCGCCCATCGAGTGTCCGATGACAGCGGCGGGTTCCACACCATGGGCTCGCATGGTCTGCGCCAGTGCCAGCTGCATGCCGAAGAGCAGCGGCTGGATCCAGTCAACCGTCCGGCCGGAATCGGACGTGAGCATGCCGGTCAGTGAGGAGCCGGTTTCCGCGAGGAAGACCGGATCGAGGGCGGAGACCTGGGCGGCGAAGTGGGAGTCGTCGGTCAGCAGCCGCCGCCCCATGCCCTCCCACTGTGAGCCGTAACCGGAGAAGACGAAGACCGGTCGGCGTGCTGTGAACGACTGCGCCGCTCCGGCGTCGGTGCACGCGGCGACCACGCCGGGAACCGTCTCGCCGCGGGCCAGCGCGGCGAGCTTGTCGGCCGCCTCGGTGCGGGTTCGCGCGACGACCGCGGCGCAGGACGGGCCACGGCGGTAGGAGGCGAGAGTGTGGGCGATGTCGGTGAGGGCGGGCGCGTCGTCGGCGGCCACCCATCGCGACAGACTCGCGGCCACGTCGGGGAGCCGGTCGGAGGAGCGGGCGGACACCACCAGGACGTGCGGGTGGCCGGCCTCTTCGCCGTCGGCCCGCGAAGGCTGCGCAGGGACCGCGGCGGGCGGCGGCGCCTGTTCGAGGACGGCGTGGGCGTTCGTACCGCCGAACCCGAAGGCGGACACGCCGGCACGTCCGGGACGGCGACCGTCGGTGGGCCATGCGGTCGGTTCGGTGACCACGCGCAGGCCCAGTCCGGCGAAGTCGATGTGCGGGTTGGGCGTGTGGAAGTGCAGGCTGGCCGGAATACGGCCGTGCCGCAGGGCCAGGGCGGTCTTGATCAGGCCCATGATGCCGGCCGCGCCCTCGAGGTGGCCCAGGTTGCTCTTGACCGACCCGATCAGCAGCGGCTGTTCGGCCTGCCTTCCGGCTCCGACGACCGCTCCGAGGGCCGTCGCCTCGATGGGATCCCCCAGCAGGGTGCCCGTCCCGTGCGCTTCGACGTAGTCGACGTCCACGGCGTCGATCCGCGCGTCACGCAGGGCGTCGCGCAGCAGCGCTTCCTGGGCCGTCGGGTTGGGCGCCATGAGGCCCGCCGACCGGCCGTCCTGATTCACGGCGGTGCCCTTGATGACGGCGATCACCATGTCGCCGTCACGCCGGGCATCGGCGAGTCGCTTGAGCACGACCACGCCGCAGCCCTCACCACGGGTGATTCCGTCCGCCGAGGCGTCGAAGGGCTTGCACCTGCCGTCGTCGGCCAGCGCGCCGGCTTGTTCGAAAGAGGCCGTGACCGCAGGGGACAGAAGCACATTGACGCCCGCGGCCAGTGCGGTGTCGCACTCCCGGCCGCGCAGGCTGCGGCAGGCCAGGTGCACCGCCACGAGGGACGACGAGCAGGCCGAGTCGACGGTGATGCTGGGGCCGCGCAGGTCGAGCAGGTAGGACACGCGGTTGGCGACGATGCTGCCGGCGGCTCCGGTGCTGGTCCACGGGGTCAGGCGAGCGGGGTCCGAGGTGGTCAGATGCCCGTACTCGAGGGCGCTCAGGCCGACGAAGACTCCGGTGGTGGTGGCCTGGAGGGCGTGGGCAGGTACTCCCGCATGGTCCAGTGCCTCGCAGCTGACTTCGAGCAGCAGCCGTTGCTGGGGGTCCATGACTTCGGCCTCGTGGGGTGCGATACCGAAGAACTTCGCGTCGAATCCCTCGATGTCGTCGAGGAAGGCGCCCCATCGTGTGGTGGATTCCATCAGGGCTGTGACGTCGGACGCTGAGCCGGCGAAGTTCCGCCAGCGTCCTTCGGGCACCTGGCCGACCAGATCCGCGCCGGCCAGGAGTCGCTCCCAGAACGCGTCCGACCCGCGCACGTTTCCGGGCAGACGGCATCCGATGCCGACGATGGCGATGGCGCCGTCCTCGGCAGGGGAGGCGGCGGCCGCTTCGTCGGACGCACGGAGCCGCCCGTCCGTCTCCACCGGACCGGCGTCCTCGTCGGTCGTCAGGGCGCTGACCAGTTGTCCGACGGTGGGGTTCTCCCACAGAAAGGTGGCGGACAGGGGGCGGTCGAGCACCTTCTCCAGCTCACCGCTCAGTCCGACGGCGTCGCGGGAGGTGAGGCCGTACTCCGCCAGCGGGCGCGCGTCGTCGAGCTCTTCCGGGGAGATGCCACAGATGTCCGAGACCAGCCGCACCAGTGTGCTCCGCAGCGCCGCGACATCCGGCCCGGAGCGACGGTCTGTGGTGAAGGTGCTGGTCCGGACGTCCTTGACGGCCTCCTGGTCTCCGCCTGGTTGCTTCATGCGGTGCCGGTCTCCCTCTGCGCTGGGGTGTCGGAGCTCCAGGCGCCCTGGAGGTAGTGCTCGCGGCAGGCGCCGCGGGCGACCTTGCCACTGGTGGTGTGGGGTACGGTGCCGGGCCGGGCCAGGACGAAGTCGTGGATGGCGACGCCGTGACCGTTGGAGACCGCCGCGCGGACGGCCCGTGTCGCCTCGTCCCCGACGCCATGGGCGTCTGCCAGGTCACGGGCGTGCTCGGCGACGACGACCAGGCGTTCTCCGTCATCGGTGAGGACGGAGAACGCCGCGGTGTGATGGCGGCGGACGGCCGGGTGGGCGTTCTCGACGGTCTGCTCGATGTCCTGCGGATAATGATTGGTGCCGTCGATGATCACGAGGTCCTTGATGCGGCCGGTGATGTACAGCTGTTTGTTGTGACACAGCCCCAGATCGCCCGTGCGCAGCCAGTGCTGCGTTCCGTCGCCCGGGTCGTCGCCGTGGAGGACGGCACGGAAGGTGGCCTCACTCTGTTCCGGGCGTCCCCAGTAGCCACGTCCGACGTTGGGTCCGCGAAGCCAGATCTCGCCTACGTGCCCGTCCTCCAGACGAACGCGGGTGACCGGATCGACGATGGCGGCCTCCTGTCCGGTGGGCAGGCCGCAGCCGACCAGGCGGGTCACCCCTTGCCCCTCGCTGTCCTCGGCCACCCGCGCGGTGCCGGCCGCCAGCGCGTCCCGGTCGAAGCCGGTGACGGTCGGCTCCTCGCCGACCGGTGAGGCGGAGACGAAGACGGTCGCCTCGGCCAGCCCGTACGACGGGCGCATGGCCGTGCGGACCGCGCCGGCCGGGGCGAAGGCCTGATGGAACCGTCGGAGCGCCTGCTCGGCGATCGGTTCACTGCCGTTGACCATGGCGGCGACGGATCCCAGCGACAGCTCGCCGCGCTCCTCATCGGTGACGCGGCGTGCGCAGTAGTCGTAGGCGAAGTTGGGAGCGGCGGTCATCGCTCCCTGGTGCTGGGTGAGCAGCCGCAGCCATCTGACGGGCTGTTGGACGAAGGCCAGCGGATCCATGATCACGGAGGGGATGTGGCCCACGACGGGCACCATGATCGCCAGTACGAGACCCATGTCGTGGTAGAGCGGAAGCCAGCCGACGGTGCAGTTGCGCCCGGTGCGGATGTCGTACGCCTCCAGGGCCTGGCGTGCGTTGGCACAGACGTTGGCGTGGGTGATCTCCACGCCGGAAGGCAGGCGGGTGGATCCCGAGGTGTACTGCAGGTAGGCACAGTCCTCGGGTTCCGGATGCGAGATCTCTCCGCCCGTCGGTACAGCCCCTGCCGCAGGCCCCGAGAGCAGGTCCTGCTCGGTGATCACGCGCACGCGGAGACCGTCCTGGTTGGCGCAGAACTTCTCGGCGGACTGAAGCGAGTCGGGGCTGGTGAGGGCGAGCACCGGGTCGGCGTCGCTGAGTACGGCGGCGAGTTTCTCCGCATGGCCGGGCAGGTCCGGAGGAAAGAGGGGCACGGCGATCGCGCCGGCGCACGTGGCTGCGAGGAAGCCGACGACGTAGTCCAGGTTCTGTGGTGCCACGACGGCGACGCGTTCGCCGACTGCGCCGGTGCGGCGCAGGGCCGTCGCGAGCGTGCGCACCCGCTTCTCCAGTTGGCGCCACGTCAGACGGGAGGGGATGCCGTCGCGGTCGCTGCTGAAGTCCACGAAGGTGAACGCTGTTTCGTCGGGTGTTCGTGCTGCGGCTTGAGCGAGATAGTGGCTGATCGTGTCTCTCACGGCTTCCAGCACTAAGTCACCGAACCTTTGTTCTGGGGAAGGGATTGACTCTTCGGCCGTCAGGCAGTCGGGCGAATCCGGTCAGTTGTCACCGCCCATCGCCGTTTCCACGAAAGAGCGGCACTGGTGAGCGAACAGCCAAACACGGAGGGATGCCGAGCTTCCAGTGACACGCCGAGGCAGCTACCCGCCCGACATATGTCATCGGAATGTCCGCGAGTCGCCTTGATATACCCGAAGGGCAGCGTATGCAGGAGTGGATTTAAGAGCGTGGCTGCCCAACCATGCCCTCCCCCGTCCCATGAGGCAGGTACCGTGAGTCGACTGCGCGTCCTCGCCATTCTCCTGGCCGTTCTCCTGCCGTCATTCATGACGGCCTTGGACAACACCATCGTCAATGTGGCACTGCCTCAAATTCGAGCTGAACTCGCATTGGACGACGTCGACTTGAAGTGGGTGGCAGCCATCTATCCACTCACCCTCGCAAGCCTTCTCCTGCTGGGCGGGCATCTGGCCGACACCGTCGGGCGGCGTGCGACGCTGCTGCTGGGTGTCACCCTCTTCAGTATCTCCTCGGCCGGGTGCGGCTTGGCGACCTCAGGGGTGTTCCTGATCGCTTTTCGAGGGCTTCAGGGAGCCGGTGCGGCGCTGATCCTGCCGGCGTCACTGGCGGTCCTGTCACACGATCTTCCGCCCCGCTCACGCAACGCGGCGTTCAGCGCCACCACTGCCACGTTGGCCTCGGCACTGGCCTGCGGACCTGTTGTCTCCGGTGTCATGACACAGCACCTGGGCTGGGAGTCGGTGTTCGCGATGAACGTGCCACTTGGATGCGTGAGTCTCCTGGTCGGTTTCATCGTCCCCCGGCGTGCCCCCTCGGCCTCCTCCGGGTCCACACGGCCGGCCTCCCTCTCTCTCCGTGTGGTCGCATTGGCGTGCTGCTCGTTGGCATCCCTCGCCCACTGTCTGATCGAAGGACCTGCGGGCGGGTTCGTCAGCTTTCCCGTCGTCACGTCAGGATTCGTGTTCGCGGCCTCCACTGTCGGCCTGTCGTACGAGCTGACGCTGCGCCGTAACGCAGCGCTGCGGCTCCTCTTCAGGCAACGCCCGTTCGTGGGTGGAATCATCACTCAACTGCTGTGGGGTCTGAGCGTGAGCGGGGTCTATTTCTTCACGTCGCAATTCCTGCAGACCAGCCTGGACCTCACCCCGACGTCGGCCGGACTGACGTTTGTCCCCGTAGCTGTTTCCCTGATCGCCGCCGCCCCTTTCATTGCCCGGATGGCGAGCCGCTGGGGAGACGGGCGAATCTCCGCTGCGGGCCTGCTCATGGTCGGCCTGGGATTGCTGATGGCCGCCCTGGGAAGCTCTGGAGGGAGTCTCGCCCATATTCTGCCCGGCCTTTCGGCCATCGGATTCGGCTCCGCACTCGCTGTTCCGCTGACCACTCGGGCCCTGGAATCCTCGCCCGACCACCTTTCCGGCATCGCCGCCGGATTGTTCAGCGCCATCCGTGAGGCATCCGGAGTCGTCGGGATCGCCCTCGTGGGCGCGATGGTGTCGTTCGTGGAACAGGCTGCGGCCGCCGCAGGAGCCAATGACTCGGATGCCTTTCTCTCCGGCTACCAAGCCGGTCTGTGTCTGGCGTCCGCGCTGGTCGGGGTCGGAGCCCCCGTCGCGTTGTGGGCGCTGCGACAACGCAGGGGCACACCAGAAGGCGACAGAGGCGCGTCCGCGTTCACCTCGAAGCCAGGACCGTGACCGTTCGGACCCGTGCGGGCACCCCTGCGGGATCCTGCGCCGCCGGGACTTCCCCCGGCACCCTGTGCAGTGTCACTAGCTTGGTCCACGAGTGCCTGCCGTGACTTGCCGATGCACCCCGCACGATCAAACTGAGAAGGAGCCCACGCGACAGGGAGAGCGGGAGCATGAGCGCGGTGACCCGGAAAGGCAAGATAGCGGCCCCGTCCCGCTGGGTGACGAACAGCTTGAGCCTGCCGTCCGGCGGGACGGCTTGGCGGCGTTCGGTTGCCTGGCGGCCCGCAGCTCGGCCACCGCGTACGGGCCCGGGCGCCCGTAGTTGAGGTGCAGGAGATTCCGGCGGCCTGCGGGCCTCGTCCGCCTTCAGGGCGGCGACGTCGACGTGTGCCTGCGCGACGACCCCGGGCTGCGCCCGCTTCCTCTCGTACTCGGCGAGCCCAGGTAGGTGTTCGCGACGCGACTGAGGGGTTCTTGCCACTGCGCTCGCCGGTGGCAATGAACAGGTCGGATCCCTTCTCAAAGTTCAGCCATGTCACTCCCACTCCTACCGGAAGAAGAAGGTATGGCAACGCTCCTCTACCGGTTGGGCGCCTTCGGGGCCCGGCGGTGGCGAACGATGTTGATCGGCTGGCTGCTCGCCCTCAGCGCCGTGGCAGGCTTTGGTATCTCCTTCGCCGGCACGTTCCAGGACAGCAATTCCATCCCCGGCTCACCGACCGAGACAGCGCTGACCAAGATGGACCGGCACTGGCCGGAACCGGCCGGCATATCCGGGCAGATCGTCTTCCAGGTGCCTTCCGGCCACAAGGTGACCGAGCCCCAGGTGCAGAAGTCCCTCGCATCGACCCTCGTCGCGACCGGTCGGGTGGACGGGGTGATCCGGGTCAGCGATCCGGCCGAGAGCGGCCTGGTGTCAGAGGACGCGCGCACCGCGGTCGCCCACATCCTCTTCGACGCCAAGCCGGACGGCGATGCGGCCGACGCGACGCTGAAGGCCGTCAAGGACGCGGGGGCCGAGGCCCGCAGGGCGGGGCTCAGGACCGCGTACGGCGGTAAGGCCTACCGTCCGGAAAGCTCGCCCTTCGGTCCCACCGAGATGATCGGCCTCGCGGTGGCACTGGCTGCCCTGGTGATTACGTTCGGTTCGCTGCTCGCCGCCGGCCTCCCGCTGATCACCGCCATTCTCGGCGTCGTCGGCACGATGGCTGCGATGATCGGCCTGGCGTCGACGGTCGGGATATCCAACAACGCCCCGACCTTGGCCCTCATGCTGGGCCTGGCCGTCGGCATCGACTACGCCCTGTTCATCGTCTTCCGCCACCGCACCCAGCTCGCCGGCGGCACTCCCGTCCGGGAGTCCATCGCCAAGGCCACGGCGACCGCGGGCAGCGCCGTCGTCTTCGCCGGAGCCACCGTCGTCATCGCCCTGGCGGGCCTGTCCGTCGCGGGTGTCCCGATGCTGACCTCCATGGGACTCGCGTCCGCCGGGGCGGTCGCGGTCGCCGTCGTCGTGGCGCTCGCTCTGCTGCCCGCACTGATGGGCATGGCCGGACGCAGGCTCATCCCCAAGCCCGGATCACGCGCCGCCCGCCAGGCCGGTCAAAAAGACGGCAAGGCCACCCTGGGCGTGCGCTGGACAGAGGGCGTACTGCGCCACCCCCGGCGCAACCTGATCCTCGGCACCGTCGCCCTCATCGCCTTGGCGATTCCCGCCATTCAGCTCAAGCTCGCCCTCACCGACGAGGGATCCCACGCCACCAGCACGTCCAGCCGCCAGGCCTACGACATGATCCGCGACGCCTTCGGGCCCGGCGCGAACGGTCCTCTGGTCGTCATCATCGAGGACGACGACCCAGGCGCCATCCAGTCCACGGCCACCGACGTCGTGCACAAGCTGAACGGCATCGAGGGCATCGCGGACGTAAGTGGCGTCGATGTGGCCGAGGACAAGCGAGCGGCCCGTGTTCAGGTCATTCCCACCACCGGACCCCGCGCCGAGGAGACCAGCGACCTGGTCTCCCGACTGCGTACCGAGACGCAGCCCATTGCCCACGCGCACAACAGCTACGTGGCGGTGACGGGCCTGACGGCCGTCAGCATCGACGTCTCGTCCAAGCTCGGCGGCGCGCTGGTGCCCTTCGCCATCGTCGTGATCAGCCTCTCCCTGCTGCTCCTGATGGTCGCGTTCCGGTCCATCGCCATCCCCCTCAAGGCGACCGTGGGATTCCTGCTGTCCATCGGCGCGGCCTTCGGCGCAACCGTCGCGGTCTTCCAATGGGGCTGGCTGTCCGGCCTGCTCGGTGTGCCCAGTCAGGGCCCCGTGGCCAGCTTCGTGCCCATCATCGTCATGGCCGTGCTCTTCGGCCTCTCCATGGACTACGAGGTCTTCCTCGTGTCCGCCATACGCGAGGACTACGTCCGCCACCGCAACGCCCGGGCGGCGATCGTCGTCGGCGCACGCAACGCGGCCCGGGTGGTGACATCGGCTGCCGTCATCATGGTCTCGGTGTTCATCAGCTTCCTCTTCTCTCACAACATCGACATCATGCCGATCGCGTTCGCGCTGGCCTTCGGAGTCCTGGCCGACGCCTTCCTGGTTCGCATGACCCTCGTACCCGCGGTGCTGGCCCTCCTCGGCGACCGGGCCTGGTGGCTGCCCCGCCGACTCGACCGGGTCCTGCCCCACCTCGACGTCGAGGGCGAAAGCATCCAGGTCCCCCAGGCGACCGGCGACGACGTCGAGGAACTCCACCCCAGCGAGCCGGCACCACGATGACCGGACACATCGAAACCGGGACGTCATACGGCAGCACGGTCCCCGTAGCTGCGGGAACGGCTCTCGGTCGACCTGCTCCACCGAGCCGCGGACACCCGGGGTGACGTGCGGCGGAGCGTTAGGATCCGGTCATGGCGAACCTTCGTGAGGCGCAGAAGCAGATGACGCGCCGCCTGCTGCTCGAGTCGGGACTCGAGCTGTTCAAGACGAAGGGGTACGCCGCCACCACCGTCGACGACATCGCCACTGCGGCGGGCACCACACGCGTGACCTTCTACGCGTACTTCCCCTCCCGCAGCGAACTGATGAAGGCGCTCATCGACGAGCGGCTCAACGAGGCGCTCCAGCGCGCCCGGTCCCCCGAGCACGGCTCCACGGCGCACGACCTCGTGGCCACCGTCGCCGATGGGACACCCGAGGCCATCAGGACGTGGCTACGGCGAACCGCCGACAGCTGGCCCGCCGTCCGACCCATCATCCGCATCGGCCGCGACGCCGCGGTGGTCGACCCGGAACTCACCGACCTGGTCGAGCGATGGATGGAAGAGGCCATCAGCGACATCGAGGACGGACTGGCGAGGGCCGGGCGCCTCGAGCCCCATCAACGCCACTTCCGGGGCGTTCTCGCGATGGCCCAGCTCGACTACGTCGCCCAGAACTGGGATCGCACCGACTGGAAGCTCACGCGTGAGCAGATGCTCGACGAGCTCAGCGCCAGCTGGGTAGAGCTCCTGACCTGACCTGGTTGATCTGCGCACCCCCGAGGGCGGCGCGCACGCGGAGGGCTTCCGCGACGGGGTGGCGGCCGCGGTCATTTCGTACGCGCGGCAGCGGCGGCTGTTGACGGCCGACGACCCCGACCTCGGCACCGATCGGATCGGCGAGGGCCTGACGGCGGTCGTGTCGGTGAACCTGGACCGTCCGGAGTTCCTTGGTGCCACGCGCGGCAGGCTGGGCGGCGCCGTCGTGCGCACCTGCGTCGCGGACGCTGTCCGGGAACACCTGGGCATGTGGCTGGAGAAGCACCCGGAGCAGGCCGCGGCCGTCGTCGGCCGGATCGTCCGCGGTACCCGCCGGAACTGAGCGGCAGCGCCAGGTGGGCCCACACGGGGCGCGGGCTGGAGCCGGCTGTGTCCTGCCCTGTGTCATCGGGGCAGCTTTTGTCCGAGCGGTCCCCTGCCTCCGGGCCGGGCGATACCTTGGTGGGACACGCCAGTTCCGTGCTCCTGGAGCCCTCGATGAGCGAACAGCCGGCCCCGGCCGACAACGCCCGCCAGCAGCTGGACCCCGCCGCCGCCGACGCGGTGCGCGCATACGCGGCCCGGACCCGGGCCAACGCCGACCAGTTCGCCGCCGTCCTGGAGGACGTCGCGGCCAACGGGCTGCCCGCGGTGGAGGACTGCACTCCGTGGGAGGAACTGCGCGAGGCCCACCTCGCCCGGCTCGCCGCCCAGGGCCCGGCCGTCGCCTGATGCCCGGGCGGCACGCCGCCGCCGGCAAGGCCGCCCAGATCCCCCACGGACCGCCCGTCACGCTTGCCCCAAGCTGTTCGAGGGTAGGGAGCGACCCAGGAGCCGGACGAGGGGGACGGATCGTGCGCGAGCTGCAACAGGGCGAGCTGCACAGCGCGTTCGGTGATCCGGTGCTCGGTTCGATCAGTTTCCTCAACGAGATCATGAGCCGGTACCCCGACGCGATCTCGTTCGCCCCCGGCGCCCCGCATCTCGCCTTCCTCGACGACCTCGACGTGGGCCGCCATGTCGACACATGGATCGCCCATCAGGTCGCCCGGCGCGGGTTGAGTCGGGACCAGGCCAGGCGCCTGCTGTACGAGTACGGACCCAGCCGGGGGCTGATCAACGAACTCGTGGCGGACGCGCTCCGCCGTGACCACGGGATCGACGCCGCGCCGGACGCCGTGGTCGTCACGGTGGGCGCGCAGGAGGCGATGCTGCTCACGCTGCATGCCCTGTGCGCCCGGCCGGGGGACCTGCTGGCCGTCGTCGACCCCTGCTTCGTCGGCATGCGCGGCGCCGCCAGGTTGCTGAACGTCGACGTGGTCTCCGTGGACGAGGCCGAGGACGGCGTCGACGTCGACGCGCTGTGGGCGCGGTGCCGCGCCGCGCGGTCCCGGGGCGAGCGGATCCGGGCCGTGTACGTCTCCCCGGACTACTCCAATCCGTCGGGCAGCCTGACGAGTCTCGCCGCCCGGCGGCGCCTGCTGGCCCTGGCCGAGCAGGAGGACCTGCTGCTGCTGGAGGACGGGGCCTACGGCTTCACCGCACCGCCGGGGGAGGAGCTTCCCCCGCTGAAGGCGCTGGACACCGAGGGCCGGGTGGTCCATCTGGGCACCTTCGCCAAGGTGTGTCTGCCGGGTGCCCGGGTCGGCTACGTCGTCGCGGACCAGGTGGTCCGTACCGGCGACGGCGGGCGACGGCTGCTCGCGGACGAACTGGCGGTGAGCAAGAGCATGGTGACCGTCAACACCTCGCCCATCTGCCAGGCGGTGGTGGGCGGCATGCTCCTGGAACACGGCGGATCGCTGAAGGCCCTCGCGCAGCGCAAGTCCGCGCTGTACCGCCGCAACCTCGCGCTGCTGCTGGACGCGCTCGACCGGCATCTCTCGCCGGAGGCCGGGCTGCCGCCGGGGGTGAGCTGGTCGCGTCCGGCCGGGGGCTTCTTCGTACGGATGCGGCTGCCGGTGTCGGCCGACGCCGCCCTGCTGGAGACCTCCGCGTCGGAGCACGGCGTCCTGTGGACGCCGATGTCGCAGTTCTACGCGAGCGGCAAGGGCGACAACGAGTTGCGGTTGTCGTGCAGTTACCTGGAGCCGGACCGGATCGAGGAAGGGGTGGCCCGGCTCGCCGGGTTCCTCAGGAAGGAGGTCGCCTCCGGGCGGCCGAGCGGGACCAGGCCCGGTCCACCTTGCCGATGACGTCCTCGCCGTAGAGCCTGCACGCCTGGGTGAAGGCGAACTCGGCCATGTAGACGCGGAACTGGTCGGCCGGCTCCTCGGCTAGGGCGAGCATCGCCCGGTTGGCGACCACGGCGGGGTTGTCCAGCTCCCGTACGGCGGCCTCGACGGCGTCGTCCACGGCGTCCTCGGCCACCACCTCGTCGCAGACGAGCGCGGACTCGGGGTCGGTCGCCCGGATCGTCCGGCCGGAGAGGATGATCCGGCGGGCCAGCCGGGAGCCGGTCAACCGGCCGAGCCGCAGGTTGCCCGCCCCGGGCACGATGCCCTCCTGAGCGGCCGGAAGGCTGAAGAAGGCGCTGTCGGCGGCGATGACCCGGTCGAAGACCAGCAGCAGCTGCATGCCGCCGCCGATGGCGAACGAGTCGACCGCGGCCACCCACGGCTTCTGCAGGGACGGCACCGCGAAGGTGGCCTCGGCGGGCGGAAGCAGCAGACCACGCAGGATCTTGCTCAGATAGGTCAGCTCCCTGCGCAACAGGAACTCGACGAACGAGATCCGGCCGTCGCGCAGGTCCGACAGATTGATCCCGGCACTGAAGACGCGCCGGCCGGCGTAGCGGGGGTGGGTCATCACATCGCCCCGCAGGACGCCCACGTGGGTCCGTTCGTCCAGCAGGACCAGGTCGACGGCCGTCTCCATCGCGTCGATCAGCGCGTTGTCCTCGGCGTTGAGGCAGTGCGGGTTGCGCACGGTGAGATGTCCGGCCGCGGCGCGGCGTTCCAGCAGTACCGGCCCCAGATCGACCCGTCCGTCACGGCGGTAGCGGTCGGCGAGGGCGAGCGCGCGGGGCGAGGCCATCAGCATGGTGTCCGTCAGATGCGCTCCGGCGGTCGGGGAGCGGAGGACGCCGCGGAAGAAGATCCCCTGATCGATCTCCCGGCCTTCCTTGTGAGCCTGGACGCGGGCGTTCTCCTCGTCCATCTGCCTCCGGTCGGGCACCAGGCCGCGGAAACGCTCGGCGGCGGCGAACACCAGCTCCGTCAGCCGGTGCCGGCGCGTGCGCCCGTCCGTCAGGGCGTCGTAGACCGCCTCGGCGTGGCGGCGCATGAACTGCTCGCGGGTCTGCCGGCAGGCGCCGAACACGTCCGCCGCCAGGCTCCGTTGTCCGGCGTCACGGTCGGCCGGGGCGGGCAGACGCGCCAGGATCCGTTCCCCGTGCTCCGCCTGCTCCGCCAGCACCGAGGCGTCCTCGTCGAGGGGGCCGTCCAGCGGGGGCGCGGCGGGCATGGGAGTGGCTCCGGCGGTCGTCCCGTCGGGTGTCATGACCATGTGGCGGACTCCTCGTCGCGGGCCAGCCGGCGCAACTCGCGGTCGCAGGCCGCCAGATGCGTGCCGATGGCTTCCTCGTAGGGGGTGGCGGAGGCTTCGAGGATCAGTCTGCGGCGTACCGCGACCTCGGGCGCGCTGAGTCGGCCGAGCATCACGACGGCCGCGCGCAGCGCTTCCTCGGGGTCGTGCCCGATCTCGTCCACCAGGCCGAGGGACACGGCCTGCTGCGCGGTGACCTCATGTCCCCACAGCACCAGTCGGCGGGCCCGGGCGGCTCCCAGCTGGCCCACCAGCCGGTGGACCGCCATGCCCGGCCAGAAATGTTCGTCGTTGACCGGCAGCAGCAACCGGAAGTCGGGCGAGGCGATCCGGAAGTCGGCGGTGAGCAGCAGATCCAGCGCGGGACCGCCGCACACCCCCTCCGACACCGCGACGGTGACCGCCGCCAGCCGCTCGATCCCGCGGACCGCGCGCTCCCACCGGTTCACCTCCCCGATGCGCACCCGGCCCGGCCAGGACCGGTCGGGACGGGCCGACCGCAGACGCAGGACGACCACGCTCTGGCCGCCGTGTTCCTCCGCCCGGGCGCACACCGAGGTCACCGACGCCGTCAGCTCGTCGAGAGGGCGGGTCCCGTCGACCGTCAGAATGAAGCCGAGCCCGTCGATGAACTCGGCGACGTCCCGGGTGACATGCTCGTTCATGCTTCCCCAATCCCGCGCGCCCGTGCCCGCCACGGCCACGAGGGCCGCGCCGGGGATGCGCGCCTCACCAGCGCTCCGGTGCGGTTCACCAGCGCAGCAGTGCGGTCTCGATCGTCGAGCCGGGGCCCATGGTCATCATCACGCCGTGGTCACCGGGCCGGACGGTTCCCTCCTCCCAGAGCTGCCGGAAGGAGAACAGGAAGGCGCCGCTGGAGAGGTTTCCGAAGTTCCTCAGCACCGACAGGGTGTGGCGCACGTCGTGGCGGGTGAGGCCGAGGTTCACACGGACCGCGTCGACGACCTTCTTGCCGCCCGAGTGGATCACCCAGTGCGCGATGTCCGAGCGGCGCAGACCGGCGTCGCCGAGCAGCCGGTCGACCGTCTCCTCCGCGTGCGCGCCGACCACGTACGGCACCTCTGGGTCGAGGAAGAAGGAGAACCGTCCCCGGTCCTCGTCCCAGTCGTAGCGCATCGCGTCGATCGCGTCGGTGATGATGCGGCTCGCGTAGCCGAGCACCGCGGGGACCTCGCCGGAGTACGACGGCTCCGCGCCGGCGCTCGCCCCGCTCCCCGGCCGGGCGTCCGCGACCACGGCGACGGCGGCCGCGCCGTCCCCGAAGAGGCTGTTGACGACGGAGGTGCGCATGGTGCCGTCGAAGACGTACGCGGCCGAACAGACCTCGACGCTCACCATGAGGGCGAGCCGTCCGGGGTGTGCGCTCGCCCAGCCGGTCACCGCGGCGAGCGCGTTGAGCCCGGCGTTGCAGCCCATGCCGACCACATCGAGCCGTCCGCACGAGGGCGGCAGCCCGAGCTCCCTGATCAGCAGCGCGCTGAAGCCCGGCGTGAGGAACCCGGTCGACGAGACGCAGCACAGGAACGCCACGTCGTCCGGATCGGCGTCCAGCCGCTTCAGACACGCCTCGATCGCCTCGCGGCCGATGACGAGCCCGCTGGAGGTGTGCTTGCGGAGCAGGTCGCCCTGCGTCTCCGCCCGCGGGGTGCCGTCCGGGTCGCGGGGCGGCAGGGTGAGGTGGCGGCGCTCGATCGAGCTGTTCAGGAAGACGGACCGGACCCGGGGATCGGTCACCCCGAAGATCGAGAGCAGTTCCTCCTGCGTGTACGAGGCCGGCGGCACGGCGGTCCCGACCGACACGATCCGTGCGAGGGGGCCGCTGGTCCGGGTCATGGTCTGCTCCTCTCCTCGACGTCAGCCGAGACCGAGGTAGTCTTCGGGGCCGCCGTCGCGGACGGTGTCGAGCGTGAAGCAGTGGAAGCCGCCCCCGAAGAGCCGCCGATGGCGGTGACGTACCGGGACGACGGTGAACCGGTGCTGCTCCAGGGTCCGCATGAGGTCCGGGCAGGCACTGTTGACCAGCACCGTCGAGGGGTCGACCGACAGGACGTTGAGGTCGATGAACGGGCTGGTGAGCACCAGGTCGTCGTCCTCATACTGCGGGAAGTTGTTCTTCCCGGGCGGCGGCGGCACGATCAGGTCCCAGCTCCGCAACGCCTCCGGGAGGAAGTCCAGCACCTCCTTGTTGCGCACCAGCAGTGTGCCGGGCCGCAGCGCCAGCACCATGCTGTCGATGTGGCTGTCGCTGAGCCGGTGCACCCGGTGGATGCGGAACCGGCCCTCCAGGTGCCGCTCCAGCCAGTCACAGGCCAGGGCGTGGTTGGCCGTGGAGATGTTCACGATGACGTCCCGGCCCAGCCGCAGGCACTGCGCCCCGTCGAACATCATCTCGAAGCCCACGTCGTACGCCGAGGCCTGCGGGTCCTCGATCGGTTCCGTGGGGCCGCCCACGTTGCTGCTCCGGGCGTACGACAGGTCGAAGGAGGCGTCCGTCATCAGCGGCCGGGGCATGACGGTCCACCGGGCGCCCTGCCGGAAGTACTCGGCGAAGACCGGCGTGAGGAACTGGGTCTCGAAGTAGCGGGAGCGGATCATGGGCGGGGTCTCGATGATCTCGTCCCCGAGGACCAGGGTGTTGTCGCGGACGTTCAGCGGGGGCACGACGGCCGCCGACCAGGCCGGGGTGCGCACCTCCGTGGTGGACGCGTCGACGTCCAGCGGCCGGTGCACCTTCACCGACAGGGACTCCAGGGTGGCGACGATGCCTTCGACGTCCTCGATGAGTTCGTCCACGTACCGCTGCTTGATGGGGGAGCGGTCGGCGGCCCGGCCGGCCCCGTCCGGGGAGCCGCCGGTGCTGAGGCGCGGGTAGTACCACTCGGAGCGGACGATGTTGTCGTGGAAGAACAGGTCGAACGACAACTCCCGTTCGTGAGAGGTGTAGTTCACGGCCGATCCGACGACGACCTCCTTGAGCGGGGACCATTCGTCGAAGCTGTTCAACCGCATGCTGCGTTCTCCTTGCCGGTGGGGTCGGTGCGTGCGGCGGTGCCGCCGGGGCCGAACAGTTCCTCGAGCCGGTGCTCGTAGGCGGCCGCGCGGGTCAGGTCCTCGGCGATCACGCACTGCATGATCGAGTGGTCCCTCAGATCGAGGGCACTGCTGAAGACCACCCCGGTGCGGGTCGACGGGTCGTAGGCGAGGCCGGCCTCGGCGAGCGCCGAGACGGCCGAGGCGAAGGAGCGGGCCGACCAGCCGTCGGGCCAGATGCGCTCGACGACGACCCGGTCGTCCGCGTGGTCCAGGCCGGCCAGTCGGGCGCCGACGACGGCGTAGGTGTGGGTCGACATGGTGACGCGGCCGTTGTACTCGGTGAAGAAGAGCTCGCCGTCACGGGTCAGGACGGCGTCCGCGCTCAGGCGTCCGCGGTAGCCCATGGCGTGCAGCGGGTCGCACAACCGCCGCCCGTGCCGGACGAGGTCGCCGGCGGTGTCCGGTTTGAGGCCCTGCGCGGGCACCACTTGCGCCTTGGCCAGCGGTGCCATGATCATCTCGCCGGTGCCGCCGAACTCGACGCCGTCGTCGGTGATCAGATACTCGGCGAACAGGGAGGTGCTGTCCGGGTGATAGCGCTCGACGACGACCGGGTCGCGGCCGTCCCGGCTCAGTTCCGTCCATCGCTCGTCGAGATAGCCCCGCACCTCGGACGCACCCGTGAGGATCAGCGTCCGGCGTGCGCCGACGGGCTGGATGCCGGGCACGCGGCTGAGGATCTCGTTGCCCTTGCCGCCGAGCGAGTAGTCCTGCTTGACGATGACCGGCGTGTCCGCGTCGAGCAGTTCCGTGATCGCGGCCGCGGCGCGTTCCCGGGTGGCGCAGACCGCGCCCTCGGGGATCGGCACCCCGGCGCCCGCCGCCACCGCCCGGAACACCGCCTTGCTGTTGGCCAGGGCACCACCGCTCTGGGCGGCGAAGCCGAGGCCCGGGAGCGCGTGCTCGGCACCGAGGGCGCGGACCAGCGCGGCCACCGAGGTGTCCGGCCACAGGGCGAGGACGTCCGTGACGGGACGGCCCGCCAGCGCCCCGCGCAGTGCGGTGAGGAAGGCGGGGTCCGACAGCCGGTCGGCGGTCAGCAGGTCCTCCCCGGCGTGGCCGGGCGCCGGGACGACCACGTCGATGGCCGAGCGCCGGGTGCCGGTGAGCGAGGTGACGTAGGCGAGGAAGTCCTCCTCGGGGCGGACGGGGAGGACGAGGAGATCGCCGTCCTGGGCGAACCACGCCAGCCGCTGGACCGACCAGGAGGCGGCGATACGGGTGAAGAGGTCTTCGTTGAAGTCGTTGCCGATGAGCAGCCGTGTCAAGGGCGTTCCCTCCGTCGAGACGCTTCGGTGTGCCCTCGGGGTCAGCCGCAGCCGCCCCGGATGCCGCCTCCCTCGCCGGCCGGGTCGGCGGTCGGGCCGCCCGCGTTGGCATTGGCGAGGATGTGTTCCTTCGTCATCCCCATGAAGTGGATGACGATCTCGTGGTTGGTCGACGTGACCGCGGATTCCGACCCGGTCCGGTAGTAGAGGTCGAGAACGCGCGGTGAGGGGGAGAGGTCCGGTTCCCGGTCCGCGCGCAGGGCCGCGACGATCGCGGGCACGTCGTAGGCCAGACGGACGTCCCTGCGTACGTAGTACTGCTCGTCGCGGATCTCCTCGACGGCCAGTCCCTCGTACGCGGTCCCGGAGTTCTCCGGGCGGAAGACGGGCTGGGTGAGCAGGTCGTAGCGGAACACCTCGTCGAGGACCGGCCGGAACCGTTCGGGGACGAGGGGGCGGATCGACTCCTCCCACCACCGGTGCAGCAGGCGTTCGGCCTCCGGATCGGTGTAGAAGTAGCTGATCGCCGCGCCGAAGGAGTCGGTGCCTCCGGCGGCGGTCGCGCAGTACTCCCGTAACGGCACCGCCGCCGGATCGTCGGCCTCCGCCATCCAGTCGCCCAGGTTGATCAGCACCCGCGACTGGGTCAGGCCGGCGAAGTGCCGGAGCGAGCCCCAGATGTAGCGGAACACCGCGTTCTCGGCGACCACCCGTGCCCAGAAGAGGAATCGCTGCATGTACTGGTTGTCGGCGAAGGTCATGGTGTCGTGCGCGAGCACGTACTCGAAGTCGTCGTGGTCGCCGCGGGTCGCCGTGATCCCGAAGAGTTCCTTCTTCTCCATGTAGTCGGTGTTGGGCAGCAGCAGGATGGGGTAGACGGCGATCCTGGACACGCGGCGGGCGAGGCGGTCGTAGCCCTCCATGAAGGACTCCACGGTCTCCCCGGGGGCACCCCAGATCAGCTCCGCGTAGCAGTCCAGGCCCTCCCGGTCGAGCCAGGCCGCCAGGTCCTCCCACTCGTTCACCTTCATGTTGCGCCGGTTCATGGTCTCCAGCGCGCTGTCGCTGAGGGTCTGGAGGGCCAGCGTGAAGGAGCTGTGCATGCCGGCCTCTTTCATCCGCTGGACGATCTTGAAGAACGTCTTGGACTTGTTCTTGGCCCAGGAGGTCTCCAGGGCCCGCGGGAAGCCGTAGGTGTCCCGGGTCTCGATCAGTGCCTCGACGAACTCCAGGTCGCCGGGAAGCAGCCCGAAGTTGGCGTCGCAGGCCACGATGGTGTGGACCTTCAGCTTGGCGAACAGCTCCAGCTCGCTGCGCAGCCGGTCCAGGGAGAAGGCGCGGACCTTCTGGCCCACGGCGCCGCCCCAGTAGCAGAAGGCGCACTTGTAGGGGCAGCCGCGGTTGGTCTCCATCAGAGCCACGTCGTACCGGAACTCGCCCTTCTCGTCGGTCAGTTCCAGAGCCCCGGTGAGAAAGGGCGAGGGGATCTGTTCGAGATCGTCGAGGCGCGGGCGCTCCTCGGTGGTGACGGCCTCGCCGTCCGGCCCGCGGTAGGAGATTCCGGCGACCGAGCCGAGGGCGTGCCGGTCCACGCCCGCCAGACGGGCCCGGACCAGCTCCCTGAACGTCAGCTCGCCCTCGCCGTTGACCACCACGTCCACCTCGGGAAACATCCGGAAGGCGCGGGCCGCCTGGTTGGCCACGTGGGTGCCGCCGAATACGACGAGGCCGGCCGGGTTGAGCTGCTTGAAGGTGGCGGCGAGAGCGCCGAAGGACTGGTAGTTCCACCCCAGTACAGAGAAGGCGAGAATATCCGGCGGGCCGTCGCTGAAGAGTCCGTTGGCCATGACCGAATTCGTGGTGCCGCCTCGGAAATTCTTGATGGAGACATCGACGTGGGGGCTGATTTCGTCGTCCGCCATGAGGGTCGATTTCAGATACCCGGAAGCCAGTGGCATCGACTCCAGGGGCATTTCCCAGACGCCCTGCTGCACAAGGAAAATGGTGGTTTTGCCGTCTTCTTCGGAACTTGTCACGCGCGCTCCTCACATCGAGCGTCGGAACAAATGAAGATGAGTCGCAGGCTTCGCGCTATTTCCTCATGCTCAAGGGGTGTTGATCGCGGTGTCAACCCTGCCGACCCTCCCGATCGGGGAGTCCTGGACATTGGCTTGATTCAACTACCAACCGGTTCTGTGGCGGATTGCTTTCGGCCATGCAATCGGAAACCAGCCCCTTTTTGCCGGGGCAAGTGCCGTTGACCTTGTCCAAGATGGCGTGTTAGCCTCGCCGAGGACTTGACGATTTCAACATCAGTCACACCCTTGAAAGGGACCACAAAGCTGATGGGCGATTCGCAAGAGTTCGACCGCGTATACGAGAGATTCCAGCTCATCGTCAATGGACCGGCGCTCTTCAATGCCGTCGTCGCGGCTCTGGAGCTCGATGTCCTCCCCTTCATATCGCGCCACCCGGGCGCCACCTTCGAGGAACTGCGCCGGCACGTCGGGATCGAGCCGCACAAACTGCGCGTGCTGATGCTGGCGCTGTGCGCCACCGAACTGGTGGAGCGGCGCGACGGCGGATATGTGAACTCGCGGGTCGCCGAGGAGCATTTGGTGACCGACCGCCCCGAGGGGTGGCGGGACACACTGCTCGGCTGGCGGAGGTTTCAGTATCCGGCCTTCCCGCATCTGACCGCGGCCCTGCGGTCCGGAACGAACGAGGCGGCGCTCGCTTCCTATCCCGAGCCGGGAAACACGCTCTACGACCGACTGGCGAACGACCCGGAATTGGTGGCGAGTTATCACGATTCCATCGGGCCGTTCACGCATCTCTTCGCCCACGCCCTGCTGGACAACGCCGAGTTCGCCGAGGTCGGCCGACTGCTTGACGTCGGCGGCGGCGACGGCACGACCGCGATCAAGTTCGTCCGGCGGAACGAGCACGCCACGGTGACCATCTTCGACATGCCCAGCGTGTGCCGGCATGCGGAGAGCGGACTTCCCGACGACGTGAAGGGACGCGTGCTGACCCACCCCGGCGACATCTTCGAGGATCAGTTCCCCGGCGGCTTCGACGGCATCCTGTTCAGCCATTCCATGGAGGTCTTCTCCCCTGAACACAACGTCAAGCTGCTGACCAAGGCCTACGAGGCGCTGCCCCCGGGCGGGAAGATCTTCCTCTACAACATGTGCGCCCCCGACGACGAGAACAGCGGACTGCTCTCCGCCCGCCTTTCGCTCTTCCTCAACGTCCTGGCGAGCGGCGAGGGAATGACCTATCCGCCCAAGGACTACGAGCAGTGGCTGACGGAAGTCGGCTGCCGCAGTGTCCGTTCGTACACCGGGCTGCCGTACGAGCACGCGCTCGTCGTCGGCGTCAAGGGATGACCACCAAGCAGGGGAGGACCCCGACGATGACGTCGCCCCCACCTCCGTCGGCCGGCATCGAGACCGCGGCCGGCAACCTGATCCTCGATCACTACGAGCGCCTGCCCGCGGTGGTGGCCGCCTGCGTCACCGACCCGGGCCCCCGCCTCGAGGCCGAGGGATTCCGCCCGGCCTTCGCCTTCCCCGCGCTCGACCCGGCCACCCGCTCGTACTACTCCGCGGCCATGGCGCGCTGGCAGTCCCTCGGCGCCTACCGGGGCCGCCCGCTCACCCTCCTGGACCTCACCGGCAACCCGGCGACCGGGACGACGAAGACGTTCGCTTCCCTCCTCATCGTCGCGCGGGCCGTCGAACACATCCGGCGCACCGGCACGCCCGTCATGCTCTTCACCCCGACCTCCGGGAACAAGGGCACCGCACTGCGCGACGCCGTCCTGCGCGCCCTGGAAGCCGGACTGGCCGAACCTCACGAACTGCGGATCACCACGCTCGCCCCCCTGTCCAGCCACGCCAAGCTGCGCCGCTCCCGACTGTCCGCGGACAGCGAACTCCAGGCCCTCAACCCGCTGCTGCTCCTCGACTCGGAGCGGCCCGAGGACGTCAAGCCCCTCGCCCGCGCCTTCGCCGACGCCCACGCACAGGCCTGGGCGCGGGAGACCGGCGGACGGCTGTGGTTCTCCCTGGAACTGGAGAACTACCTGGTGGCCGACGCCGCCCGGGCCTTCTTCGAGAACCGCGTCGATCCCTGCGACCACGGCCCCAAGAGGCTGCACGCGCACGCCGTCTCCAGCGCCTTCGGACTGCTCGGCTACCACCGGGGCCGTACGGTCCTGGAGGAGTCCGGCGAGTCCGCGCCCGAGAGCCGGCCCGCCTCCCTCCTCGTGCAGCACCTCGACACCCCTGACATGGTGCTCAGCTGGAAGCACGGCAGCTTCGACCGGTCCCACCTGCCCCGCTACACCCTCGACCCGGCCACCGGGCTCCACGTCCAGCACGAGGACCCCGCCTTCCCGAGGACCGTGCACCGGCTCGACGAAGTGCTCGACCCGACCTTCTACACCCACCGGCCCGCGACCTCCCCGGCCATGAACGAGCTGATCGGCCGGCACGGCGGCGCGGGCATCGTCGTCTCGCTCCAGGAGTGCCTGGAGCGCTACCCCCTGATCTCCGGGCTGCTCGCCGACACCGCGGCCCGGCTCCCCGACGACCCACGCACGCTCACCGAGTGGTCGCTCGTCATGGCACTGACCGGCGTCCTCAACGCCATCGACCGCGACCTCGTCGGCGACGGCCCCGTCGTCGTCCACGGCAGCGGCGCGTACGCGCGCGGCGACTACGACGCGGTCGACGCGGCCGACTACCACGTGGTGCGCTCGGTCGAGGACGTGGCCGCCGCGGTGTGGAAGCGTTGAGCGGCGCGCCCCACCTGGTCGTGCTGGGCACCGGGTCCCTGGCCCGTTCGGTGTGCTGCTCGCTGGCCGGCACCCGGTCGGGGCCGCTGCGCGTCACCGTCGTTGGACGCGACGCACGGGCGGCGGACGACATCGCCTATGTGGCCGGAAGCAGAGCCCTGCTGTCAGGCACACCCGTCCACTTCGACGCGGCGGGCACCGATCCGGGCAGCCACGCCCTGAAGGAACTGCTGGCCCGCACCCGCCCCCGGCTCCTCCTCGTGTGCGCCTCCTCCCAGTCGCCGTGGGAACGCACCCGACACCCCAGCGGCTGGACCGACCTGATCTCCGAGGCCGGGTTCGGCCTCACCCTGCCGCTGCAGGCGGAGATCCCGGTACGAGCCGCCCGAGCCGTGGCCGACGCCGCTCCCGACACCCTGCTGATCAACGCCTGCTTCCCCGACGCGGTGAACCCCCTGCTGAAGGCATTGGACCTGCCGGTGCTCTGCGGCATCGGCAACGCCGGCCTGGTGGCGGCGTCCCTGGGCCATGCCCTCGGCCTCGGCCCCGGCCCCCGGCTCAAGGTCCTCGCCCACCACGTCCATCTGCACACGCCCGCCCACCCCGCCGACGAGGCGCGCGCCTGGCTCGACGGCACGCCCCTCACCGACGTGACCGCACTGCTGACACGGCAGCGCGCCACCGACCGGGAGCGGCTGAATCTCGTCACCGGACACACCGCGGCCCTCCTGATCGCCTCCCTGGCGCACGGCTTCACCCTGCACACCTCGCTCCCCGGCCCGCACGGCCTGCCCGGCGGCTACCCCGTGGCGACCCGCGACGGCACGGTGGGACTCGACCTTCCGCCGGGTCTCACCGAGCAGGAGGCCACCGAGTGGAACCACCGCGTCGGCACCGGCGACGGAGTGAGCGTCCACGACGGCCGCGTCCGCTTCACCGGCCCCGCCCCGGCAGCCGTCACCGCGCACGCCCCCGCCCTCGCCGAGGGCTTCGCGGCCACCGCGCTCGACGAGGCACAGGCGGAACTGAAGGCCGTACGCGACCGGCTGCGCCGGCGAGCCGCGCGACGCGACCGGCGGACCCCACCGCCGCGGCTGGAGGAACGATGACCCTCGGCGCGCTGTGGGACGGGCTCGGCTACCGCTGGCGCAACGGCGACGGACGCGTCGTCCTCGGCGCCCACCGCGCCGTCGACGCACTGCGCGGCACCCGCCCGACCGGCCTCGTCTCCCATACGGCCGAGGGGGAGCTGACCATCGGCTGCCAAGGCCCCACCGAGAGCGTCGGGCTGACCCTGCCGTTCCTGGAGGAACGACGCGAGCCGCACGCGGGGCCCGCCGTCCGGCGGACCACCGGCCCCGCGGGCCACGCCGACACCCCCGATCTGCTGGTGATCGCCTGCACCGCCGCCAGGGCGCGACGCCTCCCGAGCCGCCACGCGCTGCTGCTGCCGCTGCGCCTCTCGCTCCAGGTCCCCGTCGGCGGGGGCACCGCACCGCTGGCGCGCGTGTCGGCGAAGGACCGCGGCCACTACCGCCGCCAGCGCACCCGCCGTACCTGGACCCTGGAACACTCCACCAGCGCCGGCGACTTCGACTTCTTCTACGACCGTATGCACCGGCCCACCATGGCCCACAGGCATGGCTCCGCCGCCCGCTCCGAACCCCGCGGCAGCGCCTACTCCTGCATCTTCCGCGGGGGAGCCCTCCTCTTCCTGCGCGACCGCGGCACACGCGTGGCGGGCATGCTGTGCAAATGGGAGCCGGCCCGGCGCAAGCTGGTGATCCGGCTGGCCGGAGTGCTCGACGGCGACACCACCCACTACCGCTCCGGCGTCTCGATGGCCCTGTACATCGAAGTGCTCGACTGGGCCGCCCGCCACGGCGCGGACGTCGTGGACCTGGGCGGCTGCGAACCGTTCCTCAGCAAGGGCACCTTCCAGTTCAAGCGGAAGATCCACCCCGAGGTGTCGCTCCCCGCCAACCACTGGGGCGGGCAACGGATCTGGCTCCGGGCGCGCCGCGACAGCGAGCCGCTGCGCGACTTCCTGGTGAGCAATCCGCCGGTCGCCGTCGACGGCCGGGGACTGCTGCGGCCCGTCTACTTCCACGACCACGACCGGCGGCCCCGGACCGACCTGCGCTGGCAGACACCGGGCCTGGCCGAACCGAGGTTCGTCGACCTCGACCAGTTCCTCGCCGACGCGCCCCACGCCCGGCCGACCCGACGGAGGGAGTACCGGTGACCGAACGGGCACCCGCACGGTCCGGCACCGGCCGCCCGGCCCTCGTACGCCGCCACCCGGTGTCCGAGGTGCTGCGGACGCTCCGGCACGAACTGCGCGACTGCGGCACCCGGATCGACACCGAGCGAGCGCCCCTGGAGCCGTTCGTCCTTTCCGGCCCCGCGTACGACGAGCTGTTCACCGCCGCGGCCGGGCTCCTGACACTGTTGCGACGCGCCGTACTCGAGTCGGCGCCGACCCGCGCCGGGAGACTGGCGGCGCTCGGACTCGCACCCGACGGCGACGACTACCCGCTCTTCACCGACGACGACCTCTTCGAGGAACGCTACTGCGCCGCGATGGCCCGCCCCGATGTCATCCTCGGCCCGCACGGCCCGCGGTTCATCGAGTTCAACGTGAGCGGCGCGTTCGGCGGCCCCGCCGAGACCCACCTGCTGTCCCGCGTCTGGACCGAGGTGTACGGCGGCCCCGACGGCGCGCCGTTCACCGGCCACGACCCACTGGCGGCGCGCGCCGCCTTCTTCGACCAGGTCTGCGAGGACCTCGGGCTGCCGCGCGCGGTCGCCCTGGTGGGCAGCCCGTACGAACAGGACCGGGCGGCCACCTCGCGCTACTACGACATCGAGGTCGACGTCCTGCGGCGCCGCGGTCTGCGCGCCGAGTTCTTCGAACCGGACCGGCTGCCCGGCGGTCTCGGCCTGCCCGAACGGCTGGACTTCCCCGTCGGCCTGCGCTACTTCGCCACCGCCGACTGGACCGGCCGCGGACAGTCGCTGGCCCCCGTCCGATCGGTGCTGGACGCGGGATGCCTCCTGCTCCCGCCGCAGAGCAGCTATCTGCTCGCCAACAAGAAAGTGCTGGCCTGGCTCTCCGAAGGGCTGCCCTGGATGACAGAGAAGGACCGCGCGCTGGTACGGCGGTACGTCCCCTGGAGCAGAGTCGTGGGAGACGCCAAGGCGCAATGGCGTGGGCGCTGGGTCGACCTGCCCGAACTGCTCATGTCCGCCCCGGAACGGTTCGTCCTGAAGAAGGCCATCGGCATGATGGGCCGTGAGGTCCTCATCGGCCGGCTGAGTACTCCCGCGCAGTGGGCGGCCGAGGTGGAACGCGCCCTCTCCGAGGGGGACACCATCGTCCAGGAGTACACCGCATCGGTGCCGTACGAGCTGGAGATGTGCGACGCGTCGGGGACCCGCGCCGAACGGGTCGCCGTCGCCCCCGTCCTGAGCCCCATGGTGTTCGGGGGCCGGCCGGGCGGCTGTTACGCACGCTACTTCCCCTCCGGGGAGAGCGGTGTGGTGAGTGTCTACGGGCAGGGCGCCATGGAGAACGCCGTGCTGAGGGGAGTGCAGAGGTGACACGAAGCTCGATCGAACACCGAACCGACCTACGGGTCAGGCGCCTGACGGGCAGCATCGGCGCCGAGGTCACCGGCGTGGACGTCCGCGCGGCGGACGGCGCGACGGCCGAGGCGGTCGCCCGGCTCGTCGACGAACACGGAGTGCTGTTCCTCCGCGGCCAGTCGACAGACCCCGCGGACCTGACCCGCTTCGCCTCGCTGCTCGGCCCCCTGCAGCCCGCCCACCCCCTCAAACCCGGACTCGTCGGCCATCCGCATGTGCTGGCCAACCAGACCGGCGGGGTGACCGAGTCCGACATCCGCTGCCGCGACCGCTACAA
Organism: Streptomyces sp. NPDC041784; assembly: GCF_055591025.1. Classification (NCBI taxonomy): domain Bacteria; kingdom Bacillati; phylum Actinomycetota; class Actinomycetes; order Kitasatosporales; family Streptomycetaceae; genus Streptomyces; species Streptomyces sp. NPDC041784. The sequence continues at coordinate 250,910 of NZ_JBVJAB010000007.1, forward strand.
CCGGCACGCCACCAACTGGCACGTGGACTGCACCTTCGTCCGCGACGTCCCGGTCTACTCGCTGCTCCAGGCCGTGACCGTGCAGCCGTTCGGCGGGGACACCCTCTTCGCGGACCTCGCCGGCGCCTACAGCGGCCTTTCCCGCCCCCTGCGGGACCTCGCCGCCCGGCTCAGCTGCCCGCATGACGCCAAACTGCTGTACGCCGACTGGCTGCTCCCCGGCCGCGACGAGGAGAGCAGGGACCGGCTGCTCGCCCTGCCGGTCGTCACCCACCCCCTGGTGGCCGTCGCCCCGCGCACCGGCCGCAGGTCCCTCGTCCTCAACCCGAACTGCGTCACCGGCATCGACGGGTTCTCCCAACTGGAGAGCGACACCCTGCTGGACCTGTTCCTCGCCCACACCCTGGTTCCCGAACGGACCGTCCGCTGGAAGTGGGACGAGGGCGACCTCGCCGTCTGGGACAACGTGCGGCTGCTGCACAACTACGTACTCGATCACGGATCGGGTGAGAGGCTGATCCAGCGTGCGATGGCGGGCGCCGCCCCGCTCGCCGGACCCGAGGGCGGCACGAGCAGGGCACTGCCGGCTGCCTGAGCGGCCCTGGAAGCCGAGTGACCCCCGACCGACGGAGCCGAAGTGGACGCAGCGAAACCCTCGGAGCGCGCACCACGCCGACGCTTACTGGCCGACACCCGCCCCCTGAAGGTGTCCCCCGAGTACCGCCGCCTGTGGGCCGGGCAGTCGCTCTCGGCGATCGGCAGTCAGATGACGGCCGTGGCACTGCCCTTCCAGGTGTACGCCCTCACACACTCCACCCTCGCGGTCGGCGCGCTCGGCCTGACCACCTTCGTCCCCCTGGTCGTCCTGGGGGTGCTGGGCAGCACGCTGGCAGACGCCTTCGACCGGCGCAGACTCGTCCTGGTCACCAGCAGCGGCCTCGCCGTCGTCGCTCTGCTGCTGGCCGCGCAGGCGGTGCTCGACCTGCGCAACCTGGCGCTGCTGTACACGCTCTCGGCCCTGCACTCCTGCCTGTTCGCCCTCGACCAGCCCGCCCGGCGGGCCTTCGTCCCCCGGCTGCTGCCCGCGGAACACCTGCCCGCCGCCGGCGCGCTGTCCCAGCTCTCCTTCCAGGCCAGCATGACCGTCGGACCGCTCGTGGCCGGTGTCGTCATCGCGACCGCCGGCCTCGAAGCGGCTTACGTACTCGACGCCGCCACCTTCCTCGTCGGCCTGTACGCCGTGCTCCGACTCCGTGCGATGCCCCCCGAGGGCGGCGGCCAGGGCCCCGGCCTGGCCGCGGTCGTGGACGGCCTGCGCTTCGCCCGCCGGCACCCGCTGATCGCCGCCGTCTTCCTGGTCGACCTCAACGCGATGGTCCTCGGCGCGCCACGAGCCCTCTTCCCCGCCCTCGCCGAGACCCGCTTCGACGGCGGCTCGCAGACGCTCGGCCTGCTCTATGCCGCCCCGGCCGTGGGAGGCATCCTCGCCTCGGTGTTCTCCGGGTGGCTGGGCCACACCCGCCGCCAGGGCAGGGCGATGATGGTCGCGGGCGTGCTCTGGGGGCTGGTCCTGATCGGCTTCGGGCTCAGCACCGCCCTGTGGGTGGCACTGCTGATGCTGATGGCCGCGGGCGCGTGTGACGTCGTCAGCGACGTCTTCCGCACCACGGTCCTCCAGGTCAGCACGCCCGACCACCTGCGAGGCAGGCTCAGCGGCCTGGACTTCGTGGTCAGCGCGGCCGGCCCCCGGCTCGGCGAAGTCCGGGCGGGCGCGGTGGCCCAGGTCACCTCACCCGTGATCGGAGTGGTGAGCGGCGGCATCTCCTGCGTCGTGGGTGCGGTCATCCTCGCCTGCACGTTCCCGGCACTGCGCCGGTACGACGCTCGGTCCACCGCGACCGGTCCGACGGCGGGAGAGACGGAGAGCGAGGTGCCCGTACGGGGATGAGGGGACGGGTGGCGCGGCAGCCTCCGACGCGGCACGGCATCCCAGGCCCCCACGTACCCGCACGTCAGCGGGGGAGGGACCGTCCCGCGGCGGCGGAACGGGCGCAGGTGGTTGCGGCGACCGCCGTGACCGGTGATGCTCTCGGTGTCGCACCGACCGGGCGCGGACCGACCATCCGCCGTCGCCGGGAGCTGCGTCCGTCCACGCACCACGCCGGGCCGGCGGCAACCGGAACCGCCCGTACAATCCTGGCGACCACATCGGGGGAGAGCCGGCATGGAAACGATCATTGTCCAGCCGCCCGGTCCGTCGCGGCCGGGCGCCGTCGGCGCGGGCAGGCCCGAACTGCTGCACATGGGACCGGGCGACGTGGCCGAATTCGGGCGCGGGCTGCCCGGCGGCGGGGCGGTCTCCATCGTCCTGCCCGACCCCGGGATCTCCCGGCGGGCGGGGCGGCTGGAGGCGGCCGAGGACTACTGGCGGCTGTCGAACTTCAGCCGTGACACCGCGTATGTGGTCGAGAACCTGGAGGGTGCCGGCGAGTACATCACCGTCGCGCCCGGCCGGCTCGGAGCGCCGGTGCCCTTCGAGTTCTCCCGGGTCGTCCTGCCCGCGCTGAGCGGGACCGCCGATTTCAAGGTGTTCGCCCCGCAGCACGCCTATCTGGACGAGCGGTCCGCGCCCGGCGGCGGTGAGCAGACCGTCCATCCCTACGCGCTCGATGTGACGGCCAAGTACTTCCTCGTCCTGGTGGCGCTGTGCGAGCCGCGACTGCGCGACCTGTCGGACAGCGCGCTCCCCGGTGCCGGGGACATCGCGGAGCGGCTGCGCCCGCTGGAGAGCTGCCGTGGTCTGACCCGCTCCGCCGTGAACTACCACATCGACTACCTGGCCTTCGCGAAGCTGCGCCTGGATCCCGGCGACGAGCCAGGCGCGGACGGCAACGGCCGCACCGGCGCGAAACGCGCCCGGCTGGCCTCCCTCGCCCTGCGCTTCGGCCTGGTGCGGGAGGAGCACCTCGCCCTGTTGCCGTCCCGCAGGCGTTCCGTCCCGCAGGAGGTCAGCGCGTGAGCTCCTCAGGTGCCGGGGAGGGCGTTGTCGGAACGCCGCGCTTACCGGCGGGTTTCCGCATCGAGGGCTGGGAGCTGGGCGCGGTCATCGGCTCGGGCGGCTGGGGCACCGTGTATGAGGCCCGCGCGGTCGCCGACGGTACGACGGCGGCGGTGAAGGTGCTGCCGACCGGCGCCCTGGCACCCGGTCAGCGTGCCGCGCTCGGTGAACTGGTCGCGCGCGAGGTGCGGTTCAGTGCCGAGGCCGACCATCCGCACCTCGTACGGACCCGCGCCGTGTGCACCGTCGACGCGCCGGACCTGCCCGCGCTGGACGGTGCGATCGCGCTCGTCATGGACCGCGCCGAGGCCAGCCTGCGTCAGGTGCTGGACTCCGCCGGGACGGGCCGCCCGGTCCCGGACGCCGTGCGGGTCCTGCGCGGCGTCGCCGCCGGCCTCGCCCATATGCACGGCGCCGGCTGGGTGCACGGCGACCTCAAACCCGCCAACGTGCTGCTGGGCACGGACGGCGAGGTCTGGCTCGCCGACTTCGGCCTCGCCACCGAACTCGAGGGCACCCACGCCTACATGCCGCCGCTCGGCACGCTCGACCACCTCCCGCCCGAGTGGTGGTCCCAGCGCACCGGAGCGGACGGGGCGGTGGTGCGGCCGACCGCCGACATCTGGGCCTTCGGCGTCCTCGCCCACCAGGTGCTCACCGGTGGCCTCCACCCGTTCCCCGGCGCCACGGCCCGCGCCCGCTCGCTCGCCGCCCAGGCCTACGCCCGCGGCACCGCACCGCTGCGTCTCGATGCCGGACTCGACGAGGACTGGCGCCGGCTCATCGGGGACTGTCTGGCACCGGACCACGCGGGCCGCCTCCGCCACACCGCCGCGAGTCTCGCGAGCCGGATCGAGGGACTCTCCGGCACTCGTGGCCGGCGCCGGCTGCTGCCGGTCGCCGCGGTGGCGCTCGCCGGTGTCATTGCCGCCGCCGTCGCCGGGTTCGCGCTGCTCGGGGGCGGCGACGGAGGCGCCGACGGCGGTGCCGACCACGGACGCGGCACGCCCGCCGTCGGCACCGGCGCGCACAGCCAGGCCGCCGGGGAGAGCCTGGAGGGTTCCGACGTACCCGCGGCACTGCGCCCGGTCATCGTGAGCGCCGCCCGGCGCTGCACCGACGCGGAGGTCACCCCCGCGCTGCTCGCCGCCCTGGTCAAGGCGGAGAGCGGCTTCGACGCGAACGCGTCCCGTCCGGCTGCCGACGAGTACGGCATCGCCATGTGGACGCCGTCGGTCTTCCGGGCCTGGGCCGTGGACGGCGACGGCGACGGGGACAAGGACTACCGGTCGCCCCCGGACGCGATCGCCACGATGAGCCTGTACGTGTGCTGGCTCGACCAGCGTTTCAAGCAGGCCCGGCTCCCCGCCGAGGACCTTCCCGCGCTGATCGCGGCCGGCTACCGCACGAGCGATCGCACCGTCATCGAGGAGGGCGGCGTCCCCGAACGCGTGCGGCCGCACGTCGAGAAGGTGCTCCGCTTCCTCGCCGCCTACGAGCGGTGAGGAAGCGGAAGCGCGGGGCGGTCCTTCGAGTTCAGCAGTCCTCGACGTCCGGCATCCGGTTGTCGGGCGAGCTGATGTAGATGTTGGAGATCCAGCCGCCGTACTGGGGCAGATAGGCCCACCAGTCGTTGGTGTACGGCGGCACCTGGACCTCCTCCCCCCTCGCCTGGCAGCCCACCAACACCTCCGCTCCGGCGGGGAGTCGGGTGATCGGCGGATTCTCGGTGGACGGATCCCGGCGGACGTTCACATGGTCGCTCCACGTGCCGTACCACCACCCCGTCGGCCGAGGCGCCCCCGGAACGCTCAGCGAGCGGGTCAGCCGGCCGATGTCCGTGTACGCCTTCCCGTACGACGTGCCGACCGGATGCAGTGTGAACACGGCCACGATGGACCGGTCGCCGGCGCCCACCGTCCCCGTGCTGTGCAGCGCGGGCCGGTCCAGGTCCACGCCCGCGGCGGCGGCCGGAGCCGCACCCGCCGTACGCGACGCGCTCGCCGTGCCACCCGGGCCGCACGTGCCCTTCTCGTACGTACCCGACCAGCCCTGCTTCACCGCCCACGGCTTCTCGAACGCCCCGGCGATGCCGAAGTGCTGGTCGAAGTGGTCCGAGGCGCAGCGTGTGGACTGGCGCAGGTTGCCCATGACGAAGTCGCGCACCGGGCCCGGCGCCGAGTCCAGGAGGTAGCGGTAGATCGTCACGGTGTCGCGGGCGGAGTGCGAGGTGTAGCCCCAGTAGCCCTCGTACCCGGCGGGCGGTGGCACCGTGTCGCTCAGGCCGAGACGGCCGGCCATGCGGGTGACGATCGCCGCACCGCCGTTCTCCGACCAGTAGTGGTCGGCCGCGTCGTCGTAGCTGCTGCGCAGCATCGGCTCCAGCCGTGACCGGTCGGCGGCGGGCACGGTGTAGTCGGGGCCCCGGTTCCACAGGAAGTCCAGCGCCAGCAGCAGTTTGACGACCGAGGCGGACCGGAAGCGGGTGCTCGTGTTGAGCTGCTCGGTGAAGGTACCGGTCTGCCGGTCGAAGACGGCGACCCCGGCGGTGACGCCGGCGGGCACCTGGACGGACGCGGCGGCGGCCTTCGAAGACCCCCCGGCCGGGGCATCGGCGGCGGCGGACCCCGCCGCGCCGCTGATGAGCAGCAGCGCGGCGGCGGCAGCGAGAAGACGACGCCTCACTGGTAGTGCTCCCTGAGCAGGATCGAGTTGATCGGCGTGAGATCGACGTAGAAGCCTTCCTGCGGGCCGATCGTGAAGTGGCAGTCCGTGTTGACGGACTCGCACGTCTCGGCCAGCGCGCCGTCGTACTGGTTGTTGAGGACCCAGTGGTTGCCGTACTGGTTGTAGAGGGGGTGGAACCCGTAGGAGTAGAAGATGTGGCTCGGGCTGACGGCGGGGTTCTGGTTCTGCGGGTAGATGCAGACGGCGCCGTACGGGCAGCCCGCCCACGAGCCGTCCTCGGCCTGGGCCTGGGCGGTGCCGGCCAGGAGGGCGGCGGTGGTGAGGGCGAGCGCGGCGGCGCCGCGGAGGAGTCTGCGCATGGTCATGCCTTTCGCGGTGAGCGGTTCGAAGCGGGGAGGGAAAGCGGGGTCTACCACCAGTCGGAGCACTCGACCCGGCCGTCCGAGATCAGCGAGCCGCAGACCCGGAACTGGTACTGCGGGTCGGTGCTGGTGCGCCGGAACGGCGTGGTCAGGCTCTGTCCGGCGGAGCGGACGGTGAAGGGCCCGCACTGGAGCCAGGGGGACACGGCGCCGTCGTGGTCCCAGCCGTTCGCGCGCCAGTCCATCCAGACGTTGTCGCCGGGCCGGGTCTGGCCGCTGATCTTGCCGAAGGCGATCTGCTGGCCGACGTAGGCACCCTTCTCGAGCGTGAAGTGGACGTTGCCGAGGTCGAAGCGGCGCGGCTTGACGGTGTCGCCCTCGGCGTTGTCGGGGTGGTCGCGGAAACCGTTCCTGCCGCCCTCGCAGTCGGCGGCCGAGGCCAGTGCGGGCTGCGCGGGCTGGGCGAGTACGACACCGGTGGCGAGCGCACACAGGGTGGCGGCCGTGGCGAGTGTGGAGCGGAGCAGACGCATGAATGCCGTCTCTTCCTGTCGGTGGAGGGTGCCCCGTGGCGCGGTGCGGCCGGGGGCCCGGAAGACGACTCGAACCCTAGAGAGACAGGCGGTACCGGCGGTCCTGACGGATGTCAGGGTGGCGGCGGCCGCACCCGCCTCCTCGACCGCACCCGGCGCCCGCGTACGTCCACGGCCAGGTAGGTGGCGTTGCCTGCGTCGGCAGGTTCGTTCACCCGGTGTTCGGCCCGACAACGGTCTTTGGTCCGCACAGACCCTCGCCCCGTTCTGGATCAACGGCTTACCATGCGCATGCGTACATGAGCGGCACTTGGGGGGCACGCTTGTTCGGTAGCGCACGTGGCGAGGTGCCGGGCGGACCCGGCGCAGGCGGATCGGACACGGCCGACGGCCGGAGCGTCCCGCGGGGGCTGCCACCGGGAGTGCGGCTGTACCGGCTGAGGCCCGACGGCTCCGTCGTCCTCGCCGACCGGGACGGCGCCCGGGACCTGGGACCCCAGCAGGACCTGCTGCGGTTCATCGACGACGGCCAGTTCGCCCACTACCTCGTCGGCGATGCCGCCACCTCACCCGAGCGCCCGTCCAACGCCACCGTCAAACTCGGGATCGTCGGCCCGCGCAGTGCCTTCACCCCGCACGCCCACGGCGGCGAGCACTTCGTACTCAGCCTCGGGTACGCGGCGTGCGGCCTGTACGACGAGACCCGCGGCCGCGTCGTCGAGGTCCCGCTCGTGCCCGGCGAGCTGATCCGGATCCCGGAGATGATGCCGCACTCCTTCGCCAACCGGGACACCGTCCCGCTGACCATCCTCGCCGCCAACACCGGGTACGGCATCGACCACGAGGACTACGCGATCACCGCCCCGGAGGCGGAGCGCAGGGCGGCCGCCGGGCCGGCGACGGGTGCCACCGCCACGCCCTCCGGCGCGGACACGGTCACCCTCGCCCGCACCGACTACCTCGCCCTCGCCGCCGCCCTGCGCGACATCGAGCAGGTCCAGCAGGCGCGCGGACCGGGTGTCACCACCGTGCGGGAGCGGCTGGCCGCGCGTCTGCGCCGCGTCGCGCACGGACTGGAGGGCCGACGGTGATCTGCCCCCACTGCGAGAAGTCCCTGCTGCGCAAGGAGCGGCCGGGCAACAGGTGCGGCGGGTGCCGGCGCAGATACGCCCTCGACCCCAAGACCAACCCGCTGAAGCTCCACGACCTCCGGATCCGCAGGGTTGTCCAGAAGCTCACCCGGAACGGCGAAATACCCTGCACACCAGGGCAGTTGTGGTACGCCCTGTCCCGCAGGTCGCTGCGGGAGACCCGGGTCGAGCTGGGCTGCGCGGTGGCGCTCGGCCTCTTCGGAGTCGTCGTCGGACTCGTCGGACTGGGCACCGGGCTCGCCGTGTTCGGCGCGATCGGTGGCCTGCTCCTGCTCGGGGCCCTCGGGTTCGTCGCCGCGGAGGCGGCCGGCGTGGGCCGGGGGCGGCCCCTCCTCACCCGGGACGCCTTCCGCGCCGGCCCGCTCACGGAGTGGAAGAGCGTCTACGGCTCGCTCCCGCCCGGCGTGATCGACGACAGCCGGTATCCGTCTCCCGGCACCACAGGGAATCCGTCCCCCAGGACCAGCGGGAATCCGTCCCCCGCCTCCGCCCCCGCCTCCGCGTCCGACCGGCTCGTGCTGGTCTGCCCCGACGTCTCCGTCGCCGTCTTCCTCGACGCCGCCGGCGTCGGCTCCCGCCATGGACTCACCCTCGTCCCGGGTCCGGACGCACCGCCCGGACGAGGACCCCTCCTCGTGCTCCACGACGCCGACGCCCGCGGCCTGCTGCTCGTCCAGCGTCTCCGTACCGCGCACTCCGCGCGCCGGGTCGTCGACCTCGGACCGCCCCTCGGCACCGTGCACGGCCGCCCGGGCGCCGTACCCGTCCGCGGCGAGCGGCCCGGCCCCGACGTCATGGCGCCGCTCGAACGGAGCGGGGAGTTCACCCCCGCCCAACTGACGTGGCTGGCCAAGGGCTGGGGCTTCCCGCTGGTCGGGGTGGAGCCCGCCAAGCTGCTGGCCGTCGTCTCCCGGGCCGTCGGGACGGTCGGCACCGCCGCGGATCCGGAGCGGCGGCGGGCGGCCTCCCTGGGGTTCCTGACCTGGCCCGAGGAGGGCGGACGATGATCTGCCCCCACTGCCGGACCTCCCTGCTGCGCAAGGAACGTACGGGCAGCGTGTGTTCCCGCTGCACCCGCCCCTTCGCGCTCGACCCCCAGGTACACGGCCGGGGCATGCACGACACCCGCCTCCGGCGTGTCGCCGAGAAACTCACCGACGACGGCCGCCGCCAGGTCACCGTCACCCAGCTGTGGTACCTCGCCCGGACCGCCAACGACACCTGGCCGGCGTCCCCGGAGACCGGACGCCGGCCCTGGATCGGCCGCACCGTGGCGACGGTCCTCCTCGCCGGACTCGTCGTGCTCGCCTTCGCCGTTCAGGGAGTTCCCCACGCCGGCCTCCTCTGGTGGGCGAGCGCCGGGGTCGCCGTCGTCGTGTACGTGCTGGCGAAGGGCCGACCGTACCGGCCCGCGCGCCGCGCCGGCGCCCATCTGGCGCCCTCGCTGGGGGAGTTCCGGACGATGATCTGCGAGCGCTGGGTCCAGGTGTACGGAAGCCTGCCGCCGGGGATCGTGGACGACCGGACACACAGCGAACCGCGCGCGACCGCCCCCGCCCGGAGGGACCGGCGCGCCCAGCCGGTCACGCTGCTGTGCCCGGACCGGGCCGTCCGCGTCTTCCTGTCCGCCAACGGGTTCCCCCGGCGGCTGGACCTGACCCTCGCCGCCGACCTCGACGAACTGCTCGCGTCCGGATCCGTGGTGGTGCTGCACGACGCGAGCGCGCGCGGCCTCCAGCTGGTCGCCGACGCCCGCGCGCGCGTGGCGGTGGCGGGCCGGGTGGTCGTGGACGCGGGGCTGCCGGTGCGGGCGGTCGCGGGCAACCGCAGGGCCGTGCGGCTCCACGAGGAACCGCCGCCACTCCTGCGGACGCAGCCGCCGGACTGGCTGCGCCGGATCGAGCGGCGCGCCCCCGAGGAGGCCGAGTGGCTGCTCCAGGGATGGGTCGGCCCCGTCGCCGCGGTCCCACCCGCCCTGGTCGAGTCGGCCGTCGTCCGTGCCGTGTCGGAGGCCCGCGGGGACGGGGACACCGCCCGTGGGGACGGGGACCCGGAACGCCGCAGGGCCGCCGCCGTCGGTTTCCTGAGCTGGCCGCCGACCGCGCGGCCGACGGCGAAGGACGGAAACTGACATGCCGACGCCCACGACACCCACGACACCCACGACACCCACGACACCCACGACACCCACGACGCCCATGACACCCGCGATGCCCACGACACCCTCGCACCCCTTCACCCGGCGCCTGCTGGCGCGGGCGATCACGGTCGCCGCCCGGCGCGCCGCCCTTCCCGGCGGCCTCCGGTTCACCGAGCGGCAGCTGTACTACGAGACCTGCCGCGTCCTGCGGCCGACGCCCGCACCGGTGCGGCGCATCCCGGGCAGCCCGGCCCCGCCGCTGCGGCTGTCCCGGTTCACCGAGGCACTGAGTGGCCAGGAGACGCCCGGACTGCTGCCCGAGGCGGCCGCCGCTCCTACGATCGGTGGCCCATCCCGCGAGCCGGACCTCCACGCCTACGGGCTGCCCAGGCTGCTGGTCTGCCAGGACCGGTCCGTCGCCCGGATGCTGCTGGCCAACCAGGTGCACCTGGAGGCCGCCTGCCCCGTCCTGAGCGCCGAGGACGACCTGCCGCTCGGCCCTCTCCTGGTGGAAGCCCTGGCGCGGGCCGAGGGCGCCACCGTGCACGTCCTGCACGACGCCAGCCCCGCCGGGATCGCCCTGCCCGCCCGGGTGCGGGCGGGACTGGGGCCCGTTCCCGGCGTCCGTGTCGTCTCGCTCGGCCTCGTGCCCCGGCACGCCCACGCGCTGCGCCTGGTGTCCGGCCGCCGACCGGCACCAGTGCCCCCGCTCGGACCGCTGCCGCGCGGGCTGCGGCCGGCGGAGGTCGACTGGCTCGCCGACGGACGGTTCGCCGAGGTCGCCGCCGTACCGCCGGCCGGCCTCGTGCGCACCGTGCTGCGCCTGACCCGCGGCCCCCGCCCACCCCGCCACTCGGTCTGGAGCGACCTGCGCGAGCTGCGCACCGCCGGCTTCATGACCTGGCCCGACGTATGACCCGACCCCGACCCGAGGACCGTATGCCCGAGCCACGCAGACCCAAGGACCGACGAGCATGATCCGCCCACGCGACATCGGCTACACGGACGAACTCCTCGCCGACGGCAGCGTCCACCGCACCTACGAGGACGGCCGGCAGGAATGGCGCCGCCGGGGTGCGGACCGCGTGGTGCACTGGCACGACAACCAGGGCGGCGCGGGCACCGACGAACAACTGGGCGACAGGATCGTCAAACGCGTCCTCACCGACGGCACGGTCACCTACGGACGGGACATCGGGTACGGCCGCACCCTCTGGGGCCGCGGTGAGACCCTCCTGGTCAACCGGACGTCGTTCGGCGGCCGGATGGGTGCCCTCCTCGTCGGGCTCGGCGTGGTGGGCCTGACCGTCACGGCCGCCCAGCTGCCGCCGCTCTCCCTCACCCCGGAGGAGGAAGAGGAACTCCGCCGCCAGGCCGAGAACTCGTCCTCCGCGGGCGGGGACGCCGGCTCCGTCGGCCTCGACGACGGCGGTGACGACGGCTGGGACGGCGGGGACTGGGGCGACGACGACGGCGGCTGGAGCGACGACGACTTCGGCTGAGCCCACGCCCGGCCCAGGCCCCGCTCGACCGCCTGACACCCGTCTCCATGAAAGGACCCACGATGGCGCGTTTCTGCGTCTGTCTCGCGCCGGGCACCGGGCACGCCGACGGCCGTCCCGGCGCCGCCGACGCGCACCTCGCCGCGATGGGTGCCCCGGCCCTCGCCCCGGGACTGGCCCTGGTGACCGACGAACCCGGCCACGCCGCGGGACCCTTCCACGCCCACGGCCTGCGCGCCGTCGGCGAGGTCACCCTGCACAACCGCGCCGACCTCCTGGCCGCCCTCACCGCCGACGGCGCCCCGGCCCCGCCCGCCTGCGCCGACGGCGAGCTGCTGCTGCGCTGCTGGGCCCGGCTCGGCGCACGCGGCGTCGCGCACGCCGAGGGCATGTTCGCGCTCGCCGTCCTCGACGGCGACGACCTCGTCCTGATCCGCGACCACGTCGGCGCCCGCACCCTCTTCTACGCCCGTGCCGCCGGCGCCTGGGCGGCCTCCACCTCCCTGCGCGCCCTGCGCCGCTGGCCCGCCCTGGGCACCCGCGTGAACCTGTCCGCCGTCCGCTCCTTCCTCACCTTCGCCTATCTGCCGGGCGACGAGACGCTGCTGGAGGGCGTGCGCGAGGTGCTGCCCGGACGAGTGCTGCGGCTGACGGGCGACGGAACGGTGACCGAGACGGTCCACTGGGAACCCGAAGAACGCCTGGCGGAACCCCCCGGCGGACCGGACGACCACGTCCTCACCCTGCGCGGCCTCCTGGAGGAGGCCACCGCGCGGCGGCTGCCCGAGGCCGAGGCGGTCGGCGTCCTGCTGTCCGGTGGTGTCGACAGCTCGCTCGTCACCGCGCTCGCCGCGAAGCTGCACGGCCATCCCGTGCACACCTACTCCATCGGCTTCGGCGACGAACTCCCCAACGAACTCGGCTACTCGGGCCTGGTCGCCGCGCACTGCCACACCCGGCACCGGGTGCTGACCGTCTCCGGTACGGCGGTCGCGGCACGGCTCGCCGACACCGCGGCCCTGCTGGACAGCCCGGTCGGCGACCCGCTGACGGTGCCGAACCTGATGCTCGCCGAGGCGGTGGCCGGCGACGGACTGACGACCGTCCTCAACGGGGAGGGCGGGGACCCGGTGTTCGGCGGCCCGAAGAACCTCCCCATGCTGGTCCAGGAGATGCACGCCTCAGCGCAGGACGGGGCCCGGTCGCCCTGGTACGAGGACCGGGCCACCGCCTACCTGCGGTCCTACCGCAAGTGCTGGACCGATCTGCCGGACCTGCTGACCGCCGACGCGCTGGCCGCCCTGGAGTCCGCACCGGCCCCGCAGCGCTTCGTCGAGCCCTACCTGACGGGCCCGGACCGGATGAGCCACCTCCTCAACCAGCTGCTCCACTGCAACCTGCGCACCAAGGGCGCGCACCACATCCTCACCAAGGTCGAACGGCTGACCGCATCCCAGGGGCTCCAGGGCCGTGCCCCGCTGTTCGACCGACGGGTGGTCGACCACGCCTTCGCCACCCCGCCCGCGCTCAAACTCCGGGGCACGGCCGAGAAATGGGTGCTGAAGGAAGCCGTCCGGGACCTGCTGCCGACCACCGTCGTGGACCGGCCCAAGAGTGGTATGCGGGTCCCGGTGCAGCAGTGGCTGAGCGGACCGTTGCGCGAGCTGGGCGGGGACCTGCTGCTGGGCCGGGCCGCCCGGCGACGCGGCCTGTTCCGGCCCGACACCGTCCGGACCTGGCTGCGCGGCGAGGGCACGCTGCTGCCCCGGCAGGGCGGCAAGCTCTGGCTGGTGCTCACCCTGGAACTGTGGCTGCGGGCCTACGACCTGTGAGCCGGGAAGAAAGTGCGCCGGCCCGCGAGCCGGCGGGAGCGCGGCCGCACGCGGGCCGCGCGCGTGAACGCGACCCTGGAGGAGACCGCACCGTGCACACCACCCTCACCGACCCCCGCACCGGCCGAGTCCGCGGCACCGCGTCTGTCGCCCGCGAGAGCGAGGTTCGGTCCGCGGTCGCCGCCGCTCGCGCGGCCCTGCCCGGCTGGCGCGGCCTCACCCCGAGGGAACGTTCCCGCCGGCTCGAACGGCTCGCCGCCCTCGTGGAGGACAACGCCCGCGCCTACGTCGAGCGGGAGGCCGCCGGCACCGGCAAACCCGACAGCGAGACGGCGGGCGAGGTCGAACAGGTCGCGGACCTCTTCCGGTTCTACGCCTCCGCCGTCCGCGCCCAGCAGGCCCCCGCCGCCGGACGGCTCGTCGACGGGCACGAGAGCTGGGTGCGCTGGGAACCCCTCGGGGTGGTCGGCGTGGTCGTGCCCTGGAACTATCCGCTGCTGATGGCCGCGTGGCGGTGCGCGCCGGCCCTGGCCGCCGGCAACACCGTGGTCGCGAAGCCCGCCGAGACCACCTCCGACACCCTGGAACTCCTCGCCGAGCACGCCGCCGAGGCGCTCGGTCCCGCGGTCCTCACCGCACTGCTCGGCGACCGGCACACGGGCCGGCTGCTGGTCGAGGCCGAGGTCGACATGGTCGCGTTCACCGGCAGCGCGGCGGCCGGTGCCGATGTGTCGGCGCGGGCCGGCGGACGCCGGGTCAGCCTGGAACTCGGCGGCAACGCCCCCGCGCTCGTGCTGCCCGACGCGCCCGAGGACACCTGGGCCCAACTCGTCGGCGCCTGCACCTACAACGCCGGGCAGAGCTGCGCCGCCCCCGCCCGGGTCATCACGCTGCGCGAGAACTACGAGGACACGGTGGAGCGGCTGGCCGCGGCGGCCCGGGAGCGCCTCGCCGGGCGGGACTTCGGCCCGCTCAACAACCCGGACCAGCTGGCCCGTTACGACGGCATCGTGAAGTCCTCCGCGGCTCGCCGCGACCTCGCCTCCACCATCGCGCCGGCCCCCGGGGAGGAGAACGGCTTCTGGCGTCCCGCGCGCATCCTCGCCGACCTTCCCGACGACGATCCGGCGGTGGTGGAGGAGGTCTTCGGGCCTCTGCTCACCGTGCAGCGTGCCGATGACCTCGATGCGGCCGTGGCCCTGGCCAACGGGGTGCCCCAGGCACTCGCGGCGAGCGTGTGGACCCGGGACCTGACCACGGGACTGGACCTCGCCGGCCGGCTGGACGCGGGGGAGACCTGGCTCAACTGCCATCTGGTGCAGACCGCCGAACTCCCGCACGGCGGCCGGGGCGCGTCCGGTCACGGCACGGACCTGAGCACCCTGGCCCTCCACGAGTACCAACGCCCCAAAACGGTCACCGCCCGCCTGATCCGCCCCGCCTGACACCGGCTCCGGCCGGTGAAGTCCTCGGGTCCGGCTGTGGTGACACGGTCGTACCGTTCCCGGGCGGCCGCGCCCAACCGGGTTCGAACACAGGGGCGATATCCGCTATGATCTTCGCGGCAAGGCTGTAGCGCAGAGGTCGTCGCGCCCAAGCATCAAGCTGGAGGACGTCGGTTCAAATCCGACCAGCCTTGCCGCCCTAGTCGTGGAGAAAAGTCGATTGGCGTCGGTTCGTCCTGGGCGGGCGGAGGGCGATGCCGCCCTCGGCGAGCCGGGCACCGGCCACGGACCGGTGGAGTGGTGATGACGCAGCCGACACCCGTACGCTGCCCCGCGATCGAGCACCCGGACATCCCGATCAGCGATCCCGCCGCTCTGGAGCCACTGCTCGCCCGGCTGCGGTCGGCCCAGCCGGTCGAGGCCGACGAGACCTTCCCTCTCGGCACCGTGCGCACGGACGGGCGTGTCGACCTGTGCAAACAAGGCCTCGGCACGGTCGGAGCCGCCCGGCTGATGCCCGTCGCCGCCGCCTCCGCGCACGCCACGCATGTCCTGCTCGGCACCAACGCCATCGGCAACGAGGGAGCCCGCTCGGTCGCCGACGCGCTTGCCGACGGCCACGGCATCCACACGCTGTACCTCGGCTGCAACCGCATCGGCCCCGAGGGCGTCACCGCGCTCGCCGACGCGCTGACGACGGACGGCACCGTCCGCGCCCTGTGGCTCAAGCGCAACCCGGTGGGCGACGCCGGTGCCCGGGCGATCGCCGCGATGCTCTGCCGCAACACCAGCCTGCGCACGCTCGACCTGGTCAACACCGGTCTGACCACCGACGGTCTGCGGGCGCTGCTCGACGCCCTCACCAGCCACCCCAGCCCGGTCGAACGCCTCTTCGTCGGAGGCAACGGCCTGACCGCCGAGGCCGCCCCGCTGCTGGCGGCGCTGATCCGTGAGGCGGGCGTGCGCGAGCTCTACCTCCCCGCCAACCACCTCGGAGACGAAGGCGCCGCGATCCTCGCCGCCGCGGCCGACCCCGCACGGCCGGTACGCCTCGGCCTGGGCGGCAACGGGATCGGTCCCGTCGGTGCCCGGGCCCTCGCCGACTCGCTCGGCGGGATCGAGGTACTCGACCTGGGCCGACCGATGTCGGAACGCAGCCTCGGCGCCCCCGCCAACACCACCGGCGACGAAGGCGCCCACGCACTGGCCGCCGCCCTGCCGGGCAGCCCGCTGCGCCGGCTGGAGCTCTGCCACACCGGACTGACCGGCCGGGGCGCGAAGACACTGCTGGCGGCCGTGCCCGACGGCTCGCCCCTGGAGTACGTCGGTCTGGGGCCCGGCCTGCCCCGCAAGGTGAAGCGTTCCTTCACCCAGCGTCTGCGGCCCGTCAGCGGGGCGCATCCCGACCTGCGCGCGATAGGGAGTGTCTACCGTTGAGCACTCGTGGCGCATTCCGCTGCTTCCCGCCGGACGAGGCGGCGAGCCGCCACCGGATCCGCCGGTACGCGGTGCCCCGCTGGATGATCGAGCGGGCGACCGAATGCCGTCTGGCCGGTGACTGGCGGGGAGCCTGCGCGGCGGCGAACGTCGACGTCACGTTCGACCTGTCCGAGGTCGCCGACCACTGCGGCGACGACATCGCCGCGCTCCTGGAGGACGACCTCCGCCACTTCGCCCCCGATCTGCTGCGCTGGCACCTGCCGCGCAGGCTCGGCGGGCGGACCACGCTCGCCACGGAGACCACCGTCGTCCTCGCGCGCTACCGCCCGAAAACACCGGGCGAGAGCCGCCGCGCCACGCCCTACCTGCACATCACCACTCCCGCGATGACCGACGGGCCGCAGCGGATCGCCCTGCGGTTCGAGACGGTCGAGGACGAGCAGGCCGCGGGCGCCTTCGGGCCGACCACACAGGACTGGCGGACCGCGCGGCACCTGTGGGACGCACGGCACACCGCCGAACTGCGCGAACGGTGCGGCGGCGGCACGGAGAGGCCCCCGTTCTTCCACGCCGACGGCACCCCGCGCGGCGCGGACGACCTGCCGACGGCCGATCCCGTCGACGGCGACCACGCGGCCCGTGCCGAGTGGGCCACGCTGCTGCACCAGAGGGGCGAGACACAGGCCGCCTTCGCCGCCGCCGGCATCGAGCTGGACCTGACACCACCGCAGAATTCGGGCTGGTACCAGGCCGATCCGGAGCCGCTGCTGGCCGGGATGGCGCTCAACCACACCCGCCTGGAGCCGGAGATCCGCCGTCTGGTGACCGAGGGCGTCGGCGACCGCTTCCTGATCGCCGCGCACTGGCGGACCTACATCCTGCTGGAGCCCACGGACGCCGGCGGGCTGCGGGCGCGAGCCGCCGACCGGGAGGACGTCAAGGGCGAGCCCTTCCTCCCCGAGGCCCTGTGGCGCAGGCTCCCCGACCTCGACCTCATGCGGGCCGGCGGCGCCGTACCGGAGCAGCTGCATCCGCTCGTCCGCGAGGCCCTGTTCCCCGCCCTCCAGCTCCCGAAAGGTCCGGCAGGACCGCCGGGGCCGACGGCTCCCGCATCCGTGCGGGTCAGGTGCCGCGGCGAGTGGCACGAGGTGGCCTTCCGGCCCGGCGGTCTGCTGCGTATGCCGCACAGCGACGAGGAACAGCAGCGCGAACGCGCCATGCGTGCCTTCGGCGGTGCCGTCGCCGGATGCTTCGCCGTGGAGCAGACGTGGACCTCCGGAGAAGGCCGCCTGCCGAAGGCGCTGCGGGCGCAACGCAACGAACTGTTCCTGCGTGCCCAACACGGTGACACCCCCGGCGTGCTGGAGCTCCTGGACGAGGGTGTCGACCCCCGTGTGCGGGACGCCAGTGGCCGCACCCTGCTCCACGTGCTCAACCTCCTCGACCACGAGACACTGCTGCCGCGGCTGCTGGCGCAGGGACTGGACCTCGAAGCCCGCGACCGGCGGGAGCGCACGCCGCTGTTCGTGGCGGTCAACGACCTCGGTTCCAAGGCGCTGGTGGAGGCGCTCGTCGCCGCCGGGGCCCGGCTCGACGTGATCGACCAGTCCGAGTTGTCGCTCGCCCAGATCGTCCGCCGGTACAAGCGGCCCGACCTGACCTTCCTCCGGAAACGCGTCCAGCAGGAACATCCCGGCGTCGGTGCCGAGTGGTGGGACGAATGGCTGGACGAGCGGGAGCAGGACGACGACCCCGGCCCGGACGAGCCCGACGCCGAGGAAGAGCAGTACCACGCGGACGAGCCCCACGACGAGGAAGAGCCACCCTTTTGAGCACCGACCGCACCGCGCCGTCCGGCCCTCTGGCGGCCGCGGACGACCTCAACCGCAGGCTGCGTACGCGACGGACCGAACCGGCCGACAACCCCCAGCTGGAGGCGCTCGCCCTCGCCGTGACGGCCAATCAGCCCGTACTGCTGTGGGGGGAGCCGGGCATCGGCAAGTCGGCCGGCCTGGAGCAGCTCGCCGCGGGGCTCGGCCTGCCGCTGGAGACGGTCATCGCCAGCGTGCACGAGCCGTCCGACTTCGCCGGACTGCCCATCGTCGGTGACGATCCGGCCGTGACCGGCGTGCCGATGGCCCCGCCGGACTGGGCGGTCCGCCTGTCGCGGGCCGGACAGGGCCTGCTCTTCTTCGACGAACTGTCCTCCGCACCGCCGGCCGTGCAGGCGGCGCTGCTGCGGGTGGTGCTCGAACGACGGGTCGGCAGCCTGGTGCTGCCGGAGGCGGTGCGGATCGTCGCCGCCGCCAACCCGCCCTCCAGCGCGGCGGACGGCTGGCACCTCAGCCCGCCGCTCGCCAACCGGTTCGTCCACCTCGATTGGACCCACGACCCGCGGACGGTCGCCCGCGGCATGGCCGGTACCTGGCCCGAGGTGACCGTCCCCGTCGTCGACGCCGGCAAGGTGCCCGGCGCGGTCGCCCGGGCCCGTGGCGCGATCTCCGGTTTCCTCACCGCCCGCCCCGGCCTGGTCCACCACATCCCCGCCGACGCCGAGAGCCGGGGCCGGTCCTGGCCGTCCCCCCGGACCTGGGAGATGGCACTGAAGCTGCTCGCCGCCGGGTACGCGGCCGGCGCCGGCCGCGAGGCGCTGGCCGCCGCGCTCACCGGCGCCGTCGGGGACGGCGCGGGCATCGAACTGCTGTCGTACCTCGAACACCTCGACCTGCCCGACCCCGACCGCGTCCTCGCCGACCCGGACGCCTTCGCCCTGCCCGACCGCGGCGACCGGCAGCTGGCGTTCCTCATCGCGGTGGTCGCCGCCATCCAGAGCGACCTCACCCGGCCCCGCTGGGAGGCCGGCTGGGCCGTGCTGGCGAAGGCCGTGGACGCCGGCGTACCGGACGTGGCCGCCCGGGCCGCCACCGACCTCGCGGCGATGCGCCACCTCGACTGGCCCGTCCCGCCCGGTATCGACGGGTTCCTGGACCTGCTGCAGATGTCCGGGGCCCTGCCCGGCGGCGGCCGGTGAGCCGTGCGGGGACGACGGACGACTCCCGCCGGGCCCTGGACATGACCAAACTGCTCGCCGCCCGATACCGGGCGGCGAGCGACCGGCCCTATCTGGCGTCGGCGTTGTACGCCCTGACCGTCGTACCGAGCACCGAGGTGCTGACGATGGGGGTGGACCGGCACTGGCGCTGCTATGTGTCCCCCGCCTTCGTCGACGCGACGCCGGTGGCCGAGCTCGCGGGCGTCTGGGTGCACGAGGCGGCGCACCTGCTGCGCGACCACCACGGCCGGGCGGACCGGCTCCCCGCCGCCGCCCAGCGCGACCACCACCGCGTCAACGTCGCGCAGGACTGCGAGATCAACGACGATCTGCTCGCCGACGGCCTGCGCCTGCCCGACGGGCGCATGGAACCCCGCCTCTTCGGCCTCCCCGAGGGCCAGTTGTTCGAGACGTACCTCGACCAGCTCCCGCCGGAGGTACGGGCGCCGGACTGCGGGTCGGGCGCCCACGGACGGCCCGCGCCCTGGGAACTCCCCGAGTCCGCCGGCCCCGCACGGCTCGGCGAGGTCGAGGCGCAGGCGCTGCGACGGCAGACCGCCCAGGCGATGCGCGCCCATCAACGCACCCGCGGCAACCTGCCCGCGGGCTGGCAACGCTGGGCCGAGGAGGTCCTGGAACCCACCGTGGACTGGCGGCGGGCGCTGACCGGCGCGGTCCGGGAAGCCGCCGCATGGGCCGCCGGAGCCGTCGACTACACCTACCGCCGCCCCTCGCGCCGCACGCCGGCGCTGCGCGGCGTCGTCCTGCCGAGCCTGCGCCGCCCGCTGCCGCGGGTGGCCGTCGTCATCGACACCTCCGGTTCGATGGGCGAGGCCGAACTGGCCGCCGCCCTCGGGGAGGTGACGGGCGTCCTGCGCGGGGTCGGCGTACGGGGCAATCGCGTGACCGTGCTCGCGTGCGACGCCGATGTGCACGCCGTGTCCCGGGTGGTGGCCACCGAACAGATCACGCTGGGCGGCGGTGGCGGCACGGACATGCGCGTCGGCATCGAGGCGGCGCTCGCGACGCGCGACCGCCCGAGCATCATCGTCGTCCTCACCGACGGATACACCCCCTGGCCCGACGAGAACCCGCCCTGCCGCGTCATCGCGGCGCTGATCGGCCCCACCGCACCCCAGCCTCCGAACTGGGTGGAGACGGTACGCATTCCCACCTGTCGCCGGGCGGCTCTGCCCGGACACGGGGGAACCGGTGCCGCGGCCCGGCCGCCGCCAAGATCGGTGGGGTGGTCGCGCGACGGTCGCTCTCTGATCCGCCCCACCGCTTGAGATCACCGGCGGGCAGGCAGACAGTGGGAGGCATGAGCCGTCACCGACGCCCATCGCGCAGGTCGTCGTGGATCGCGGGTGGAGCCGCTGTCCTTGTGATGGGCGGCCTGGGAGTCTGGGCGCTGACGGCGTCGGACGGCGACACCCCTCGACCGGCGCCGTCGGCCTCGAGTGACCTGTCCTTTCCCACGTTCGACCCACTGCCATCCCCGACGCCTGACCCGGAAACGTCCAGTACGGCGCGCCCTTCCCCCACGGATACACGGACCGCCCGACCCACGGTGACGCCCGGGCATCCCACGCGTCCCAGCGAGCCCGCGACAGGCGGACACAGCCCCTCCACCCCGCCGTCTTCAGCCGCGCCGCGGACGACACCGAGGCCGGTCGCGCCGCAGACGATACCGAAGCCGGTCTCGCCGCAGACGACACCGCCGCCGGTCTCGCCGCAGACGACACCGCCGCCGGTATGGTCCGCGACACCGACACCGACACCGACCCCGACACCGACCCCGACATCGACACCTACACGGTCACCACAGCCGTCGCTCACTGTGACAGCACCGCCACGACCGACGCCGCCCCCGTCCGCACCGCCTTCGACCCCGGCCCCGACACGGCCACCGACGGCCGGCACCAGCCCTGGGACGACGACGATCTGGTTCACGTCCTCTGCGGCTCAGGCCGCTGCTCAGCGCATGGCCGCCGCAGGGACGGTGGGTGATCCGGCGTGCTCGATGTCGTCTCGCGGTGACCCTGACCCGCGGCTGGTGCCGCAAGTCAGCCGCATCGGCGTCGGTACGCATAGCGACTATTGGTGCCTGATCTGGTAGAGAGCGCAGAAGGGTGCCCACCAAGCTTCCGGCCTACACGGTGGGGTCCAGGCCCGGACGACTCGGCACCACCGCCGCGTCAGGCGGAATGAGGAACTCGAACTCGGGACGGTCCCACGCCACAGCCGGTGGGTTCGCCCGCGCGGTCCCGGTGCGCACCGCACCCACACCGCGGTAGAAGCCCTCGGCGGGAGGATGCGACACCACCCGGACGCGGTCGAGCCCGGCGGCGCGGGCCTCGGACGTCATGTGCGAGACGAGCAGCCGCCCGATGCCACGTCCCTGTGCTCCGTCCGCGACGAACAGCAGGTCAAGCTCCGGTGGGACCAGGACGAGCGAGTAGAACCCGAGGACATGGCTCTCGTGCTCGCCGGCGGCGACGGCCACGAAGACGCGGTGGGTCTCGATGTAGTGGGGACCGACCCGGTAGTCCGCGACCATGGCCGCGTACCGCCCTTCGTAGGCGCGTGAGCCACGCACGAGCCGCGTGAGCCGTTTGGCGTCCCGCGCGACGGCCCTCCGGATCGTGGTCGGCCCGCTCCTGGGCGTAATGCTCGACTTCATCGGGAGAGTATTACGCACTTGCGAGCGCCTGCACGCGGCGGGGTGGGGCTGAGCGGCTCGGCCGAATAATCGGTTGCCTGTCGGCGCTCATGGTGGATGCAATGTCCGGCATGATCACCCGGGTGCGCCCGCCACGGCGAGATGAGATGAACGCGTACTTCCGGAGCTACCGGGCCTTGCCGCTGTGCGATCCGGGCAAAGCGCGGCCGAATCGTCACACGGGAGACGCCGGCGCATGAATACGCCACCATCGCCACCTGGAGCGGAGCGGACCGACGGATCATTCGTCCGGATCGGTGTTCTTGTTCCGCTGACTCGGCCTGGCTGGGTCGAGGCGGGCCAGCACCTGCTCGCCGGACTCGAGCTGGCCGTTCGCGAAGTCAATGACGCCGGCGGCATCGGCGGAAGGCCACTGGAGCTGGTGGTCCGAGACACCGCGGCTGATCCACAGAGGGCCGCGGCGGCCGTGGATGAATTGGCTCGCCTGGGTGTGGCTGCCTTGGCGGGGGAGTATCACAGCGTCGTCGCTCGCGCCGCTGCCGCCAGGGCCGACGCCCTCGGCCTGCCGTTCCTCTGCTCGTCGGCGGTTCTCGACGCGCTCACCGAACAGCCGACGGAATGGGTCGCGCGCCTCTCCCCGCCGCAGTCCCGCGGCTGGCAGGTCTACGCGGACTTCGTCCTCGACGCGGGCCACAGCCGCATCGCCGTAGCAGCCCAGCCGAGTGTCTACTGGGCGACTGGGACCCGCATCCTGCGGGACTACCTCGCTTCACGCGGCGGCACCGTCATCGAGCTCGACATGAGCGCGCTCACCCCTGCGGCGGTGTGCGACGAACTCGTCGACCATCGCGCGACAGCCCTCCTCCTCCTGGTCGGCCACCCGGAGCCGGCGGTGTCGATCGTCAAGTCCGTCCGCCACGACCAGCGCCTCGCCGAGATCATGATCGGTGCTCCGGCCGGGCAGCCGGAGTTCGCCGAATGGGCGACGTCGCTCGGCGACGACAGCGCCGCGATCCCGTTCTTGCGCTACCTGCCCGAGCGACTCGGTCCACTCGGTGCACGAGTCGAGACGGCCCTTCGCGAGCGGCTGGCCGAAGCGCCCTCCTTCGTCGCCTTCGAGGGCTACGACACGGTCGCCGTCCTCGCCGATGTGCTGCGCTCTCACGGCGCGGACCGGGCGCGCATCGCCGAATCCTGGCCGCACGTTGCAGTCGAAGGCACCCGCGGGAAGATCCAGTTCTCCCGCACGCCAGGCATCAGCGTGTGGCAATGGGCCTGTACGCCCATCCAAGTCGTTGACCGAGATCCGGCGGAACCCGATCGCTTTCGGATCCTTCACGCCGACTGAGAGAGCGTCAGATGCGGCAGACGGAGAGTGATCGTGGAAGGGTGGGGACGGTCTCGTGCCGGGGTCCGCACTCGGCTACCAAGAACTCATGCGACCGAGGCCCGGAAGGGATCGGTGGGAATGATCTCTGCCTCGTCGAAAAGCTGCTCCAACGCCTCGTGGCCGTGACGCCTGCGGAACTCGATCTCGGCGGTCGTCACGGGCAACGTCCACAGGATGCGGGCGTGTCCCCGAGGAAGCGGGCAGTGTTCAAGGTCGGGTCCGTGGAGATAGGGCAGGCTGACCAGCAGGTGATCGCAGGTCGACCCCGGCACCCACGGTCCACCGATCGGCATGCTGTGCTCCACATCCAGCTGATGCCCTCCGCAGTGGTAGTAAGCGATCATCGCCATGAGCCGGATGAACCGCTGGTCGCGGACGTGGGCGATCATGACGAACTCAAGGCCATGACCGGCCTTCTCCGTCGCCGCCCAGCACCCGGCGGTCACATAGGCCCAGCTGTCGCTGCGGGGGCCGGGCCCCACAACGAGAATCTGCAGGTCGGGCACCACCTCGCGCCGTTCTGGCCCGAGGTCGTAGTCGACGACCTCCACGGAATGTCCCGTGAAGAACGCCCGGACGTGTGACTCAATGGCCTCCGCGGCCGGCAATCTCCCAGCACTCACCACGCGATCATCTCAGACAGCCATCGGTCATCCCCGGCCGCACTCTCAGCGTCATGGAGCTGCGGGCGTCAGCCGCGGATACCCGGCACCTCTCCATGCGAGCCGACCAGTCCCTCCCTCAGAGGCCGGATCGGCGGGCGACGGCCGATGAGTTTCTTCGTGATCCACAGTCAGAGATCATGGCTGGTGCGTCGGACCCGCGTGTACGGTCCGATCGCGCGTCGGCCGAACTGCTGAGATCCAGACACGAGATACCGAGGAAACCAAGATGCGTACCCTGATCAGCACCGCCTTCGTCTCCCTCGACGGCGTCGTGGAGGCCCCGGGCGGCGAGCCCGGTTACCGGAACTCCGGGTGGACCTTCAAGGACATCGAGTTCCTCCCCGAGGCCTTCGACATCAAGGGCCGTGAGCAGCAGGAAGCCACCGCGATGCTGCTGGGCCGGACCAGCTACGAGGCGTTCAGTCCGGTGTGGCCGGACATGGAGGACTTCGCCGGCTACAAGGCGATGCCGAAGTACGTCGTCTCCACCACCCTCACCGAGGACGACCTGGTGTCGAACTGGGGCACGACCACGATCCTGCGCTCGCTCGACGACGTCGCCGCGTTGAAGGAGACCGAGGGCGGCCCGATCATCGTCCACGGCAGCGCCACCCTGAACCAGGGTCTTTCGGACGCCGGCCTGATCGACCGATACCACCTGCTCGTCTTCCCGCTCCTGCTCGGCGCGGGCAAGCGGCTCTTCAGCGCCACGGACAAGGACGCCCAGAAGCTGAAGCTCGTCGAGCACGAGGCCTACGCCAACGGTCTGCAGAAGAACGTCTTCGACGTCGTCCGCTGACCAGGCCCCCGCACTCGCCGCCCCTCTGGGAGGGGCGTCGCGCAGGGCTGGAACCGGGACGCGTCATCCGTGCGTTGTCGCAGTAGGCAAGGGTATCGAAGGGGGTCGCTGTGGCGTATGGATCGCACTTCGGTGCCGGGTCCCGGAACGGACCGTACGGCGTGACGCGCCCCGTTCCGGAAGCGCGGCGGGCGCGGGTCCGGGAAGCGGCCGCGCTGGTCGCGGGCTGGGTCGCCCTGCTGTGGCTGCTGGAGGGCATCGACGCGATCAGTGGGCATGCCCTGGACTCCTTCGGCATCACCCCACGCGAGGCCGGCGAGCTGCGCGACGTCGTGCCCGCCGCGTTCCTGCACTTCGGGTTCGATCACGTCGCGGCGAACAGCCTGCCACTGCTGGTCATGGGCTTCCTGGCCGCGCTGTCCGGCATCCGTCGCTTCCTCGCCGTCGTCTCCGTGATCATCCTGGTGAGCGGTCTCGGTGTCTGGCTCACGGCTCCGGCGCACTCCTTGACCGCGGGCGCGTCCGGGGTCGTCTTCGGCCTGTTCGGCTATCTGGTGACCCGGGGCTTCGTCGACCGCCGCATCGGTGACGTGCTCCTCGGCCTCCTCGTCGGTGCCGTCTACGGGTCGATCCTCTGGGGCGTTCTGCCCACGACGACCGGGGTCAGCTGGCAGGGGCATCTGTTCGGCGTCATCGGCGGGGTCGCGGCGGCGGTGGCGTTCCGGCGTCGGCGAGAGCTCTGAGCGGACCGCCCGCCGCCGTCGCCCGCCCGTGTGTCAATCGACGCCCTGAACCTGCTGGAACGGCTGTCGCAGCCCTGATGCCGATGCTTCCGGCCGTCGGCTTGGCGCACGACGCCTCTCGGCGCGCGTCACCCAGATCGTGACGTCACCCTGGCCTCCGACGCCCTGGCCGACGGCGACGCCGAGGCCCACCGGGGCAGTGTCGAGCGCATCTTCCCGCGCCTCGGTGAGTCGGGCACCGCCGTCGACATCCTGGAGCCGCTCGACAAGACCCGCGACTGACCGCTGCTTTCCTTGACCCGACGGCGGGCCGGGGGGCGCGACTGAGCGGCACCCCCGGCCCCCGGACCCGTACCGCTACGGTGACGCGGGCGCGGTCGCGGTCGCTGCCGCGGTCGCTGTCGCGGTGTCCTTCGTCAGGTAGTACGTGTCCCGGACATCGGGGTCCGACGTCAGGAAGAAGAGCCGCAGTTCACCCTTCTCGCCCTTGCTGACGCCGATGTCCCAGACGGCGTTCTCCGGCGGCGGTTCGGTGCGGGAGGCCACGTCCGCCGGGTCGACGAGGCCCGACGGGCTGCTGGTGGCAGCCGGCTCCCCTTCCGTTCCCCGACCGGCCTGAGGGCTCGCCTCGACGTGGATCACCGAGCCGTCGCCCACCGTGTTCCCGCCGCGGTAGGCGCCGGGCCCCAGCAGTCGCCAGGTGCCCGAGCCCGTCATCCGCCAGGCGTCGTCGAAGGCGAACTCCTGGCCGTCCAACTTCACCGTGACCGCCCTGGATCCGGGCTCCAGGGTCAGGGAACTCCCCTCCCAGCCCCGCCAGGTGCCGTACAGATCCTTCGCGCCGACCTTCACGGGCGGCGGCGGAGGATCCGTCCGGCTGTCCACGCAGGACGACAGGGCGAGCGTCGCCGTACACACCGCCGCCAGGGCGGTCAACCGTCGCCTCACCGGCCGGGCTCCGGCATCAACAGGTTCTCCGACCAGCGGAAGGTCATCTTCAGGTCCTTCTGGCCACCGGGGAAGATCGCTCGGGCGGCATTGGACATGGCCGACGCGTTCGGGTCCTTCGCATTGCCTTCGTACCCTTCCTTCGACACCCCGCGCGTCAGGGACTCGACCGTCATCGACTGGGTGATCTGGAACTCCACCGTTCCGCGCCGGGTCAGCTTGTTGTAACCGGTCACCGTCGCCTTGAGGTTGAAGGAGCCCAGCGCCGCCCGGGTGGCCCCCTCCGCGGTGGCCGGGTCGTTGTCCCCGAGGAGTTGCATGATGGCGTCGGAGACCTCGCCGGCCATCATGCCCTTGAGCGGCAGATCGTTCATGGCCGCACCGTGCGCGGTCTTGTAGTCGAGGCCCTTGATGGTCTCCCCGATCTTCGTGCCCGTGCGGTGGGACAGGAACCTGCGCACGACGTCCATCCAGATGTGCCGCTTGACGTCCTGCGTCATCTTGTCCCGCTCGTCGAACTGATAGGCCGCCGGCGTCGCACCCATGAACCACATGGACACCAATTGGGTGGCGTTCGGGTTGAGGAAGACCTCGGGGGCGAGCGTCATGCCCAGCCGGTAGACGGCCGCCGCACGCCGGCCCAGCTCGTCCCTCCGGCTGTCCCCGGATCCGTTCCCGCCGCCGTTGCCGTTGCCGTTGCCGGTGGAGGTGGAGGAACCGGCCCCGGGCTCTCGCTCCGGATGGTACACGGAGTCCTCGTCGGGAACGCCGTTGCTGCAGCCGGTGACGACGCCGTTGTGGCACTCGGGGATGCCGAGGCCGGTCGGGTCCGCGACGGTCGCCGGGTTCTGCGTCGCGTAGCTGTAGCCGTTCAGGGTCTGTGCCGCCCCGTCCTGGAGAACGGGGTCGACGCTGATGAACTGGCCGATACCCGCGTCGTACTCCCGGGCCCCGACATGCGTCAGTCCGGTGGAGGTGTCCTTCGACTTGCCCAGGAACGCCTTGTCGTCGGGCCAGTCGGCCTCCTTGCCGCGCGACTCACCGAAGGGAGTGGTGTAGCGCCGGGTGACGGCCTGCGTGCTCGCGTCGAGGGCGACCGTGGACGTGCCGTGGTTGTCGCCGGCGAGCCAGGTCAGCTTGGCGGTGCCGCTCTCGTTGCTGCGCAGCGCGACCGTGCTGTCCCCCTGCTTGTAGTAGCGCTGCGCCCAGGAACGGGACGTGCCGCCACCGGTGTCGAGGTGGACTTCGCTGCCGCCGAGGTAGAGCACGCTCTCGCCCTGGGGGGCGCGGCGGACGAGGAGTTCGCCGGCGGCGTCGTAGACATAGTCCGTGGTGGCGGTCGAACCGCCCGCGGCCGTCGGCTCGGTGACCCGGGCGAGGTCGCCCTCGTCGTTCCAGAGCAGACTCTGGGAGTTCTTGTCGTCGGGACGCTTGGTGGTGTTGCCGGCGGTGTCGTAGCCGTACTGGGCGTCGACGCCGTCGCAGGTGGGTGTCGTGGTGGTGGCCATCACGGTGTGCGGCTGGGTGGTTCCCGCCCGGTAGCAGTACGTCGTGGTCGTGGTCCCTCCGGTGCCGTGCTCGGTCTCGGTCGTGCGCTGGCCGGAGTCGCCGTAGGTGTAGCTCGTCCAGTACGGGGCTGCGCCGCCGAGTCCCGCGGTGGTGCGCGTGGCGGCGCAGTCGCCGCCGGCCGGCGTCCAGACGTCGGTCAGGCGCTGGTAGCCGTCGTATCCGAAGCACTGGTGGTCGGCCGCGCCGGCGCCGCCGAGGGTGGTGGCGTCGGAGATCTTGGTGACGTTGCCGGCGGTGTCGTAGGCGTAGGACAGGTTGAGCGCGTCGTAGGCGTGGGTCTGGCCGCGCACCTCGGTGCGCAGCAGCCGTCCGGTGCCGTCCTCGTAGTCGTGGACGACGTCGACCTTCGCGACGCCGGTGGCCTCCGAGACGCCGAGGCGGCGCGTGGAGACCTGGGAGAGGTCGGTGTACGTGGTGCCGAGCACCACGCCCTGGCCCCCGGCGGTGAGGGTGGTGGCGAGCCCCCGGTCGCTGTAGCCGTACTCGATCGTCTCCGCCGCGAGACCGCCGGCGGCGGGCTCCTTCGTCCACTGCAGGGTGCCGTCGACGTTGTAGTAGCTGGAGAAGTCGAGCACGTTCGAGGCCAGGGCCTTCGAGGTGACCATGGCGTCGTCGGCCGGGAGGGTCAGCCGGGTGCCGGTGGCGTGGTAGAGGCTGTCGTACGCCGTCACGCTCTGGATGTACGCGGGTCCGGCCGCGCCACCCGTGTAGCGGGTGGAGGACGCCGGTTTGCCCTTGCCGCCGGTGACCGTGTCGTAGGCGAAGTGGGTCAGCTTGTTGGCGTCGGTCTTCTGGGCGGCGAGCACCGAGGCGGTGGTGAGGTCCGCACCGGCGGCGGACTTCCAGGTGTCGGTGACCCGGCCCAGCGCGTCGTAGGCGGAGATCACGGCCCGGCCGGTGGAGTCCTTGGCCCAGGACACCTGGTCGAGCGCCGTGTAGCCGGTGGTCGAGGTGCCCTTGTCGGGGTCGGCCAGCGAGATCTGGCGTCCGTACAGGTCGTAGCCGTACGTCCAGACGGCGCCGTCCGGCCCGGTGATGGTCTTCTTCTTGCCGTCGGGACGGTACGCGTACCGGGTGCCGGTGTGGGCCGCGCCGGCGGTGCCGCCGAACTCGGCGTCGGTGGGCGAGGTACCGGCGTACTGGCGCTGCTCCACCGTGCGGCCCAGGGCGTCGGTGAGGGTGCGGCTGGCGGAGCCGCCGGGGATGCCGGTGGTGGCGCTGGAGTCACCGGTGTAGGAGGTCGTGGTCTGCCACTTCTGCACACCGCCGACCAGGAAGGCGGTGCTGACGGGCCGGCCGGCCGCGTCGTAGCCGGTCTTCGTCAGGCTGGGCGTCTCGCCGTACTCGGCCTGGGTGTACGTCCCCGAGGGCGCGGCCGCGTCGAAGATGTCCTCGTAGTTCTCGTAGGCCAGGCCCCGGCTGTCGTAGCGGGTGTCGGTGAGGATGCGGCCGCTGGTCGCGCCCGGGGTCTGGGTCTGCACGACCCGCAGCATCGAGTCGTAGACGGTGTAGCTGGTGAGGTAGGTGTCCCCGTCCGCCTTCAGCGTGCCCATCGACGTCCACGAAGGGGCGCCGGCGGTGACGGAGTAGCGGAAGACGTACGTGGACTTCTGCCCGCCGGAGTGGCTGCGGTTGGGCAGCCATACGGCCGTGGTGCGGCCGAGGGCGTCGTACTCGGTCTCGGTGAGGTTGTTGTTGGCGTCGTAGGCCTTGATGGTCTGGCCGCGCGCCGGTTCGAAGAAGGCGTAGGACTTCTGCGTCTTGGAGTTGGTGGTCTGCGTGCGGGTCAGCGGGCCGGTGGTCGTCGGGGTGTAGACGACGGTGGTGGGGTTGCCGTCCGCGTCGGTGGTGGTCAGGGGGCGGCCCAGTACGTCGTAGGTGCTGCGGCCGGCGGTCTGCCAGGTCGTGGGGTTGCGCTCGCCGCCGGTCGCGGCGGCGGGGTAGCCCGCGGGGCGGCCCTTCCAGGTCGCCTCGCCCTTGGTGGGGGTCTGCGTCGCGCTCCACACCGTGGCGGTGGCGCTGTCGTAGACGGTGGCGGTGTCGGACAGGACGTCGCCCGAGGTGCCCGTGTTCGCCGGCAGGGACAGGCTGGTCTCCGCCACCGAGCAGGTGCGGGCCACGACTCGGGTCCGGGAGACCAGCGAGGTGATGCCCACGCTCGCGTTGCGGGCGTACCAGGTGCGGGTGCAGCTCTCGTCGCCCGACTTGGCGGTGTCACCCGCGTCGTCGACCTTGGACGCCATGCCGTGATCGTCGAAGGTGGTGGAGGTGCTGCGGGCCCGCCAGGTGCCGGACGCGGTCAGATAGGTGGAGGTGGTGGCCTTGGCCGTGCGGACGAAGTACGCCTCGGTGTCGGCGTACGACTTGTGCTGGGTGGCGGTGCGCTGCGACCACGGGTCGTTGACGGTCACCGTGACGGGTGTGGTGCCGTTGTAGGTGATCTGCTGGCGCAGGAAGCCGGCGAACTGGTCGCTGTCCTTCTGGGCGGGGACGCTCAGGCCGGACACGGCGACCCCGGAGACGCTCGCCGAGCGGCGGGTGTCCGGGTCGAGCTTGCCGTCGCCGCCGAGCAGCCGGTCGCCGTCCATGCCCTGCTGGTAGACCGAGGTCACCTTGGACAGGCCGGCGCCGGTGCCCTTGGTGGAGGTGACGGTGCCGTAGCCGCGCCAGATCGACCAGGTCCGCTCGTCGGCCGGGGTCAGCGGCGAGTCGTTGTAGTGCCAGGCCGGGTCGGCGTACGTGTAGCTGTCGACCACGTTGTCGTTGTGGCCGGCGGGGTCGCTGGTGACGACGGCGAGCACGCGGTACTTGTGGAACCAGTCGACCGACGTCTCCTCGGCGCCGTTGATGTGCCAGTACTGCGGGTAGCAGGACTTGGCGTTGTCGTCCTGGGCGGCGGGCATGTTGCTGCCGCGCACGCACTCCGGACCGGAGAACGTGACGTCGGTGATCGCGCCCGTCTCCGAGGTGACCGTGCGGATGCGGGGCCGGGAAAGCGGCAGGATGTCGTCGGTCGCGTCCACCCGGTTGGGCCGCATGTCGTAGGTGAAGGTGATCGGGGGCAGCGCGAGGTCGGTACCGGCCTTGCCGGTGCGCGTGACGCTCTTGAGCGTCAGCGTCTGGTCCGAGGTGTCGCCGATGTCCCCGCCGTCCAGGTACTGCTGGGTCAGCGCCCAGGAGTCGACGGGCGTGAAGGCGCTGGTGTCCGCCGACCACACGAAGGTGCTGACGCCGGTGAGCCGTTTGCGGGAGAAGAAGTTGGGGCTCGGCGCGTCGCAGTCGGCGCCGGAGGCGCAGATCGCGTCGAAGGGGACGTCGGGCCAGTTCTGCGAGGTGGAGTCCTTCAGCTCCGAGCAGTCCGCGGCGGTGCAGCGCTCGGCGTACGTGAACTCGATCTTGGCGGAGGTGACCCCGGAGAACAGGGCGTCGGCCCGCTGCCCGTAGAGGACCTTCGTGAGCTGGCCGCCGCGGACGTAGGAGGCGGTTCCGGTGCTCGCGCCGTTCTTGGCGTAGTAGTTGGACTCCTTCGTGTACCAGTACGACATGGCGTTGTCGTGCGGGTCCTCGACGTAGTCGAGGTTCCACCGCCAGGCCTGGGTGACCGCGCGGTCGGCGAAGGCACTGCCCTGGTCGTAGCCCGGTTCGCCCGAGTCGTCGCCGAAGACCGGGACGGTCCACACCGAGTTGGTGCGCTCGGTGCCGGCGCCCGTCAGCTTGTTCAGGCCGAACACGTAGCGGGTGCCGTCGCCCGTGGTGACGGTCCAGTGCTCGCCGTTGTTGTCGCCGTTGTCCGCGCCGGTCGACAGGGTGACCGTGGAGGCGTCGTCGTTCTCCAGCCGCCACGCGCCGGTGGTGTCGTCCTTGACCAGCTCGGTCGACTTGCCGTTCAGCACCAGGCTGGCGTTGTCGTACTTCCAGCACAGGTCGCTCTTGTCGGTCTGCCCGTCGTCGTCGCACGACCCGTAGGAGCGCTCGACGTAGGAGTTCACCGTCAGGTCGAAGCCCTCACCGGCCTGCGTGGACTGGTTGTTGGTCGACGCCGTCTTCCCGTCGACGACACCCGAGTTGTAGGCGAGGGAGAGCGGGGGAGTGGGGCCCTGTGCCGGGGGCACGCTCATCGGGTACGACCAGGTGAACGCGCCGGAGGACGCGCCGGCCTCCCAGGTCGCCGAGGGGGACAGCTGGCTCGCGCGGTAGCTGCCCGCGCCGGACGCGGAGTCGCCGGAGGCCGTCGCCGCCAGGGCCAGCACCGCCGGTGCCGAGGCCGGCAGGGCGACCGTGCCGGTCACCGACTGCCCGTCGATGTCGTTGTGGGACGCCACGGGGGTCGTCCGGCGGCACTCGGCCTTCTTCGGGGTGGTCAGGGCGCACTGCGGCAGGCTCACCAGGCCGAGCCGTCCCGCCCAGCCGCCGCCGTACGCGGAGGCGAACCGGCCGTAGTCCAGGGCGATGTCCGCCGTCCCGGCCTGTCCGGCGCGCACGGAGAGCACAACGCCCTTGATACCCAGGCGTGTTGCCGCGTCGTGCCCGAGCACCCGCACGGCGGCGGTGCCCGACGCGGCCGGCTTCGCCGAGTTCGGAGGGGATTTCGCAGCGGTGAGGGTGAGGGGCAACTCGCCCACGGTGACCGGGGCGTTCGCCGCCGGCGTGATGCTCAGGCTGCGGCCGGCCGCCTCGGGCCAGTCGGCCCGCTGCTCGGCGCGGGCCCGGCCGGCCTGGCCGGCGTTCTTCTCGCGGTACGCGGCGACGCGTTCGCGCGCCGCCTTGGCGCCGGGCGTGGTGACCGGCTCGGTCTTGTTGACGTCCCGTTGCCAGAGGGCCTCGAGAGGCTTCGGCCGCTCGGCCGCCTGGGCGACGGACAGCATGCCGCCGGTCACACTCAGGGCGAGCCCGAGCGCCAGCCCGGGGACGACGAGCCGGGCACGCCGGCGAGGTGTTCGTTTGCCGAACATGAGAGATGACTCCCGGTGGAGGTTGGGGAAGTGCCAGGAGAACGGGGGAGCGCGCGCCCGCCGGTCGGCAAGGGCGCGGAGGAGGGCGGCCGGCCCCCGGGTCACCGGGACCGGCCGCCGCTCGGGATGTCAGCCGATCATCGTCTCGAGCTGGTCGCTGTCGGCCGCCGCGCCGGACCAGATCCGGATGTCGCTGATCCTGGCGGGCAGATGGCGGCCCCAGGCCCCGCCGACGTACCCCTTGCCCGCGGCCAGTTCACCCTGGCCGATCTTCGCCGTGTACGGGGTCTCCACGTCGTTGCGCGAGGCGTCGAGGTAGAGCCGGATCGTGCCGTCCTGGGCGTCGTACACGCCGGTGAGGCGGACCTTGCCGGAGGTGACGGCGGCGCTGTCGGAGGTGACCGCGTCGAAGCTGCCGTCACTGTTCAGGCGGCCGAACTTCCAGAACCCGGCCGGGTCCTCGTGCAGGTTCCCCTCGTCGTCGAACCAGGTCTCGGTGCCGGTCCGCTGGTACCACAGGCCCCAGGCGGAGCCGTCGGCGGTGCGCTGGCCGAGGACCTGGCCGACGTAGCCGGTGGGCTTGGCGGCGAGGGCGGTCCGGTCGAGTTCCACCTCGGTGGTCACCGTGAAGGAGCCGCTGTCGTCGACGACCGGTCCCGACACGGTGGCCGCGTCGTCCGTGCCGTCCAGGACGATCGCCTCGCCGTCCAGCGAGGCGCCCCCGGACAGGGACAGCGAGCGGGCGTAGCCGGTCACGGTGTCGGTCAGCGTGGTGCCGCTCGCGCCCTGCGGGTCCCAGGCGGCCATGAGTTCCGTGGCGGTGGTGGTGCCGGTGGAGTCCAGCAGCCTGGCCTCCTTGGCCACCTCTCCCGCCGGCAGGGCCTCCT
The DNA here is from genome assembly GCF_055591025.1 of Streptomyces sp. NPDC041784. NCBI lineage: Bacteria > Bacillati > Actinomycetota > Actinomycetes > Kitasatosporales > Streptomycetaceae > Streptomyces > Streptomyces sp. NPDC041784. Next base: position 284,749 of record NZ_JBVJAB010000007.1, read on the forward strand.
GGAACACGGCGGCCTCGTCGATACGGCCCTTCCAGTACTGCGTGTAGGTGCCGTACACATAGCTGGCCCGGCCGAACTGCAGGGCTCCGTCGGGAGTCTGCTTCTCGCCGCCGGACGGCACGGCCACCGGGGCGCCCTGGGCGCGGCCGTTGACGTACAGCTGGACGGTCCGGTCGTCGGCGTCATAGACGCCCGCGACGTGGGTCCACACCTTGAGGGGCACGCCCGCGGTGTCCGCGCCGCTGGCGACGAACTGGCGCTGTCCGGCGCTGTCGGTCCAGTTGAAGCGGAAGATCCACTTCTTGACGCCGCCGGAGTAGTAGAGGGAGAAGCCCGAACTGTCGCTGCCCGTCTGGGACATGACGGTCCGGTACTCGGTGTCGTCCGTCAGGAACGTCCACGCGGAAACGGTGTAGGAGGACTGGGTGTTGATCACCGGACCCGAGGTCGCGGCGTAGCCCGACTGCCGGGTGGTGTCGGAGGTGTCGTTCAGCCACAGCGAACGGTCCAGCGAGCCACGGCGACCCCAGCCGGACCACCCCGCGCCCGTCGTGTAGAGGGTCGCCGCGTGGCGCGTGCCCTCCGTGGTCGCGGAGTCGGACGCGACGGTCTCACCGGAGCCGACCGCGCTGTCGTTGAAGTGCCATCGGCCGGTGGCGCCCTTGCCCTCGGCGACGTTGAAGCGGATCGCCTTCGCCTCCCCGGACTGGCCCGTGCCGACGCTGTCCACGGCCCGCACGTTCAGCACCTGCACACCGGACAGAGCGGGTTTCACGGAACGCGTCACCGATGCCGTCCCCGACACCTTGGTCCACTTGGTGTCGGTGGCGAGCTTGTACTCGAAGGCCACGATGTTGGTGTCGGCCGTGTTCTTGGTGAAGACGAACTGCCCGGCCTGCCCCGGCCCGCCGGTCGCGGCACCGCAGCCGTCACCGTCGTCCGGGCACACCGCGTACAGCGCCCCTGTGGGGGCGGTGATCGTCGGCGCCTTGGGCCGGGTGGAGTCGACCTGGAAGTAGCACCAGCCCTTGGTGGTGACGGTGCTGTGGCTTTCGATGCTGCTCGCGCCGTCGTTGTAGTAGGAACGCGAGAACGCCGCCATCCGGTACAGGGTGTTCTGCTTCAGAGTGACGGGAGAGGCCACCGTGATCTTGACACCGTCGCCCACGAAGCCGCTGGACGGGCGGACCGGCTCCGTCTTCACCGTCCAGGTCCCGTCGGTCTGCTTCTCCTGCACGTAGAAGTGGGCGCGCAGGGTCGCCCCGCTCTGCCCGCCGGAGGCCGTCTGGACCACCGCGCTGTAGTTCGGGGTCGGGTCCGACAGCCACGCCGGGTCCGCCGCGTTCGTCTCGCAGGCCGACCCCACCACCGGGCTCGTGGGCACATCGGGCAGGCCCACGTAGCTCACCGACAGCACCGCGTCGTCGTCGAACCGCTTCCAGCCGTTCGGGTCGCCCTCGTCGCCGGCCTTCAGCATCACCGTCAGGCGGGCGAAGTCACCGGCCGCGAACTTCTTCACGGTGGACGTCAGGTTCTCGTACGACTGATTCGGGTCGTCGTTGAACTCGATCGGCTTGGCGGGCTGGCTCGGGTCGCAGTTGGTGCCCCGGCCCGCGGAAACCGTACGGTCGCCCAGCACATCCCAGTTGCTCGTCGGCCCCGGCCAGCGCGTCGCCGAGGAGATCTCCCCGGTCTTCACCAGCTGGACCACCGAGGCGGAGCACGACATCGACCAGCGCTCGGTCACCCGGAAGGTCGCGTCCAGGACGCGCTTGCCCTTGAGGCCGGACGGCGAGAACTCGAAGTACATCCGCTGCTTGTAGTTGGAGCCGCAGTAGTAGGCGTAGCCGCCGGTCACATACGTTCCGCACAGGCCGACGCCCTCGCCGGTGTCACCGCCGGTGAAGTTGTAGAAGGCGTCGCCGTCCGACGACAGCACGGTCCGCTCGGACTCGTTCATCGACACGTTCGGGTCGATGAACTGCGGGTACACCGTGTCCTCGCCGGCCAGCAGCTTCGCGTCCGGCACGACCGACACCGAGGCGGCACGGGCCTTCACCGGCAGCATGGACATCCGGTCGCTCGGCCGCGGGGCACGGGCCGGATCCGCGGCGCCGGAGCCGTCGTCCACCACCTGGGTACCCCGTGCGCCGTCCTGCCGCACCCCGGACACTCGGCGGTCGCCGGAGGAGTCCCAGTGCTGGGCGGCCGGTGCGTGGAAGAGGGCGACACCGTTGCCGTCGACCGCCTCCAGCGATCCCGCCGCACCCTGACGCACCGTCAGTCCCTGTCCTCGGACCGGGAAGTCGAGTGTGCGGAGGGCGGGCTGGGCGGCGGCCTCGGGCGTCTTGACGACGAGGACCTCGCGGTAGCCCTCGACCGTAGCCGTCATCAGCAGGTCCACGCCCGGCAGGACATCGACGTAGCGGGCCTGGTCGCCCTTCACCACGGGCTTCGGCAGCTCGCCCGGCCAGCCCACCGTCAGCGACTTGCCGTCCTCGGTGACCGAGACCAGGTCCGTGCCCGCACCGCCCGCGGAGAACGACACGCCCGCCACCGAGGCACGGGGCGCGATCCGTCCGTCGGCGCGGCGCCGCAGAGTGGCGTCCGGCGCGGCCCAGCCGCCGGCCTCGGTCTGCACCCGGACCGGAGCGATCGACTTCTCCAGCGTGAACGTCCTGCCGTCGGGATTGGCGAAAACCGTCTCGTGCTCGGTCCGTTCGCCCTTCACCTCGACGCGCTCCCCGGACGACACGGCCTGGCGTTGCGCCCGCGCCGACTCCGAGACCGGGGCCTCGCTCCTCGGCGTGCCGCCCGCGGACTCCGCGCTCGTCGGCGAGGCCACGGCGACGGCCGGCAGCGTGGCGAGAAGGACGACCGCGGTGACCACGGACACCCCTCTGCCGGCCAGAGCCGGTCTCTTAACACGCAATCGTCTCCACATGTCTGACAGTCCCCCATTGTTGGCGTGAACACGGCAGACATACGATCGCCACAATTGATCTAGAAAGCAGGGCGATCGCCGGACAATTACGGGGGAGTTCGCCTCGCGTTCACCTGAGAGCGGTCGAGGGAACCCGAGTTGTTGGCCGTCGGCCCGGGATCACGGCGTTCTTCGTGCACGGCGCGCACGGTCCGAAATCATTCTGACGGTCCGTGAAGTGACTGTAAGATCAGCCCACTTGTGGGGCAGGGGAGCGGCCAGGGGCAGGGGCGCCGGAGAGCGGTGCACATTCCGTCTCAGGTGCTCGGGGAGGGTCGCGCGGCGAATGGTGGCTGTCGGAGCCGGCGGCCTCCTGGAGGGTGGAGATCCGCCACAAGGCCACCGGCCGCGTGGTGGCCACGCGCGCCGGTGGACCGGCCGAGTACTCGATCGCGACGACATGGGACGGCCGTGACACGGCAGGCGGACTGCTTCCCCATGGCGCGTACACCTGGACGCCACGGCTGTGCCGGCGGACGGGCAGGGTGCCGCGTCGACCCAGTCCGGCGCGGTCCGGCTCACGGGCGGTGGGGCGGGACCACGTCGGCGGCTCGTCGCCGATCGACGGAGTCGGCGACCTGCTGACGTCGAACTTCTCCGGATCCCTCACCTTCCACCAGGGAGACGGGGCCGGGAAGTTCACCGGGAAGGTGACGGCGAGCGGCTGGCCGGCCTCGGTCACCGCCGTGCCGCTCGGCGACCTCAGCGGCGACCGCTGCAACGACGTCCTGATCCGGCTGAGCACCGGCGCCCTGCGGCTGTACGCGTCGGCCTGCGGGGCGGCGCTGAAGCCGTCGACGGCGTACACCACCCTCGCCACCAGCGGCTGGACCCAGTACGACATTCTGACCGCACCCGGTGACCTGACCCGGGACGGACGCCCGGACCTGATCACCCGCAACGCCGCCACGGGTGCCGTCCACCTCTACTCGGGCACCGGCACCGGGAGGTTCTCCGCCCGGGTGGAGCTCTTCGACAACGGGAAGGCCTACAAGAAGATCGTCGGCGCCGGTGACCTGAACGGCGACGGCAACGGTGACCTGCTCCTCCAGGACCAGGCCGACATCCTCTACCGCCTGAACGGCACGGGCAAGGGCACCTTCACCTCCCGGGTGAAGATCGCCGCCGACTGGCGCGGGTCGTACAACGCGGTCGTCGGCGTCGGGGACATCACCGCTGACGGCAACGCCGACCTGGTTGCCCGGGACACCGCGGGAAACCTCTACCGCCAGAACGGCACCGGCAAGGGCACCTTCGGCTCCCGCACGAAGATCGCAAGCGGCTGGGCGGGCTACAAGGGTCTCTTCTAGATCCCGAGGAGCACCGAGGCCCTCTCCCAGGGGTCCTTTCCCAGGGGTCCTCTCCCAGGTCCATGGACCACCGCCCGCCCGGCGTCAGCGGCCCTTGCGTACCCGGGCTGCCGCCCGGGCTTCCGCGGCCTTGCGGGCCTCGGCGGCTTTGCGGGACTCCTTGGCGGGGCGGCCCGGACGGGTGCCGAGGCCGCGGAAGGGGGCGTTGCCACCGGTGGACTTCGTCCCGGCCGGCGGGCGCTTCGCCCCGGTGATGGCGGTCAGCTTCTCCTCACCGGAGCGCACTTGCGTGACCGTGGGCCGGATCCCGGCGTCGGACATCATCCGGTTCACCTCGCGCCGCTGGTTGGGGGTGACCAAGGTGACCACGCTCCCGGACTCCCCGGCGCGCGCCGTGCGCCCGCCACGGTGCAGGTAGTCCTTGGCGTCGGCCGGAGGGTCGACATTGACGACGAGATCGAGCGCGTCGATGTGAATGCCCCGCGCGGCGACATTGGTGGCCACCAGCACGGTGATCTCACCCTCCTTGAACCGGGCGAGCGTGTGCGTGCGCTGCGGCTGCGACTTCCCGCTGTGCAGGGCGGCAGCCTGTACGCCGCTGGCCCGCAGGTGGCGGGTGAACTGGTCCACGCCGGCCTTGGTGTCCAGGAACATCAACACCCTGCCGTCCCGCGCGGCGATCTCGGTCGCGGTCGCGTACTTGTCGGCGGCGTGAATGTTCAGCACGTGGTGTTCCATCGTGGCGACCGAGCCCGCCAGCCGGTCGACCGACACGACGACCGGGTCGTGGAGGTAGCCCCGCACCAGCTGGTCGACGTTGCGGTCGAGCGTGGCCGAGAACAGGAGCCGCTGCCCGTCGGAATTGACCTGGTCCAGGATGTCCGAGACCTGCGGCAGGAACCCCAGGTCGCACATCTGGTCGGCCTCGTCCAGCACCGTGATCCGTACGTGGTTCAGGAGGCAGTCGCGGCGGGACACCAGGTCGGCCAGCCGCCCCGGCGTGGCGATGACGACATCGGCGCCGGCCCGCAACTCCGCCTGCTGACGGTTGATGGACAGGCCGCCGACCACCGTCGCCAGTCGCACACCCAGCGTCCGCGCGTACGGCGCCAGCGCGTCACCCACCTGCTGCGCGAGTTCCCGGGTCGGCACCAGGACCAGTGCGAGCGGCCGCTTCGACTCCGCTCGCCGGCCCGCCGTCCGCACGAGCAGCGCGAGACCGAACGCCAGCGTCTTGCCGGAGCCGGTCCGCGCGCGCCCGAGGACATCGCGGCCCGCCAGCGCATTGGGCAGGGTCGCCGCCTGGATCGGGAAAGGCTCGGTCACCCCCAGGCCGCTCATCGTCTCCACCACCCCGGGGGGCAGCCCGAGTGCGTCGAAGGAGGCGGCCGGCGGCAGGCCCGGGGACACCGTCCGCGGCGTCGAGAGATCGTCCTGCGGCGCCGTCGCCCGCTGGGGCTCACCGACACGGGGGAGTGCAGGCTCCGGCAGCTTCGCGTTCATGGGGAACCTTTCTGGTCGGGCGCCCGGAACGCGCCGGGGCCCGTACTCGTGGGTACGGGCCCCGGCGGTGTCGAAGCGTGCCCCCATTTTACCAGCGGGCTCCCGGATGCCCGCCGGTCGTCCGGACGGACCGGCAAGCGCCGGTCAGAAGCTCGCCGGCCCAAGGCTCGCCGTTCAGAAGTTGCCGTAGTTGACCTGCCAGGTCGGCAGGCCCATACGGCGCCACACGGCGACGACGCGGTCGCGGTCGTCGAGGGAGACCCGTACCGCGAAGCGGTGGCGCACATGGCGGTCGAACAGCTCGGCCTTCACCACGTCGTCGCGGCGGCCGTCACCGGCGGCGCGCATCCACAGCTCGTCGTACGGGACCTCGTGCGCGCGCAGCCACGCCTCCGTCCGGCCGCGGTGCTCCTCACCACGGCCGGAGAGCAGGACGATGACATCGCCGTCGGCGCTCCGGAAGGAACGCAGCGCCCCGCGCACCGACACGTTGAGGAGATCCTCCTCACAGCGAGTGAAGTCGAAGGCACCCCGGTCGCCACGGAGAGCGAGCGTGCCGTCGATGTCGCACATGACCGCCGAGGGAAGCGCAGGGTCGGCGGTGTACGGCTCGACGGGGGGCGCGTCGTTGAACCACTCCGCGGTGAGCCGCCAGCCGCCACTCCTGGCCTTCGCGTGCTTGTCGGCGAGGATCCGGATGATCTCCTCGCCGACCGCTCTGTCCCGCTGGGCGTCGCGTCGTATGCACTCCTCCAGCGGTACCTCGGTGAAGTCGTGCACGACGAAGGTGGCCTGTCCCGCCACCGCGGCCTTCAGTCGCTTCGGTATGTGCGGTGTCATGTGCGTGTTGTCCACGACGACGTCGAAACCGTCGTCGACGGCCGCCCGCACCGCCGCATCCTGGATCGCCAGCACGGTCTGCTCATGTGCGTACCCCCGGGGCTCGGGCGCCGGAATGTCGAGCATCGCCCGCAGATCGTCGAGGTTGACCCGGCGCATCCGGCCCTCGGACTCCGCCTGCAGCTTGCGCGCGGCGGTCGTCTTTCCCGAGGCCGGAAGCCCCGTCATGACGTGTACGACAGGCACGGTCAATTCTCCTCGTCGGTCTTGAACGGGTCGGCTGCTTCCGGCCGGGCGGAACGATAGGTCACCAGCTCGGTCGGTCGCCCGTCCAGGCGCAGGAACATGGCGGGGCGCAGGGCCGCGTCGGGCAGCGCCCTCGTGGCGCGGGCGAAGGCGCCCCGGTCGCCGACGAGCGGGGCCAGGGACCGAAAAGCCTCGTCGATCGCACGCTCGCGGTCGCCCACCTGCTTCTCGATCCCCGCGATGATGCCGCGCACCCAGGCGTCGAACTCGTCGGGCACCTGCTCCAGCAGCGCGTCCAGGGGCTTGCCCCCGGACGCCTCGATGTCCTCGGCCGAGCAGCCGAGCGCCTGGGCCACCTGCTTGGCGGGCAGACCCGCGAACCGCTGGATGCCGTGACCGCGCCAGATGTCCCGTTCGGTCACGCCGGTGAGCACCTTGTGGAGCCGGACGTACTCGGTGAGCTTGGCCTTGGCCCGTACACCCGAGGCGAAGCGCAGCACGAAACCCTCGGCCTCGATGCCCGTGGCCGCCCGGCCGCCGGGCAGCCGGTTGGCCTCGGCCATGGCCAGCAGCTCGGCGAGCGGCATGGAGGGCCACACGGTGACGACCGATCCGATGCCACCCCAGTGGAGCGCGGCCTCGGCCAGGGCGACCTCCGTGCCGTCCTTGGCGAACGCGGCCAGCAGTACCAGATCACGACGCTCGCCGTAGTCGACGACGATGCGGTTCTGCGGGTACAGGATCTCGGCGAGGTACGTCACCCCGGGAACGAGGCCGGACGTGTCCTTCCCGTCGAGCAGTCGCTGCGCCCAGGTGGCCTGGGTGCTGATGAACGAACCCTTGGACGCGACGCGCCACCGGCCGGCGTAGTGGAAGACCACGGCCAGGCTGCCGTCGACCTTGTCGTACACCTCGAACGGCTCGTCCGGGAGGCCGGGCGCGTAGGGCTGACCGGCCTCGTGCTCACCGACGTTGAAGAACTTCGGCAGCGGAAGCGCGACGATCTCACCGGTGTTGTCGTCGGCCACCAGGCCGCGGCAGCGGATGGTCACCCGGTTCCACACCCGCTCGTACTGGCATGTCCTCGTGTACGTGTATATGGACAGCGGCAGTTCCGGGTGCGACTTGCGCGTGACATGCCCCGCGTCGAGAGCCGCCGCCAGTTCCTGCGGCGGCAGCAGCTCATGAAGAGTCAGGTGGGCCTGGCTCATGTGTTCCTCCCCTTGCTGGACCCTGATTGTCACGTGGGGGGAGGGCCGCTGAACACCGATTTTGCTCCCCCTGCGGAGAGTGAGAGACGCAGGTCACACCGCACGTCGGCGGGGCGGACCGCACCGGCGGGTTCGCAGAGAGGGCTTGGCCACCGAAGACAGCGGTGCCGTCCGCCCATGGACGGTCGGCCCGCAGACAACCGCGCGATGAAAGCTCCCTCGAGGCGAGTGCGACGACGGCCACGATCGCCAGGGCGATCGGCGGGACCAGCCGATGGGACGCCACTCACTCGCATGACCGGATCCTGTTGGACTGTGCGCCCTGGCGGCACCACTGTTGTCGCAACGATCACCTTCACTCCAGCGGAGAATCCTCATGAACCACGTCGCCGCCCCCGGCCGCTACGACGGCGCCATGCTGTACCGGCGCACGGGACGTTCCGGGCTCGAGCTGCCCGTGCTGTCCCTGGGGTACTGGCACAACTTCGGTGACGACAGGCCCTTCGAAGCCCAGCGGGAGATCGCCCTGCGCGCCTTCGACCTCGGCATCACCCACCACGACCTGGCCAACAACTACGGGCCGCCCTACGGCTCCGCCGAGATCAACTTCGGTCGGCTCGTGCGCCAGGACCTGGCCTCCTACCGGGACGAGCTGGTCGTCTCCACCAAGGCCGGATGGGACATGTGGCCCGGCCCCTACGGCCAGGGCGGCGGCTCGCGCAAGTACCTGCTCGCCTCCCTCGACCAGTCGCTGAAGCGGATGGGCCTCGACTACGTCGACATCTTCTACTCCCACCGCCTGGACGCCTCCACCCCGCTGGAGGAGACCATGACGGCCCTGGACACCGCCGTGCGCCAGGGCAAGGCCCTGTATGTGGGCATCTCCTCGTACGACGCCGAGCGCACCCGCCAGGCCGCGGCCATCCTGCGGGATCTCGGTACGCCTCTGCTCATCCACCAGCCGTCCTACAACATGCTCAACCGGTGGATCGAGTCCGAGGGCCTGCTGGACGCCGCGGCGGAGGAGGGCTTCGGGGTGATCGGGTTCACCGCTCTCGCCCAGGGCCTGCTCACCGGCCGCTACCTCGACGGCGTGCCGAAGGACTCGCGGGCCGCCCAGGACAAGTCCTTCGACACGGGCTGGCTCAACGACGAAACCTTGAGGCGGCTGCGGGCCCTGAACGGCATCGCGGAGCGCCGCGGCCAGACCCTGGCCCAGATGGCTCTCGCCTGGGCTTTGCGCGACGAGCGGGTCACCTCTTTGGTGATCGGTGCCTCCCGCGCCGAACAGCTGGAGCAGAACGTGGCGGCCCTGACCAACCTGGCCTTCACCAGCGACGAACTCGCCGAGATCGACGAGCACGCCGCCGTCGACGGCGACGTCGACCTGTGGCGGCAGGCCCGCATCGGAAGCCTGGGCTGACCGCTCGCCACCGATCGCCACCGCGAGCCGGTGACTGCCCGACACCGTCGGGGAGTTGGGCTCGTCCGACGGATCGTCCGCGTCGCCGGGTCCCGGCCCACCTCGCGTCGCGGTCGACGAGACGGACCGCCAGGAGACCGGCGCGCAGCTCACCATCAGCGAATTCGGCTGGGGTCGGTCGTAGGTTCGGCCGGGCGGCGACGGCGTGGGCCCGGCAGTTCAGTCGGTGTCCGTCGCGGCGAGTACGGCGATGCGGCGGCCGTCGGGGGAGAGGGCGACGACGCCGTAGTCGCTCAGGTCGTTGCGGAACCAGTCGGTGTCGGCCTCGAACCGGTACCAGCTACAGGCCCGGGCCTGCTCCTCGACCTCGGAAGCGCTTGCCTCGGGGTACTCGGCTCCGCAGAGCCCCGCGAGGGAGAGCCATGCGCTGAAGCGCCCCCAGGCACCGTGGACGCCAGGTGAGCCGCATCCGCCGACCGAGGCGGTCATGAACAACGTCAGCCAGACCGAGTCGAGCGTGCACGCCTCCCCCTCGAACCGGTCCTGCTCACCCAGCCCCCGCAAGCAGTCCAACGGCAACCCGGACACGACTCTCGGCAGATTCTCCGGAGCCACGGGCTCGTCCAGGACGAAGACCCGTGCTTCGTGGTCGCACCATCTGCCGTCCCTGGCCGGCCTGCCGATCAGGTCGACCAGCTGCGCGGGCGTGGCCTCCCGGACACGGTGGGCGGCGCCGGCCCGACGCGCAGCCGCCTCGACAGGCGCCGGCGATTTCATGGCCGGGACGGATCCTGAGGCACTCCTCTGACAGCTACGGCTCGGCAACCACGTGCCGAGGTCCGGACCCTCCATCTCCGAGAGCCGGGCCGGCAACCAGGACAGGCCGCTCCAGTGGCCCGGGCGGAAATCGGGGCGCCGAGTGGCGTGGGGGACCAGCTCGTCGGGGTCAGCCCCGCGCAGGAGCAACTCGTGCAGAAGGCAGGCCCGTAGCTCATGGTGTTCTTCGCCTTCCGGGTGCCGGAGGACGTACAGCGCGTCATCGAGGGGTTGCGCCTCCGCGATCAGCGACGCGAGCAGGCGCTCGTCGCTCGCACCGGAGTACCGCACCTGACGACTCAGCGCCAGAAGCCGCTCCATGAACGGTCGCCCCGGGGTGAGTGCCAGGGCCCGCTGCACGAACGTGAGATCGCGGTGCAGGACCCTCAGCCGTTCCTCGATCTCCTGAGCCTCCGCGGCGAGCGCCTCACCGGCCGAGCCGATCCGCTCGGCCTCCCCACGCTTCGCCCACGCCTCGATGGTGATCCAGGGGTACCGCTCACCGGCGCCCCCTCCCACTGTGTCCACGCTCGCCATGTGCCGCCTTCCCCCCCCGTGGGCCGTACTTCGATACTGATCATCTTCGAGAGTAGAAGACACGCAACGCCGGTGCGGGCGAAGCCGCGTCCTGGGGGGCGCAGGGCGAGCGTCGAACTCCTTCCCGTCGGGGATTCCGCCGATTAGCATGCGCACGACAAAATGGTAAAGGGGAGGGAAAGTCGCATGATCAAGATCAAAAGTGCTGCGAGAGGCAAGGCCCGAGCGGTTGTGGCGGTGTCGGCGTTGACGCTTGCTCTGATGGCCGGGTCGATGCCCGCCGCCCACGCAGGTCCCAGCTGCGGGATCACAGGCTGCTCATCCTCCGTCAATGACAGCGGATGGTCGGCGACGGCCCTGTTCAACTGGTGCAGAGGCGGCGACAGCACCGGAGACTGGACCTCCAGCAAGCCCACCTGCAAGGACGAGGACGTGGCCCAGAAGCCCCTCACCCTGGCCGCCAACGGAGGGCACACGCCCTACCGGGAAGACTGGGACACGCTGCAGGTGGATGCCGACTGGTGCTACAAGGTCACCTTCATCATCGACTTCGCCCCCGACTTCACCCGCTGGTACGACCAGCGCAACAAGGCGGCGATCTGGGTCAAGGTGGCCGACAACGCTGACGCCCATGTCGTCTCCCAGAGCGCCACCTCCTGCCCGTCCTGACCGATCCCGGACGCGTCCGGGCGGCGTTCCGCGTAACCGGCCCGGACCACGGACAGCGGCTTGCCGCGGCGGCCGCGGGCCGGGAACAGGGGGCGGCCGTCGCCGCACCCCGCGATCCGGCACGCGCTTCGGGCCCCGCTGAGGACGCTGACCTATCGAGGGTCCCGCTCGGGATTCCATCCCCAGGCGGTGAGCATGCCGGCCGACAGCGCGGCGCATTCCTCGGAATCCAGGTACCGGACCGCCGCGTCGACGGCCGTGTCGTCGACCAGGCCGGTGGCGAGCATCGCCGCTCTGCTCCGCTCCCACGTGTCCGCCCAGAAGCGGCTGATGGGACTGCCCGGCAGCAGCGGCGGTACGTGCATCTCGGCAGCGACGGACACGAGTCCCGCCCCGCCGAGCAGGTGCGGGTACGACGGCACCCAGGAGACATCGGTGCCGATGGTGGCCCGCAGCCCCTGCCACATCGCCCGCATCACCTCGCCGTACGGCGTGCCGGGCGTCCGATCGCTCGTCAGGTCGACCGCGTCGCTGAGCACCAGCACACCGCCGGGCGCGACGAGTTCGGCCAATGTTCTGATCAGGCGGTCTCGCTCGGGCAGGTGCATCAGCACGAAGCGTGCGTGGACGAGCCGGAACCGGCCGGGATCGAAGGCCGGCGCAGTGATGTCGGCCTCCAGCACATCGAGCCCGGACACCGGCCGCGCGCTGAGGAAACGTACGTCGCGGTCCACGGCGAGCACGCTCTCCACCCCGGCCTCGTCCAGCAGCCGGCGCGACACCGTGCCCGTGCCGGCGCCCACGTCGAGACAGCGCCATCCCGGGCCGACCCCGAGCGCCCGCAGCCGTGCCATGGTGATGTCGTCGTAGGCGAGGGCGCCGAAGTCGATTCGCTCGCCCTCGCCCGCCTGGTCGGGAGGGAAGACGGCCTCGCCGTAGCGGCCGCCTCCCGGCGCGTCCCCGCGCGAAGCGGCGATCACGGCGCGGCCGGCGGCACGCCGAGGGTGTCGTCCTCGACTCGTTCCAGTGCCCGGTCGGCGATGCGCTTGAGCAGCGGGTCGTCGAGCAGCTTCATGGCCGGACCTCTTCACGTGATGGGGCGGTGCCGGGCGGCCCGTCCCGCGGCCGCCGTCCCACCGATCCTCCACAGGCGGACGCTCGTACAGCCGAGGCGCGCCGCCCCTCAGCCAATCGGCCCTGGGGCGCGCGGAACACGAAGCAGTCGAGTCGGCCAGCTGTGGGGGAGGCGCGCCGGTGGGGGCGTTGCTCGCCAGGTAGAGGCCCCTGCCAACGATTGGCTGTGACCAGCACCCGCAGGGCTGTTCCCGGCCGCCGCATGCAGGCGGCCGGGAACAGGGGCCGGAGGCCGGCGGTGCGGCGAAGAGGGGACGCAGGACAGCGAGGGCCGGCGTGCCCGAGACGACGGCCGAGCCCGCAGGGGCGGACTGTCACGGTTCCCAGGGCTCGCGCCCTGCGGCCCAGGCGATCGGCCCCGGGTGTCCTCAGCCCTCCGGTCCGGACGTTCTCAGCCCTCCGGTCCGGACGTTCTCAGCCCTCCGGTTCGGACGTCCTCAGCTCTCCAGCGAGGGTGCCGAGCCGGGCAGTGGGCGCCCTGCCGACTCCGCCATGAACCACACCGCCACACCGCCGATCACGGCCGCGGCCATCATGTAGTACGCGGGCATCATCATGTTCCCGGTCGCCCCGACCAGGGCGGTCACCACCAGCGGGGTGGTGCCGCCGAAGATCGAGACGGAGACGTTGAAGCCGATCGACAGCGATCCGTAGCGGACCTTCGTCGGGAACAGCGCCGGCAGCGCGGCCGGCATCGCCGCCGTGAAACAGACCAGCAGGAGGCCCAGCGCGCCCATGCCGAGCGCCACCGCGACCAGGCTGCCCTGGCGGATCAGCAGCAGGGCGGGGACGGACAGCGACAAGAAGCCCACACAGCCCGCGGCGATCACCGGCCGACGGCCCACACGGTCGGTCAGAGCGCCCGCGAAGGGCTGGACGACCATCATCAGGGCCATCATGCCGAGAACGACGAGCAGGCCGTGCGTCTCGTCGTACTTGAGCTCACTGGTCAGATAGCTCGGCATGTACGACAGCAGCATGTAGTCGGTGACGTTGAAGACCAGCACGAGGCCCACGCAGAGCAGCAGCGCCCGCCACTGGCCCGTGATCATCTGGCGCAGCGGCGTCTTCGGGCGGCCGGATTCGGCCTTCTCGATCTCGGCCGCGAACGCCGGGGTCTCCTCCAGGCGCATCCGCAGATGGAGGCCGATGATGCCCATCGGGCCCGCGATCAGGAACGGGATTCGCCAGCCCCAGCTCAGCAGGTCCTCGGTGGACAGCAGGGCGGTCATCACCGTGACCAGGCCGGCGCCGCCGATGTACCCGGCGAGCGTGCCGAACTCCAGCCAGCTGCCGAAGAAGCCGCGCCGTCGGTCGGGCGCGTACTCGGCGATGAAGGTGGAGGCGCCCGCGTACTCGCCGCCGGTGGAGAAGCCCCGCACGAGGCGGGCGGCCGGCAGGAGCAGCGGGGCTCCGACGCCGATCGAGGCGTACGACGGGATGAGGCCGATGGCGAAGGTACCCGCCGCCATCATGATCATGGTGAGGGCCAGCACCTTCTGGCGGCCGACCCGGTCGCCGAGCGGTCCGAAGACCATGCCGCCGAGCGGGCGGACCAGGAAGGCGGCGGCGAAGGCGCCGAAGGTGGAGAGCAGCTGGGCGGTCGGGTTCCCGGACGGGAAGAAGAGCTTGCCCAGGGTGACCGCGATGTAGCTAGACGCCGAAGTCGAACCATTCCATCGCGTTGTCCAGCGCGGCGGCCTTCACGGTGCGCTTCACGAGTGCGGGGTCGGTGACGGTGGCGTTCTTCGGGGCGGTCGGGTGTGTGGTGGGAGGAGAGGTGACGGTGACTGTGGCAGTCGACAAAACGTCGCTCGCCTACTTTCGTCGGGGGCAGGGGCGGGTCTGCTCGACGGCGCCGGCGGCAGGCCAGAGAGCGGCCATAGAGGGGCATGTGCCCCTTACGGGCCGTACCTACTTCGTTGCATGTTGCACGTAAATGCCGTGCGGGCAGGCCCGTACGCCCGCTCCGGAGGGCCTTTCGTCGGAACACGTTGTGACCCATCTCGCGTCCGGCGAAGGACGGCGGCGGCCGCCGCGCCCGAGGCCTGACGGTCGAATTCATCGACCATCCCCACTCGCGCAAGGGGCACGCTTGCAGCGTGGGCGATGAGTTCGGGCAGCGGATCGGGTCTGTCCTGATATGACACGAATCATCGCCGACATCTCTGTCTCCCTCGACGGCTTCGTCACCGGGCCCGACCCCGGCCCGGACAACGGGCTGGGCACCGGCGGCGAGGCCCTGCACACCTGGGCGTTTTCCGACGACCCCGACGATCGCCGGATCCTGCGTGAGGCGACCGCCCGTTCGGGCGCGGTCATCCTCGGCCGCCGACTCTTCGACCTGGTCGACGGGCCGAACGGCTGGGGCGACACGTCCGGCTACGGCGCCGGCGAGGTCGGCAAGCCCGCGTTCGTCGTCGTGACGAGCTCGCCACCGGAGTCGGTGCGGCTCACCGACCTCGACTGGACGTTCGTCACCACCGGTCTGCCCGACGCCGTCGCCGCCGCGCGCGAGCGAGCCGAGGCGGCGTCGTCGGACAGCGGCAAGGACCTCGACGTCGTCCTCATGGGCGGCGGCGCCACGATCGGCTCGGCGTTCGACGCCGGGCTGGTCGACGCACTGACGCTGCACCTCGCGCCCGTCTTGCTGGGCGCCGGGACGCCACTGTTCACCGGCGGAGCGCCGCGCACACTGGTGCAGCGGAGCGTGACCTCGACCTCGACCGCGACGCACCTGACCTACGACGTCCTCGGTCGCTCCTGACCACATGACCCCCGCGCCCGGGATCGAAGGCAGGTCCACCGCCTTCCGTATCGGCAAGGCCCTCAAGCGCAGGGCAGGTGCCGCGCGCCGCGAAGTCCTCGTCGAATTCCAGCGGGGTCTGCGGTTACACCTCAGGACTCGCCCAAGGGGGGCGCACTCGGCACGAGGGGACCGGGCACGCGGCCGGAGGAGGAGTTCGGGTTGTCGAGGCTATGTAGAGTACGAGTATGGGTATGCCGCGCATGACCCTGCAGACCCAACTGGTCTTGCGGGCCTTGCTGGAAGACTCCGCCAAGCAGCGCTACGGCCTTGAGTTGTGCGATCTGACGGGACTGCCGTCGGGCACGATCTATCCGATCCTCGCTCGCCTGGAACACCTCGGCTGGGTGGACAGCACCTGGGAGGACCCCGCCGTACACGAAACGGCCGGCCGACCGCGCCGCCGCTTCTACCGAATCACCGAGGACGGCGCCGAGCAGGCCCGCCTCGCCCTCGCTCGCGCCTACCGCGCCCGCAAGCAGCCCCTGCCCGGATGGGCGGCCGCCCACACGGTCGGCGACGGGGGAGCGTCGTGATGACCGCCCGACACCGGTGAGTAGGTGCTGCTTCTCTGCCTGCGTCACGCCAGGATGAGGGACGGCCAGGTCCCGGTGGCGGAGTCCCGTGATGGCGTGCTGTGGGCTGTGTCTGACGTGTTCCTGGCAGGCTTGCGATTTCGGCGTGCGCGAAGTCGTATCCGGCCCAGTCGGTGATCGGGTGGTATCCGAGGCGCCGGCAGAGGGCGTTGCTGGTGGCGTTGGCGGCGTTCGTGAACAGCACGACGTCCGTGGCGCCCGCGGCCAGCGCGGCCCGGCTGACCTCGGCGGCGAACTCACCGCACCAGAGCATGAGGTGGCCATGGTCTTGGGCGCCCGTGAGTCGGCCCCGGCCCGCTGGGAGCGGCTCGGGTGGGGTGAGCGTGCCGAGGCGGTACAGGCGGAGCCGGACGCGGAGCGTCGGTGTTGCGCCTGTGTGCCGCTGCCAGGCCTCGACGAACGCGGTGGCGGTGCTGTGGTCCGCGCTGACGGAGGGAAGGGAGTGACCGAGGCCGACCAGGTGGGCGGCGAGGGTATCGGCCTGCTCGCGAGTGAGAGAGGTGACGCTCAGACCGCGGGCCGGGAAGCGGTGGAAGGTGGCGGCGACCTCGCCCGCTTGCTCCAGCCGGCCGAAGACGGGGACTCGGGCGCCGTATGCGGCCGCCCCGAGTGTTCGCAGTTTCTCGGTCACGGTCAGTGGCATGGTGTGTGCAGGGCGGGGCGCGAGCGCAGGAATTCCCCGGCTTGGGCGAGGAAATCGTCGACGTCTTCGGTGAGGTGCCAGCCATCCGGGCGCATGCTTCACCATCCCTGACGGACTCGGCTGCGGGAAGGAGAATGCCTGGAGGTGAGTCATCGTGATGCCGTGGACACGCTGCCCGTTACGTGTCATCACGCGGGAGCTGCGTGAAGACGCGGTCAGGCGGGCTGCCACAGTTCGACGCGATTGCCCTCGGGATCGGTGACCCAGCCGAATCGACCGACGCCCTCCATGTCCTGTGTTTCCTCGGCCACGTCCGCTCCCTTGGCGCGCAGTTGCGCGAGCATCGCATCCAGGTCGCGGACCCGGAAGTTGAGCATCGTTTGCTGGGTGTGGGACCCGAAGTAGTCGGTCTCGGGCTCGAACGTCGCGAACACCGTCAGCCCGGCTCCCTGATGCCACAGGCCGTTCTCATCGGCGTCCAGGCCCAGGCAATCGCGATACCAGGCGCTCAGGACCGCCGGGTCGGCGGACCGCATGAAGTATCCACCGATTCCAAGCACACGTTCCATGCCGCCATCTTGCCCGGACGGCGATCAGGCGGGCCGGCACCACACCAACGCCCGCTTCACACACCGTCTCCATCGTGGATCGTCCGCAGAGTCCCTGCCCAGCGCCGTTTGCCGTCGGCGTTTACAGAGCGAGGAATACCTCGACCTCCTGTCTCAGGGTCGGCGGCAGGTCGGCCAACTCCGAGACGATCAGACGTAGCTCCCGTTCGAGTTCGGGGGACGTGATCCAGACCTCTGAACTCCTGGTGAGCACGGCGGCAAGCAGATCTCCCTCGTACATGTCGCCCTCCGCCATCGGGTTCAGCCGCAGGACCTCCAGGGCCAGCGGCAGGAGGTATGCAAGGCCTACGTTCTGCCTGATCAGCAGCCGCATGTCCTCGGCGGTCAGCTCGCCGATCGGCCTACGCCGAAGCTCATGCACGGTCGCCACAAGCCGGGTCGTGTCGCCCGACGGGACTGGCCAACGGTCGCGCTCAAGCTCCTCGAGGGAGCGGTCACGGTTCACGAGTCGAGTCACCGATGGATCGTCCCATGCCGGATCTCAAACGCGGTCCGAGCTTGTTCTTCAACCTCAGCCGGCTTCGTACGGCGGTGATGGTTGATTCCAGACCGCGTCAATCCGGTTGATGATCTGCCGGAGTTCACGGGCGCTTCGAGGTGACATGGCCTGCATCAGGGTGCCGAGGAGAGCGCGGGCTTCGAGTGGGTTGCCGCAGCAGTACCAGTGCACGTTGCCCCACTCGTAGTCGTGCCACAGCTCGCGCTCGGGACGGTGGACGTAGTCCTTCCACAGGCGCACGGCCGCGCTGACGTCTCCTGGCTGCAGATAGTTGCGGGTGCGCTCGAGACGGAAGATCTCGGACAGGGCACGCGAGGAAAGGCCGTCGATGACCGGCTTTGCATCTCGTGCTCGGTGACGGGAGATCCCGGCCCGGATGTGTCCTGGCCGCCTACGCGGCATGGACCTTTCGGTTCGTCGTCATGCCACACATGCTGCCACGAGCTCGAACGTCGCATCGAACGGATTCGCTCGCCTGGGGATTCCTCGTACGTACACCGAACCCCCACCGGCCCGGGCCCGGTCGACCACTTGGCGCCCCGAACAGATGAGCGTCTTGGCTGGCCTACGGGGCCCGGCCGCGCAGGTGCATGCCGGTTCACGCCTCGGTGGTGGATGCCTGTGATGCCCGGCGGGGTGGCGTGGTGACCGGGGGAAGCTCTCGCAGGGTACGGACGGGGGAGCAGAAGACCGGGAGGAAGGCGCCGGCCAGGCAGATCGCGCCCGCCCAGACCGCCATGCGTACGCCTGCCGTCTGGCCGACGAGGCCACCGAGGGCGGAGCCAACGGCCAGGGCGCCGGTGAGCAGGAACCGGAAGGTGGCGTTCATGCGGCCGAGCAGCGGGTTCGGGGTCAGGTGCTGGCGCAGGGTGACGCCGAGGACGTTGTCGATCCCCGTCTTGGCCATGGTGGCGAGCCACCCGGCCCCGGCCACCCACAGCCACGGCCCCTCGCCGATCAGCGCGACGGCAAGTGCGGCGGGTGCGAACCAGAGTCCGGCCAACCCCAGGGTGCGACCGTGGCCGAGGCGGGTGGCGAAGCGGCGGGCGAGGCCGGCACCGAGCAGGATTCCCAGGCCGCCGGCCGCCCAGTACGTTCCGAGCGCCCCGGCGGGCAGGTGCAGTTCACGGATGAACAGCACCGGCAGTACGGCGTTGATCATCTGTGCGCCGAGGTTGGTGAGGGTCGCGGTGAGGGCCAGCGCGCGTAGCTCGCGGCTGCCGAGGACGTGGCGCAGCCCTTCCGCGATATCGGCCCGCAGCCGTCGCCGGTCGGCCGGTACCACGGCAGGAGTGTGTCGTCGGCCGAGGCCCGTGAGGCCGGCGGCGGAGGCCAGGTAAGCGACGGCCCCGCCGAGGATCGCGAGGGGAGCCGTGAAGAGCTGGACCAGGAAGCCGCCGGCGCCGCGGCCTGCGATGTTGGCGCCGGCCATCAGGCTCACGAGGGCGGTGTTCGCCGGCACCAGGCGTTCGCGGCCGACCAGTTCGGGCAGGACGCTCTGCGAGCCGACGTCGAAGAACACGGTGGCACAGCCGTTCAGCAGCACCACCGCGTACAACTGCGGCAGCGACAGCACGCCCAGCCACCAGGCGACGGGGATCGAGGCGAACAGCGCGGCGCGGGCGGCGTCGGCTGCCACCAGCACCCGGCGGCCGGGCAGGCGGTCCACCCAGGCGCCCGCGGGCAGACCGATGAGGAGGAAGGCGGCGGTGGACAGCGCGGCCAGCGCACCAGCCTGGCCGGGGCCCGCGCCGAGGGTGGTGACGGCGAGCAGCGGAATCGCCACGTAGCCGACATTGCTGCCGAGGTGACTGAGGGCGCCCGCGGCGAAGAGCACGCGGAAGTCGCGCAATCGCCATGGGGAAGGGGGTGCTTCGGGCATGCCCACTACCGTGCGCGACCGCCAACCGCTCGACCTATTGATTTACCCTCAGCTAAATGATCGAGATCGAACTCGGCTTGGAGGACGTGGCCCGTACCCGCTTCGCGATCTCTCCGCTGTGGGAGGTGGTGGCCAGCGTCCGGGTGCTCAAGGGCGCGGACGAACACGGCCTGCATCGCACCTGGGCCGCACAGGTACGCCCGCGGCTGGCGGCGGCGGACCTCGATCTGAGGCCGCTGTTCGACCTTGTTCCGGTGCCGACGCGCTCGCCCTGGTCCGGCCGCGTTCCGGGGTTCATCTGCCCGCCGCCCACGACGCCGCTGCCGTCACTGGATGTGGAGCTGGCCACCGTCCGGGCCACCCCGTCGGCGCTGCTGCACACGACGGCCGAGGTGCCGCCCGCGCGGATGGCGGCGCTGCGCGCCGACCCGGCGGCCGAGCTCGGGCGACTGGCCGACCTGCTGGAGGCGTACTGGGAACTGGCTCTGGCACCGTACTGGTCGCGGATCCTCACCTTGCTGGAGGGCGACATCCGCTATCGCGCCGGTCGCCTGGTCGAAGGCGGCGCCCAGCATCTGTTCGCCGACCTCGACCCACAGGTCACCTGGGCCGCGGGCACCCTGCACCTGGAGCACCGCACTGTGCGCGGAGCGCGCCGACTCGACGGCCGGGGCCTGCTGCTGGTGCCGTCCGCCTTCGTGTGGCCGCGCGTGTTCTCCGTTCTCAACGAGCCATGGCAGCCCTCACTGCGTTACCCGCCACGCGCCGTCGGCACGCTGTGGCACACGCGGGCCGCGACCGTGTCCGATGCCCTGGCGGGGGTGTTGGGCCGCTCCCGCGCGACCCTCCTGACCGAGCTGACCGCCCCCGCCTCGACCACCGACCTCGCACGCCGCACCGGGCTGACTCCCGGCGGTGCCTCCCAGCACCTGACGGCCCTGCGCACCGCTGGTCTGGTCAGCGCCCACCGTGCAGGCAGAGAGGTGCTGTATGCACGCACCCGGGCCGGCGAGATCGTCGTGGCAGCCGCAGACTCAGGATCACCACCGTCCACCGCCCAAGCGTGAACCACCCACCAGCGCGACATGAACCCTCTGAGGTTGTTTGTGGAGGATCTCGCGTCCGGCCGGTGCAGGGGCTCCAGCCGCGTACCTCAACTGCCGTAACCGGCAAGGCACTTCCCTACCTCAGTCATGAGCAGGACCATGGAACGGATGTTCACAGGCCTTCGCAGGACGGACCGACACGCTTCGCCGGCTGCCCCGCATTGCCTGGTCGTGAGTGATCCGGGGGGACCATGAACAGACGTACGGGTGGACTTTTGGCGCGCAGACTGCCGCTGCTGGTGAGCATCGCAGTGGGACTCGTGGCGATACTGGTCACCTTTGTGGTGGTCCGTCAGGTCTCCGGCGGATCCGGACGGGACTGCGGTGTCCGGCTGGAGGTGAACTCCTCCACGGAGAAGGGCGATCTGCTCGCCGAACTGGCCGAGGAGTACAACGACGCGGGCCGCGATCTGGCAGGCGGCCGGTGCGCCCGGGTGTCGGTGTCCGAGACGAGTTCGGGTGTCGCCATGGAAGCGCTGGCGCAGGGCTGGGACGAGGCGCGTGACGAAGCGCCCGAGCCGCAGGTGTGGACGCCGACCTCCTCACTGTGGCTGACCCTGCTCACCGAGAAGGGCGCCGTGTCGGACCGCACGGTCCTCACCGGCGACCAGCCGGTCTCCCTGGCGACCAGCCCGCTGGCCATCGCCATGCCCCGGCCCATGGCCGAAGCCGTGGGCTGGCCGCAGAAGAAGATCGGCTGGCGAGAGGTGCTGTCGCTGACCGAGAAGGGCTGGGGCTCGCTCGGCCACCCCGAGTGGGGCCGCTTCCACCTGGGCAAGGACAACCCGCACACCTCCACCTCGGGCCTCGCGGCGACGGTCGCCGCCTTCTACGCCGCCACCGGCCGCTCCAGCGACCTCACCCTCGACCAGGTCAAGGATCCCAAGACCCGGGAGTTCGTGGCGGGAGTGGAGGCCGGAGTGCTCCACTACGGCTCCGACGCGACCGCCTACATGGCCAACCTCGCCGAGGCCGACGCGAAGGGCCAGGCGTTGTCCTACGCCAGCGCCGTCACCGTCCAGGAGCAGCTGATCCACCTGTACAACCAGGGCAGCCCCACCGGTGACGTGGAGCAGCTCGGCAAGGGCAGGAAACCGAAGGTGCCGCTGGTGGCCGTGCACCCGGACGACGGCACGCTCATGCTCGACCACCCCTTCGTGGTGCTGCCCTCGGCCACCAAGGAGCAGCGGGCCGCGGCCGCCGACTTCCGCGCCTTCCTCCTCGAACCCGCACAGCAGCGCCGCTTCCAGCAGCACGGCTTCCGCGACCACGAGGGCAACGCCGGGCGCGAACTGGCCGCTTCGGTGAGCCTGCCCGACGAGGGGAAGCGGAAGCTGTCCCTCATCGACCCGCCCGCCCCCAAGGTGCTCAGTGCGGTCCTCGACAGCTGGGACGAGCTGCGCAAGAAGGCCCGGGTGCTGCTGGTGATGGATGTCTCCGGCTCCATGAACCAGCCCGCCGGAAACGGACAGAGCAGGCTGGAGGCAGCCAAGAAGGCCGCCGTGAACACCCTCGGCCTGTACCACCCGGACGACGAGGTCGGGCTGTGGGCCTTCTCCACCGAGACCGACGACCACCCCGACAAACCGTACCGGCAGATCCTGCCGCCGAAACCCGTCCGGGAAAGCAAGAAACAACTCACCAGCGCCATCAACGGGTTGACCGCCGACGGCGGTACGGCCCTCTACGCCACCGTGCGCGCCGCCCAACAGGCAGCCGTCTCCGACCTGGACACCAGCCGGATCAACGCGGTGGTCGTGCTGACCGACGGCAGAAACGAATACCCGGCCGACAACGACCTCGACGCCCTGCTGAAGGACATCGACGCCACCCAACTGGAGCGCTCGGTACGCGTCTTCACCGTCGCCTTCAGCGACCAGGCCGACTTCGACACCCTGAGCGAGATCTCCGCCGCCACCAAGGCCACGTCGTACGACGCCCGCGACCCGGCCGTCATCGACAAGGTGATGGTCTCCGTCATCAGCAACTTCTAGCCCCTGCGGGCCCCGCGACGACATGGCCACCACGGTCCCGCCCCGTGCGGGACAGGCCGAAAGGCGGTGAGCACACGATGAACGGCGGACATCTCCCGGCCGCCACCGCGGCCACGCTGCTGGGCGCGGCAGGCGCCGCGGCCACCCACCTGGCAGGGGCCGCGCCGGCAGCGGCCCTGCCCGCCGGAGTCGGCATCGGCATGCTGGTCTGGACGGCCCACACCGTCACCGACCGGCTGACCCGCCGGCCCGACGCCGAGCCCGGGCCACCGTCCGCGTCCAGGCGCGCGGCGGCCGCGCCCGGACCCGAACGCACCGACCCCGCACGGCCCGAGCTCCCCGCGGACGCCAAGCGCTGGCTGGAGCGCGCCTCGGCCGCCGCCGCCAGACTCGACCGCCACCGGCGCGAGAGCACCACACCCGCCCTGACCGAGGCGCTCACCACCGCAGTCACCTTCGTCCGGGCCGCGGCCGACGAGCTCCACGCCCGGGCCGAAGCGGTCCGGGTCATCGACGCCGCCACCGTCGGCACCGACCACAAGGCCCTGCGCGACGACCAGAGCCGGCTGAAGAAGGAGGCGCAAGCCGCGCAAGGAGCCATGCGGGAGGCCAAGGAGGCATCCGCCCGCGCGATCGGCGAACGCGCCGCCTCCCTGGCACGCCTGGCGGAACTGCGCGAGGTCCTCATGGCCACGCTGGAATCGACCGTGCTGCGTCTCGAGGCAGCCGCCGAACGCGGCTCCCTGCTGGTCTCTCTCCATGCCGCCGGCGACGCCACCACGCCCGAGCCGGATCTCACCTCCCTCGAACACGAACTGGAGGCCGTGCAGGCCGGGCTCGACAGGCTCGACGAGATCAGCCGCTCACTGCACGACACCGGTCCCGCCCGCGGAGAGTAGGGGTGACCCGGCGCAGCGGGACGCGCACGAGGTCGGAGCCGGGCGGCGCGGATCGCGAGCAGGGCGGACGTATGCGCTCCACTCGTAGGAAAGGCATGTCGGCGGCCGTCCTGCGGTGGGTGCAACTCGCCGTGCCGGCAGTGGCGTTCATCAGGGAGCATGCGCCACCCGGCAGGCGCAAGAAGGTGCTGCTGGCGGCGGTGATGGGCTGGTCGCTGATCGTCGTGCCGACGGTTGTGCTTCTCGGGGGGCGCGGCGGCATCTGGGGTCTGCTCTCGGTCTTCACCGGAATCGTCTCCCTGGCCGTGGCGATCATGGTCGCCTGCACCTGGAACTACGGATCGGGCGCGAGCCTCAGGGAGCGCCTGACCTCGGTGCCCGTGTTCACCGCCGCTGTTCTTCTCGCCGTCGGTCCCTTCCTCGTCCCGTGGGCGCTGCACGAGTCGGTGGGACGGCCGGCCCTGGCCCGGGTCATGGAGGCGCATCCCCTGGCCGAGGAGGGAGCGGACGAGGGCTCCGGGCCGGTCTCCTATCGGCTCGCCGACGCCACGACCGAAGAGGATCTGGGGTGGTTGTCGTTCGGACTGCGGGAGCGGACAGCGGTCGGCACGGTCATCGAGGTCTCCGTGGTCCCGGGCGGCTGGGCGCGACCGGTCGGCGCCGAGCGGCTGGACGACGGCGGGGCGGAACCCTACGTGACCGTTCTCGCCGTCATGACGACCGTCCATGTGCTGGCCTGCGCCGCAGTGTGGGTCGGGTGGCCGCGCAGGAGGTGGTGACGGCGACGGGTGGCCCGGTCGGTGAATCATGGCTCTGGCTCTGGCTCTGGCAGAGTGCCCTCGCTCTGTTGTGCGATGAACGACAGTTGGCGCACGGTCGTCTCGCCTGTGACCACCTGTACAGCTGATGGTCCGCTGTTCGCAAAGTGCCCCCCGCAAGATCGGCATGTCCACGACACCGACTAAGGGAGCGCTTGTGACGACGCATCGCACTCCGCGCGGAGCCGCCGCCCTCGCCCTGGGCGCCGCCTTGCTCGCATTGCTGACCGCCGCCCCCGCGGGGGCCGACGACGAGCGCGGCCTGCCGACGGTCACCCCGACCAGCGAGACCCCCACCCTCCACGACGACGCCGCGGGCGGCAACTCCGACGCGGACGACCCGGCGATCTGGCGCAACGCGGCCGACCCCGACCGCAGCCTCGTCATCGCGACCGCGAAGGAAGGCGGCCTGCGGGTGTACGACCTGGACGCTCGCCCGGTGCAGTCGCTGCCCGCGCCGCGTCCGCCGGCCGAGGGCGACGCCCCGGGCCGGTTCAACAACGTCGACCTCGTCACCGGCCTGCGCACCTCCACCGGCCGGGCCGACGTGGCCGTGGTCAGCGACCGGGGCAACGACCGGCTGCGGATCTACCGCGTCGACCCGTCCAAGCCGGGCGCCCCGCTGACCGACATCACCGACCCGGCCGCCGTCCCGGTCTTCTCCCAGGACCAGGCCGAGATCAACGACCAGCGCACCGCGTACGGCCTCGCCGCCTGGCGGGACAAGGCCACCGGGCGCTCCTACGCCCTGGTCAGCCAGCGGGAGCGGACCCGGCTCGCCCTCGTCGAACTGACCCCGACCGCGCACGGCACCGTCGGCTACCGCAAGATCCGCACCCTCGACCTCCCGGCGTCGTTCCGCCTGCCCGACGGCACCACCTGGTCCCCCTGCGCCGAGCCCGGTGAACTCCCGCAGGTCGAGGGCATGGTGGTGGACCCCGCCACCCGCACCCTCTACGCCGGCCAGGAGGACATCGGCATCTGGCGGCTGCCCGCCGACCTGACCGGCAAGCCCGTCCTGGTGGACAAGGTCCGCGAGTACGGCGTCCCCGGCGTCTACGACGAGACCACCGAGGAGTGCACGACCGGCGCCGACCCCGGGTTCGGCGGCAAGCGGCTGACCGCGGACGTCGAGGGCCTGACCCTGTTCCAGGAATCCGACGGCGACGGCTACCTCTTCGCCTCCAGCCAGGGCGACGACACCTTCGCCCTGTACGACCGTGAGGTCAGCGAGTACAACGAGTACGAGGGCGGCTTCCGTATCGGCGCGGCCTCCGCGACGCTCGACGGTTCGCAGGAGTGCGACGGCGCCGCCGTCCTGAACGCCCCGCTCGGCAGCCGCTACCCGAACGGCCTGCTGGTCGTCCAGGACGGCCACGAGACCCCCGAGGTCCCCGACGGTGAGGGCGGCGTCCGCACGGCGACCGGCTTCAAGTTCGTCGACCTGGGTGACGTCGTGGACGCCGCCGACCTGTGACGTCCACACCGCGCCGACCGTCCCACGGCCACCGGGTGCTCCACCGCACCCGGCGGCCGTGGGACGACCGTGCGGGCCTGGCACGCCCTGCCCCGGCACCCCACCAGCCCCTCACAGTTCATCTCATCTGCGGCCGCCGACTTCCCAGGAGAGGCCGCTATCGAGGACGGTTGCCTCGCAACGGGATCGTCGCGTGGGCAGGTCCGGCTGGGGCACCGTCAGCGTGGGTGTCGCAGGTCGCTGTTGGAGTCGGTGCGGGGTCGTGAGCGGAACGTTCGACGGTAGGTGTCCGGAGGCACGCCGACCGTGCGATTGAAGTGTCGGCGCAGCGTCGCGGCGGTGCCCATGCCGGTGGCTGTCGCGATGGCATCGACGACGTCTTCGGTGGTCTCCAGCAACTCCTGGGCGCGGCGGATCCGTTGTGTCAGCAGCCATTGCAGCGGAGTGGTGCCGGTCACCGCCCGGAAGTGGCGGCCCAGATTGCGCGAGCTCATCCGTGCCTGGCGTGCCAGGTCCTCCACGGTGATTGGCTGGTCGAGGCGTTCGATCGCCCAGGGGAGCAGCGCGGCGAGCGGGTGGTCGTCACGGGCGGGCACCGGAGCGGCCACGAACTGCGCCTGGCCGCCCGCCCGATGCGGCGGCACCACCAGGCGGCGGGCGACGGCGTTGGCGACGGACGAACCGTGGTCGAGGCGGACGAGGTGCAGGCACAGGTCCATCGCGGCGGCCTTGCCGGCGGAGGTGAGCACGCTGCCGTTGTCCACGTAGAGCACGTCCGGATCGACCTCCACCCGCGGATAGCGGGCGGCCAGGGCCTCGGTGTGCGCCCAGTGCGTGGTCGCGCGCCTGCCGTCCAGCAGGCCGGCGGCGGCCAGTACGAACGCGCCCGTGCACAGGGAGGCCACACGCGAACCTGCCTCGTGGGCCGCACGCACCGCGCCGACGAGTTCGGCGGGCGGGTCCTCGTCGACGTCCGCCCAGCCGGGGACGATCACGGTGTCGGCATGCCGGAGCCGGTCGAGCCCTTGGTCGGGCTCCAGCCGGAACCGGCCGACCCGTACGGCGTCCCACCCGCAGACTTCGATGTCGTACCAGGGGACGTTCACGCCGACCGGAGCGGCGCCGAACACCTCGTACGCCATGGACAGTTCGAAGTGCAGCATTCCCTCGGTGACGGCCAGTGCGACAGTGCCCATGTCCGAAATTGTACGGGGTATGTCGTTCCGGACACTCGCGGTGGGGCGCCCGCCCTCGCCAGGATGGTCGCAGCGGAACAAGAGGATCATTCGAGCGCGGGGGAGAACCCATGGGATCGGGACAGACGGTGACGGTGTTCGGTGCGTACGGACACACCGGACGCTTCGTGGTGGCCCAGCTGCGGGAGCGCGGGTTCGTCCCGGTTCTCTCCGGCCGCGACGCCGGCAAGCTGCGGGCGCTGGCGGCATCCGCCCCCGGAGTCGAGGTCCGGCCGGCGTCGGTCGACGACCCCGCCTCGCTCGACCGCGCCCTGGACGGTGCGGACGCTGTGATCAACTGCGCCGGGCCCTTCGCCATGACGGCCGCTCCCGTGATCGAGGCCGCACTGCGCGCCGGGATCCCGTACGTCGACGTGGCGGCCGAGATCGAGGCCAACCTCGACACGTTCACGCACTTCGCGGACCGCGCCCGCGCGGCGGGAGCGGTGATCGTCCCCGCGATGGCCTTCTACGGTGGCCTCGGCAACCTGCTGGCCACCGCCGCGATGGGGGACTGGACGGCGGCCGACGAGGCGAACATCGCCTACGGACTGAGCAGTTGGCACCCCACCCCCGGGACACGCACCGCGGGCACGGTCTCCCGGGAACGGCGAGGCGGCCGGCGCGTGCGCTTCACGGACGGGCGGCTGGAGTACCACGACGACGAGCCGACGCTCCTGAAGTGGCACTTCCCCGCCCCGATGGGCACCAGGGAGGTCGTCGGGGAGTTCACGATGGCCGACGTGGTCACCATCCCCAGCCATCTCTCCATCCCCGAGGTACGCACCCATATGACGACCGAAGCGGCCAGAGACCTCTCGGCCCCGGACACACCGGCGCCGACCGCGGCCGACGAGAACGGACGGTCCGACCAGACCTTCCTCGTCGACGCCGTCGTACGCTCCGGCGGCACCGAACGGCGCGCAGTGGCAAGCGGCCGGGACATCTACGCCGTCAGCGCACCGCTCGCGGTGGAGGCGGTCCACCGCATCCTCACCGGCCGGACCCGCACGGTCGGTGTCGCCTCCGCCGGCGAGATCTTCGACGCGCCCGACTTCCTCCGCGCACTGTCCCCGCACATCTCCTTCGAACTGCTCCAGCAGCGGACACCGTCCTGACCGATCTTGAGTTCTGTCTCCGTCGGGCCGCCGTCGGCGCCGCCGTGGGAGCGCAGGGCGCGATCGAGTACTCCGCCGAGGCCGCCGGCGGACCCGGCGGCACGTTCGTCGCCCCGGAGGGCTCCGCGGAGACCTTCGTCACCGTCGGCTCCGGCCCGGACCTCGGCATCAGCGCCCCGCAGGACGTCACCGGCGTCGCGCCCCGGCACCAGCCCCAGGGTGCCGGGGCGTGCACGGGCCGGACGACAGCGGCTCGCCGTCACCGACCAGGCGCTGTACGAGCGGTTCGACTACGAGGTCCAGCGCGGCGACGCCACCGACCTCAACGGCTCGGACAACGGCCGCACCGCCTGGACGTCGGGCGACGACCCGGGCCATCGGCCACTACGACTGCAACCTGCCGATGTGGGCCAAGCCGGACCTGAAGGTCAGCTTCCCGTTCCAGCCGCGCATCGACCGGGTCGTGCCCGACGCGACGGGCCGGGTCGTCGCCCGGCCCGACTACGGCACGTCCTTCGCCTTCGACACCCGAAGAGGAAGAACAACTCGGCCAAGGTGGTCGTCAACCCGTCCGCCTGACAGCGGTGAGAGGGCGAGCCCGAGGCTCGCCCCTTTTCGCTTCGAGGAGCTCTGTCTTCGCCGCGGGCTCAATCGAGGGTGGCGAGGTGATCGGCGTCGCCGCCTCGCCACTCGATGAGGAAGATGGTCGCGTCGTCGGTCGTGGCGCCGCCGCGTTCCTGTTTCAGGGCGTGGGAGAGCGCTCGTACCACCGCCCGTACCTCGGTGCGGTCGTGGAGAATCCGGTTGGTCCACTCGATGAGCTGCTCCTCACCGAACTGTTCCCCGCCGGCCTCGTGCTCCTCGATCAGGCCGTCGGTGAAGCACAGCAACCGGTCCCCGGGGTGCAGCATCCGCTCGCTGACCACCGGCTCCTCCCCGCCGAAGCCGACCGGCAACGTCGTCGGGCTCTCCAGCCGGTCCACCACGGCGCGGTCCCGGATCAGGAGCGGGGCCGGATGGCCTGCGTTGACCCAGCGCAGCCGGCCTGTGGTGATGTCCAGGACCATCATCTGTGCGGTGACGAAGTGGTCCTGGCCGAACTGTTCGTTGACGGCCCTGTCCATGAACGCGTACACCTGGGACAGCTCGGTGGTGGCCCGTCGCGTGTGGCGATACGCACCGATGGCCACCGTCGCCATCGTCGCCGCGTCCAGCCCGTGGCCCATCGCGTCGATCATGGCCACGTGAAGGATGTCGCCGTTCAGGGCGTAGTCGAAGCTGTCACCGGCCACGTCGTAGGCGGGCTCCAGGATTCCGGCCACCTCGACCTGCGGAGCGGTCATCGACAGCGGGGGCAGCAACGACCACTGGATCTCCGCGGCCACGCTCATCGGGGCGCTGCGGCGGGTCTGGAAGAACAGGTCGGTGTAGGAGTCCTTGGTGACGATCATGTCCGCGACCAGACCGGCGAGTCTGCGCAGCAAGCGCCGGTCGTCGTCATCGACCGTGTCCAGGGTGACGACCATCGCCCCGATCTGGTCGCTGCCGTCCAGCAGCGGCAGGTACATCCGCACACTGCCGTCCTGCGGCACCTCCACCGTTGTGCGGCTCAGGAACGCCTGGCCGGCGGGGGAGTCCTCGACCGGCTCGGGCTCGCCGACCTTCAGCCTCCGGCCCGGCAGCGGCACCAGCAGCACCTGTTCGTAGTCCTGCAGGAGGATGGAGACCTCCCGCCCTCCCATCCTGGCCACCTCTTCCGCGACGAGCGGGGCGATCAAGTCCGGTGGCATCTCGTGGGCCCGGTCCAGCAGCACACCCAGCAGTCGTTCGCCGAACCCCTCCGACCGGTCCACCCCGATCCGGTCCGGCTTGCGCCCACCGTCCGTCATCGCTGTCTGCTTCCCTTCGGCCCGGGGCATGGGGAACTCATCGGGGTGGAACTCATCGGGGTGGCCGCGTCCACGCGGTGTCCGCCAGGCGGCCCGACGGCCCGCCCTCGTCCCGGCGTGCGCGTCCGTCTGCCCCAACGACCCCGGCGTATACACACCGGGGTCGCCCTTCCGGGCCGGTCGCACGTGAGAGTGTGCCGACCCGCTTTCATGCTATGCCTGGTGCACATTTCGGGCATCAGGTGTTTCGCGGTTCTCGTGGCCATTTTCGGTTCCGCGTGGTCATGCCATTCGGTTCCGCGGTCATGGCCATTCCGTTCGCGCGGTCGGGGAAGCGCTTTCGCCCGGCGTCAGCCGCGTTCCTCCTCCGCGCTCTCCATGAGCTGGATGCCGTGGTGTGTCAGCGTGACCATCGCGGGTGTGTTTCCCCGCTCCCAGTCGACCGTGACGAGTCCCTCGCCTGCCAGATACGCGCAGGCGGCGGCGAGATCCTGCTGAGGGATCTGGAGATCGTCGCGCAGCTTCGTGCCTGTGACGCCAAGGAGCCGATTACCCTCCGTGGCCTCGTACAGGGCTTTCAGGATCGTCTCGCGGTAGTTCTTCCGCTCGCGCAGCGTTGCCATGGGGACACCGCTTCAGATTTCGTCCGTCTGCGTACGGCCGTTTCCGGAAGACCGACTGCTGACCAGCCAGGAGCGCGCAGGCTCCGCTGGGCGGGCGGTGTCCACCGTGAGGTGGAGGCGGGTTCCGCCGGCCGCCGTGCCGACGGGATAGCTGCGCTGCTCGGACGAGGCGAAGCAGCGACGGAGAACCTCCGCGACCTGGCGGGCGGCCTCGGGGGTCGAGGCGACCAGGCGTACGTCGACTTGCCCGGCGGAGGGCGGTTCCGGTGGCTCCACGGGGTGACGCCGCCCCGGCCTGCCCACCTCTTCCACTTCCACCGGGGATGCGGCAGTGGGCGATATGGCAGGCTGGGCCGGTCGTCGGTTCTTCGCCCGCAGGCGGCCGATTCCGGGCAGCGCATCGCTGTAGTGGTAGGCAGCGATCCTTGCGTCATGCTGCGCGTTGAGCCGGTGGATCAGGACGATTCCCATGGCGATCACGGCGATGATCAGGGCCGCGGTGATGACAGTCTCCACGTCCTCACCTCTCTCGGGCGGAGCGCACGAGGGAGACCGTGTTCAGGGCTGGCTGCATGTCTGCTGGTCGCGGTCATGACGCGAACCTGTCCCCGGGCTCGTCTTCGACGTTCCGGTCGTGTTGCTCGCCGAGAACGGCACCAGCATTGGATCTGGTGTGCGAAGTACTCCCGGTATTGCCACCCTACTCCGCTCGGGGTCCCTGGGGACGGGACGTATGACCAGGCATTTTCCCGAGCGCACCCGCCGGCCCGGAGCCGCTGTGCGGGGACTTCGCCCTCGTCACCGTCCTCGGCCGAGGAGTACCGCCGACGGCACGGTCCGTACTCCTCGGCCGAGGAGTACGCTGGAGGTACCGAGGATATTTCGCGCACCGGCTACCACGCTCGTGTCGTTTTCGGCGATCGAATAGTCCGGGCCGACCGTGGTCGGCCCGGGGCAGGGTTCGCGTCATGACTGCGACCATTTCTCTCTCGCCGACACACGAAGACCGGCTCTCGTCGTCCCCCCTCACCGACTCCTCTCTCCGTCTGTCGCTGGCTCCCGTCGGCACCGCGCCCGCTCTCCTGGACGGCGCCTGGTGGCCCCGCTCCCGCGACCTCGGGGCGGAACTCCCCTTCCTGACCGCCGTACTCGATCCGCTGTGGGGGCGGATCACCCGGGTCACGGTGAATCCCACCCACTGGCCGGTCGTCCCGCGCAAGGTGCCCGTCGCCGGGCATGTGGTGAACGTCGGCTGGTTCCTGCCCGAGCAGGACCCGCACGAACTGCTGCTGCTCTCCTACCACATGGGCCGCTGGAACCTGCTCGTGGTTCCGCCGCCGACGGACGCCGTCTCGGCCGCGTGGCTGATGGCCGCCGCGAGCGACCCCCTGGGCACGTCGACCGCGAGCCGGCTGATGGAACAGGCCGCCCGTCTGCGGACGGTGAGGGAGACCGACCGGACCGTGGAGGCGGTCTGGGACTCCGAGGGAGGGCATGGGGCCCGCGATCCCGCCTCACGGCCACGGATCCCGGCAGTCATGGCCGAGGGCGGAGGCCGAGCCGCCGCACCCGCCGTACCTGCCGCACCCGCCGTACCCGCCACCCCGAATCGGCCGATGGGGATGTGACGATGATGGAGACCTTCGTGACCGTGGTCGTCGTCCTTGCGATGATCGCTCTGGGTGTGCTCCTCATCCACCTGGCCAACCGGCAGCACAGCGACCGCATGGCCGCCTCCCACCACGGCCGCTTCTGGGCGACCGTGCGAGGACGCCGCACCCGGAAGGAAGTGGGGTGAGTCCTCGTGATCCCCATCAGGCTTCTGGCAGACACCAGCAGCGAGCCGATACTCCCCGGCACCGCGGTCCTGCGGATGGAGACGACGCCCAAGCGCACGGGGACGTTCGACGGCGCGTGGTGGCCGCGGTCACGCGACCTGGAGAGCCAACTGTCCGGACTGCTCGCCGCGTTGACCGCCCGGCTGGGTCCTCTCACCCGTGTCGGCCTCGACGCGGGCGCCTGGGACGAGAGGCCGGGCCATCTGGTCGTCGACGGTCGTAGCGTCCACATCGACTGGGCGGCCGTCAGCGACGACACCATGATCGTCACTCGGGGTGACCAGGACCATTTCATGCTCCTGGTGATCCCTCCACAGACGGCTCCTTCGCGCGCTCGCGCCGCGATGGCCATGGCCGTACGGGACGACAACGACGCCTCGGCCGAACAAATTCTCGCCGCCACCGGCGTCACCCCCGCCGACCGGACGCGCGTACCGCCCGGTGCTTCCGGCCCGCGTCCCATCTGATCGCACAGCACGCAGTCCGTTGCGTTGCCGGCGGCCGAGTTCATCAACTCGGGTCGCCGGCAACGGGAGTTCATCCTGGCCGTGCACGCGCACGCGCACGCTCACGCGCACGCTCACCCGCACCCGCACCCCATGCGTCCGCACCCTATGCGTCCGAACAGAGGAACCATGCCCCTCTCACAACTGAACGTCTACCGGCACGACCGCGACACCCGCGCTCTCATCACCCTCGCGGGAGAGATCGACCTGGCCACCGCACCTCTGGTGAGCAGGGCGCTGGCCGAGTGCCTGTACGACGGCATCCGCAGCATCGACGTCGACCTCACGGCGGTCACCTTCTGCGACGCCAGCGGACTCAACGCCTTCCTCATGGCATCCCGGCTCGTCACGGATGCCGGCAGGACCCTGCGACTGCACCACCCGTCGCGCAGCATGGCCCGCGTCATCGAGATCACCGGCTCCGGATTCCTGCTGCACTCGTTCCCCGCCGCTCGCACGCGATCGCGTCGGATTCCCGTCGCCGTGGGCAGTGCGCTGTGACGGCCCCGCCCCGGCGGGAGCAGCCGCCGCACGGTGACGGAAGCACACCGCCCGCCATGGACGCGTTACGCCTGCGCCGGCTGAACCGCTGGCAGGCGGAGACCCTCAAGGAGGACCTGGCCGACCTGTACGTGGAATCCTCCCGGGCACGGCCCGGCGAGGAGTACCGGGACCGGGAGGCGTTTCTACGGCGGTTGACCGGCGCCATCCGGCGGCCCGGCTTCGCCCTGCTGATCGCGGAGAGCACCGCTTTCGCCGGGTGCGCCTACGGATTCCCGGTACGGCGCGAGGGGACGTGGTGGCGGGGGTTCGACGGGCCCCTTCCGCGGAGCGTCGAACAGCTCACCGCCTCCGGACACGTCTTCGCGATCACAGAGACCGTCGTGCACCCTCACACGGACGACCCGAACCTTCCCCGCCGCCTCCAGCAACGCCTGCTCGCCGACCATCACGCCTCGCTCGGGGCGACGTTGGTGGATCAAGCCGACTGGGCGGCCCGCGACGCCTTCCTGTCGTGGGGCTGGCGGGACATCGGGACGGTCCGTCGCCCGTCGGACCGTCCAGGTCTCCTGCCTCTCCGGCCGTCGGACGCCGTGGTGCTCCGGGCCCTGGTGCTTCTTCTCCGGCTCGGACCGCGCACGACTGCCCACCAGGACGGCCTGGCCCACGAGAACCGCACCCAGCGGCCCTACTGAGGCCGACGCTGATCACGTCCGTCGAGCGAGCCGCTGCACCGGCCATGCGCGCCCCTGGTGTGTCGAGGCCTGTACGAGGGAGAGGTCAGCCGAGCTTCATGACGTAGCCCGCGTGGTGGAGTTCGTCGCCCTGGAACTCTCCGTAGGCCCAGAAGCCGAGGTCGTCCAGGTAGTCGATGCGGTCGCCGTCGATCCAGTAGCGGCCCTGGTAGGCGTGCGGGCGGCCGCCCCGGGTCTCGTCGTAGCGGCCGTCGGCGGTGAGTTCCTGGTGCAGGAAGTCGTTCCTGTCGATCCATACGCCGACGCGCGGGCTGCCGGTCAGGTCCTCGGCCGCCGGGATCCCCCGGCTCCGGCGCGGTGGGGCGGCCGGGGGTGTCGGTGCCGGCCCAGAGCACGGGCCGGCCGGCCGCGACGAGGGCGCGGACCTGCTCCGGCCGGGTCAAGAGCGTGGCCACGGCGCTCGGCACGTCGGCGGCGAGTGCGTCGGGCACCACGAGATCGCCGGACCGGCGCTCGCCTACGGCCCTGAACTCGCGCGTGTCGCCAAGGAGCTGGGCATCGGGGTGAGCGTGGACGCCGTCTTCGGCACGTCCTCCTCCGAGGCGGTCCTGCGCTGGGCCAAGGACGGGATCCTCAACCCCGGCGTCACCCTCATCCACTCCACCGGACTGACCCCCGAGGCGTGGAAGGCGATGGGGGAGACCGGCACCACCGTGGCGCTCGCCCCCACGTCCGACGCGCAGATCGGCCTGGAGACCGCGATCCCCGCCGTCGACGAGGCCCCGTCCGTCGGCATCCGCCCCGGACTGAGCATCGACGTCGAAGTCGCCCTGGCCAGCGACATGTTCACGCAGATGCGGGCCCTGCACGCCATCCAACGGATGCGCGCGGTCAACGCCGCCTACGGCACCGACCAGCAGCCCTCCCGCATCACCACCCACGACGTCCTCGACTTCGCCACCCTCCAGGGCGCCCACACCAACGGCCTGGCCGGCATCACCGGCTCCCTCACCCCCGGCAAGAAGGCCGACCTGCTGGTCGTCCAGGCCGAGGACCTCAACAACATGCCCCTCAACGACCCGATCGCCGTTCCCCTGCTCGCACCGGTGCTCCAGCGCCTGGCGGCACCCCTGCGCGCGGTTCTCGCCTTCGCGCTGGCCGCCGTCACCGTCGCGGCAGGCTCCTTCCTCGGCGGCCACACCGTGGCGCTGGCCGTCGCGCTGCTGCTGTTCGTGGCCGCCGTCGCGGCGGCGGCACCCGCTGTCGTCGAGACCATCAACGCCCGCGCCCCGCAGGCACGGGGTGCGGCCGTCGCGCTGATGCCGATGCTGGTGCTTGTGCAACGCTGCGTTGGCCCGGAAGCGAAGCCGTCCGCAGCGGTCCTTCAGGTGAAACTGGGCCGATCCGCGGGCGACGACAGGGCGACGAGCTCGTAGGACCGGAGGCGGTCCTCGAGCCTGTAGACAGGGGTGACGAGCATGAGCTCGTCCGCGCCCGTTGCCTTGACGAGTTGGGCGAGGCGCTGCCGCACGGCTTCGGGCGTGCCGTAGGCCTGGTGGGCACGGAAGCCGGCCAGGGCCTGCTGCTCCTCGTCGGTGAACGGGTGCTCGGCCGCCTGTGCGGGGGTGGGGAAGGAGAGGTCGCCGCGGCCTTGCAGGAGCGCGGCCTTGATGACGTTCATGGGTCCGGCGAGCCGGTCCGCCTCTTGCTGCGTTGCGGCGCAGACCGTCTCCACGCACAGCAGGACTCTCGGGCTGGGGCACCAGCGGGAAGGCTTGAAGCGGGTGCGGTACTGGTCGATCGCCGCTGTGGTGTTGTCGGGCCGGATGTGGTGTGCGAACGCCGCGGGCAGGCCGAGTGCGGCGGCGAGCGCGGCCCCCGCCGCGCTGGAGACCAGCAGCCACGGTTCGGGCAGGGTGCCGAGCGTGACTTCGTCGACCAGGTACTCCAGCGTGGCTGCCACGTCGGCCCGGTACTCGTCGTCCGTGACCGGCCCCGCTCCGCGTCTGAGCGCCCGCGCGGTCGGCTCGTGCAGCGTGCCCGGTCCGCGACCGATACCGAGGTCGATGCGATCCGGGTGCAACGCGGCGAGCGTGCCGAACTGTTCGGCCAGCATGATCGGGGCGTGGTTGGGGGCGAGGACGCCCCCTGAGCCCAACCGGATCGACGACGTCGACGCTGCGGCGTGAGCGATCAGCACGACGGGCGGGAAGGCACCGATCGCGGGCGAGTGGTGATGCTCGGCGTACCAGAGCCGCCGGTAGCCCAGCGCTTCGACCTTCCGGGCGACCGCCGTCGTGTCCCGCAAGGTCTCGGCGGGATCGGTGTCGGTCTGGACCATCGCGACTTCGAGCACGGAGAGCGGCACAGCCATCATGTGATCATTATGATCCAACGGGGCTGACTCGCACGGAACTTGAAGGCATCGGGCCACACCTGAGCGACCGCCTAGACCTTCGAGTCCGGCTTCTTCCAGTCCTGGACGAGGAGCCCGAGCAGCACCTCGTCCAGGAACTCGCCCATCACCCAGGCCGAGGAGCGCAGCACGCCCTCGCGGACGAAGCCGTTGCGCTCGGCGGAGCGCAGCATCGCGGCGTTGTCCGACAGTGTCTCGATCTGCAGCCGCTGCAGGCCGCGCACGACGAAACCGTAGTGGCACAGCACCGCGACCACGTCGGTGCCGTAGCCCTTGCCGCGGGCGGACGGCAGCAGCCCCAGCCCGATGTGCGCGCACCGGTTGTGGTTGTCGATGCCCCAGAGCGTCGCGGTGCCGACCAGCGTGCCGCCGTCCAGCTCCACCACGGAGAACGGGACGTGCCCCTGCTCCTTGTCGTCCACCACGAGCCGCGGATCCTTCGAGCCGGGCGTGATCGGCCGCCACGGCCGGCTTTCGGCCCGCGAGCCGTTGACCACGTCGTCGTAGAGCTCGGTCCGCAGGATCGGGATGTCGTCCTCGTAGCGGGCCCTGAGCCCGACCTTGCTGCCCTTTAGCATCCAAGATTCATATCCGACCGGGCTGGCTGACGGCAAACCAATATGAGGTCGTCTCAGTTGGGGTAGCGGCGATGGCAGATGAGGGGGCCGGCATGCCGACGAAGGCCAGGAACAGTCGGGATTGCGCCCGTAGTGTTCGTGCAGTCGTAGCCCTTGTCCGCGAGCGGCTTGGCCGGACGGCGTCGACGCGGGCCACAGCGCGAGCGGATCGGTGGGATGCCGTGCATCAGCGGGGTGAGCGTTTGGCTGGGTGGCGCAGGCGTGTCCACACCTCGCGATCGCTCGTGGCCGCCTGCCGCGACGCGGCGTTCGGTACCGGCTGCGCGCAGGCCTACCCGGCTGCCGGATGGTGCCCGCCGCCGACACGACCTCGCCTCGCCTTCTGGCCCGGCACGCCGGGATCCCGATGCGGCTCGGCCTGCGCTGGGCCGCCCGTCACCGGATGCGGTGGCTCTCCCAGAAGGGGCGCAGGTCCTCGTCCGTCATCGACTGGGCGGCCCTTTTGAAGTCGGCGGTGGTGGAGACGCCGTACCAGTGGGCCTGGGCGTATCGCTTGAGGAGTCGTGCCATGGCGTCGGCACCGAGGGTGCGTTCCAGGTCGGCCAGGGCACAGGGACCTGCCGTGTAGACGAGGTGGTACTCGCCGCGGTGCTGTGACCAGTAGGCCATCGAGGCGGTCAGAGCGGTGTCGTCGTCGGGCCAGTAGACGTCCGACCAGCAGTCGCGGGTCTCCCAGCCGTAGAAGCGGGCGTTGGCGTACTGGGCGAAACTCTCGTCCAGCCACGGCGAGGTGTACTCGTCGTTGCCGACGATGCCGTACCACCACTGGTGCGCCACCTCGTGGACGACGGCGCTGCCCTCCTCGGTGGTGCCGAGGAGGACGAGGCCGGGGTATTCCATCCCGCCGCCGAACTCGCTGGTCATCACGAGGTCGATCTCGCCGTACGGATAGCGGCCGAACTCCCGGCCGAACCGCTCGATCGCGGCGACGGCGTCCGTGCGGTTGAGGCGCACGCCCGCGGCAGGGGTGTCGGGTGCCCAGTACGACTTCACGCGCACCCCGCCGGGCGTGGTCTGCGTCGCCGTGCGGAACGGGCCCGCGGCCCACGCGAAGTCCCGCACCCTGTCCGCGACGCTGAGGGTGACCGTACGGCCGGGGCCGCCGGGGAGGGTTCGGGTGCGGCCGGTCGCGGGCACTTTCAGGGCCGACGGGTGGTCGAGACGGACCCGGAAGTCGCTCGTCAGGGCGTAGAAGCTCTCGCCGAGCGCCACGTAGGGGTCCAGGTGCCACCCCTTCGCGTCGTGCACGGCGAGCACCGGCAGCGCGTTGCCGAGGAAGCGGAAGGCGCCCTCGCGGCCGAAGCGGGCGTTGCGGTCGGGCACGGTGATGGAGACGTCGAAGGCGACGGACGCCCGCTCGTCGCGCGCGAGCGGCTTCGGCAGGGCGATGCGCAGGGCCGTGCAACCCACTGAGAGACCGCGCGGTGTGCCACCCTCCACGCTCGACACGATGACGCGGGCGGGCGCATCGGGCGTGCCGCACTTGTCCTCGCCGTTGCCCCACAGCCGCAGGTACACCTCGCGCAAAGGTCGATCGGACGCGTTGCGGAACGACACCCGCTGCCGTCCGGTCCAGTGGCTGCCGTCGGTGTCGGAGCGCAGAGCCACGTCGTAGCGAGGCCGATCGGGTGTCGCCGAGGCCCTGGCCATCTTCCACCCGGCCGCCGCGCCGGCATCACTCACACCGGCGCCGACCGCCACGAGCAGTACGAGCAGCACGACGAACAGACGACGACCGGGCATGGGCGACCACACGCTTGACGGCGACATGGCAGCCGATACTGCCACAACACACCGACGATGGAACCGACTTGGGCGGATCCGCAGCGCAGCAGGGAACCCTCCCGCGAGCGGACCCGCCTCGGCGTCGAGGCACGTGTTGCTGACAACCCCGTCACGTAATCTCGTGCTTGGCGACGTCAGTTGCCCTGTGTCCACACAGTGAGGAGGCGGCGGTGCTCGGAAGGGGCACGCGGTTGCTCTTGGGCGCCGTGATCGTGGCCTGCGTGGTGCTCGCCGGCCCCAGTGGACCGAGCGATGCCCTCTTCGGCGGGTCACTGCCCGTCGATGCCCACAGGGACGTCGTACCGAACCGGGTCATGACGTGGAATCTCTGCAACCCCTGCGAGGAAGGCAGCGTCGACCGGGCAGCGGAGATCGCCAGGTACGCGCCCCAGGTGATCGGCCTGCAAGAAGCGTGCGTGGGTGACGTCGAGAGGATCCGGGACCATCTGGAGAGCGTCTACGGGCTGGTGTACCACGTCGAGTACGGGACGGTTCTGCGGAACTGGGGCCGCTGCGGGGGAGTGCCGTGGAATCCGGGAGCCTACGGCCAGGCCGTCCTCTCGGCGGCACCGATGACCGACCGCGTCAACGTGGAATACCCCGACGGCGGATCCGAAGACCGTGGGTACATGGCGGTCACCACCAAGGTGGGCGGCCGGCCCGTCCGGGTCTTCAACACACACTTCGCCGAACGGCGTCAGGAAGCAGTCCGAGCCGACCAGGCCGGCGTACTCGCCGCAGAGATCGCCCGGCACGACCGCGCCATCGTCCTCGGCGACTTCAACGCGGTGCCGGACGCTCCCGAACTCACCCGGATATGGGCACTGGCCGCGGATGCGGACCCCCAGTGCCGTCCGGCGCACGCCGGCACCTGCGAGCCGACCACCGACTGGCACAGCAGGTTCGACTACATCTTCCTGCGAGGCATCACCCCGCTCAGGCATCGCGTCCAACCCACCCCGTATTCGGACCATCATCTGCTGCACACCGACCTGGACCTGACCTGAGGCGTCCTCGCGGCCGCCGACACGCTCGGAGCGTCGGCCCGGTGTGAGACGCCACGTCGTTTCTTCCCCGCCTCTGGCGGCATGGGGCAAGTCACTGTTTCGAGGCGCTGTCGAGGCGTTGGAGGGTCACGCCGTACTCGGCGAGCGATTCGGGCAGGCGGGCCAGGGTGGACAGCTGCTCGATGTGGTGGACCCCGCTGGGCAGCGATCCGGCGAGCAACTCCCGGGTGACATGAGCCGCCACCAGCGAGGTGACGCGGCTTTGTGCCTGTCCGGTGAGTGCGAACGCCGCGTGGCGGTCGCCGCGGTGGCCGTCCGCCCGGACGACGAATCCGTCGCC
Organism: Streptomyces sp. NPDC041784; assembly: GCF_055591025.1. NCBI lineage: Bacteria > Bacillati > Actinomycetota > Actinomycetes > Kitasatosporales > Streptomycetaceae > Streptomyces > Streptomyces sp. NPDC041784. The sequence goes on from NZ_JBVJAB010000007.1 coordinate 325,361, forward strand.
TCCGCTGTGCATCCTGCGGAAGACGACGGTCAAGGCCGGCCGCACGGCCGGCCGGCGGGCGGCCCGGCGCAGCGCGAAGAGGGTCGCAGTGAGCGGCCTGGAGTCCAGGCACAGGCGGGTCGTCACCTGCTCGACGCCGAGACTCCGGGGCAGGCTGTACTGATCGGAGAACGGGAACGGGTGCGTGGTGCGTGTGCCGTAGCCGGGCAGCTCGGTTCGCAGCGGGGCGGCCGTAGCGGGCTCGGGCAGGCGCGCCACCGTCCAGCGGACCGCGTCGGCGCCGTGCCGTTCGCCGGCGCCGAGCAGCACGGTGAGGTCGATCCGTTCGGCGCCGCCGACGGCCTCGTGCGCGAGGCGCGCCAGGAGGTTGGTCAGTCCGGGGGCGACCCCGACACTGAGCACGCCGGTCGCTCCGGTGCGGACGGCCGTCTCGTGCAGATCCGTCACTCCTTCCACGAGGTGACGGGTGGCCCCGATGTCGACCAGGTGCACGCCGCGCTCGAAACAGACTCGTGCGACGGTCGCGTCGGGCGGTTCCACACACATCACGACCGCCGTGATGTCTCCCAACCCTTCCAGCGTCCGCCGGAAGTCCTCCGGATCGCTGACGTCGACCCGCACGCCGCCCGGACGCTCGGCCCTGGCCGCGCTGCGTCCGGCGGCGACGACTCGATGCGGGAGCCATCCGGCGAGCGTCGCCGTTCTGCTGGCCGATCCCACTGCCTACGCGGTGGTGCGTGTGGCGGGCGGGCTGGTTCTGGTGGTCCTCGGCGTCGTCACACTCCGCGCCGCCCTCAGGGCGCCCGACGCCTCCGCCTCATCCTCGGACGGCGCGCGAAGGGGCTGGTGGAGCGCCTACCTCGCCGGACTCGGGACGAACCTCGGCAACCCCAAGGCCGGCGTGTTCGCGGTCTCGGTACTACCTCAGTTCGTCACGGCCCACGGTCCCGTCCTGATCTCGTCCATCGCCCTCGGAGTCATCTGGGCCATGGTCAACGCCGGCTGGTACCTGCTGTTCACCTGGGCCGTGAGTAGGGGCAAGTCGCTGGTCTCGCGGCCGGCGGTGCGACGGGGGATGAGCATCGTCACCGGGGTGGTGCTGCTGATCTTCGGGGTGGCGGTGGCAGGCGGTGTCTGACCACTGCGGCAGGGGCGGGGCGCCGTCCGTGCGCGGTGGAGCCCGACGGCTGCGGAGAGGGTGATCACGCATCCGACGAAGATCTGGGCCGGTGGTGCGCAGCAGGCAGTCCGGGGCGCCGAAAGGCCGCAACAGGTCCCGTCGGCCGGCCCACACCTTCGAGCGTGTCTCCGACATAGCGTTCACCTCCGATTCATTGCAACGAACAAGGTTTCGCTTGTTGCATTACCTTGAGATCATTGCAACGATTTTGCCGCTTTCACCTGCGTGATTGAGCAGATTGTGCAATAAATACGTTGCCTGGTGAATGAATGCAACGTAGCGTTTCTGTCTAGCGAAACCAGGGGTCGATGGCCTCGCAGATCGAGGGGTGCGCGTTTCGCGGAGTGGGCGATCAAGGGGGACGGATCATGGATACGGCGCGGAGTAGACAGCAGGCGGCACCCGGCGCCTTCACCGCCTTCGCCCGCTTCGTGGTCTGCGGCGGCGGGGTGGGGATCGCCTCCAGCTTCGCCGTGGCGGCCCTCGCCTCCTGGATCCCCTGGGTCCTGGCCAACGCCCTGATCACCGTGGTCTCCACGCTCCTCGCCACCGAGCTGCACGCCCGCTTCACCTTCGGCGCGGGCGGGCGCGCGACCGGGCGCCAGCATGCGCAGTCGGCCGGGTCCGCAGCGGCCGCGTACGCGGTGACCTGCGGGGCGATGCTGCTCCTGCAGCAACTGGTGGCGGCACCCGGCGCGGTGCTCGAGCAGGCCGTCTACCTGTCCGCCTCCGCCCTCGCCGGCGTCGCGCGGTTCGCGGTGCTGCGCCTCGTCGTCTTCGCGCGCAACCGCTCGCAGGCCGCGGCCACCGCCCGCCCCGCCCGTCCCGTGCACGTGACCGTGGTCCGCGCCGCGGCCTCCACTGGTCCAGCGGAGCTCTGCCGCATCGCCTGATCATCTCCGACAACACCTGCGAGTTCTGTCATGGGGGCCTGCACACCTCCTGCCGGCTCGGCCGCGGCGCCGGACGGGGTGTGGCGCGCCGGCCGGAGGTTCATGCTGTGGATCGGGGTGTTCTCGGGGAGGTCCGCTTCGCGCTCTTGCTCCCGCTGGTGCCGGTGCTGCTTCGGGTGGGCTTGGCAGGCACGCTCTTGCGCTCGGTGGCCGGCCGGGTGACTGCGGCTGCCTGTGGGGCGGCTGTCCGGTTCGGGGTGGTCGGCCAGGTGAACTCGATCTCCAGCTCGATCTGCCCGTCCTCGACCTCGACCTCTATCTCGCTGTGAAGGCTGTCGGGGACCCGCAGGCTGAGCACTACGGAGCCGAGTTCCAGTTCGGCCTGTCCGCCCTCTCTCAGTGCGGCGGCGAGTGCCGTGAGCTGGTCAGCTGCCTCGCGGCGTGACAGCGAGCGCTTCTGCTCGAACTTGAGGTCACTCATCCACGTCTCCGATCCGGTACAAACGGTAGATATCGCAATCCTGCTGCCATGCGTGAGATCGGGCATCCTCATGGTCGTCCGGGCGTACGGGCTTCACGGACCCGCCGGGCGAGATGCGGCGCCGTTTGCCCCCGGGCGCAGGTCGGCGGGGAGCAGCAGGGCGCCGTGTCGAGGAGTGGCACCTCGGCGCCGAGGTTCGTGAGGTGGGCCGCAGTGTGCCGGGGGTGTCTACAGGGGAGTGCGGCGTCTTTGAAGCCGGTGGGGTGGCGTGCGTCGGCCCCACTGCGCCAGGGGGAATGGGGTGTGGGGCCGACGGGGGCTTGGAGGAGGTCGGACGTTCGTTTGCGCGTGGCCACTGGCAGCGGCGGCCCGCGGACCAGAGCGCGGCGGTGTGGGAGTTCCTGCACGCCTGGTGGGTTCACGGAGGGCTACCTCACGCGGTCCTCGGTCGGTTCGGACTCCTCCTCGTCGGGCAGGTGGACGTCGTCGACGGCGATGTTCACCTCGACGACCTCCAGCCCCGTCATCCGTTCCACGGCGCTGATGACGTTGGCGCGCACGTCACCGGTGACCTCGACGATGGAGACGCCGTACTCGACGACGACGTCCAGGTCGACGGCTGCCTGGCGCTCGCCGACCTCGACCTTCACGCCGCGTGTCATGCCGCTGCCGGAACCGGGGACCCGTTCCCGCATGGCGCCGAAGGCGCGGGCCATACCTCCGCCGAGGTTGTGGATGCCCGGGATCTCGCGGGCGGCCATGCCCGCGATCTTGGCCACCACGCCGTCCGCGATACTGGTCTTCCCACGTGTCTCCGCCGAAGCCCCGGCCCCCGTCCGGTTCTTCAGTGTGCTCGCGCCCGCCTCCGGGTGGCCCGCCGAACGGAGGCTGGTTGGGTTGTCCGTCATGGCGATCGCCTCAGTACTTGTCCGATGTGCTGTGCGGACCCCGAGTACCCGCTCCTCCCGAGCCGCGAACGGCATCGGCATGATCGAACGGACCGGTTGTCCACCGTCGGCCCGCGTGATCTGCACTGGGGCCAGGGCTATCGGTAGTCGGTCGGACTGGCCGATTACGGCGTGATCCGCAACGGACAGGGGGCGGGCGAGCCTGGTCGCTGATGCGGCGACTGCGTCGTCCACCCTTCGCCGGGCGGCAGCCCGTCGGAGGAAACCCCGGCCGGCAGGCCGTCGACCGGTCGCCGTTCCGCTGTCTCCGGCGCGGAGGCCGCGCGTCACGCCGCGTTGATGACCACCGCCTTCAGCTGGGTCCAGCCCTCGACGTAGGACGTCGGCAACGGACCGGGACCGCTGGAGGCTCCAACGCTGCCGTGCACTGCCCTCCGCCCACCCGGACGCAGGCCGTGTCAGCCCGCCCGCAGCCGCCCTCCCAGCCGTCGCCGTCGTCGCCCGCGCCCTATTGCCTTGGCCGGCCACGCCGAACCCACCGGGCGCGGTGGCGGCCCCGAGATTCGGGACGCCGGCGGGGACGGTCGGCGGCCGGTCGTCCTCGGTGTTCCGCGGGAACGGCCCGCGCCACCTACCGTGCCAGCCGCGTCAGCCACGGATGCCCGGGGTGCACGCGGTCGAGCCACTCGCCAAGGCGGTCCTGCCGCGCCCGGCCCAGGAGCGGCAACACCCCGTCGAAGTCCGCCTGATCCTTGGGCCGCGGCGCCTTCGCTTTGAACAGCAGAACCAACTCCGGCACGAGGTAGGGGATCCCGTCCGCGGTCCGCTCGATGATCACGTCGTACGGCAGCCGCAGGCTCTCGTCCCTTCGGCAGATCCAGGTCCTGTCCTCGTGCGGCTCACGGAAGACGTCGAACAGGAACTGGCCGCTTGCTGGATCCCGGAACCAGGTCTGGTGCGTGGCCGCCAGTGCTTCAGCCCCTGCCCCTGCCCCTGCCCAGACCCGTCCCGAACCCACCGCGTCACACACATACTCGGGGAAGCGGTCCCGAATCTCCGGGAAATCCACTGCGGGTGCCGCGATCTCCAGGTCGCCGTGCGGCCGCGACTGCCCTCCGCGGAACAGATCCAGTGCCCACCCCGCCGCGACGCACCAGGGGGTACGCACTCCACCCAACCGCTCCGCGACCTGCTCCGGCCGCCAGGCGTCCGCCCACCGGGCATCCAGTTCGTCCGCGTCGAGCACAGCGCCGCCGGGCGGCAGGGAGTCATCCATCGCCCCAACCTACTGCCGCCCTACTGCCGCGATCCCGACCTGGCTGCGGCCTTCCGACCGGGACCGAAGCCGGGCCCCAACAGGACGGATACGGCCTCTGCTTGATCGAACCGGGCCACATCCTCATCGGGCGACTGGGCCGGCCGGTGGCTGTTCGATCGAGCGGATGAGCCGTTCGTACACCACCGGCCGGCTCGACGGGGGCCGAGCTCGGTGTGGGCCGAGTCCGCCCCCGTGTCCGCCACCGCATTGGCTCTGCGCCGGGGGGTGCGCTGTCCCTGCCGGCCGTACGACGGCGACGGCGCAGGGGCGGATCAACGGTGGTGCGGTCGGCGCCAGGCGCTACGCGCACGAATGGACTCCTGCGCCGCGCCTTTCCGGTGCCCGACCCGCTTGCCCGATCCCGCTTGCTCGATCCCCGCGTCCTGGCCCCCGGCGGGCGGCTCGTCGTGCACGGCGGGCCGGTCGCGGCCCGGGCACGCGCCGCCCCGTGGCTCCGGCTCGGTGCCGGTCGGTCTATTGCCGCAGGTGGTGGTGGGTGATGGCCAGGGCGGCGGCCATGATGCTCAGCTGTGGGTTGACTTCGGGGCAGGTGGGGAGGACGGACGCGTCCGCGACGAGCACGCCGTGCACTCCGCGCAGCCGTCCGGTGGGGTCGGTTGGGCAGCGCTGGGCGTCGGCGCCCGCGGCGACGGTTCCGGTCGGATGGTAGGCGGAGAGATGGAGCCGGCGGGCGCTGGTGTGGGCGAGGACGGAGTGGAGTTCCGTGAGGCTGTGGGCCCGGGGCGAGGAGGGAATGCCGGTGAGGACCTCGACCGCGCCGGCGGCGAAGAGCAGTTCGCCCATGGCGGCCACGGCTCGCAACAGGCGCCCCGCGTCTCGGCGGTGCAGGTCGTAGCGGATCAGGGTGCGGGTGTGGCCGAGGACGAGCCCGGAGGGCAGGTCGGCGATCATCGCACCCAAGGTGGCGAGCCGGTCGGCGCCGTCCAGTTCGCGACGCAGTTCGGCGCCCAGACCGGGGAGGACGAACGTGCCCATGCCGGGTGGGGTGGCGGTCGCCTCGATCAGCACGCCGTGGCGGCGGTGGTGTTCGTCCACCCCCACGCTCTGCAGGACGCCCTGCCAGGCGGTGACCGGTTCGGCGAAGCGGCCGGCGACGCTGGTGGCCGGGTGGACGCTCAGGTTGCGGCCCAGGCGCGGGTGCCGGCCGAGGCCGGAGCGGCGCAGCAGCGGCGGCGACTGCAGGGCGCCGGCGGCCACGACGACGAGGGGTGCGAGGATCTCGAAGTGGCCGTCGGTGCGACGTACCCGCACGCCTGCCGCACGAGGCAGGCCGGGCCGGTCTCTGTCCACGAGGATGCGTTCGGCCTTCGCCCCCGTGACGATCCGGGCGCCGGCGGCGCAGGCGTCGGGGAGGACGGACAGCTGAACGCTCTGCTTGGCGCCGGTGGGACAGCCCACCACACACTGGCAGGAACCCTGGCAGCCGGGCGCGTTACGGCGCAGGGGTGCGCCCGACCAGCCGAGGGCACGGGCGCCGGCGAGCGCGATGCGGCCGTTGTGGCCCATGACGTCCAGTGACTGGTCGGCCACGTTCAGGGTCCGTTCCACTTCGTCCAGGTGAGGGCCGAAGCCGCTCGCCAGCTCGAATCCGATGCCGGTGCTCCAGCGGGCCAGGACGTGGTCCGGAGTGCGATAGCAGGTGCCGGAGTTGACGAGGGTGGTGCCGCCGACGGCCCGGCCGGTGGGCAGCAGTACGGGTGGCAGGCCGGCGGCGATGGTGGCCCCGCCGTCCCGGTAGAGATCGGTGAAGCGTTCCAGCGGGGTGCGCTCGGCGAAGTCCTCGGTGGAGTAGTGGTGTCCTTCTTCGAGGACGACCACGTCGAGCCCGGCCCTGGCCAGGGTGCGGGCGGCCATGGCGCCACCGGCGCCGGAGCCGACGATGACAGCGTCGGCGGTCGAGCGTGCCGGCCAGGCGTCGGCGGGTGTGCAGGTGAGCGGCGGGTCGGGGCGCGTGAGGCCGCGTGCCGGGGGAGCGGTGTGCAGCATCCGCTCGGTTCCGGCCGCGAGCAGGACGGGCACCTTGAGCGCGTCCAGGAGCGGGAGCAGCCCGGGGGCGGCCGCGAGCGCGGCGAGCACCGCGTCCCGTTCGCCGGGTGAGAGTGCGGCCAGTCCGCGTCCCGTGCGCGCTTGCGCGAACGCGTTCACGGTGCGTGCCGCCGTCCGCAGGCCGATGCGGGCCGCCGCCGGCATCGAGGCGAGCACGTCCTCCAGCCGTGCGGGCACGCGCGCCGGCCAGGTGGCGGTGCCGTCATCGGCGATGAGCGCGGCCACCAGGCCCGCCAGGGCCGGGCTCACCGGGTGCCCACTTCCGCGTGTGCCGTGCCGCGCACATCCCATGCGGCCTCGGTGCGCCAGCCGCCCAACCACCGGCGTTCCAGCAGCACATGGGCGTCGGCGCGCTCGCTGTTGCGGCACACCGCCGGGGAGCCGTCCGGGTCGGTGTAGTCGAGGGTCAGCGTGCGCTGTGGGTCCTGGGTGACCTCCACCCGGATCCGGCGCAGTCCGCAGCGGCCGGTGACCGTCCAGGTGGGCAGGTCGATGCCGGCCCGGAAACGGCCCCAGCCCACCCGGCCGACCGCGGTCCGCTCGGCGCGGCGCGGCCAGGTGCGGCCGTCTCTGCGCAGCCGCAGGAAGACCAGCGGGGGCAGCCGGCGCAGGCCCGGCCGCATGGACTGGGCGGCGACGATCTCCAGGACGTCCCCGCCTCCGAGGTCGGCGTGCAGCCAGGCCCACCGGCGGGCGTTGCCCAGGCCGTAGATCCGGGCCGAGGCCCCGGGAGCCGAGGCGAGTGTCAGCGTCGTGCCGTCGTGGGTGACCGTCCCGTCGTACAGGGCGCGTGCGGAGGGAAGGACGTGAGATGCGGGCAGCCATGGGTGGCGCCAGGACCAGCGGGGGAAGGTGTACAGCGCCGTGTCGGTGGGCCGTTCGGTCAACTCCCAGCGCAGGGTGCCGTCTTGAGACGACCCGGCCAGCCGGCCGGGCCGCACGGTGACACCGTCCGCGGCGAATCCGACGTCTTGAGCCGCCCACGGGGCGGGGCCGAAACGGGCGTGCCGTACGGGGCCGCCCTCGGGGAAGAACGCGGCCCATCCGTGCGTGTACGGCGCGGATCCGTCGGCCGGCGCGACCAGTTCGTGATGCAGCCACACTCCGCTGCCGGTCACCGGGTCTGTGACGGTGGTGTACCAGACCTCGGTGCGCCCTGCTTCGCCGCGCCAGCGAGGCGCAAGGAGGGCAGTGGCATTCTCCTGCCGCGTCACGCGCATGCTCGCCAGGAACGGCAGGAGCTGCGTGGCGAGAGGGAATCGCAGGGTGCCCGTTCCTACCGCGGTGCCGTCCTCGTACAGCGTGTACGGCAGGACGGTCATCGAGGTCACCGGCCGGCGCGGCGTCACCGACTTCCAGCCGTCCAGGGTGAGCCGGCGGCCCGCGGCGGTGAACGCGAGGCGGTAGCGGATCCTGCGCCGTGCCAGCGGCGAGATCTCCAACTCTCCCTCGACGGAAGGCTCCCCGGCCCAGCCGGTGATCCGTATGCGGCCGACGGCGAGGGCCGCGACCGTACGCAGCGGCTGCAACAGGCCCTCGGTGGTCACCTGCAGCTCCAGGCGGACCCTGCGGACCCGGCCCGCATCCTCCTCCAGGCGCAGCGTGCCGAGCATCGTCTCGCGAAAGGCCGTTCGCCGGGCCGGAGCGGCGGCCGTGCTCATCGAATGCCCCCCAGCATGATGCGCTCGGTTGCCGTCAGATACGCCTCGGCCGCCCGCCGGGCCTCGGCCGCGTCCCCGGACCCGACCGCCTCGACGACCGGCTCCAGCCGGTCATGTGCGGCGCCCGCGTCTGTGAACGGGCCGACGAGGGCGGCGCGCACCGGCAGGTAGGCGTTGAACAGCGTGTTGGTCAGCAGCACGTAGACCCGATTGCCGGTGGCGCGGGCCAGACCCCGGTGCACCTCGACATCCGCGAGCTGTACCGCGTCACCGCCCTGTGCCTCACGGACAGCGGCCAGCAAGGTGCGCAACTCCTCGCGCTGCCGCCCGGTGGCCCTGATCGCGGCCCGCTCGGCGATCAACATGCCGATGCTGCGCCGTACTTCGAAGATCTCGTCGATCCAGTCGGGGCTGTGCCTGACGAGCATCGGCAGGAGATCGGCGCCGCCCAGGCGCAGATAGTCCCGTACGCGGGTGCCGACACCGTGGCGTGTCTCCAGCAGGCCTGCCTGCACGAGTCGGCCGAAGGCGTGTTTGAGGGTGGTGCGGGTGACGCCGTAGCCGTCGGCGAGGGTGCGCTCCGGTGGCAGATAACTCCCGGCCGGGTGACGCCCGTTGAGAATGTCCTCCCTCAGTCGGCCCTCCAGGACGTCGACGATCGTCTCGCGCGGCAGCGTCTCCACAGTGATCTCCCTTCGGTTGTTGCTCAGTGGCTGAGCCACTCAACCAGTGGAAGGCGATCGACGTCAACGACCGCTACGACGGCAGGCGTTGCACCGCCTCGCCACACAGCTGGGTGCCGTCGTGTGCTCTCGGTGTTGGTCTGCCGACACCAGCTGTGCAGAGCAGGCCGGGTTCTCTCATGGCGCCTGGTGATCGGCAGGGCCACCTGGTTGATTGGGCTGTGACGAGCGCCTGTCGGGCGGGTGCGAGTGTCAGGCGGGAATCTGCCGGGCCGGACGTGGTCGGGCCGGACTTGGCCGAGCCGAAACTCAGTGCAGTGCGCTTCACTGTCCGCCATGGAGCTCACACAAGCGACCGTCAACGACCTGCTGGCGCAACTCGACCCGGGAGACGGCTACACGTACCTGCCCGACGACCTGAACCCGCAGGACCTGACCGACCTGCTCGACAGCAGGTACGGCGCCCCTCGCACCCTCGTCCTCGACGGCTTCACCGATCCGACGGTCGACGAGTCCAGGGGCGCGGCTCTCCTCGTCCCCTTCGAGGACCGGGCCGTGACGATACGGGCGTGGGCGTACGGAAATCAGTGGGTCGGCACGGGTACGGCGCGGGACCCCGAGGGAGCCGAGCGGCTGGTGTTGGTTGTCGCTCACAGGGAGGTGCCAGGACCCTTGGCGGTCGCTCCGGACGAGGACGAGGACGTCGACTGGATGGAGCGGCTCAGACGGATCACCGGCTGGACAGAGCCCGCCCAGCGGCCAGACGTGGACTGGGCGAAGGTGGAGTCGCGCCTGGGCAGCGCACTGCCGAGCGACTACAAGCGCATGGTCGAGACGTTCGGCGAGGGCGCCTTCGACGGATACCTCGCCCTGAACCAGGAGCCGTGGACGCGTCTCAGGGAGGACGGATTGCTCATCTGGGCGGGCACTGAGCACGAGGACCTGTACTGCTGGAGGGCCGACAGCGAGGACCCCGACCGCTGGCCCGTCGTGGTCCAGTCCTTCGACGGCGAGGACGTCCTCTTCGACTGCCAGGCCGCGGAGTTCGTCTGCCGCATTCTCACTGACCCGCACCACCCGTTCACGATGGCCCGCTATTTCGACACTCACTGGTTCATGAACTACAGGGAGCGCGGCTGACCGAAGCCCGCCGCCAACAGCCTCCGCAGCCTGGTGGGCGGTGCCTTCGGGGAAACAGAGCAGGAACACAGCCGTCTGCAGTGCGGTCGGAGACGATGCCGGCGATGGCGCGGTAGGTGTCGGGCGGGCTTCTTCGCCAGTCGGGGATCCCGCGCATCCCCGCTCGGCCAGGAGCGCAGGCATCTCCACGCATCTCCCCGATCGCGCGGGTGATGGTGGAACGGTCGACGCCGAACAGCAGCCTGGGCACAGCGTGCGGGAGGTCGTGCCGAAGAGGGGCGTGAGGCGGTCTCCCTCGCTGGGTTCGCCGTCCCCTGCCGCCTGCCGTATGGCCACCGGCGCGCTGGTGCCGCAGACCGTGCGGCTCGGCGGGGTGGACTTCCTCGCCGTCGCCGGCCGGGAAGGCGGGGGCCAGCCGTGCGGGAGGCGGGCCCGGTCCACCGAGCGGCTGGTGGCGGCCGCGGTCCGTTCGATGCCGGTTCGTGCCGCGGCCTGGTGCCTGCGGGAGTGGGGGGCCTTGCCCGGATCGGCGTCAGCCCGCTTTGCCCGCTTTGCCTGTGTGGCCTGAGCGGCCTGAGCGGCCTGATTGGCTTGCTTGGCTCGCCTTGTTCGTCAGGGCGTGTTCGTGAAGGAGCGGCGGTAGGAGCGGGGCGGTACTCCCCGGCGGCGCACGAACTGTTCGCGCAGGACGGCCGCGCTTGCGTATCCGACGCGGTGGGCGATTTCCTCGACGGGCAGGTCTGTGGTCTCCAGGAGTTCCTCGGCACTGCTCAGACGCAGACTCCGCAGCCAGGCGTGGGGGGTGGTTCCGGTCGCGGCGGTGAAGCGACGGGCGAAGGAGCGTTTGCTCATCACGGCGCGCCGGGCCAGTTCCGCGACGGGAAGCGGCTGGTGGAGGTTCTCGCGGGCCCAGCTGAGTACCTCGGTGAGACGGTCGTCGCGGCAGTCTTCGGGGACGGGGGCGGCCAGGTACTGTGCCTGTCCGCCGTCGCGGTGGGAGGGCAGCACCACGTCCCGCGCGACGGTGTTGGCCATCGCGGCTCCGTACTCCCGCCTGAGCAGGTGCAGGCAGAGATCGAAGCCCGCGGCGGCTCCCGCGCCCGTGATGATGCGTCCTTCGTCGATGTAGAGGGCGTCGGGTTCGACGGTGACGTCCGGGTGGCGGCTGGCGAGCAGGTCGGCGAACCGCCAGTGGGTGGTGGCCCGCCGGCCGTCGAGCAGTCCGGCGGAGGCGAGCGCGAAGGCGCCGACGCAGTGGGCCGTGACCAGTGAGCCGCGCTCGTGTGCGGCCGACAGCGCGTCGAGCACGGCGGGCGCGGGTGGCGTGCGGAATCCGGCCCATGGCAGGGCGATGACCAGATCGGCGGAGGCGAGCCGGTCCAGGCCGTGCGTGACGGTGAGCGGTATGCCGAGGTCGGTGGGGACCGGCCCGGGCCGGTCGGTGCACAGGGCGAAGTCGAAGCCGGGCAGTGTCGGGCCGTGCGGGCCGAAGACCTCGGCGACGATGCCGACGGCGAGCATGCCGACTCCGGGCGGGGTGTACGCGGCGACGGTGACGAAGGGAGGCACACGCGCAGTGTGGCACTAAACCTGTGATCAGCGGCAGCTGTGCCACTCGTGAACGGTCGTCTTGCCTGGAAGGGTTGAGGCCATGACAGACGCACCGCTCGGCCGCAGCGCCGTGTACACGATCCTGACCACCGGATACGTCGGCTCCACCGGCCCCGGAGTCGCCGCCACCGTCTCCTACATATCCGACGCCGGCCGGCATGTGATCTTCGACCCGGGCATGGTGGCGAGTCGCGACCATATCCTCGGCCCGCTCGAGGAAATGGGACTCGGCCCGGACGACATCACCGATGTGGTGCTCAGCCACCACCACCCGGACAACACCATGAACGTAGGCCTGTTCGGACGGGCCCGGGTACACGACCACAAGGTGGAGTACCTCGGCGATCAGTGGACGAACCGGGATGCCGAGGGCTACGAACTCACCCCGTCGCTACGGCTGATCCGCACCCCGGGCCACAGCGCCGAGGACATCACCCTGCTGGCGGGCACGGACTCGGGCGTGGTCGCCTTCGCCGGTGACCTGTGGTGGCACGCGAACGGCCCGGCGGACGACCCGGTGGCCCCCGACCGTGAGGTGTTGCGCGCCTCCCGTCTCCGGGTGCTGACCGCCGCGGATCTGATCGTGCCCGGCCACGGCGGCCCGTTCAAGGCCGACGACACCACGCCACGCTAGTGTCCTGCGCTGGAAAACCCTTGGCGGAGGCGGGCGAGGGAGCCGGGGCGGGGGCAGCGTTCTCGTGTGTGTGGGGGAGTGCTGGGGCCCGCCGTCCCCGCGCCGGGCCGGTGTCCTGCGCCCGGCCGCGGAGTGTCGGGCGAGGGACTTCCGGCCCGCGCGCGGTTGTACGAAGTACGGCGCGCGGGAGAGGCAGGGGCCGTTGCGGGTGGCAGGCTCCGTGCCAGGCGGGGGCCGGTCCGGGCGCGCGGGCGGCGCAGCGCGTGCCATCGATGACTGCTCGCGAAGACCTGGGGGCTAAAGCGTGTTGCAGTTGTGGCAGCTTGTGATCTGGCAGGTCAGGGCCCGGGTTGAGTGTTCTGATCATGTGGCGGGGGCCAGGTTGTGGGCGACGGCCTGGCCCGATCGGCCAGCGGCAGACACCACGGGCGGCCGCCCCCGGGCCCGTTACCGCCCCGCTCCCGCACCACCGCAACAAGCCTTCGAACTGCCGCATCCGCAGCTCCGTGACCGTCTCCATCCACAAGCTGTCTGAACCCGGAAGACCGGACTGACGGTCGGCGCAGGCTGACGGTTCGGGACCGTGCCCCGGATTCTCTCCAGGCTCGCGGACGATGGGGAGCTTGAGGGTCACCCTGGAAATTGCCGAGTTCCACAGGGAGCTCGGAGATAGCCTCAGCACGCGAATCGTCAGATGGGGAGGGGCAGGGCATGCCGGGGCAGGACTGGATCGAACGTGCGGGAGAGTTGTTCGGGGCGGCGATGTTCGGAGGGGACACTTCCGCGCTGGACCGGTCCGATGACGAGTTGGACGCGATCGAGGCACCGCTCTCCATGGCGCGGGGCAAGGTTTTGCACGTCCGCTTCCTGAACGACCGCCAAGAGAACAGCCAGGAACTGGTGCTGTTCGAGCGCGCTGCCGAGTTGTACCAGCGTCTGGGTGACGCGTCGGGTGAGGCGGACGCGTTGTTCTGGGTCGGCTGCTGGCATCAGGTGGTGAAGGGCGATGGCGCCACCGGCAGGCCGTACTTCGAGCGGTCGTACACGCTGGCGAAATCCGTCGACGACCGGATGACAATGTCCTACGCGACACGCCATCTCGGCTTCGCCGACAAGGACGCAGGCCAGTTTGATCAGGCCCGCGAGCGGTTGACCGAATCGGTGACGCTGCGCCGGGAGATCGGGTTCGAGCCCGGGGAAGCGGCCGGCCTGGTGGCGCTGGCCTACCTCGCGGCCGAGACCGGCGATCGGTCGACGGCGCTCGGCCACCTAGATGAGGCCGAGTCGGTCGCCGAGAGGTGTGATGCCAAGGCTGTGTTGGGGTGGATTGCGCAGGCCCGCACACACATCCACCCCTAGGATCTGTGGACAGGTGCTGGTCACAGCCATTCGTTGAGGACTGCGACCAGTACGGTCGCCTCGTAGCGGACGGCAAGCTTGTCGTACCTCGTGGCCACGGCTCGGTGACGCATGGGACGGTTGATCCACATTCGACAGCGTGCCGCTCGGGGTAACCCCACGGGCGTGATCAGCCAGGACCGAAATCCACTTCCGTAACAGGCGCCAGGAGAGGTCAGGCGTTCCACCACGCATCCGTGCCGCACCCGATTTCGTAGTGCCACCAGCCCTCCTTCTGCCCATGAGCCAGAAGCGCCTTGATCCCGGCGAAGTCCGCGTCGGCCGGTACGGTGAGGGCCACCAGAGGAAAGTCCGCGCTGAAAACCTCGCCTCCGAGCGCGAATGCGGAGAGGCGCTGGTGCACCGCCTGGGGGCTGCGGCCCAGCGGACCCGTGGGGACGGGCAGCACACGGATCGTGCAGTTGCCGGAGGAGCTGACCCGCTCCTCGGCCCAGTGGAGCCCTTCGGCGTCGGTCCGGAACCGTACGACGTCGCCCTCAGCCACCCCGTTCTGAAGGAAGGGGGTGTTTTGCACGCTGGCCGTGTCGACACTGGTCCTCCTCGCCCACAGGCCCTCGGTGTCCTGCGGCAGCCAGCCCTCACGAGGGACGAACCGGAACCAGACTTTGACCTTTTCGGCCGTGTTCTCCATGACTGCCATCATGCGTCGCCCGTCGACAGTGCTTTGCACCGGGGCTGAGCTGGGCATCAACCTTCGCTGCCACGGAACAGCAAGCGTCGAGAGCACACGTTCAAGGCACGCGCCCAGCCGCCGGTCAGGCACGATCGGGCCCACGTCGGCTCGCTGCGGCCCTGGGATCCGATTCCTTGTGCACGGCTATGGGAACTTTTAGGGCGCATCGTTACCCTCCGCCCATGATTCCCACGGTGGTTTGGGGCACGGGCAACGTCGGGCGCGCGGCCATTCGAGCGGTTGCGGCGCATCCGCTGCTCAGCCTGGTGGCGGTGCTGGTGTCGAGTCCCGCCAAGGTCGGCAGGGACGCGGGCGAGCTCGGCGGACTCGGCCGGCGCCTCGGGGTGGCGGCGACGGACGATGTGGACGGGGTCCTCTCCGCGGCCCCTCGCGCGGTCGTGTACGCGGCGTCCGGTGACGTCCGCCCGGACGGCGCGATCGAGGACATCAGCCGCGCGCTCCGCGCCGGCGCGCTGGTCGTCACACCGTCCCTGTACGGCATGTACGACTGCACGAACGCACCGGACGAGATCCGCGACGTGTTGCTCGCGTCCGTCGAGGCCGGAGGCGGCTCGCTGTTCGTGTCGGGAGTGGACCCCGGTTGGGCCAACGACGTGCTTCCGCTGCTGGTCAGCGGGCTGGGATCCGACATCGACGCCGTCCGCTGCCAGGAGATCTTCGACTACTCGACGTACGACCAGGACGAAGCGGTCCGCCACCTGATCGGTATGGGACATCCGCTGGACTATCAGCCGCTGATGCTTGCCGAGGGCATTCCGACGATGATCTGGGGTGGGCAACTGCGGATGATGGCACGGGCGCTGGGCGTCGAACTGGACGGCATCGAGGAGACCTTGGAACGCCGTCCCCTTGAGACGTCTGTCGTCACCGACACGATGGGGGAGTTCTCGGCCGGTACCCAGGGAGCTGTACGCCTGGAGGTGCAGGGCGTGGTGGAGGGCGAGCCCCGCATCGTCATCGAGCACGTCACCCGTATTCACGCCACCTGCGCCCCGGACTGGCCGGCACCACCGGACGGCGGGGCGGGCGCACACCGCGTGATCATCGAAGGGCGCCCCCGCATAGAGGTCACGGTCGAGGCCACGGACGAGGGAGAGAACCGAGCCGCCGGCGGCAACGCGACGGCGGCCGGCCGTCTGGTGAATGCCATCGACTGGCTCGTCGAGGCCGAACCGGGTCTCTTCGACGCACTCGACGTCCCGCTGCGCCCCGCGGTGGGCAGACTGGGAAAGAAGTGATCATGCAGATCGACATCCCCCAGGGCGCCGAGCCCATCCCGTACGTCTGGGGTGACATGGTGCCCAAGATCGGTCAGGCGGCCAGCGCCTTCTCCCTGGCCGTCTATGCGTACACGACCCTTGGACTGCGCGAGTTCGAGGCCGCCCGCCTGCGCATCGCGCAGATCAACGGATGCCTGTTCTGCCTGGACTGGCGCACCGAACGCGACGGAGAGAAGGTCGAGGAGGGATTCCTGAACGCGGTCTCGCAGTGGCGGACCACGGACACCTTCGACGAACGGACCCGGCTCGCCGCCGAGTACGCGGAGCGCTACGCACTCGACCATCAGAACTTGGACGCCGACTTCTGGGACCGGATGAAGGCGCACTACAGCCAGGCGGAGATCGTGGAGCTGAGCATGAGCATCGGCTCATGGCTGGCTTTCGGCCGTCTCAATCATGTGCTGGGGCTCGACAGCGTCTGTGTCCTGCCGTCGTCACAGGGCTCTTGACGTACGCGCCGTCGCAGAGCTCCTGATGTGGCACTTCGGCTGCGGGCCGAGGCATTCGCGTCGGCCCGCAGTTGTCCGCACGGCGCCCTGACGGGACACGGGAACGGTCAGAAGTCCTCAGCGATGATCTTCTCGATGTTGCGTTCGGCGAGCGCGGTGATGGTGACGAAGGGGTTGACGCTGACGTTGCCGGGAATCAGCGCTCCATCCATCACGTACAGGCCCGGATGGCCGTGCAGGCGGCCGTAGTTGTCCGTGGCTTGGTTGAGGACGGCTCCACCGAGCGGGTGGTACGTGAGATGGTCGCCCCAGATCTTGTAGGTGCCGAAGAGGTCCGTGCGGTAGATGGTCCCCTCAGTGGCGTTGATCTTGTCAAAGATCGTTTTCGCCATGGTGATCGATGGCTGCTTCCACGCGGTCTGCCAGTTCAGTTCCACGTTCCCGGTCGCCGTGTTCCACGTGAACCGGCCGCGGTGCGGATTGTTCGTGATCGACAGATAGAACGACGCCCAGGTCTCGATCCCGGTCGGCAGCGGCGCCACCTCGGCGAACGCGCCGCCCGCTGCCCAGTTGTCGATGCCCGCCGTCGGGATCGACGACTGGAGCGCTCCGGTCGGGTCCCACAGGTGGTTGGCCCGGCCGCACATGACGTTGCCGTTCTCGCCCCATCCGTTGCCGATCTCGCTGTTGAGGCCGGGCAGCGCGCCCGTCGCCTTCAGACGGACCAGCAGCTTGCTGGTGCCGACGCTTCCCGCGGCGAAGAACACCCGTTGCGCCCGTACGGTCGTGGTGGTGGTGACGGCTCCGCTCGTGTCGAGTTGCTCGATGGTCACGGAGTAGCCGCCGGTGGTGGGGGTCACCGCGGTGACCCTGTGCAGCGGTGAGATGCTGACCCGGCCGGTCGCGCGGGCCTGTGCGAGATAGGTCTTCGGCAGGGACTTCTTGCCGTGGTTGTTGCCGTACAGGATCTCGCCGGCCAGGGCCGACTTGGTCACCGACCCCGCGGCCTCCTGCTTCATGTAGTCCCAGTCGTAGACGGTGGGGACGAACGTGAAGCGGAATCCCGACCGTTGGGCGTGCTTGCGGCCTACGCGCGCGTACTGGTAGCAGTCCGTCGTGTCGAACCAGGCCGGGTCGATCGTGCTGACGCCGAGCGCGCTGTTCGCCCGCGGGTAGTACACGTCGTACATTTCGTCGGCGTCGACCGAGGGAAGCACGTCGGGGAAGCGGCTCCGCTCCGGTGTCACTGCCATGCCGCCGTTGACGAGGGAGCCGCCCCCGACTCCCCGCCCCTGGTACACCACGATGCCGCCCATTTCCTCGGCGTCCAGGATGCCCGTGTACCGCGGCACGTCCCGGTCGAGCGGGAATCCGAGGAAATTGCTCAGGGGCTGCTTGGTCCGTGTGCGAAGCCAGAAGGACCGGTAGTCGGGGTTGGTGGTGTTGGCGAAGATCTTGCCGTCCGTTCCCGGGGTCTCCCAGGCCATGCCCATTTCCACCATGTGGACGTCCACTCCGGCTTGGGCGAGCCGGAGTGCGGTGACGGACCCTCCGTATCCGGTGCCGATCACGAGCGCGGTGACGTCCGCTCCGGGTTCGAGCTGGGCCGCCTCTTGGGGGAGTGCAGTGGCGGTAGGAAGGTCGAATGAACCCAGAGTGACGGCGCCCAAAATAGAACCTGTTCTTTCAATGAAGCGGCGTCGGGATATACCTCTTCCTTCCAGGTTGCTGCATGGTTTGGAGTCCATGGAGATCCTCTTTCTCTCGCGCAAAGGAAACTCGTTCTACTGAAAATCGCAAAATAAGTCACGAGAAACCAGCGGGTAACTTAACTGCTGTATCTGGGTTCCCCGCATCAGGAATGAACCGACAACGCATCCATCTCTTTGGTATCGATTCAAACCCGCGAATCACGTTCTGCAGAACTGATCCCTTTTCGATTTCGCCGCCTGCCGGCGCGACGAAGGATGCGATCATCGCGACGCGGTCGAGGCCTCCCCACGCTCGGGCCACCGGATCGTGATGGCTCGCGCGGTGGTCAGTGCCCTCTGGAGCCAGGGGAATGGGCCAGCGCGCCCTGCTGGTGTGCCGGGTGGAGTGAGGCCCGCTACAGAACCTTCACGGTCCGCGGTTAAGGGCGTGAGCCGTAAAGGCCTTCGGGAGTCGCTGGGAGCGCTCAAGGAAACGAGGTAGGCATACGCGGCCCGTGGAGTCGGCTCGGCGTATGGTCGGGTCTGGGACGGCGCTGGCCGACGAACGAGCCGTCGGCTTCGACGTCACGATCTTCAACCCCCGCCTCGACCCCGAGGGCACGATCGCCGTCCGCCTCGTCGAGTGCCTCCGCCGAGGTTTGTCAGCACGAACCGAGACCGCCCGGAAGAGCTGAGCCCGAGTCGGAGGCGGGTCGACTCCATCAGTAGCGGCCGGGCCCGAGCAGGCCTCGGCGAGCGCGCAAGGCAGCCCGGGACGTCCGTGACGAACCGGCCGTCGAGATGGTGCTCTTGTGGTCGGAGAGCGAGCTGATCCTGCCCCCGACACGCGAGCTCTCGCCGCCCGAGTCGACCGAGCCGCCGCAGCCCGACCCACCCGGGGTCACGGCGCATGAGCACACAAGGCTCACCTGTCGGGGTGTCGTCGAGGCTCCACGTCAGGACGGGGCGAGGACGCAGAACTCGTGGCCCTCCGGGTCCACCAGGCACGTCCACGGGACGTCGCCCTGGCCGAGGTCGAGGTCGGTGGCGCCGAGGGCCCGCAGCCGGGCCACCTCCGCTGCTTTGTCGTCACCGGGGTACGGCAGCAGGTCAAGATGGACGCGGTCCGGCACGGTCTTCACGCCGGGCGTGCGGAGGAACTCGAGATACGGGCCGACACCCTTGGCGGAGCGCAACACCGCATGATCGTCGGTCACCTCGTGCAGGGTCCAGTCCACTGCCTCGCCCCAGAACCGGGCCATGGCCCGCGGATCCGCGCAGTCGACCACCACCAGGGCGATCGGCCCGGTGTCCCAGTAGATCTCCCGAGGCTCCAGCACACAGAACTCGTTGCCCTCAGGGTCGGCGAGGACCGTCCACGGCACAACACCCTGCCCCACGTCGACGGGCGTCGCACCGAGAGCCTGGAGACGCGCGACCAACTCCGCCTGATGGGCCGCAGACATGGTGGCGAGATCGAGGTGCACACGGTTCTTGGTTGTTGTCTTGGGTTCCGGGACGGGAACGACGTCGATGCCCAGGGCGACCGGGTCAGGCCAAACGAGGCCGCCGACGGGTCCGACGTAGGTGGTCACGCCGGGGCAGTAAGCACTCCAGCCGAGCGCCTCCGCCCAGAACCGGCCGACCGCCGAGCAGTCCAGAGCCTTGATGTTCACCTGAACAGGTCGCAGTGCCATGTCGGCGATCCTATGCGCCCGCTCTGCATCGATATCCGCAGGTGGCGTCGCCAGATAGAGATCAACTCTCTGACTAACCCAATGGTCAGCTCGCCAACCAGTGCGCTCAGCCCTGCCAGGTGAACTGCTCACTCGCCAGATGAAAGGCTAAGTCATACGACCGCGACCAGGCCGGGTCGCTCGCCTGACTGCTACGGGAAGTCGAACAGTTCCTCGATGAACGCGAAGAATGAGAAGCATCCCGGCGCAGACGGATTCCAGGTGGGGCTATGAGGCCGCGACGCGGCTGATGGCCGACCGCAGCCAGACCAGCGCGGTGGACCCGAGCGGCCAGGGCCGATCCACTTGGACGCCTGGACGCTGCAGCTTGGACATCGTCGGTGGTGACTTGGTCCGCTTCACCGACCGGGGCGGGTCATCGAGCGGCCCGTGGTGGTCTGCGGGTTCTCGTCCGGCGGCGTGACATCGGCCTGGTTGTCCGCCTTCGCGGCGCCCGGTGCGGGCACTGGCAGTGCCGGAGACGCCGTCGGTCAGCAGACGAGCCTCGGCCTTGTCCCGGAGCAGCCGTTCATTGACGGCACGCCACCAGGGGCTTCCGGGCGCATCGAGGGATTCGGAGGCGAGCACCCCGCGAGCACGCGACCAATGAGTGAAACTCAACTCGGCGTTGCCGTACGGGCGGAGTGCGTCGGAGGAAAGATAGAAATCCCGTGCCAGGGCGAGGCGGTCGGCGGCACTGTTGCGTACAAGTGCCACCTGTCGTTCAGCCTGTGAGGCCGCGTCAGTCACGGCTGCCCGATCGGCTCGGAATCATTCGAGAACCCCAAGAATTCCAGGACCGACGCCCTCGCGAACATCGGTACATTCCGCATGCGGAAAGCGCAGGACCACGGTATCGCGGCGCACGCGATTCACATCGTCATCATGGCGTCCTGAGTTCCGACGGGTCGGCGAACAAGAAACTGCGGATTCCGATTCAAGCGGCAAGGGTGGACATGCCAACGCGACGGTTCGGCGGGATTCTGGTCTTCGGCGTCTTCCTCACGGCGTGCGCGATCGGCTACAGCCGCAACGACGGCACCCCGAGCGTCGCCTGGGATGTGACCGGAGCCGTCGCCGGACTCCCGCTCGCCTTCGTGGTACGGCGCGTCAGGGGACGCTGGCGGACGGCGCCCGATCAGCTGACTCGTTGATTGCCTGGGCCGGTTCCGCACACCGCAAGCGGGGCCGGCCGCGGGATGCCCCGGCCTCAGCCCGGCGGCCAGGCCGGGTTCGGCGGCGAGGAGGTCCAGCAGGCTCTCGCGCTCGTCGGCCTTGGCGCCGGCCAGGGCGAAGGCGACGGGCAGGCCCTGGAGGGTGCACACCAAGTGCAGCCGCAGGCCCCAGAAGAAGCGGCTGTGACTGGCGCAGTACCCGTACTCGGCCCGACCGGCCAGGTCGGAACGTTTGACGGTCTCGCGGGAACGGCCGCACTCCGGTGTGGAGTCCACGACCCACACGTCGTCGCTCCACACAGAGGTGTAGCCGGCAGGCGGGTGACCCTGCGAAGCAGGTCGGCGCTCTTGCGCAGCCGCTTGTTGCAGCCGGGCTGCTTGGGCAAGTAAGGGAAGAGATGCCACAGGTGGGAACGGGCGTGGCGAAGCCGCCTCGCCTCAGCGGTGAAGCCGAGCATGGCCTGCACCATTGCCAGTGTGACCAGCTCGGCGTCGGTGAGCTGCGGGGCGATACCCACGGCCGCCCGCCATGCCATGCGCGCAGCCAATCCCTTGAATCGATCATCTAGTTAAGCGGGCGTGGGCTGGTCCGAAGGACGCCCCGTGAAGCCCGAACTCCGGCACGCCAGCCAGCGGTGAGCGGCGATGCCAGCACACACGCCCGGGAGTCGTTTGCGCCGGTATCGGTTCACGTCGAGGGCCAGTCACCGTGGTCGTCTTGGAGCATATGGCGACGTTCCTGTTCGCGCTTGGAGTAGGCGGCTGCGCGGATCGCCTCGTCGCTCTCCAATCCTGATCCCAGCGCGCCGCCCACGGTGGCGACCGAAGCGACGAACCAGGACAACGTCAAGTATTCCGTGGCGTGCAGCGGGGTTCGTGTCATGGAAGCGAACACTCGGTCGTTGAGGATGAACAGCGCTCACGCCAAGTTGATGACGATCAAGCCTCCGTAGCAGACGAGCACACCGATACCCACGGTCATGACCGTCGAGGCGTTGTAGAGCCTCGCCCTCTGCCTCGCCTCCGGCGAGCCCTCTGTTGATCGATGCCACAGCTCCCCGTCTACGATCAGCCAGCCGATCATGAGCCTGACGGACCCGACCATGGCGATCACGAGGCGTGGCGCGCTCAGGGCCCCAGCGAGGCTCCAGGTGGTGGAGTCCAGGGTGGCGATGGCCCCCGTGGCGAGTGCGGCCGCCAGGGCTTTCGACAAGGCCGGTACCAACCGCCACGGCCGGTTGGCGCGGACCATACCGACGAGCACCCGCAGGTAACCGCGCAGCCCGCTGACGACGTACCGAAGATCGGCGGTCTCCTCCGCACCGACCGGGTGCAGGTGGATAGGCGCGAAACGATGGGCAAAGGGCCCCAGCAGCGGCTGACTCTGCGGAGGTCCTTCAGCCCCAGTGGCCTGCGGACCCGCCAAGCCGAGCACGGCTTCTTCCACGGCCCGCCGGGCCCTGGTCTGCAGCCGCAGGCCCCCCAGCGAAGGAAGAGACAGCAGCGCCAAGCCGTGTTCGTGACTCAGATTCACAACGAGCTTGTGCCCGTGTGAGTGCAGCGGAAGGTCGGTGAGAGCCACGACGATGTCCCAGTTCTCCGCACTTCCGCGGTCCATGATCCGGCGCATCAAGGTGGACAGGTCCTCGGTCCCTGCGGTGAAGGGCTCACTGACCACCTCGACGTCGAATCGTCGCCCCTGGCCCGACTTGTCGGCGAGCCGAGTAGGAAGGGTCTGGGCCAAGCGCTGCGCGATCTCCGTCGGCACGTCCGGATCCGCCAGGAGAGCCACGACCGTAACGCCCTGAGACGACGCCCGCATGACTCGACCCTTTCTCGTCGGCTGCTCCGCGATCGCGAGTGCCCACAGGATGCCCTCGAGGTAACGTCGACGCTGCGTGACACGCTGGCCTCCGCCAGCAGGTGCAGGCGGTACGGCCAGATCTACTCTTCGTCCCAGTACAGGGCCTGCTCCCACCATCGGGCCACGATCGCGTGCGCTACCGCGAACACCCGCTCCGGCCCCACCTTGGCCCGCACCGCACCGCACGGCCGAGCCACCGGCCACCCCGTCGGTGTTGCCGGACTCCGGCATCAGCGCTCCCAAAATGCCGAGGGCCGTTCCCCTCAGCCGGTGGGCGACGCGCATCAGACTAAGCATGGACAGCGACAGCAGTGCCGCGTGGGAGGGCGCTGCCGCCGGGACCGGAGCCCGGTGGTGCGGCGCGGGGCGGAACTGCAGAGGCGGGCCTTGGAGGGCCTCGCGAATGGCCGTGAGCCGCACACCTCTGGAACGGGACGTCGTGGGTCCGAGGAAGAGGAAGCTGCCGGTGGGCCGGTCGGGGTCTCCCATGGCCGCCCGGCCGCGGCGCACGGCCTGGGACACGGCGGTGACTGCCTCGTCCTGGCCGACCACCCGCTCGTGCAGGGCCTCTTCGAGCTTCGTGAGCCGCTCGCGCTCGGTCTCGGTGAGCTGGGAGACGGGAATGCCGGTGCGCGCGGAGAGCACATCGGCGATGTCCTCGGGAGCACACTGCCGGCCTCTTCCCGCTCTTCGCCGGCGCCTGCGAGCTCCCGCTCCACCTGCCGGATCTGCTCCTTGAGCTGTGCGGCGCGTTCGTAGTCCTCGGTGCTGACGGCCTCGTCCTTCTCCCTGCGCAGCTTGGTGAGGCGGTCCTCGAGGCTCGCGGTCCCGGTCGGGGCACCGAGGCCGCGCAGTCCCACGCGTGCTCCTGCCTGGTCCATGAGGTCGATCGCCTTGTCGGGCAGGAACCGGTCGGTGATGTAGCGGTCGGACAGGGCGGCCGCGGCGTCCAGGGCCTCGTCCGTGTAACGGACCTGGTGGTGGGCCTCGTAGGAGTCGCGAAGCCCGCTCAGGATCTCGACCGTCTCCTCGACGGTGGGTTCGCGCACCATGACCGGCTGGAAGCGACGTTCGAGCGCGGCGTCCTTCTCGATGTACCGGCGGTACTCGTCGATGGTGGTGGCGCCGACCACGCTGAGGTCGCCCCGGGCGAGCGCGGGCTTGAGAATGTTGCCGGCGTCCATGGCACCCTCGCCGCCCCCGCCGGCGCCGACGACCGTGTGCAGTTCGTCGATGAACACGATGATGCCGCTCTCGGCCTCCGTGACCTCGTCGATCACCTTCTTCAGCCGCTCCTCGAACTCTCCCCGGTACTTGGATCCGGCGACCAGACCGGCCATGTCGAGGCTCACGACGCGGCGGTTGCGCAGGGCCTGGACCTCTTCGGCGACGATCCGCTGTGCCAGTCCTTCGACGATGGCGGGCTTGCCGACGCCGGGATCGCCGATGAGCACGGGGTTGTTCTTGGTGCGCCGGGAAAGGACCTCCACGGTCTGCTCGATCTCCTCGGCCCGGCCGACCACCGGGTCGAGACGTCCGCTGCGGGCCTCGTCGGTGAGGTCGCGCCCGTACTCGTCCAAGGCGGACGTAGGGACGACGTCGTTGGGGCGCTGGCCGCGGCCCGCAGCGGCCCCACTGCGTCAGTGCCCGGCAGCCACCTTCACCAGGGCCACCGCCACGCCGATCGCAGCGTCCACGAGACCGGCCAGCACCGCCCCCAGGGCGCCGCCTCCCATGCGCAGCCCGCCCAGACAGCCCCAGAGGAAGAGAGAGATGACGCCGACGCCCGCTGCCGTCAACAACGCGGCGTGCAAGGACAGGAGGTCCAGCGCGGCCAGGGCGATCAGCACGGTCGGGCCCACCGCGCACGACAGCAGCGGGCTGCTGACATACAGCATGCGGCGCAGCTCGTGACCGGTGGCGAGGTGGCCGTGGACGGTGCGATGCGCCTGCTGGTCGGCGACGAACGCCGCGAGCCACAGCCCCAGAGCGGTCGTCAGGACCGTGGCGATGGCGCCAAGAGAATCAACCTCGCCGTAGGACAGGCCGACCACGACTGCGATCATCGTGATGGTCGCGTAGATGCGCTCCTTCAGACGGTCCACCAGTACACCGGCCTCGGTGCCGGGCGACGGATCTGCTCGTCGGTCGTCCGCCACCTGGTGCCCCTCACTCATCACGGGACGCTGGTCACGCGTCCTTGCCCGGCCGTCGCGGCGCGCGCGGTGTGCGGCGCCATGGTCACGGCCACCAGCATGCCTCGGGCCGACACCCGAAACCGGCAACCACGAGCGCGTGGCCGGAGCCGATCCAGGCCCCGGTCGGCAGGCCGACGACGGTCAGGCAGCGGCGACGTCGATGGACCAGACCCAGACCCAGACCTCGAGCTACCCCGACGCCACCGCGGTGACCGTGGACCGCACGGGCCCGGCGGCGCCGACCGGTCTCGCGGTCGCCGGCGACACGTGGTGGGCCACTCTGGCCTGGCAGCAGGTTGCCGACCGGGTGCCACCGCGTCCACGCCCTCGACGCGCTCGGCAACCCGCCGACGTACGCCGCCCTCACCTTCGCAGGCGGCGGGACCTACCGCGTCTACCGCTCGCCCGGCAAGACTCTCGACCCGGCCGGGCTCACCCGCGTGACCTGCGCCGAGGAGAGCGACGAGACCCGCACCGGCGGCGTCTGTGAGGACTTGGACATGCCCGCGGGCACGTACGTCAGGTACGCGGTCGCCACCGTGGACCCGGCCGGCAACGAGTCGGCACTGTCCGCCGCGCTCATCGTCCGCACCGGCGACCGCGTCACGCCTGGCCCCGTCACCGGACGAGAACGGAGGCCGTTGGCTCGACTGGCCTGGACCTTCGCTGGCACCCGGCACCACGTCCTGCTCGTCGACTCCTGCCCACAGTGCGGCAAGACGCCGACTCCGGCCTCCACCCGTGGGGGCAGACTCCGCGCTCCGGCCACTGCCCCGGCAAAGCCACCGGCCTCGCCGCGCTGGTGGGACCGTGCTGTCGGCACCCCTACTTCCACACCTCGGCAGACGCGATCCAGGAAGACGGCCCCTTCGAGCGGGCTCAGCCTCTGCTCCACCAGTTGCCGCAGACGCCAGCGTCCGCCGAAGCTCTGCCGCTGTACGGCTCCGAGGGGACGACTGCCCAGCAGCTGCTCGTCGACATCAGAGCGCTGGCCGGGATGATCCTCATCCACGGATCCCACGAGGACTTCGGCCCATGTCCCGCCTGATCTGTGGCAGCGTTTTGCCGCCCACCGCTCCGCACCACCTCCACGTGCTGCACGACCGCTGGGCAACCAGCGAACCGACCGGCACTACGCTCCAGCAGACGCCGGCGCTGCTGCGCTGTCGGTGACTGCCGCCATGTGCAACCACGGAGCCGGGGATGCTCGCGCCGTCGGCAAGACCTCGCGATGGCTCACCGAACGCGTCGCCGCGACCGGCCGGGACCTCTAAAACTCCAGTGTGACTTGTTGTAGCTGGTCGCAGCTTTCGTTGTCCTCGATAGGGTGCCGTTTGCCGATCGGGGAGCCGAAGGGGTGCGGATGACCGTGCAGGGCGAGGTCGACATGGCACGCAGTCAGGTGTTCGGTGAGGTGGCTGAGCTCTACGATGCCGCTCGCCCGGGATATTCGGACGCTCTGGTTGCGGAGGTGCTGGCGTACACGGCCCTGGGCGACCGAGCGGCCGTGGAGATCGGCGCGGGGACCGGCAAGGCCACGGTGCTGTTCGCCGCGGTGGGCACGCCGCTGGTGTGCATCGAGCCCGATCCGCGCATGGCGGAGGTACTGCGCCGCAACACCGTGAACTATCCAGGGGTGCGGGTTCATGCCGGCGCTTTTGAGGACTGGCAGCCGGACGGCCGCCGCTTCGGGCTGGCCTTCGCCGCCACGTCCTGGCACTGGACGGATCCGGAGCGGCGTTGGGACCTGGTTCACGCTGCCCTTGCGCCCGGCGGCGGGGTGGCGTTGTTCTGGAACCCGCAGGCGTCCCATGACACGGATTTGCATGCTGCGTTGGCCGATGTCGACGGCCGTAACGGGATTGCCGGTGCACCGCACAGTGAGCTGGCGTCCACCTTCGGTCAGGTGCCCGGGAGCTGGGGCGGGCTACCGTCCGGCTGGCCGGAGGACGAGTGCCGCCGCGACGGTCGCTTCACGGACCTGCGTGCCGTCCGGTATCAGCAGGATCAGTACTACGAAACCGACCACTACCTGGGATACCTGGCTTCACTCTCGTGCTACCGCGTCCTGCCCCCTGACCGGCGCGAGCAGGTCCTCGCTGAGACTGCCCACGTCCTGAACGCCCACGGCGGTGGCATCCACATGGCTTTGTTCAGCGACCTCTTCCTCGCCAGGGTGCGGTAAGCCGGTCCACCTCCGATGCGGGGCCCTGACCGACAACGCAAGGGCCACCGCGTGATCATCAGAAGTTGTGTGGGCTCCTGAGGGTCGCGCGATGGCCGCGGGCCACAACACAGACACGGCCCGCTGGAAGTCGATGTTCGACCAGGCCATGGCTCGCATCGCGAACCCGTTCCGGCGAGTGGAGCCGCGCGCGACGACACGTGCCCTTGTGCTTGGCCTGCTGTGCTGTGTCGAGCGGAAGAACTGCTGGCAGCTGGCCGAGCAGGCCGGCCACGCCTGCCCCGGGCCGATGCATCGGCTCCTGCGAAGCGGCCGATGCATGGTTCCTGCGAAGCGCCCGCTGGAACGCGGACGAGGTCCGTGATGAGGTCCGCGCCTACGTCTTCGAGTACCTCGGCGCCGACGACGGCGTGCTGATCGTCGATGAGACCGGATTTCGTGAAGAAGGGGTCCCGCTCGGCAGGCGTGCAGCGGCAATACACACGCACCGCCGGCCACGTTGACCGTCGGCTCCATCTGCCCGAGGACTCCTGGTGCCAGAACGCCGCACGCCGATCCAGGGCCGGTATACCGGAGCAGGTGGAAGTCGCGGCCAAGCCCGCCCTGGCCGGACAGATGATCGCGGCATCGGTGAACGCGGGGTCACCGCCCGCTGGGTGACCGGCGATGAGGCATACGGCCAAGATCCCGGCCAGCGGAGCCTGCTGGAGTCCCGCCGGATCGGTACGTTCTAGCCGTCGCCCGCAGCACGCGCGCGCGGATCAACCGCGGGCGGACCTCAGTCCGCGCGGACACGGCAGCCGACCGTCTGCCCGCCTCGGCCTGGCACCGTCCAGCGGCGGTATCCATCGGCATCCGCTGGTCCGCCGCAACACCCGCAGGGGAGAACTCGCCTTCTACCTGTGCTTGTCTCCTCGTCGGACGGTCTTCGGCCAGCGGAGGAGCGCTTCATCGATCCCTGGCGCCGGCAGGGCAACGACAGCTGCGGTCGGACCCAAACGCGTCCGCACTCCACGCCCAGCGGTGGTTCTTCCAGGCCCTGATCGGCTACCCGGCACACCGCGCGCACCCAGATCTCGCTACCTGCCAGGGCCGACCCGCACAACATCACGCGCGAACAGCTTCACCAAGCGGTCCCCGCCGGGGACTGCTCCATCGCCAGGCTTGCGAGACGGAGCAGCTGTCCCTCCAGAGCATCGCGGACCGGGAAGGGGTCAGCCAGGCTGCCGTCCGCCTTGCCCTGCTCGAAGAACGCATCACCTTGCGCCGTCCCGGGAGCCGTAGCCGCCAGGGGATGGCACAGAGTTCAGAGTCGACACTTCCACCCGTCGCTGGATGGCTCGGTCTGCCAGCGCGCCCGCAGCACTCCGTCACTGTCCGGCATGACAGCGGTGAACAGAGGGACACGTTCATCGGCGTACACGGACAGGAGCGCTGCAGCGTCGGCATCGGAAATGCGGGCGGCCAGGTCCGGGAACTCGTCATCGTCAGCGACAGCGCTGTGGATCTGGCCGTCCTTCTCCTGCCAGACGCATTCGACGAGGCCCTCGGTGGGGAGGGCGCCGAGGACCGCGGCGATGTCGGAGGACAGGTCCGGCCACACGGCCAGACGGGCGCGGGGGGCAAGCGCGGCGCGCACCGTTTCGATGGTGTCGCTGGTGAGGCGGTGCCATCGCGAGGCGTTTTGGAGGTATTGCTCTTCCAGGAGAGCGGCACGTCCGGCGCTGGCCGCCGATTGCAGGCCGGTCCAGAAGTCGTCGTCGGCCGGTCGCTGGACGCCTTCCTCCTCGGGCTCGAAGTCGTACGGGGAGACGTCCAGGCGCTCTGGGAACAGCCCGAGCTCGCGTGTGCGGGTGAGCGCCTTGTGGCAGGGGCGGCTGCTGCCGATGTAGAGGTACTGGTCCCACCCGACGTGCACCGCGAATGCGCCCTCCACCTCCAGCCGGCACCAGGCGCCGCTGTCGCGCAGCATGAGCCGCACCAGTTCCACCCCGACGTTCAGCGGCACCTCTGCCCCGTCGTGGAAGTCGACAAGACCACTCGGAAAGACTCTGTCGAGACCAAAGCCGTCCATAGGCGGCTCGACGCCGAAATGAGCGAGCGACGAAACCTGCGGCTCGCGGACAGACAGACGGTCGATGCCGGCATCCGCGGCGAACGCCTTGACCGCCTGAAGATAGGCCGCCTCGATCTCGCCGTGATCGCTGATCGTGTCCTCGACGCCGGTGTAGTGCCCGTGATCGTCACGATCGGCGGGGTCGTATTTGGTGACACGGTAGACGTAGGGAAGCTGCACGTCGTCATCTTCCAGCGCTGCCCCAGTGAAGTGCCACGGGATTTGAGACAAGGCATCGGCGCCACCCGCTCTGAATCCCATCCAAAACCTGCTGGTCAGAACGCTGCGTCATGACATGAGCCGCGAGACGCTACACGTTCCACGGCACGGCGGCTGCCCTGCTGTCGGCATACGGGCAGCCGCGTGGCCTCCCGAGGGGAGCCGGGAGGCGCGGCTGGCCGCGCGATCGCCTTCAACAAGCCCAGGCGGCGTGCCGTCGATCCGGGGTGCTGCAGTAGGCGCTGCACTGACCGTGGCCAGCACGGCCTCACCCAGGCCACCGTTCCGGCAGCTCTTCCGGAACGTCATCACAGATTGCCTGCCCGGCCAACGGTCGCTGGTGGGGATCGGCGGTATTGGTTCTGGCAGCAGTTTCGTGAAGTCCACCCAGAGAGTTTCAGGTGGGGCGAGTCGATATTCTCGATGGGTGATCAGGGAAACTGTGGCCGAGCTGCCAGAAGTTGAGTACCGCCGCGTCTGGGACCGCTTCAACACGGAGTTCAGCTTTCGGCCCAGCATGAATCCGTTCAAGTGGCCGGCTATCACGGAGCCTGCCGCGTCGGTCACCTGGAGCCTGGCGACGCTTCCCGACGAGCCTCCTTACGAGCGCCTCGACCGTCTGGTCGGGATAGTCCAGCAGGGGCTGACCTTCTGTGTTGGCCCACATGGCACGCTGTTCGCGCTTGATTGGCAGCACACGTCGTATCGGTTCGCCCCCCAAGAGGTCGGTGGACCCGGGCAGCAGCCTTGGCCCTTGAGCCCGTATCCCGATGGTGACTACTACATCTATCTGTCCGAAGACTTCCGCCTGGGCAGCTTTGGGCACCCTTGGGAAGAGTCACTCTGCCTGTTCGGGCAGGAACTCCTCGACTCCGTATCCGCTGAGGTCGACAAGGTTCTTGGTCTACCGATCCGCAGATCCGGCCAGGCGGTGCGCTCCGTGTAGCGCACTGTCTTGACTCATGGGCTGGTGGGCATCGCGGCCGCCGCTGCTCTGGGGGCCTCAACCCTGCTGGTGCGCCTTCCCGCAGCACCCACGAACCTCGAAGTCGGCACACCCGTCCCTTTTACGGACTCCGTCCTCAACGGCCGCCGCCCCGCATCGCCCAGGTCATCGCTGGTCACGGCCACATCGGAACGACGATGGGACATGCCGCCATCTACCCGACGGACGCCATCGAGGCGCATCGAGCGTTCATCGCCCGGCTTGATGTATTCCGATATGGGAATATGATGGCTGCCATGGCACGAGCAGCGACGACGTCGGACGCGTTCAACGCGATCGCCGAGCCGCAGCGCCGGGACATCCTGGCGTTGCTGCGGGCGGGTGAGTGGCCGGTGACCGACCTGGCCCAGGAGCTGGGGATGAGCCAGCCGCGGGCGTCCAAGCATCTGCGGGTGCTCCGGGAGGTGGGGCTGGTGCGGGTCCGCGGGGTGGGCAAGCAGCGCCTCTACGGCCTGGACGCCCGAGGGCTGCGGCCGGTCCACGAGTGGGTCGGCGGATTCGAGCGGTTCTGGAGCGAGAGTTTCGACCGGCTGGACACCTACGTGCAGGACCTCAAGCAGACACGGCAGGAGGAATGACCGATGGCAGGCGCAAGGCAAGAACCGCGGGCGGAGCCGGCGACGGCCGACCGGGAGATCGTGATCTCCCGGGTCATCGACGCCCCGCGGGAGCTGGTGTTCGAGGCGTTCACCGAGGTCCGGCACCTGTCGCGGTGGTGGGGTCCGGAGGGGTTCACCACCACCACGCGGTCCTTCGAGTTCCGCGAGGGCGGGCAGTGGGACTTCGTGCTGCACGGGCCGGACGGGACCGACTACTCCGAGTGGATCCGCTGGCTGCGGATCGTCCCGCCGGAGCGGATCGCGCTGCTGCACGGTGAGTCCCGCGACGACCCGAACGCCTTCGAGTCGGTCCTGACCTTCGCGCCGGACGGCGCGACGACCCGGATCGTGATGCGCACGGTGTTCCCCACCAAGGAACTGCGCGACGAGGCGGTCGAGAAGTACCACGCGATCGAGGGCGGCCGGCAGACCCTGAGCAGCCTGGCGGCCTACGTCGCCGACCTCGCGCGGAAGGGGGCGGAGGGCTGATGGCCGGGAAGGTGTTCTTCAGTGTGTCGATGTCGCTGGACGGCTTCATCGCGCCCGAGTCCGTGCCCGTTGAAGACGAGCTCTTCGCGCCCGATAAGCAGGACGACCCGGACGTTCAGCGCTGGATGGCGCAGTGGGCGGAGCTGCAGCAGTGGCTGTTCCCGCTGCGGTTCATCCGGGAGAACCTGAAGCTGGGCGAGGGCGGCGAGGAGGGCCGCGACAACGACGTCGCGCGGGAGACGTTCGAGCGCACCGGCGCGAGCGTCATGGGCAAGCGCATGTTCGACCTCGGCGAGCAGGCATGGCCGGAGGAGGCGCCCTTCCACACCCCGGTCTTCGTCGTGACGCACACCGAGCGTGACCCGTGGGAGCGGCCCGGCGGTACCACGTTCCACTTCGTCAACGACGGCATCGAGCACGCCCTGGACCAGGCCCGCGAGGCCGCAGGCGACCGCGACGTCCGCATCGCCGGCGGCGGCGCGACGATCCTGGAGCACCTGAACGCCGGCCTGGTCGACGAGTTCTCGATCACGCTGTCACCGGTGCTTTTCGGCGCCGGCACCCGCCTGTTCGACGGCGTGGACGCGTCCCGGGTCGCGCTGGAGCCGGTCCGTTCGGAGCCGTCGTCGCGGGTGACGCACCTGACCTACGCCGTGCACCCACGGTAGCCGCGCCACCACTCCACCCTGGCGACCCGAGCATCCACGGCGTACACGGGTGAATCAGCAGGCCGCCACGGCCAACTGCGGATAGCCGCTTGGACGAGCTTCAGCCACGCGGATGATCAACACCACCCCGGCCCAGTCCACGGGCCACGCTCTACGGGCGGCGGGCCAGCAAGTGGGTGTCGAGGAAGCCCCGCTCGGATGCCGGGTCGTGGAGCAACCGAGCCACCGTGACGAGTCCGGCCCCGGCCAGCAACTCGGCAAACTGCTCCGCCGGCCAGCTGTAGGCGGGCGCCACCTTGTGGTCGAAGCGGACCGGCTCCGGCCCCTCGGTCCCGAAGAGGGACACCAGGAGCAGGCCCCCTGGTGCCAGGACACGCACTTGCTCAGCGAGCAGCGCGGGCAATTCTCCAGGTGGGGTATGGATCATCGAGTAGTGGGCCAGCACTCCGCCGAGTGCGCCGTCCTCGACCGGCAGGTCCTCCATGCGCGCTTCGTCGAACCGCAGCGCCGGATGGGCTCGCCGAGCGTGGTCGACCATGGCCGGGGAGAGGTCGAGCCCGAAGGCGTCCAGCCCCAAGTCGTGCAGCATGGCCGTCAGATGACCGGGTCCGCACCCGACGTCGGCTGCCCGCAGGTTCCCCATTCCACGCACGAGCTCGGCGAAGGTGCCGATCATGTTCCGCGCGAACGGCTGCGTCTCCAACTGATTGGCGAACATCGACGCATACAGCTCGACGACCCCGTCGTAGGCCGCCCTGGTCTCGTCCTGGTGATTTAACACGGGCAGGAAACTAACACCCGCGGCACTCGCAGCCGTTCTCCGGCTGCCCCATACCGGCCCTTCGCCTCGGGACTGATCGTCCCGTCACCTGATCACGGGACGCCCCTGGTAGTTCGGAGAAGCCAGGTCGAGTACCAGGTGGGCTCATCCCCGGGTTCGGTCCAGCGCAACTCCTCCCTGTGGAAACCCACCCACAACACGGCTGGCCCGCCGGAGATCCGGGTGTCGTACTCGCACGAACACACATGGGGATCGACCGGGCCACCAGTCACCTCGTAGGCGAAGTCGCCACACTGGCAACGCCCCGTCCGGCGGCCGGGTTCGAGGCCAGGTGCGACAGTGACGGACACGGACAGCGGGGCGCCTCCGGGGCCGGCGACGACGCCCCGAATCCCCGCGAGGTCGGAGGCCGCAGGATGGGCGGCTCTGAATCGTCAGGTCGTCAGGTGACGAGGATCGCTCGGGACGGGCCCGGGCGAGAGGCGTGTGAAGTGCTCGGTAGAGATGATCGTGCGGCGGGTGTCCTCGGGCAGGCGGGCGAGGATGCCGGGCAAGGCACGCTCGCGCGCGACTTCTCCGCGGTGCGCGGTGATCGCGCGCCACTTCTGGTCCGCCCAGGGCGTCACGTCGACGGTTGTGGTCACGTACTCGTCCGGGAGGGAGAGCACGGTCTTACCAACGCCGGTCAGCAGCGGTCCCAGGTCACCGACCCCGGAGTGCGGGTGGGTGGCAGCGTAGAGGGCGTGGATCTGCCACGGCGCGCCGGCCTCCGGGTAGAGATGCGCGAGCCCGGAGGCCTCCACCGCGAGCAGCGTCACCCGGTGCGTGTGGCGGTGGTCGGGGTGACCGGTCAGCTGGCCGATGGCGTCATGGGTGACCACGATGTCGGGACGGAAATCCCTCAGCTGCGCGACCAGCTGGATGATGACCTCGTCCAGGGGCGCGTCGCAGAAGCGAGTCCGCCCAGGCGCCGACAAGTCGTTGCGGGCGTCTCCGTACCCGAGCATCCGCGGTCGGCCGGCACCGAGGACTGCCAGCGCCTCGGCGAGCTCGTCCGCCCGGTGACTGTCCGGAGCCCAGGTAGCGGTGACAACCCCGGTGCGTGCACCCCCGGCGGCATGTTGGGCGAGGACACCTCCCGCGAGGAGACTTTCGTCGTCCGGGTGAGCGAACACGCCGAGCAATGACGGCATGGAGGGAGAAGCGGATGTGGTCACGGGTGGTGCACCTTCTCACGGTGCGTTGCCGGGCAAGGTCGCCGAGGCGAACCGGGAGGAGTCTGTCAGCCGCTTGACGCTTCGAGAGACTCTCGCTGTGGGGCGAGATGGCCCGCCTGTGTGCCGTACGGGCATGCCGCGGCGCTTGGTTACATCGGCCCTGCGCCTGTGCGTGCGGCGAAGGACTCCAAGCCGGTCAGGCGAGGTCGGCGTAATCGCAGCTGACGGGTCAAGACACAGACCGACGGTCGGGAGCGTGCCGGGGTGGATTCGTCGGGCGGCCCGTACGGCGGCGATGTCCAGGACAAGCAGGTGATGTACTCCGATTCGGTACAGCTGGACGTGACCCGCGGTGAGGCCGCTTGAACGGGCGTGAGGGGTCCGTGCCGGCCGGGCGGCGGAGTCGGCGGCCAGCGGAGTCGGACCTGAGGCCTCGCCCGCCCCGACGGCAGACCGGGCGCGATCCCATGCCGCGTTGCTGTCACCGGACTTCACCGCGACTTCGCCGGCCAGGATGTGCACCTTGGCGAGCAGCGCACTCGCCGCCTGCTGGCGAGCCCCGGTCCTCTGGACCTGAGCAGCCAGCGCGTCTCGGCGCAGGGCCGGAAGGGCTTCGGCGAGGCCGGTGCAGCGCGCGGAGCGGAACTGGGCGCGGCCGACGGCGAGTCGGCGCCGAAGGCTGCCCAGATCCGGAGCGGATCCGGCCGCGGCGGTAGCGGGCAGCAGCACCGTTGTCCCGAAACCTGCGATCCGCGAGGTGGCGTCGATGTCGGCGCCGGTCGGCCGCACACCACTGCCCACGAAGTGGAGCGGGTGAGCATCGATCACGCCGCCCCTCGTCAATGGGCTCGAGGCCTACTCGGCATCGCAGGTCGTGGCCTCGGATCCAGTCGGTTCCGTAGACCTCGTGCCAGTACTCTCGCTCTTCTTGCCCGCCTCGATGGGGGCGTAGCGCCGCCGTTGAAGCTCATCGCGTTCAATGTCGGGGATCGTCATCGACTCGGCAAGCACGGCGGCGAGCGCGTCCACTTGAGTGTTGTCGATCTCAGCGCGGAAGAGCCACCGGATGCTCTCGTCGCGCGTGATGAGGTCGATCGCCAGGCGCGCGCTTCTGTCCTGTGTGGTCGCTGCTCGGACGTATCGCACTTGGTCGATCGGGATGTCTTGACGGATCTCGCCTTGCTCGAGGAACGCGTTCGTCCTGGCCAGGATGATGCGGCGATCCGTGACGGCTACCAGTGTCTTTGCCGCAGCCTTGTCCATCGCCGCTGCCAACTTCTCCTTCGCTCCGCCGATGATCGCAGAAATGGGACCGAGGGCATCGAGCTGGTCGGGGAAGCCGAGGACACGTAGGGTCTCACCGTCCTCGAGGAACCATCGCAGGATGCGAAGGTACGGCTCGAGATCCAGCGATTTGGGTGCGCAGACGACGCCCGGAGCCTCGAGCGGAGGGGCCGGCGGATGGAGAGCATTGGCAAGAGGCTCGATCGCCTCCAGAAGACGGGCGGAGGTTTCGCGGGCTGCCTTCACGTCCTTCCGCTTCCCCGGCAGCGGCCATGCGTCGGGTCCGGGGAGCTCGGCGGTGATCCGCAGCTCCCGCGTCAGCGCGTCGACGAGGCTCGTCGTCTCGGTGAGAGCGGAGTCGAACTCCGCGCGGGTGTCGCGCGCGATGACCTCGGCGTACTGCGCCTCGGCGGCGTCTTCGCGTCCAGCGGCTCTCGCCCTCGCGGCGCGGAGTGCGTGATAACCGGTCCATGCCTTGAGGGAGGACAGGAGGGCGTTGGCGTCGAAGACGATCGCCTCGGCGTTCGTCTGCAGATACTCACGGTGGCTGCGTGCGTCGGGCCGACCGATCTGCCTGACGTGGTCGCGTACGTTCCCCTGGTAGAGCTCAAGCTGCTTCTGCAGTAGCGCTCCACTGCCCGCGACGTCCTCCCACAAGGACGTCGGGACCGATTCGATCTCTCGCGCCTGGTCGACCGCGCGATCGATGGCGGCGACGAGCCCCGTCAGTTCGGCCCACTGATCCTTGCGGATGGTGGTGAGGACCTGACTTGTCACCGCGAGGTTGGTCCTGACGAGTCCCGAGACCTCACTCAACATCATCTGAAGGGCGACCATGGCCAGCGCCGGCCCGATCGAGGCCGCGCCCCGCGCCTTGTTCACCGCAGTCACGGGGTAGAAGCGGGCCTGATGCAGGATGCGGCCAGGAACCATCACCGCTCCGAGGTTCCCGCCGTCCTTGACGGCGAGCGTCGCGCCGCTGTTCAGCAGGGCCTGTGCCGTGTCGCCGATCCTGTAGAGCCCCTGCACGCCGGCGAACGCGTTTCCGAGATTGCCGACCACGGTCGCCGCGTTCCCGATCGAGGCGAGGATCGCTGAGATCTGCTTGCGGTCGGCAGCCGGCACGATCCCGAAGTCGATCAGATCGGGCTTCAGCTCCGGCGGGACCTCACCGGCGACGAGAGCCACCCCTGGGAGCACCTCCACCAGGATCGTCGACGCCGTCCTCGAGTCGATGTCCGAGTTGGACGTCGGATCGTCCACAACAGGTGAGTCGGCGGTATTGCTCCGGCCGTTCTCCTCAGGCTCGGCGATCTCCATCGAGTCCGAAGGGTCCTGCATGCGATTTCCTCCCCGCGGGCGCGCGCAACGGCCGGACGTCGTCGGCGTTGAGTGCCGAAGTCTACGGCTCTATGCCCTGCGGTGCAGTGGCAACCCAAGTCCCGTCCCGTCGCTCCGTGAACGTCAGGATTCACCCGTGCCACGACCGGGCGTTTGACGCTGGCCGGCTCTGCCGAGCAGGCAACGGCCATGCCGCGTTCGCGCGGATCTCAAGGTGCGTCATTCCGCGAGCGAACCGCCTGCACTTGCCGCGATGCGCGCTCTTGGCGGCGTTGAGCGCGATGCCTACCCTGCAGTTACCACAAAGGCGTTTCTGTGGTTCGGGGATCGTCTCATCGCGCTGGACCTCGCCTGGAGTTCGCAGGTACAGACGGGTCATGGCCTCGCGCTTCTTCTCGGTGGCGGCGGACACCGGCATCAGAGGGACTCCCTCAGCTTGTCGAACTGGATGTTGTGGGACCGGACTTCGGCGAGCCGGGTCTCGGCCAGCTCGCGCAGCGGCTTGGACAGGCCCTTGGCCAGAGGGCGAGCAGATCGGCTTCCTCCAGGCGCCAGATGCGCTCGTGGGCGAGGGTCAGGACGGAGTTGCGACCGGGCCGGGGACCCGGCCGCCGTCGCGGCCCGGCTCGCACCGCTCCGGCCATCACCGCCATGCCCCCGACCTCACCTCGGTGTCGTACGCGTCCGCGGTGCCCCGAGCCGATCACCATGACCAGGCCGTCACCCAAGTGAGGACGGCGGCCCTCACCAGGGCGGCGCATGGTGCTCGTCACCGGGCACGCGGGTGACGCGCTCACCGGCAGCACACGGGGCCACGACGGTGCTGTGTACTACGACGTCCTGTCCGCACGCTGCTGCCGGACCCGGCGGCCCCCGACGGCACCGCCGGGCCGCCGTTCCGCGTCGTGACCGGCGGTGCCGTGGGGATCGACGACTTCACGTTCCTGAACAGGCGCTCCGACGTCGTCTTTGCCGCGCAACCCGCCCCGCCGACCAGATCGCCGTGGTCCACCCGGACGGGACCAAGAGGATCGTCCTGACCAAGGCGGACGGCATCGCCTCACCCACCGCCACCGACCCCGCGATAGCACGCATCCCGGACCTACGCGGCAGCCTGATCGGCCTCAGCTCCTCGAAACGGTCGCCCGGGCCCGGATCGGCCGCGCTGGTCTTGCCGCCCAGCTGGGTCATGACACCCCACACGGCGTTCAGCCCGGTCGTGACCGCGCCCTCGGCCCAGCCGCCGGTCCACGACACGTCGTCGCCCGCGAGGAAGATGCCACGGTGGGCCGGGGCGAAGCGGTCCTGCATGAAGTGGGTGCAGAGGCGCTCCTGGTACCGATAGTGGCCCGGCAGGTTGTCGCTGAAGGCGCCCATGAAGTCCGGGTCGTCCTCCCAGGAGATGGTGACGGGGTCGCCGATGATGTGCGAGGCGATGTCGACGTTCGGGTAGATCTGCTTCAGGGAGTGCAGCATGAGCCGCACCCGCTCGTCGACGTCGAGCGGCAGCCACTTCAGCGCGTCGTCGTTCCAGGTGTACGACAGACAGATCAGGGCCGGATTGTCGGGGCCGTCGTCCAGCAGGTACGTGCCCCGGGTCAGCCGGTCCGTGAGCGTCGTGCTGAACGCGTGCTGCCCGGTCTCGGGGTCGACGTCCTTCCAGAAAGGCCGGTCGATCACGACGAACGTCTTGGACGGCTCGCCGACGACCGCGCCAACAACGCCTTCCACGAGCTGAAGACGCCGGCGACCTTCACGTCGTTCACCGTCGACGGCACGACGCTCTACGGCATCGCGGACGCGACGACGGCGACGTACGACCTGGTCAAGGGCGAAGGGCTATGGATCTCTCGCGACGGCGGACGCGAGTGGCGGCGCTACCAGCAGCGCGGATAGCGGCGGCACGGGTGCGCGGACGCATCCGCACGCTCCCCAACCGCCACCCCGGCGCAGGGAGTGGTGCGGATGCTGCCAGGGAACGGGCCGCGTTCCGCCGGGCGGGGCGTGGCCGTTCAGCGGGCCAGGCGGGCCGACAGACGCCGTGCCGCTGCGCGGACCTCCCTGTCGTCGCGGATGATGTCTGTCTGGCTGCCCGAGCCCACGATGCGCGGGTCCCCATCGGCCAGTAGCCGTAGGCGTTCGCGCAGGGCGGGGGTGAATGCGCTGGGGCCGAGGGCGTCCAGTGCGTCC
The DNA here is from genome assembly GCF_055591025.1 of Streptomyces sp. NPDC041784. Classification (NCBI taxonomy): domain Bacteria; kingdom Bacillati; phylum Actinomycetota; class Actinomycetes; order Kitasatosporales; family Streptomycetaceae; genus Streptomyces; species Streptomyces sp. NPDC041784. The sequence goes on from NZ_JBVJAB010000007.1 coordinate 364,538, forward strand.
AGCGCGGCCAGGGCGGTGTGCGCGAACGCCCCCGGCGTGACTGCGTCGAGGACGCGGTCGGCGAGGTCGGTGAGCCGGATTCCGGCGGGCCGGGTGTCGCCGGGGTGGATGGCCACGAGCGCGCGGGCCGCGGCCGCGACGGTGTCCGGGCGGTCGATGAGCGGCAGGAGGTGCGGCACGGCCGCCTGGGCGGCGAGCCCGAGAAGGCCGGCCACCTCTGCGGCGCGCTCCGCCGCCTGCCGACCCCAAGGCCTGGCGGCCCAGGACAGCCCCTCCACGACCAGGGGCAGGACCTGGCGCCCGTCGCGGGTCAGTTCCCAGACCAGGGCGGCGGCGTCCAACGCCATGCGGACGGCGGGGACATGGGAGCGGGTCGGCGCCGGTTCCGCGAGCAGCTTCAGGAGGCCGGGGACGAGCGGCCGGGCCTCTTCGCCGAGCGCGGCAGCAGCCCGCACGTACACGCCGTGATCGCCGCCCGGCGTGGCGAGGGCCTCCCGTAGGACGCCGACCAGCAGGTCTGCCTCACCCGTCAGCGCGTGCAGCGCGGCCCCGGCTGTCTGACGCTCGCTCAGGGATCCGGTACCGGCACGGGCTCGCAGCGTGGCGACCACCTGCGCATCGCGCGTGCAGTCGGCGACGGCGGCAAGAGCCCGGCAGGCCGTGTGGCTGTGAGGGGACAGTGCGTCCGTCAGTTCGGGCAGCGCGGCCCGCGCGGAGGGCCCCCAGCCGGCCAACAGTCCCATGAGATGCACCGGTTCGTTGACGGCCGCGAGCCCACCCGCCATGAGCGGACGGCGCTCGCGGGGCGTCCCGGCCTCGGCGGTGAGGACGGCCAGGCGGGCCCGGACCGCGTCCAGGAGTGCCGGCGCGCATGGCAGCGGCGACGGCGGCCGCCGCTGGGTGCGGGAGAACGCCTCGTCGAGGGCCTGCGGCCGCTGCGGCAGCCGTCGCGCGAGGAGATCGGCCGCTTCGGGTGCGCCCTGGGACACCAGGGCCGCCAACGCCCGGTCGGCCGGTTCACCGTCACCCTCGGCCAGCCGGATCAGGGCCGGGACCGCCTCAGGGGCGGGCTCGGCCCAGTCCCGCACCGCCGAGACGACGTCGTGGGCCGCCTCCGGGTCGTCCAGGAGCGGCAGCATCGCCGGCAGCAGCCGCGCCGGCGCTGTCCTGGAGCGCAGCGCGAGCGACCCGGCGGCCCAGACCGCCTCGGCGGCGCCGGCCGCCCCTTGCCCGTCGGCGCGGTCGCCGGCCACGCGGTGCAGGGCCGCGACGACCACGTCGACCGCCGCGTCGATGTCGCCGCGCTCGTACAGGCCCAGGGCCAGGGCTTTCAAGGGCTCCCGCTCCCACACGCTCCCGGCGGCGTGCAGCTTCAGCGGCAGCAGCGCCGCCGCGGCGGCCACGGCCTCGCCGTTCCACGCACGGCTGGTGTCCACCAGGGCGAGCAGAGCCGCGACGCGCACCGCCGTCGGTTCCGCCGCCGCGAACGCGGCCGCGCACACCACGTCGGACGCGCCCGGGTCAACCTTGAGCCATGCGGTGAGCACATCGGCCCGCACCAGCGGATCGGCCTCCGCCACTCCGCGCGAGCGCAGTGCCGCCCGGGCTTCGGCGCCGGCCGCCGGACCGCACTGCGCGACGGCCCGGGCCGCGCGCTGCCGCACCCCGGGATCGTCGTCGCACAGCATGGGCAGCAACAGGGACACCTGGGCGGCGACGGCCGCGCGCGCCGCACCCGGGCCCTGGCCCTCCAGGTCGTACTCGTCCGTGCTCTCGGCGATGGCCCCGATCATCTCCAGCAGGGTCGGCCGACGCACGCCCGCCGCCATGAGGCGGGCCAGGAAAGGCACCGCCCGCACCGTGGCCCGGTACACCGTGCCCTGGTGCACCAGGCTGCTCCACAGCTCGTGCTCGGCCTCGGCAGCGGCCTCCGGATCCCCGGAGGCCAGCGCGCGCAGCAGGTCCGGGACGTCTTCGGCAGGCCCGTAGGCATGGTGCGGTACCGACCAGTCGACCCGGTCGATGTCCGCGAACACGGTGGCAAGATCCATGCTGCGGATCCTTGCACGCGGGTCTGACACCGCCCGGTGGGCGCCGCTCGGTGGGCGCCGCCCGGCCCACCACCGGCCGACACCAGCCCCAGTCCTGTGGCGCGGGAGGTCGTGCCGGGCCGGGACTGAGGCGGTGCGGCGGGAGCGGCCTGAGGAGTGGGCGTCTCTGGTCAGGGGGTTGAAGAGGTACAGGCTTTGCTCTCCGGTCGTCGTCGGCGGCGGCCAGCCATTCCCGCAGCGGCGGCCCCCTCAGGAAGGGAGCGTTTTGCTCTGGTTCCCATGCGTCGTCGAGGACGAGCAGGGTGCGGGGGCGTTGGTCGAGCAGCCTGCCCAGGTGGGCACCCGCCGGCTCGGGATCGTCGAACTCGGTGGTGTCGCCGGTGATGAACCGGGTGACCTCCGCGACCTTGGCTGGCCCGGTCCACGAACCAGTCGAGAACGGTCACGGGCGGCGGGAGCGGCAGCTCGTCCCGAGCATCGCTCACGAGGCGTACGACTCCTGCCGTCGGCCTACCTGCGCAGACGCGGTATCAAGGCGACCATTCCGGTCCCGGCGGACCGGGTCCGCAGGCTTCTGCCCGGAGCGTCAGGAAGACATCGCTGCTCGGTCGGACTCACTGCGAAGGACACAGAACTCATTGCCTTCGGGGTCCGCCAGGACGGCCCAGCCCGCGCCGTCGGATTCCCGGCGATCGGCGACGAGTGTGGCTCCGAGGGTGAGCAACCGCTCGATCTCCTCCTCGCGCGAGGTCGTCGGTCGCAGGCACAAGTGGATCCGGTTCTTGATCGTCTTCGGTTCCGGCACTTGGTTGAAGTACAGCAGCGGGCCCTCCGGGAGCATCACCTGGGTCTCCCGGTCGCCCGGTCTGTCCTGCGGATGCAACGGGCTTCCGGTCACCTCGCTCCAGAACCGAGCCAACCCATAGGCATCCGCACAGTCGATCGCCACGTTCTGCACTACCGAGATCATGCACGTGAGCCTGCCCGAGTGCCGCTCGGTCCGCCACCACATTGCGCCTGGGCCCGACCCGCACACCATTGACCGTCAAATGTCACACCGCACCAGCGGTGATCGAGCCGCTAGGCGTGTCTCCTTGATCGGCTCGTCAGTTGATCGGATGTGTCCGTCCGGTTGGTGACAACTGATGCGATGTGGGACCGGATCGAGCCGCTGATGCCGGCCGATCCAGTCCGCGGTCGGCGGTGGGCCGATCACCGTCGAACCCTGGAGGCCATCGTCTGGAAGTACGGCACCTGCTCGCCGTGGAGGGATCTGCCAGACGGGCTGGGCCCGCTCCAGACCACTCACAAACGCCTGATCAGATGGGTCGTGGACGGCGCCTGGGAACGGATCCTCACCGCGGTCTGGGCAGAGGCCGACGACGCTGACGACATCGACTGGACGGTGTTTGTGCACTCCACCGACTGCCGAGCCCACCAGCACACCGCCGGAGCCAGGAAGAAAGGGGGCGGCCAGCCGGACCGAACCCGACGATCACGCGGCGGCCTGAGCACCAAAGTCCACCTCGCCAGCGACAGCCGTGCGCGACCCTCTACCCTGCGGGTCACCGCAGGCCAAGCGGGCGGAGCACCGGCTTTCGTGGCCGTCTTGGCCGGCATCGTGTTCCACGAAGCGGGCCGGGAAGCCCGAGGACCCGACGGGATACCGTCCTGGCGGATCGCGTATTCGTCCCGCGCCATCCGGATCCATCTCCGTCGGCGCGGGATCCGCACAGTCATCGCTCAGCCATCCGACCAGGTCCGTCACCGGCTGCGGCGAGGTCGCCTCGGCGGCGCCCTCCCACTTTCGACGCCGAGGCATACGAGCAGCGCAATGCGGTCGAACGATGCATCAACCGGCTCAAACAGTGGCGCGTCCTGGCCATGGCGAACAGGCGCGTCCTGGCCATGGCGAACAGACAAGGTCGCCATCGCCTTCAGGGCCGCACTCCACCTTGCGGGCCATCCTCATCCGGACGCGTCACTGACGGGACGAAGACGCGGCTCAGTCGTAGAAGAACAGCTCAAGGTCCTCGATGGACCCTGGCCCTGTCAGGAAGCCCTCGGCCTTCGCGATCTCGTCGCCTGGTGGCAGCTCGCCCTTCAGGAACTGCTTCATCCAGATCTCTCCCTGCTCGCCGACCGCGTAGATGCCAGACAACAGCTCGGCCATACCTGCAGGGTGCGGCGGGCGGTGTCCGACGACTGGTGGGGGTCGGCACGCAGGACTTCGGCCAGGGCCGGCCGCTCGGCGGTGTAGGCGGCGAGGGCGCCCTTGGGGTCGGGTGCACAGAAGACGCGGAAGGACGACACCAGCGGCTGGACCCGGCGGGCCGGCGCGTCGTGGCCGGCGGCGGCCAGGTGGAGCCGGGCGAGGGCGGAGCCCGCTTCACGCGCGTGGTGGGTGGAGGTGAAGGGGGTCCAGGACAGGGCGTCCTGGTGGGGTGGTCCAGTCCGGAGACGAGGTTGAGCAGGGTGCTCTTGCCGCTGCCGCTGGGGCCGATCACGGCGGCGAACTCGCCGGGTGTGACGGACAGGTCGAGGCCGCGCAGGACGTCCAGTCCGTCGTAGCTCTTGTCGACCTGGCGCAGCAGGAGCCGTGGGTCCGGGGTGGGAGGGACGGTGCCGTCGGAGGTGTTCACGGGTGTTCCTTCCGCAGGGTTGTCCGCTCCCAGGGCAGGGCAGGGCGAGGCGTTGGATGAGGTAGGTCGCGGCGAACAGGGCGATGCTCAGCGCGGCGGTCACCGCTACGGCCGCGAAGACGAGGTCGGTGCGGAAGGCGCTCTTCTGCGCCTGCATGTAGATGCCGAGTCCGTTCTCCGCGCCGGCGTACTCGGCGAACACCGCGCCGACCACGGCGTAGGTGATGCTGACGCGCAGCCCGGCGAAGCAGTACGGCATCGCGCTCGGGACGCGGACCATGACGAACGTGCGCATCCGGCCGGCGCCCAGGGAGCGCAGCAGCCGCATGGCCTCCGGGTCGGCGGAGGCGAATCCGGCGGTGAGGTTGGCGGTGAGCGGGAAGAACGTGGCGAGGGCGACCACCAGCATCTTGGGGAACAGGCCGAAGCCGAACCAGATGATGAGCAGCGGGGCGACGGCCACGATGGGGATGGTCTGGGAGGCGACCAGCAGCGGGTACAGGCCGCGGCGTGCCCAGGTGGAGAAGTCCAGCAGGACGGCCACCAGCCAGGCGGCGGCGAAGGGCATCCCGAAGCCCGCGACGGTCTCCTGGAGGGTGGGCAGCGTCGCGTCCCAGAGGTCCTGCCAGTTCTCCCAGCCCTGGGAGAACACCCGCCAGGGGCTGGGCAGGACGGTGGGGTCCACGGCGGTGGCGCTGGTGTAGGTCTGCCAGACGGCCAGGAGCGCCGTGACGACGAGGAGCGGAGGCAGGACCACGGAGAGGGGACGCGGCCCGCGACGCGTCGAGGGCTTGGTCGCTGCCGCTGAGCGGGCGGCTGCCGGGTCGGGTGCGGAGACCGGCGGCCGGGCCGGGAGCCCGCCGGTGGCGGGCTCGTCCGTGAGGGGGCCGGTCGGCTCGGTGGCCTGGGGCGTGCCGCTGCCGGTGCTGGTGGGCGTGCCGGTCACGACGTCTCCGGGAGGTAGTCGTTGGTGAACCACGACGAGGTGTCCGGGGCGGCGGTCAGCTTCTTGCCGTTGGCGTCGCTCAGCAGCCCGGACTTGTACTCGAAGTCGGCGAACGCCTTCCAGCGGTCGGCGGACTGGGTGCCGAGGGAGCCGTCGGCGGCGCGGTAGTAGGAGTCGGCGAGCAGTTCCTCGCTGTCGTGCACCAGCTCGGTGTTGGTCAGCACGCTCTTGTTCGCCTTGATCAGCAGGTCGGCGGCCTTGGAGGGATTCTTGACGGCGTAGGCGTAGCCGCGTTCGACCGCGTCGAGGAACTTCTTCGCCGTCGTGCCGTTCGCCTTGAGGTACTGGCCGGAGGAGGCGATCAGGGTGGAGTAGATCTCCGGGAAGCCGTAGTCGGTGAGTTCGAAGTTCTTCAGCGGCTTGCCGCTGAGCTTCGCCTCCAGCCCTTCCCAGGTGGGCATCGGCATGGCGAAGTCGGCCTTGCCCGCGTAAAGGGCGGAGTAGGCCGACACGTGGGCCGGGGCGCACATTCCCGGCTCACGGCACGTGGACCTGCTGACCACGTTCACCGATCCCGCGGCGCCCTACCATTTCGCCCACCCGTCCCGCGACGCGGCCCGTCGCGAGCTGGCCTCGCTGGGCGCCGACGAGAGCACCACCGTCGTCCTCTACGACGAGGGCTCGCTGCAATGGGCGGCCCGCCTGTGGTGGGTACTGCGCGACGCCGGCGTCTCTGCCCGCGTTCTGGACGGGGGACTGTCCGCCTGGACCGAAGCCGGCCTGCCGGTGGCTTCGTCTTCGTCTTGCTCTTCGACCGCGGCCTCGGCCTCGGCCTCGGCCTCACTTCGAGGGGAACCGTGGGGCCGTCGGCGGGCGACCCGTTTCCCCGCGCGGCGGCAGGCGACGTCACGCGGCCGTCGCTGTGGATCGACAAGGACGGTGCGCGTGCCGTCAGCGAAGGGCGTGCATCCGGCATCCTGGTGTGCGCACTGGGTGCCGCGCACTTCGAGGGCACCACGCCCACCCGCTACAGCAGGCGGGGCCGCATCCCCGGCAGCGTGAGCCTGCCCGCCCAGGACTTCCTGGACGGCGACGGCCGCCTCCTCGCCGGCCCTCGCCTCAGGGCCCACGCGGACCGCCTGCCGGACCGGAACGCGGGCCCGGTCGTCCTGTACTGCGGCGGAGGAATCTCCGCGTCCTTGGGCGCCCTGGCCCTCACACTGGCCGGCGTCGACGCGCTGGTCATGTACGACGGGTCGCTGGAGGAGTGGACGGCGGATCCGGACCTTCCCCTTCACGTGGGGGCGGTCTGACATCGGGCCGTAGGATCCCGGGCGTTCACACGGCGGTACAACGGCAACCCCCGAGGGTCCCCGATCGCAGCCACGTTGTCGGGCCCGCAGGGCTCCTTGCCGGCGCCGAGGAAATCCGGTGCACCGACGAGAGCGGAATCGACACGGCGTACGGCACACAGTTCCGAGCCGGCGCAGAGAACCTCTCGCGCAGTCCGACCGTGGCGCCTGCCGTCCCGTCGAAGAGGCCGGTCATTGGCACGGCGGAGGTTGCAAGCCGGGTCAGAACAGGGCGTCCTGGTCCGGCTCTTCCCGGCGCAACGGAGGGACGTCCTCGCCCCGCCACTGTGCTTCCAGATGCTTGCGCCAGCCCGTCGGCGGGGGCCAGGGCACACCCCATTCCGCCAGCTGCTTCTTCGACCAGCCGCCGTTGGGGCTCTGGGCGGCGGACACTTCGTCGGGAGACGGCACGTAGTTGACCACGAGGTGATGTTGCCCCAGGATCCGGCCGTCTGACCAGCGGGCTACGGGGGCGGTCTGTTCAAGCGGGCGTCGCCGTCTGCAACGGCGCGCTGGTGACGGCACAAAGGCTGACTGCGTGAGGGGACGGGCGGTTCCCGGTCCGCCGCGCCCCCTCATATATGGACTGACGACTCATCATTAGACGTTCGGTTGAACGCAGTTGGTTCGATTCACATCAGGTGTCGATGAGACGCGTGCCAGGGCCGATCCGTGCGTCGGCATGGTGCTGCCCGTGTGTGGGTGAGGGGTCAGCCGAGTGCTTTGACCGCCTGGTAGTAGGTCCAGGCTGTGCTGTTGCAGGAGGTCTTGGTGGCGCCGCTGTAGGCGTTGCAGACCCGCTTGAGGTCTTCGTGGAAGGCGCTGTCCAGACGCGCCTTGTTGGCATCGAAGGCGCCGGCGGCCTTGTAGTTGCGGTAGCCGAAGTCGTGGCGGGCGCATGATGTGGCGAACGGGAAGCCGAAGGGGTTGTCCGGTGATGTGGAGCAGTAGTCGGTGGACCAGTCGAACGCATACGCCGACCAGGTTGCTTGGTTCGAGCGTGCGGCCACCCAGGCGTTGTAGCTCGAGGCGCTGGTCTGGGTCCAGCTGGACAGGACTTGGGGCTTGTCGGCAGGGGCGGCGCTTGCGGCTGAGGCGGTCGCCGTAATGGTGGCCAGAGCCATGGCCGAGGCGGCGAGGCCGGTGGCGAGTTTTCGGTGCATCCCACACCTCCATGACGCTGCAACACGCCCGTCGAGTTGCAGGTTCATGACAAGAATGGTCAGCGTCGCGACCCGCCTTGCATAGGGTCTGGAGTCCAACAATCATTCAAGTGGCAGGAGTTGTAGGGCAGCCTTCAGGGTTGCGGCCACCTTGGCGGACTATGGCTGGATGTGTTCCACGGGGCGGGCCGCTCAACGCGAGGCTCCGATGGGTCCGGTGGCGGGGTCGGGCAAGGGGGCCGGAGCCGGCGGCGGGTGGCGAGCACATCCTGCGGGCCGCGGAAGAGGGCGGCCTTTCGCAACTGCAGCGAGGTTCGCAGCTGGATTAAGACCGACGCCCTTGTCGAGGGCGAGGGCGGCTGCCATATCGGCTGGGAGGTGCCGCTGTCCGCTGTCTGGTGGGGAGGATCGGCGCAGCGTTCGCGCCCGTGCGACAAAGGGCCTGCGCTTCGAATGTTCCAGGCTCACCACGAGCGGCTGGAGGTACCGCAGCAACCTAGACAACGCCACCTTGCGCAATGGCAACGGCAACGGCAACGGTTGTACCAAGCGGGCGGAATTGAGTGATGGGGGAATGGGTGGAAGACGGACGGCGCCGCCCTGATTCAGCGGACCTGGTCGTGGCCGGATGCGGATGGCTCATCATCGTGGCCGTTGTCGCCATGCCCGGACTCATCCTGAACGAAGGGCCCCTGACGCTCTACATGGTGGTTGTGGGCGGGATCATCGGGACCCTGTGGGCGCGCAGCAGGATCCACCGCTGAAGGGTCTACCTGCCTTGGATTGCTGCTGCAGCGGCCCGCAGCTTCATCCAGCCCGTTCGGGGGACTGAGCCTCCTGGCAGTCCCTGGGGGAGACAGCGCTTTACGAGAGGTGCCGGCGGCAGGGGAGAGGAAACCGGCTGCCTGTCGGGTGGTCGGGTAGCGCATAGTGGACCGACATCATCGACCGACGAGAACGGATGGCCGTGCCGTGACGACCGTCTCCACCGATTCTTCCTCCGAGCGGGTGCCCGGGCGGGCTTGGACGGTCCGTCTCACCGGACACAGCGACCGCTCCGCCAGCCTCACCTGCAGCACCAGGGCATGCCGGAGGCCGCAGCGGTCCAAGGACCTTGCAGGGTTGCGCTCCTTCGCCGCCCAACATGCCGGCGCCCATGCGAAGGCGGCCACCGTTCGCCCCAACGCCCAGTGCCACTGCGGAGCGGCGGAGTGCGCCGCCCACGACAGCAGGGTGCGCTGCGCGGGCACGGTGGTGTTGATCCTGCGCCACGACGCCACCGTGGGCCAGGTCTGGAGCGTGGAAGAGGTCTGCGCGGTGTGCGCCCCGCTGCTCCCGCACGCCACCGTCGTCGCCCGAGCCGCCCGCACGACCCGCACCACCGCGGAGCAGGTGGCCCGGCATGTTCCAGCCCCTGTGCGGTCGGCCGTCCCGGGAGGCTTTTCCTCGCCCGCCGAAGCTGTGGACCGGCCCGTGCCCGTGCGGCAATCTCGCTGGCCCGTGCGGTCTTCCCGCCACCGGAGCTCGGGCCAGGGCCGCTGAACCAGTGAATACCGTGCAGATTGAAATCGAGCCTTGGTCACCGCTGCATCAGGCAGTCGAAAGCAACGACTACGAAGAGCTTGTTGCCCTCCTCGATGCCGGGGCGGATCCAAATGAAACATGCTTTGGAATTACGCTACTTGCGCACGCGGTCGAACTTGAAGGTGACTCTCACCTGCAGTCCGGCTATCGCCTCCACGCTGCCGTCACAGCCATCGTGCTCGCGTATGGAGCCGACCCCGCCCTGCCCTCTTATGGAGGAAAGACTCCTTTGGCGATTGCAGAGCAATACAATCATGAGCCGGCCGTTCGTCTGTTGCGGAAACACCTGAATATGAACGAGAGGTCTTCGTGAGGCGCGGTGAGCTGGTCGAGCCTGCTCCGTGGCTACGGCGGCAGTTGGTAGCCGGTCAGCCATAGTCGGGCGTCGACCAGCTGGTGCATGGTGCGGCTGACGTGCGGGTTCAGGTGGTCCCGGACCAGGACGACCGAACCACCGAGTTGCTGGTGTGCGGCGTCGAGCAAGCGGGCGTAGTCGGTCTCGGTGAAGCCCTTGCGTCGGCCCTTCGCGGGGCCGCGGTCGAGGTGGATGCGGTAGATCAGCCGGGGCCGGTGTGACCGGGCTTGGTGCAGATCAGTGCCGCCAATGAGACGCGGTTGGTGCCTGCGGCGGTAACCCACACGGTGGGTGTGTGGCCCCGTCGGCCCCAGGTTCGGCCCTTGGGCGGCCTCAGCCCCTGGCCGGCTTCGTCCTCGAAGCAGAGCCAGGCGCCCAGGTCCGCCGCCGTCATCTTTGTGACGGACCACTGCTCGTCCTTCCAGGCGGCGATCTTCTCCTCATCCCGCTCGGTGGCCTTGCGGGACGGTACCTGCACGCTCCAGCCGAGCGCGGCCCACGACAGTCGTTACACCCCACGTAGCCCGCACTCGTAAGGATCTCTAGTGCTCCTGAGCCGAGACGTGCCGGCAGCGCACGGCAAGGGCCGCGATGTCGTCATCGAGTCTTCCGCCGCTGTAGTGGAGCAAGTCCCTGTGAAGCTGGTCCAGCAGCTCACGGGGCGGGGTCGCGCGGTGCCGGCGCATCCAGTCCGGCAGCGGGAAAAATTTGCCGTTGTGGTCGCGGGTTTCCGTGACGCCGTCGGTGTAGAGCAGCATCTGATCGCCTGGGACGAAGGCGACGGTGTCCACGTGGTAATGGTCTCCGAGGAGCGCCGCGAGATTGAGCGGTGTGGAGGGGTGGGTGGGTTCAAGAACGCGGACTTCGTTGTTCTGTACGAACACCGGTGGTGGATGCCCGCAGTTGAGGACCTGGACATGCCCGCTGCCGTATGGGATCTCGGTGATGAGAGCGGTGGCGAAGTGTTCTTGCTGATCGGCGGCGGGGATCGCGGCGCTGTAGCGGGTCATGGTGATCTGCAAGCGATGGATCAGGCTCTTCAGGTCGGGCTGGTCGTATGCGTTCTCTCTGAAGCAATTGGTCACTGCCGCGGCCGCCCCCACCGCTGACAGGCCTTTGCCGCGTACGTCGCCGATGAGCAGGCGGACTCCGTACGGTGTGTCGGCCGCCTCATAGAAGTCACCTCCGATCCGGGCCTGCTCCTGGGCTGCCTGATACAGCGACTCGATCTCGATGCCCTGGATACGGTGCGGCAGTGGACGCAGCAGCACTTTTTGCGCTGCGTCGGCGACGAGTCGGACCTGGAAGAGCGTCTCCTCGCGCTGGAGTCGGAGATGGCTCGCATATGCGGCCGCGAGGGTGACCGCAACGATCGCCGCGGCTGTGTACGGCGTTCCCAGATCGGAGTGGACGAAGCTGATGCCGATCATGACCAGAAGGCAGAATGCCCCCAGCAAGACCGTCGGGAGTACCGGCCATACCGCGGCTGCGAGGGCGGGTGCCGCGGGCAGGAGGCGGCTGAAGGCGATCTCTCTCGGAGTGGCGAAGGCTGCGCCGGAGATGAGGACGGTGACGAGTACCGGTGACAGCAGCACGGCCTGCCGCTGACCGCCGTAGGGACGGTGGCGGCGCCGGAGCCGTGCTGACCTGATCACAATTTGGATCTTATCGGGGTGAAGTGGGTGATGAATGGGTCCGCCACTCTCCGATCAGCGGACGTTGGCCCGGCCATGCCCGTTGACTGTCGGGCAGTGGGCTGAGGTTTCTTGCGGTACGGCGCGCGGGGACAGCCGCGGTCCACCAGGAGTGCCACCAGCGACCACCACGGGACGGCGAGCAGCAGCGTCCCGCCCGGTGGCGTCGTCCGGATCGGGGACGAGAGTGTTGCCGCTGTAGTGGATCCAGTACCCGGTCACGACGGCCAGGAGCGCCTTCCACAGAGCCGTCCACAGCGGGACCAGCGGGAAGTAGCCGTGGTCCACGATCCGCATCAGACCCAGTACGGCGGCGGTCGTCGCGTAGATCACGGTCATCCCGGCCATGGGCTGCTTGTCGACCTCCGCGTCCAGCCGTGCCATGACGCCGGCCACGACGCAGCAGAGGCCCACCGTGCGTGCCGCGACCAGCATTCGGCTCCCCTTGAGCCGCGCGGGTGCCACCATCCGGACCATCGGCTGGGCGACCAGTACGCACAGCACGAGCAACGCCACGCATATGCAGGTGTTCCTGGTGCCGGTGAGACCGACGCGGAGCACCGGAAACTTCAGCAGCCACATCCCCCAGGAGCCGAGCCCCACCACCAACGGCGCCCCTGCCGAGGGTTCCGGTGTCAGCCACTTCGACCTCAGTCGTGGCGGCTGCATCCCTCCCATCAACGGCGTGCTCAGACACACCAGAAGTACGGCCCCCGCCAGAATCGCCTGCACGTTCCCATCCGCCCCCCGCTTTTGTCGCTGGGAGCAGCCTGGCCCCGCAACCGGCGTGCCCGGCGCCGTTTCGCTCTATCGGGCCCGCGCGCCGGTCAGTCTGGCAAGGCACCCAGGTCGGCCTGCGCGGGGTTGTCGTCGAGCAAGCCGCCCGACTGGTGCCGCCACAGCCTGGCGTACCTCGTACAGTCGGCATCCCGCAGGGATCATGGACCGTCAGCCCCGCCGACACTCGCTTTCCACGTCAGTAGGTTTCCGCATGGCCCGTAGGTACCGTGACCAGCACAAACAGCACCACGAGGGGGAGGATGCCGACCGTGATCTACTGCGGTAGCGACGGGGCCTAACACCATCACGAAGTTGCCCTGGTCGACGACACCGGACGGCTGACGGCCAAGCTCCGCATCGACGACACGGCGGCCGGCTTCCGGACGCTGCTGGACCTGCTTGCCGAACACGGTGACACAGAGATGTCCCGCGGGGCCGGGACGTCAGCGCGAGGGAGGCTGCGGCAAAGGTGGATCGAGGGTGCGCAGCAAACTGCGGGCGGGAGGACCCGCAGGCAAGGGTTCGTCGTCCGTCACGGCGCAGGCGCGCAGGATGAATGCGATCAAGCGCCGGGACGCCTTCTCGGCATTGGCTCCGCTGCCTATGACGACGCCTGCGTTGGCGAGCAGGAACAGCGGAAGATCATGCGGGGAGAAGTCAGCGCGCAGAACCCCGGCCTCTTTGGCCCGCCGGACCAGCCGCGTGAAACCGCGCATGGCCCGGCGCCGATGGGCTTCGAGCTCGGCCGAGGCCGGGAAGGCCGTGCTGAGAACAGCGGCCAGACCGTGGTCCTCGCATTGCAGACGGGCGACGTGCTCGATGTAACTGCGGAAGGCCACCCACGGCTCCGGCTCTTCAAGGGCTCGGTCGGCGGCGTCGGCGTACGCGCGGACTCGGGGAGTGAACACCGCGGCGATGAGCTCCTCGCGGCCGGTGAAGTTGCGTTGCAGCGTTGCGATGCCCACTCCGGCCCGTCGCGCGACCTCGTTGAGCGAGACGTCCAGGCCGCGGGTCGTGTACAGCTCGGCTGCGGCGGTGAGGATCTTGGCGCGGTTGGCCTGGGCGTCGGCGCGACGCTGCCGGAGCGGGGTGGTGTCGTCGGTGGGTGGCACGATTGGACAGCTTACGGTTGTTGCGTCTGCGGGCGACGAGCGTGATCAGGCCGGTCCGTTGTCTCGGCGGCGGTCTCCCGCCGCCGAGGCCCGGCGCGACAGCGGCTAGGCCGGGGCAACAGTGAGCTGGCGTAGTGCGGGAGCGACCGTCGCGGCCAGGTGCTCCACGGACGCGGTGACCGCGTCCTCGGGCAGACCGCCCCAGTCGACCAGGGCCTGAAGGCGGTCGAAACGCACCGCCTTGTGAAGCGCGATCGCTTTTTCGGTGATGAATTCGGGTGTGCCGATCAGGAGATGTCCGGACGGTTCCAGGCCCGCTCGGAACTGTTCCGGCGAGACGGTGAAGCCCCCTCCTCCCGGCTGCTTGGGCCGCAGAAAGTCCCGGTAGTGCGGATAGGTGTCGCGGGCGGTGGCGGCGTCATCGGCACCGAAGAAGTGCACCCCGAGGCCGAGGCGAAGCCGATCGCTGTGTCCAGCCTCCTTCCCGGCCGCCCGATAGAGGTCGGCGAGCTGGGCCAGACGCTCCACAGGACCGCCTATGTATCCGAGCATCATGGGCAGGCCGAGCCGTCCCGCGCGTTCGGCGCTCGCCGGAGTGCCCCCGACCCCGATCCATACCGGCAGGGCATTCTGCATGGCTCGGGGAACGACGGCTGCGTTCTTCAGCGGGGGCCGGAAGTGTCCGCGCCAGGTCACTCGCGGCTCGTCGCGTACGCGCAGCAGGAGGTCGAGTTTTTCGGCGAAGACCTGGTCGTAGTGGCTCAAGGGGACACCGAACAGTTCGAACGGCTCCGGGTACGCGCTGCGGCCGACCGTGATCTCCGCTCGCCCCTTGCTGATGAGGTCGAGGGTGGAGAAGTCCTCGTACAGCCTCACAGGGTCGAGGGTACTGAGCGTGCTGACCGAGCTGGTGAGCCTGATGTGCGAGGTTCGGGCGGCGATCGCGGCCAACATCACGGCCGGTGAGGAAACGGCGAAGTCTGGGCTGTGGTGCTCGCCGATGCCGATGTGGTCCAGCCCCAGCCGGTCGGCGGTCATGCCGAGGGCGACGAGTTGGTGGTGGCGGTCCTCGGCGGTCCGGGTGCGACCGTCGACGGTGCGGGGCTGGACGTCGGTCAGTGAGGCGATGCCGACGTCCATGTCCGGGCCGTGCGTGCTCATGGGCTGTCCTTCCTGGGTGTTTGCCATGGTTCAGGCCGCCGACGGGGTGAACGTGGTCGCCGTCTTCTCGTCCACGGGGACCGAGCCCCGGCCGAGGTCGATCTCGCTTGTGTGGTGATAGGCGCCGGATCCCAGCCGGGTGAAGGTGTCACGCAGGGGGACGGTGGCGCCGTTCAGCGTGCTGGCGCGCTCGAACCCGAGGGCGTCGCCCTGCCAGCCCGAGGACCGCTGCCGGGCTCTGCCGCCGTTGCTGTCGAAGCAGTCCGCGACGAACTCGTCGGCGGCGGCGTCGGATCCCGAGACGTAGGTGGCGCGCAGCGGGTTCGGGTCGTCCGCGGTGGGCTGCTCGGTGCTCGGTCGCAGGTAGTGCGGGGCGAGCTCGCCGGAACCGGTCACCGTCGTCTCGTTCGGCTTGCGCGGTGCGAAGGGGATCGCGTGGAACTTCCCAGGACTTTCCAGGTGCCGAGGAAGCAGGCGAGTGCGTCGATCCGCGGTGCGGCAGGGGGAGTTGCTGTGCCCTGTCCGCCCGGTCCATCGCGCTCGATGTCGCTCATGTCCGTCCCTTTGGGATCGTCCGGGTGGTCGTCTGCCTCCCAGGTGTGGACCACACTAGCCCAAAATGGAGTGGGTGCACCATTTAAATGGAGTGGGTGCACCGAATAGGTGGTGAGGCTTGAGCATCAGGCGGAAAGCCAAGCCAAGCCAAGCCAAGCCAAGCCGGGTCGGACCGCACTTGTCTGCCGCCAGGTTCCATTCGCCGTCCACCAGCGTCCAGCAGGCCGCCACGTCTTCCGGCGACCACTCCTGCCGCGGAACCTGCCGACGGGTTACTTGCTCCCTGGCGTGCGAGCCAGGACTACAGGGCCTCGGCAAACGATGGCGAGCTCAAGCCGTCATGGTGCCTCGATCTATTGATTCTGGGTGAACGCGGCGCGGTACGCGCTGGGAGTGAGCCCGGTCCTTTTCGACAGGTGCTGGCGCAGGGAGTCCGTGGTGGCGAGGCCACTGAGCTGGGCAACCTGGTCCATCGGCAGGTCGGTTGTCTCCAGGAGCTCTTGCGCCCGGATGACACGCTGGTGGAGAAGCCACTGCAGCGGGCTCAGGCCTGTTTCGTCGTGGAACCTGCGAGTCAGCGTGCGGACGCTGGTCGTCGCGTGAGCGGCGAGGTCAGCACGGGTGAGTGGTTCATGCAGGCGATCGAGCGCCCATGTCCGGGTCGCGGTCAGCGAGGTGCCCGTCTCGGGTGGCAGAGGCCTCGCAATGAACTGTGCCTGCCCACCGGGCCGCACCGGTGCCGCCACCAACAGTCTGGCGACGGCGTTGGCCGTCGCGGCGCCGTAGTCGGAACGGACCAGGTGCAGGCACAGGTCGATGCCGGCGGCCAACCCCGCGGAGGTCAGGACGTTGCCGTCCTCGACGTAAAGCACATCGGGCCGCAGCTGGACCGAGGGGAAGCGGGCGGAGAACTCCTCGGACTTGGCCCAGTAGGTGGTGGCGCTGCGGCCGTCGAGCAGCCCGGCCTGGGCGAGGACGAACGCTCCTGTGCAGATCGAGGCGATGCGTTTGCCCGCGGCTGACGCGTGGCGCAGCATCGCGAGAACACTCGGCTCGATGTCGTCGCGGGCACCGGTTCCGGTCACGATGACGGTGTCGGCGTCGTCGACGGCCTCCAGCCCGTGGCGGACGGTGACCTCCATGCTGCTGGTGGCGACGGGACCGGGGTGGGCGGTACAGATGCGCACCTGATAGCCGGGGCGGCCGTCGATGGTCGTCTCGCCGAGGACGAGCTCCGGAATCGACAGGTCGAAGGTGGTGGCGGGAGGGACTGCGACGACGGCAACGTGACGCATGGCCCGAACCTCCGGATGTTTGGCATTCGGGCCACTACCTTACGGATCAGCCGTGGCGGAGGGTAGGGGCGTTGAGGCGGGCCAGTCCCAATTTTTCGACCAGGGAGTGCACACGTGTCCTTGTACGTCATCGTTGGAGCCGGAGCCACGGGATCGGCCGCTGCACGGCTGTTGGCGGACGCCGGCGAGCAGGTCCGGCTGGTCACCCGCCGGGGCAGCGGGCCAGCGCACGATCGGATCGAGCGGGTGGCCGCCGACGCGACCGATATCGCGCGGCTGATCGAGCTGACCCGCGGAGCGGTGGCCCTGTTCAACTGCGCCATGCCGGCCTACGACCGATGGCCCTCCGAATTCCCACCGCTGGCCGCCTCGTTGCTGGCCGCAGCGGAACGCAGCGGATCGGACTACGTCATGCTCGGGAACACCTACGGTTACGGACCCGTCGACGGGCCCGTAACCGAGGGCCTTCCCATGGCGCCGACCAGCGTCAAGGGCCGCGTCCGGGCCCAGATGTGGCATGACGCACTCGCCGCCCACGAGGATGGCCGGGTGCGGGTGACCGAGGTCCGGGCCAGCGACTACCTCGGTGCGGGCGCGTACTCGCCGTTCACACTCATGGTGGGGGCGCAGGTGCTGGCCGGTGCGCCAGTCTGGTACCCGGGAGACCTCGACGCCCCGCACAGCTGGACATACACCGCCGACGCGGCCCGGACACTGATCGCCGCCGCCCGGAATGAGAAGTCCTGGGGCCGGGCCTGGCACGTGCCGTCCACCTCCCGGGCCCCGGTCCGCGAGCTGGCCGCACACCTGGCCCTAGCAGCCGCCGTGCCCGGCCCCGAGTTGACACACATGGCGAGGACCGAGTTGGAGGAGATCGGACGGACCGATTCGGTCATGGCGGAGTTCCCGGAGATGCTGTACCTGTACGACCGTCCCAACATCGTTGATGCGTCGTTCACCGCGGAGGTCTTGAACATCGCCCCGGCTCCGCTCGATGTGGTCCTCGACGAGATGGCAGGGGAGCACGGCCGGCCCGAGGCCTGATGAACTGTAGGTAGGCCGCGCCAAGCCTGCGGTGCTGTGACCCACATCCCGGGCAGGCGGCGCCGGTCGCGGTGCCTTGTGCGTCGACACGCACTGTCTCGATAGCCACATCCACCGACAGAACCGCGACGTCCGCGACCGCCGGAAACAGCAGCTGCTGCGGCCGGAGCGCGAGCTCTTCCATGGCCCCGAGTCTTCAGCCCAATCACCTTGACCACGGCTCATTTTCGGGCGACTTCGGGCACCGCGCGGAGATGGCAGCACTGCGGTTATTGCCAGGGCAGCATTGGGATGCTCCTGGTGAAAGCTGCTGGTGCGGGGCGCACTGACGAGGCCATCGCCCTGTTCAAGCGGGTGATGGCCGACCGGGAGGGGCTCCTGGGCCCTGACCATCTGGACACCCTCGGTGCTCGCGCGGACGTGCGCGATCTGTTGGGAAGCCGGCCCCATGGAGGAGGTCGACGTCCAGCGGGACCTGGTGATCGCTGCCCGAAAGCGGCTGCTGAGTGAGCGCGCCCCGACCGCCTTGACGCAGTCCGGAGCGCGCGCGTAGTGCGGCTGCCGGGCGGGGGAGGCGGTCACGTCCTGGGGCATCTTGCAGCGAGCCCCGTTTGACCTTGACACGGTGACAAGGTCTTCACTGCTTGTCCAGGAGGTGGTCCCGATGACCATGACGAGATGGGACACGGATGCGGCAGGAGCGCTCCAGGGGCTGGAGGACGGCCGTTCGTCCGTGCGACTGAGGACGGCTCTGGCGGTCGGCACGACGCCTGACCCGCGCTTCGTCGACAAGCTCATCGAGCGATGCGCGATCGAGCCCGAGTTCTTCGTCCGCGACATGCTGACCTGGGCACTCACCCGCCACCCGGTGTCCATGACGCTTCCCGAGCTGGTGCGCGAAGTCCGCTCGGAGCGTGCGCAGGCACGGAGCCAGGCGCTGCATACGCTGTCCAAGATCGGGGACCGGCGGGCGTGGCCGACGATCACACGGGAGCTCCTGTCCGACGCCGACGACGAGGTGGCGCGGAGCGCGTGGCGGGCGGCGGTCGTGCTCGTGCCGCGAGGTGAGGAGCCCGCCTTGGCCGCGGTGCTGGCGACGCAGCTCGGGCGCGGTGAGCGGGAGACGCAGCTGAGTCTCAGCCGGGCGCTGGTCGCCCTGGGTGAGACTATTCTGCCGGCTCTGCGTCCTGCGACGACGGCCCCTGACCCGCGCGTGGGGGCGGACGGGCTCGCCACGGAAAGGCTGCTGCGCGACCCGGACGCAGGAGTCGGGTGTGCGAGCGAGGAGGAGAAGCAGGTCCTGTTTCTC
>NZ_JBVJAB010000007.1:383590-451234 GCF_055591025.1 Streptomyces sp. NPDC041784
ACCAGGCGCGGTTCCCTGGGGGGGAGATTGTTTTACCGGTTCGGCCCCCCCCGCCCCCCCCCCCCCACCCCCGCCCCCCCCCCCCCCCCCTCGCCACGGAACGGCTGCTGCGCGACCCGGACGCCGGATTCGGGTTCGCGATCGAGGAGGCGAAGCGGGTCCTGGTCCTCGGCGGCTCCGGCCAGGAGGGACGATAGGAAGTGTTGATCGGTGAGGTGGCGCGACGGGCCGGGGTCAGTGCCCGCATGCTCAGGCATTACGAGTCGCTCGGCCTGGTGCGGCCCTCGGGTCGTACGGGCTCCGGCTATCGGGAGTACTCCGGCGACGACATCCGGCGGATCTTCCATATCGAGAGCCTGCGGTCGCTGGGGCTGTCGCTGCGTGAGATCGGGCGCGCGCTCGACGAACCCGGCTTCACGCCTTCGGCGCTCGTCGACGACCTCATCCGTCAGACGCGCGAACGCCTCGCGGCCGAGACCGAGCTGCTCACGCGACTCCGCCGGATCGATGCCGCGGAACCCGCCGACTGGGAGGACGTCCTCCAGATCGTTGCGCTCCTCCAGGCACTTGGGTCGACGAGCCCCGACGCGCGCCAGCGCGCGGCCCTTTCCTCGGCTTCCTCGGCCGACGAGGTTCCGGTGCCGGTGGAGGCCCTGGTCGAGGCGGCGCTGAGCGAGACGGAGCCGAACGTCGCCGGAGCCCTTCGATGGGCACTGGCGCGATCGGGTGACGGCGGCCCGGCACTGCTCGCGGAGGGCCTTGGCTCACCGGTGGCCGCGGTGCGGGAACGTGCCGTTCAGTGCCTCGCCGAGATGCCCGGTGATGAGGCCACCGCGCGGCTGCGCGACGCCCTTGCGAACCCCGACGTGGCGGTCCGCGGGTATGCGGCTCTGGCGCTCGGGACCCGTGGAGTGGCCGATGTGGTCCCGATCCTCATCGACATGATCGTGGAGGGAGGAAACGACACCGATGCGGCCGATGCACTAGGCGTGCTGGCGAGCGACACCACGAGGGCCGACCAGATCGCGACCAGGCTCGTCGACCACCTCGCCCACGACTCCACTGAAGCGCCCGCACGTGGACGGCTGACCCAGGCGCTGGCGGACATCCCGGGGACCACGGCGTCACGTGCCCTCGTAGAGCTGTCGCATGACGCGGACCGCGCCGTTGCGCTGACTGCGGCATACCTTCTTCAGCTACGTGACGCGCGGTGACAGGGCTCTCACGCGCGGCCCATGGCGGTCAGGCCCTTCGCTCCATGGCGCGTTCCACCTGGACACCATGAACCACGCCTGCTCCACGGAATGCAGGTCGACGGCGGACGCGATCTACGCCGCGATCGTGGACGTCTGCGCAGCCAGCCGGGGAGCCCGCCGCCCCGATCACGGTCGCCGCCGAACTCGCGAAGCGCGGCGGGAACAACAAGATCGGCGGTGCGGGATCCCTCCGTTGGCGCCGGAGCGGTCGGCCTCGTTCCCGTGGCGGGGCCGGACCGGCCGCCGGCTATGTGATGGGACCAGCCAATGTCGTAGCGCAGCGGGCCACCGAAGAGCTCCTGCTCGGCGTCGGAGACTCGCGGTTCGGCCATTCTCACCGGTCCGAAGAACCTCTTCACCGGGCGCCCCCCGAGACAGGTCAGTTCACGGCCTGGAACGACGGCCGTGTGGGATGGGTTGGTGCGGCCTGTTGTCTATCGAAGTGGCAGGTGATCAGTGTGGCATCGAGGTCCAGGACCAACCCGGGCAGCATGCATCCGCGGTCCGGGCTGCGGGTATGCCGTCCCAGTGTTCGGAGGCCTGCAGTCAGGGGGCTTCCTAGGCGTCGAGGAGTGCCTGAGGTACGACCTGGCGCTGACCGCGCTGGGTGAAGGAGGTGGGACGCGTCGTGTCAAGTATTTCTCGTCCACCCGGCGGCCTGGCGACCGAGGTTCTCCGCCGTGCCGCCCCAGCGCCTTCAGCAGGCTCGCGATGTGCTCGCTCGGTCTGGGCAAGGGAGCAATCGGCTGCTCAAACGGGATAGGGGTTGTAGCAGTCCAGGGCAGGGTGGTAGAGCACTTGCCAAGTGCGACCGTCGATGACGCCACTCGCCGGCAGACCGTGGCAGCCCTGGATCCACTTGATCTTCTTCAGCATGACCGAGTCGAAGGCCCCGTCGAGCGTGAGCTTGGGCGGCTGGCCTCCCCACGCGTTGCTCAGGCATTGCGCCTGCTTGACCGCCACACCGGTGTCACCGTATGTAAGCGTGGGCCGAGATGCCGATGAGAGGTAGGAACACTGATGGGGAACGGAAGCGGCGACATGTGGCACTGCCAGGCTCAGTGCTGCGGCTGTACACAGTGCGGCGCCCAAAGTGACCAGTCTGCGCTGCCTCATGCCGCTCCTTCCGGTCCGGCCACTTGCTGGAGCGGCTCGGCGTCTGGGGCACGGATGGGCTCCATTATCCCTACGGTCAACAACGCCCGCGAGTTGCGACTGTTACGGCCGTGGCAACGACTGTCATGAGGCGGTCAGGCCGTCCGTTGTCTCGCGTACCTGGTGCGCAGAGAAGATCACCAAGTCGTGATCGGGTCGCCG
Source organism: Streptomyces sp. NPDC041784 (assembly GCF_055591025.1). Taxonomy (NCBI): domain Bacteria; kingdom Bacillati; phylum Actinomycetota; class Actinomycetes; order Kitasatosporales; family Streptomycetaceae; genus Streptomyces; species Streptomyces sp. NPDC041784. The sequence goes on from NZ_JBVJAB010000007.1 coordinate 386,164, forward strand.
ACGCGCTCCGCGGCCGGGAACTGCCAATCAACAGAGCCAGGTCACGTCGAGTTTGATCACCACGTTGGTGGAGGCGAGCTCGAAGGGCATCGCCATGGTGAAGTCCGTTCCCTTACGGAACTGGGACGGGCGAGGGTGATGGCCGCACGGGGTAGGAGAACGAGGCCGCGCCGAGCCCGGCGGACAGGGCGAGGGCGCGAGGCCGGTCGTCGCCGAGGAGCCGTACGACGGTTGAGCGGCGCACCACGCGGCCTGCACGACGTCGGAGCGCGTGGGGTCGAGAGTCAGTGCTTCGCGTGCCGTGGCCAACCGCTACGACCAGCGCGGTTATGTCTTCCTCGGCATCGCGACCGCCGAAGCCCTGGTCATCTGGCTCCGCACATGATCGCCCGGACACCCCTTGGCTACGGCTGACCGATGCCGGCTGACTCAAGGGCGCCGGCGAGGTCTGCTCCTTGGATCTCGGAGACGGTTTCCAGGCACAGCGCGCTGATTCGAGGCACTCAAGGTCGGTGGCTACGTGCCGAACCCGGACCGCGCGAGGCTTCTCCTCCCGGCCATGCCTGTTCTGCAAGGCCGTACTGAGGATGCTCGCGCCAGCCTCGCCCGTGGCCTCACGCACTCTCCGGACGCGGCCGCCGAGTGTCACCGGTTCGTCGCTGCCCTGGCGCTGCCGCTCGACGAGGCGGCTCCTGAAGTCAGCTGATCGGCGGGTTGTCGGGCTCATCGGTGGGGTTCTCGGGGCGCTTGTTCAGCCGATTGCTGGGCTGCTCATGATGACCTGGTGGCTGGTGTTGATGAGCCGGTCCAGAGGGGATTCGGCGACTACGGGGTTGGGGAAGAGGGGATATCCGAGACGTCTGGTCCGGCCCCTCAGCCCGGCTCCGGCATGCCCACGGGGAAACCAGAGGCGCCGAAGTCACGGCTCCCGCCGGGCTGGCGCTTCAGACCTGGTCGCCGCGCTGATTGCGTACCCCACGGGGGTCGGCGTCGTTGAGCCCCACATGAAGAAGATCATTACTGGCGCCCTTGCCGCCGCCTTCTGCACGGCCGCCGCCGGGACCGCCGCTGCGGACGAGACTCACCGTGACTCCCACAACGCGCCCGTCGTCGCGTTGATCAACACCGGCCAGATCGACGACCCCATGGAGGATGTCCTGGAGCACACGCTGAACTTCGGCGACGGCTACCGCTGGGACTGACCGCCTTCGCCATCCTGACCGACGGGCCCGGGGGATGAGATCGCGTCGACGGCTCCCGCGCCGGGCTGGCTCGCGTGCCGACCCGGCGCGGGAGCCCGGGGGCCCGGACGCCGGCTTCGGCGGCGCCGTCATCCAAGTCGAGCCGGGCGGAGTCGTGCTCGACGGTGAGCGCCGACCAGGCGGCTTGCGCCGGACCTGTCGCCGGACGACGGCGGACTCGGGCCCAGCGTGATGCCGGCCTTCGCCGCCGGGGATGCGGCGTGCGACCGCGTCCTGAACAGGTCCTTCAGGTCACGGCCTGCTACGTCCATTCCGGGGGAAGAAGATCACCTACCGGCCCGGCCTGTGTCTGCCGGGCTGTGGAGGGCCGTGCCGGGGGAGTCCCCCATTGTTCCCAGGTCGGTTCTGCACCCTGTCGGCAGGCGGTGGGGGCGCCGCTGCCTATGTTGGGCATCGGGGCAGCACGGCGCTCAGCTGGTTGAGGCTGTTGGGGTCGACGCGGATACCGGGGAACCAGAGGTGCTGCCCTTTGCGTGTGACCTGAAGCCAGATGCTGCTGTGCTTCTTGTTCTCATCGGTGACGGTTACGCCGTCGGCGATCCGGCACCGGGCGTGGAGCAGGTCGTGGTGCCAGACCCGTTCGGCCGAGTTGGCGGTCACGTAGGGGCGGTAGGGGTCCCAGGCCAGGTGCAGTGCGCAGTTCGGGGTGCGGGGTTTCTGGCACTCCTCCTCGACGTTGTGGACGAGCAGACCGGCATAGCCGTAGCCGGTCCCGGTGCTTTTCATTCCGGTGGCGCCCTGTGCGGGGGGAGCGGCGGGTGAACGCTGCAGGTTTAACAGCATCAGCAGCAACCCGGCCGCGAGACCGATGGCTGTGCCGGCCGCGGCGAAAGCCCACCGGCCCGACATCTGTTTGCGCAGAAGGCGCCACCAGGAGGGGGCGGGTTCTTCCGGTGCGGTCGGCGGCGCGATGTCGGCTGGTTCATGGGGACGATAGCGGTCGGCTGCCTCCCACAGCGCCCGGTAGGCGCTGGGGTCTGCTCCAAAAGCCCGGCACACGTCCCGGACGACAGCCCACGGGGGCACCGTCTCGCCGCGGAAGTAGCGGGAGAGGGACGAGTCGCTGATGCGGACCTGGGCCTCCAGATCCCGGAGCGTGCGGCCCGAGCCTTGTTGCAGTGCCCCAGTGCCTCGCCCAGCCTTCGTGCTGCCGCTGCGTGTTCCGGTTGTCGGCCACTCATGGATAGGGGTCTCCCTGCGGGGTGCCGCAGGGGGTGTCCCGGCGGCTGCTTGATGTCCCGGGACAGACACGTCCCAGCAGGTCAGGAATGTATTGATCCCGACATCAGTGAAGCAGACGGGATCTGGTTGTGAAGGCGGATCCAGGCCCGCAAACTCGGCGTACCGGCTGCACAGATCACCCCTGAGGGTGAGCGCCGGTGGTCGTGGCCATGCCGGCACAAGCCGCACGCGCCGGCTCAAGAACCCCTCACCGAAAGGACTTACGCCATGCGTGTACGTACCCTGCTCTCCGCCCTCGCAGCGATCGCCGTGACCGGGATCGGCCTGAGCGCAACGCCCGCTGTCGCCGCGCCTGCCACAGCCTCCTCGCACGTGACCGCTGTCCGGGCGGCCGACGGCCTCGACGTCCACCGCGGCAAGTACATCACTCTGGGCGGCTGCCAGACGGCCGGCCAGCAGGGCATCGAGCGCGGGCACTGGGACCGCTACCAGTGCGCTGAGGGCACCTTCTTCTGGAACCTGTGGACCAACCGCTGAGAACCAGCGGCTGTCGGCGCCCTCCTGCCGAGGGCGCCGACGGCCGCGCTCCGCGTCGGACTTCGGCGGCCCGGGGAATTCCCGTCCCAAACAAGATCAAGATCGAGGGAGGGGGCGCCGTGTCGATCGGGACCACACCCTCGCCACCTGTGGTCAGACCGGCGTCGACGCCTGGCATGCCGAGCACACGATTACGCCCGCAACAGCATCCGGAGCTTCCTGCCATGGTGTTCGGCCAGCGAAATCACCCAAGCTTTGCGGCTGCCGCCAGTGCAGATCAGCCGGGCCGCGCTGACGCCGCAGACCGAGCACCTGGAGCTGATCGGGCGCCTTCTCACCGACCCGAGTCAGCCTCTGCGAGCCCGGGTCGCGGGGAGCATCGTCCTGCTCAGCCCAGCCGCTCAGCCGCGTCGTCCGCCTCAAGCTGGACGACACCACCCGCGCCGGACACCAGACCTTTCTTCGGCTCGGCGAGCCACCGTCCCCAGTTCCCGAACCGCTCGCGGAACTCCTTCTCCGCACATGCCTGCCCCAGTCGTCGCGAAGGCTCTGAGCTACCACCGGGTTACCACGGCCAACCTGGCCTCCGAGTGGCAGTTGAGTACGTGAGCCCACCAGTGGCCCCGTGATCCGAAAGGTTTGGATGGTCGGGGTATCCGCGACCCAACGGAGCTTGAGCGACATGACCGCTACAAGCCCGCCCGGGTCAACAGCCACTCCATGCGCTCGACGGGAAGGAACGGCGAGGCACCGGCGGCCTCCGCGACGCGCTCCGAGGGGTCGGCGAGGAGTCGGAACAGGGATGGGAGCGGGAGATTGCGGTGGGGCGCGACCGCGCGGCGGACGCGGTCTTGGGGGTCGGATGCCAGCTTCTCGGCGAGTTCCGACGGCAGATTCGGATCGCGGGGGGCGAAGGAGCGGAGCCGGGGTTCAGGGTCGGTCGCGAAGCGGCGCAGGGCCTCTGAGGGGAACGTCAAGACCTCCTCCTTGTCCCACCAGAACGTGAACTTGTCCCGTCGGCGGTAGCGGCGCTCGATGTCCTCGGCGGTCGCGGGATCAACCAGGTGCGGGGCGGTGTGCGCCATGGTGAGGCGGACGATCTCCTCCTCGTCGTCGAGCAGTCGGGCCACCGCGCTGACGGGAAGGGCCTTGCTGACGGCCGCTGAGACTCGGAAGCTGACATAGGGCGAGTCGATGTGCGGCAGCGGATCGGCCGTAACCCATGGCAGGCGCAGGATCCGCAGCTCCGTGTGCGTGCGGCGACGTCTTGATACCAGTGCAGGACTGTTTCGTCGTCGGCGTCGGGGCTCGGATCGGCCATCGAACGCGAAAGTTCATGGACCGAGGTGTGGATCTGTGCCCGCACGTGCTCCGGCGTGTCGGGTCGAGCGAAGACCTTCACCCGGACGTTCAAGGCAGGATCGACGGCAAGGACCTCGCGGACCGCCGGCGGCAAGTCGGGATGCCGGGCGAGCTCAGCGCGCACCTCGCTGTCCGGATCACCGGCGAGCTGCTGGAGAGTGTCCGCGTCGAGAGCGGCGTAGATCACCGCGCCCGCCCGAGTCACAGGGTCCGCCAACAGCGCCGGCAGTAGGTCCGAGGGCGGTATCGGATGAGGCCCATGCGCGAAGTAGGTCGAACAGGCCGCGGCGCGGACCCTGGCCTCGGGATCGGTCAACAGGATCCGACGGACCGCTTCCGGCGCTTGTGTCCAGTACCTCGCCAGCGCGGCGCGGATCGCGGGGTCGGAGTCAGCGGCGAGGCGGGCCCGAAGGTCGGGCGGCGTGTGCTGACCCTTGGCCAGGTACTCGCGGACCTGTGGGTCGGGATCGTCGATGAGCTGCTCCAGCATCTCCCGCGGTGCGGTCGCGGCGCGGACCATGAGCGCGGACCGCACCGCCTTGTCCTGATGGGCGGCCAGACGGATGCGGAACCGGTCCGGCAGCCGGTCGTTGAGCGCCAGGCTGTGCAAGAGCCAGTGGTCGTCGGTCGCGATGATCTCGGCGAGCATGTCCTCGGTAAGGTCCGGACGCCCCGCCACCTTCCCCCCACCCCGCCGCCATGCGAACAGTCGCCGGACCATGGGAGCCGGCAAGGCGGAATTCATCGCCCCCCGTCCATCACCTTGTCGAGATGGACCGGAGTCGGGGCGTCAGCGTTCATGCGGCCAGGATGCCAGGCGGGCTTCGATGCGAAGCTGCTGCAGCCAACGGACGCGGCAACCCTGGGATCTCGCGACAGCGAATACGCGAGCCCACCAGTCCCAAGGCACGGCCGGTCGCACAGTCACAGACCTACAGACTCACGGAGTCTTGGAGTCCGAGGTCGAGGTCCGCGGTGGTCGTCGGCCAAGAAGTGTCCCGGACGAGGGCCTGTGCGGTCGGGCGTGACCTGCTACGAGCTGTCCCGCGCGTCTGTGTCCAGCCGCCTGTTCGTCCGCCGAGGAAGGCGATTCACGGAGAGGAGGGGGTTGAGGACCGTTGGCGCGCCGCGGGACGGTGACTCTCGTGATGGCGAACTGCACCAGTCGACTCGCGAAGGTGTCACCTTCGCGGCCATTCAGTCGAGACAGAACTCGTTGCCCTCGATGTCCTGCATCACGAGGCACGACTCGTTGACTCCATCGGCAAGCAGTAGTCGCTCGCGTACCGCGCCGAGTGCGACCAGTCGTGCGCACTCGGCCTCAAGTGCGGCCACGCGCTCTTCCCCGACGAGCCCGATGCCGACCCGCACATCAAGATGCAGCCGATTCTTGACGACCTTCCTTTCGGGAACGCGCTGGAAGAACAGTCGCGGGCCCACACCTGAGGGATCAATGCACGCGAACGCCGAACTCTGACGCTCAGGCGGCAGTGCGCGATCGAAATCGTCCCAAGTGGCAAACCCCTCCGGTGGCGGCGGCACGACGTACCCCAACACCTCGCACCAGAAACGAGCGACACGCTCAGGTTCTGTGCAGTCGAAGGTGATTTGGAACTGCTTGATCGACGCCATCGGTCCATCGTAGAGGCGGGGTCTTTCGTCGTCTTCACGGGCTCGCCCCTGGCTGGGTTGTGGCGCATGCGGCCGAACTCTCGGCGATGAGTGGGACCTTGAGCCGTGGGATGACGAACCTGATGCCTGGAGGTGGGCGCCGGGGTGCGCCCGTACTTCCGCGACGTCGCCGACGTCGCCGACCAACTCGCCTGCGCCACCGAACAGGTCGGCTCCTTCGACGGACTGATCGGCTCCATCCGCCAGGACCACCTGGCCAGGTGACTGTCGCCTCGCCCAGAACGAGGACATGCGCAAGCTCACCGCCCGGGTCGCCGTCGTCGCCGTACTCACCATGGTGTGTGGCGTGTACGGCATGCATGCGAGTTCGGGGGCGGGTTCATGCCACACCGCATCCTCGGGATAGTTCTCGGCGATGACCGCGGCCCGACGGACCGGATCGGGTTCGTTGAAAACCTTGAGGAGGTTCACCTGCATCAGGTCCGCAGGGGATCTGGACATCGTGAGTCCGTTCGTGCGAGCTGGGTGTTGCGGTTCATCTTTCGGTTTCGGTTCTGTCGGCTGACCCGCCCGGCCGAGTGGCTCACGCCGCGACGCCTGGGGCCGACCGTAGCGGGGCGAGCGCCGAGGTCCAGGCGACGACCTGGTCGAGCATGGTGGTCAGCGCATGCTGGTTGTGGTCGGCGGGTTTGAAGACGCTGAAGTTCTCGAATTCGGTGAACAGAGAGAGGGTGACCTGCTGGCGTACGTCGGCCATCTGGAGTTCGGCGGCGACCAGGCGCAGTTGTTCGGCGGACCGTACGCCGCCCGCGGCACCGTAGGAGACCAGGCCGAGGGCTTTGTTGTTCCACTCGGCGTGCAGGTAGTCAAGGGCGTTCTTCAGCACGCCGGGGATGCCGTGGTGGTACTCGGGGGTGACGATGACGAATCCGTCGTACGCGGCGATGGTTTCGGACCAGCGCTGGGTGTGCTCGTGCTGGTACTGCCCGAGTGAGGGCGGCATCGGTTCGTCCAGGACCTGTCCGGCCGATCAAGTCGCAGGAATAGCGACGGTGCCTCGGTAGTGCCGGTGAGCGGGGTGTGGTGCGTGCAGCTGCAAGGCGGAGGAGGGCGTCGACGCGATGGGGGTCCCCCGCGCGAGCGCAGCCGAGCGCGGGGGAGTCGGCAACCGACGACCAACGCCGCTGGGAGTACCCCCTCTGGGGGAGGGCGTGCCACACCCGCGTCTGCGGCATGATCGGCCGGACAGGTCCTACTAGTCCTCGAAGTCGAGGGTCAGGGCCGCCTGGTAGTCGTGGCCGTTCGCGGTGTGGGGGTGTCGTCGGGCCCAGAAGGGGCGGTGGGTCCAGCGGGCTTCTTGCGTGTGGACGGCGCGGTGGCCCAGCTCGTAGGCGTGGCGTGCGGCGGCGACCTTGGCCGCGTGGTCGTCCATGGCGGTGGTGTCGCCGCGCAGGTGGGCGTCCACTGCTTGGCCGGCGCTGAGCCCGGTGTAGAGGGCGGTGAGAATGCCCTGTGAGGACAGCGGGTCGAATGCGGCCGCCGCGTCGCCCGCGGCTGTCCAGCCGTCCCCGTGCACCTGGTCCAGATGAGCGGTGCACGCGGGAGCACGGCGGGGCGGCTCCAGGAGGGTGATTCCGTGCGGCCGTGCCCGCACGGACACATGACGCGTGGCCAGCAGCCGGCGGCGGAAGTCCGCCGCGGTGCGCGGGGCGGCCGCAGGCAGGTCGGCGTCGGTGAAGTAGGCGATCAGACGCTGCCGGGAGGGCAGCAGAGCGGTGTACCACCAGCCGTCCTGGTCGGACTCGACCAGCGTGCGACCGTCCGCCGGACGGTCAGGGGCACCTGGGACGGGGGACAGGGTGAGGTGATGGGCCGTCAGTCGGTCGACGGTGCGGCGGCGCGCTCCGGCGGGCACGGCGATGGCGGCCTTGCGCCCGGTCGCGTCCACCACCCAGCGGCAGCGCACCGTCCGCTCCACGCCGTCGTCGCGGCCCTGGAGGGCGATGCGCCAGCCGCCGTCGGGCTGCCGGACGGGGCGGCGTACGGCGGTGTGCTCAGCGACGACCGCGCCCGCCGCGCAGGCGGCGGCGCGCAGTCGGCGGTCGAACAGGCGCCGGTCCAGGTGCCAGCCGTGGCCGTAGGGGTCGCGGAGGCTGTCCACGGCCTGCAGTTCGGCCGAACCCCAGGCGGAGAGGTTGCCGTAGCACGGTGCGTGGCCGCTGCCCAGGACCGCGTCGGCGACACCGAGGTCGGCCAGCAGCAGTCGGGCCACGGACACCAGCGCCTCGCCGAGCTTGGCCGGACCGCCTCCCGCGTCCGCCAGCAGCACCGTGCGGCCTGCCCGGACGAGGGTGAGGGCGGCGGCGCACCCGGCGGGACCGCCGCCCGCGACCACGACGTCGTAGCCTTCGCGGCCGCAGGAGGCCGGGGCGCTGTGGGTGGTCACAGCGCGTCGTGGAGCGGGTCGAGCTTCTCCAGATAGCCGGCCGTGATCGCGTCCTCGTCGTAGCCGGTGGCGTCCATGGCCTCGTGGATCGCCTGTGTCACCAGCGCTTCTTCCACCTGGTCGGCCGGCACGGCGCCGGCCCAGGTCCCGGCAGCGGCGGCCAGCATGGGCGCACCGGCGTGCGGTACATGAATGTTGATGAGGTTGGCGTGATCCGGCTGTTCGGCCAGGAGGGCTCCGGGAGGTGACTCGACCTGGATGCGAGGGGGGAACTGCCCGTCGTCGCCCTTGTATTCGCGCACGTGGACGATGCCGAACTCGTGCCAGTCGTCGATCATCTGACGGCGCTGCTGGTCGTAGGTGCCGCCGCGCAGCCCACGCAGCCACACTGCCCGGTTCTCGAAGGCCTGCTGCCGCGCCTCGTCGCTCTTGCTGGTGTCGTTGACGATGTCGAAGTCGGCGGCCTTGAGGACCTGGTTGGGCATCTGGGCGGGCCAGAAGGTGGGCAGGTAGGGGCTGTAGCGTGGGCCCAGGCCGCTGAGAGTCTGGTAGCCGGAGCGGCAGCTGGCGGTGTCGCACTGCCAGGGCGCGGCCATCCAGCGGGTGAGGTCGCCCGGCCCCTGCGCGTACAGGGGACCGTCCTTGCGGGCGAGCACGTCCTTGGTGAGAACCGCTTCGTAGTCGTATTCGGTTTCCGGCCTCGTGCGGTGCAGGATCCGGAAGGGCTCGGAGTACATCGTCGCGTGCCGCATGGGCCAGGTGACCTCGCAGCCGGGGTGGAAGGCGTCGGCGGCGCAGTTCTCCAGCGCGCCCCGGTCCAGCAGCTCGGGCTGCACCGCGGCGGGTGCCTCGTCCACGTCCGGGTAGCGGGGGCGGCGCGAGTCGGGGGTGAAGCGGCCGTCCGCCCACTCGGCCAGTTTCTGGTCCTGGAGCTTGGAGAGCGGGATGTGCTGCCGCACCGAGTCGGGCTTCTTGGCGGACATGGCGTCGCCGTACAGCCATGGCCAGGGCAGCGGTGAGGTCCCGTCCCGTTCGTAGTCGCGCATCTGGACGTAGACCTGGCGGCGTAGTTCGGCGCTGGTCCGGCCCGGGGCGCGAAGCCGTCGGCGCAGCTGCGGGTCCAGGAAGTCGTGAGGGCCCTTCCAGCCGAACTGGGTGGCGAACCCGCGGTTGACCCACTGCAGTTCGCAGAAGCGGGCCAGGAGTGGCTCGATGTCGTCGTCGTAGGAGACCTCCGGCTGCACCGGCAGCGTGCCCTCGGCGTAGAAGACGTCCTGCAGCAGGTCGTAGAGGGTCCGCACGGTCTTCACAGCGGGCGCGTAGTGCGGCGGGCCGACCACTACCCAGGCCGGGGTGGCAGGCACCTCTCGGCCGTTGAGGATGACCTTGGCGGTCACCGGGCCGTCGGAGACGTCGTCGAACCAGCCGTCGTTGTTGGCCACGCCCGTGATCGGGGCCTCGGGCGACATCCAGGACGCGGATGTCCCGTGGCCGCCGACGACCAGCAACCGTCCGTCCTTCTCGGTCGTCATCTCGCCGAGCGGGACCGTACGGCCCATGATCTTCCCGGTGTCGAAGCTCGCGGTCGGCTCGGTCGCGTGCTGGGACGCGTGCAGGATCCGCTGGCCGGGATCGATGATCAGGTCCGCGCGGTGGGCCTGCGTCGCGTTCCGCAGGCCGCGCCGGGCGGGGGGCAGGTGAACGGCCTCGGGGATGTCGAGCGGGATGTGGAACTGGTACCAGGCCGCCTTCTTGTTGGCCAGGTGCACCGACCACGTTATCTCGGAGACGTCCTTGTCGGTGATCTTGAGCTCCCGCACCACCTTCCCCTCGCGGTCGTAGCCGTAGACACGGAAGCGGGCCGCCTGCCGGACGATCATCCCGTTGACGTCCTTGTACGTGCTCAGCTCCGACGGTGCCGCGTCCGGCGACTCCGGGCCGATGAAGGGCGGCGTCGGGCTGTTGCCGACCCGGGCGATACCGATCGCGGGATGGATCTTGATCTGGACGATCTGCTGTTCCATCGGGAACCTTTCGGGTGGGTGGCACACCCCCCATGGATCGAACATACGACCAGAACGCACGCCGTGCGCGATCGAGGCGTCGCATTGAGTGAAGTCTGCGCACGAGAGGCGCCTCCGCCTCCCGAATGCTGACCCGGCCCCGGCACGGACTGTGCGCAGGTGGACAGCTTGTTCCCGTGAAGGCAGGCGACCGCCACCGGGCCGATTCAGCGGACGTCAGATGTCAGATGTCAGATGTCAGACGTCAGACGTCAGACGTCAGACGTCAGATATCGGACGTCGGACGTCGCGTGTCCTGCGTCGTGGATGGCAGGCGGGCTCAACCCGGTCGGCCATGTCCGCGACGGTGTCGAGCCGGGCCCGGACCGCCTCGGCGGGGGCTGGGTTATGTCGGAGTCGAAGGTAGATCTGTACGCCGTGATGCGCCGTGACCACGACCGCAACGGCCTGTCTCGGCGGGCACTGCAGGGCGAGTACAACGTGACCTGGCGGACCGTGCGCAGGGCCTCGGTACGGGCAGTGACGCTTACCGAGGAAGAAGCCGGGGCGGGCTTTGGCTTCGACGCGAACCCCAGCATGCGAGCCGCGATGCCTGATCGGCGACGCCGGCACGGGCACGTCCCACCTGCTGATCGCGCTGGGCACCGAGGCCGCGATGCAGGGCCTCCGCGTCCGCTACTGCTCGTGACCAAGTTCGTCAACGAGCTGGTCGAGGCCCCTGACGACAAGCAGCTGTCGAAGACCATCGCCCGCTACGGCGTGTCGATCTTCTGTGTATCGACGAACTTGGCTGTATGGAACCGAACCGCCGCGGCGCCGACCGAACCGCTGTTCCAGGTTTTGACGGAGTGTGAGGAAACGAACGGTGGGCCATCGCCGGCAACGAATCCTTCAGCGGCCGGACCAAGACCTTCACCGACCCCCGCCTCTGCGCGGCCATCGTCGACCGTCTGCCCTTCAACGGCGCGATCATCCAAACAGGCACCGAATCCTGCCGGCGCGCCCGCACCCGAGCCCAGCCGAACTGGCTGGCTGACCTGGATCGCGAGGTCAAGTCGGCCGTCAGGTGGTCGGAGAACGTCAGCTCAGACAGCTTTGGTAAAGAGCCGGATCCCTTATGGATCCCGTTCAGGAAAGGCGCCGGATCGTTGGGCGCATCCTGGCCTACAGTGACGCCATGAGCAATCACTCCGAAGCGCCTGTCGCGCCCGTCGAGGCCTTTGAACCCCCCCTACTACGCGGCTGTCTTCACAGCGGTGCGAACCCAGGACCAGAGCGGCTACAGCGAGACCGCCGCACGCATGGAAGACCTGGTGAAGGACGTCCCTGGGTTCCTGGGGATGGACGAGGCGCACACGCCTGGTGGGCTGTCCATCAGCGTCGGGTACTTCCGTGACGCCGACGCCCTCACGGAGTGGCGGCGCAACGCCGAGCACCGCGAGGCGCAAAAGCGCGGGCAAGTCGAGTGGTACGAGAGCTACACGTTGCATGTGGCGAAGGTGGAGCGGAGCCACGGGTTCATACGAGCGCAGGTTCCGCAGAGCCCGGCAGCAGGCTGACCAACCGAAGTCACCTCAGCGAAGTCACCTCAGCGACCGTCCCACCACAAGCTTGCATCGAACGGGTCGACGTGCCCCTCGCGCGACCGATCCAGCGGGAGACGCGGGGATGGCGGGCAATCACGGGGCACTGCGAGAAGGCAAGGCCCGCTAGCTGGCGCCGCCCGCTCTCGGATACGCGGCCCTGTTCGCACCTGCGGGGTGTTCCCCTCCGACAACGGCTACTTCGCGGTGGCGCTGACGAGATGCGCAGGCCTTCGACGCCGCGGCAAGACTCTTCCCCGGTGGAGGGGACCGGCTGTCCCTGCACCATCGGCCGGTCCCCTGGTGCACGTGATGGGAGGACTCGACAACCGGCGGACGACGCTGGTCGACGAGCACGGGCCGCAGGTCAGGGGCCTGATCGGTATCGGCGACAGCGCCGTCCACACCAGCCCGACCCTCTGGAGAGGGAATCCCCCTCGCCCTGCGAGCCGCCCGCCGGATCGCCCGCCACGACCTGACGGATCATGACCTGACGACGCTCTACCACCAGTGGTGTGTCGACCCCCTGAGGCCGTGGTTCGATGCCCAGGCGGCAGCCGACCGAACCAGCCGGGAACGGCTCAGGGCCAGCATCCTCGGCACGCAGCCACCCGCCTTGACCAGCGCGCCCTCCTCGGCGCCGCCAGCCTCACGGTGTCCTCAGGCCGCCGACCGAACGTCATGATTCCTTCCCTGGGCACCCCAAGTGACGGTCGCCCGAGGCAACGCGACCAGCACAGCTACACCCAATCCCACTGACATCGATCACGGCGACCCGCCCCGAGTGACTCCCGAACTCACATTGAAACGACATCCACAGACACTGAGGCAGCCAGGTCGCTGCAGTCCTTCGGGTAGGAGTCGCCGAGGCTCATGCTGACGACATCCACACCGGACTCGGCGACCCACGGCATGCCGGCCATGCCCCGGGAGTCCTGGCCGTAGCCCTCCGCGCCACCGAGCGCCTTGCAGACGAACAGGTCGGCGCCGGCGGCGACCCCCTGGTTGTCGCCGGCGGAGGCGGCACCGGAACCGACGATCGTGCCGGCCACATGTGTGCAGTGCCCGTTGATGTCGGTGACGGCTTCACCCGGCACGAAGCTGGTCGTGCCGTCGATCACGCCGGCGAAGTCGGGGTGGTTGACGTCGATGCCGAGTTCGATCACCACGATCTCGACGTCTTGAAGCAGCGGCCGGACCGCCGCCCGCTCCGCGTCCGTCCTGTCCGTCGGGTATCGGCACTTGCGGACCCCGTTGTCCGCGGCGTTTCCGAAAACCGGTGAGCCAGGCAGTCACACTCCAGGGCGACCGATCTGGACTGCACGGACATCAACACGGAACACTGCGGCACCGGGGCCTCCTGCTCGGTGATTCGATACCAACGAGTTGTTCAGGAGGCCCCAAAACAACAGCTACCAAGAAGCGTCAGACAGTCCCCTGGTGACGAGGGTCTTCAGTTACTGCGCCGCTCCTCCGAACAGAGGTTCTCTTCTCGGGGGTGGGAATCGCGACGGAAGCTGCGTGTTGTGTGGTGCGCCCGTGTGCGCGGATGATCTCGGCGTAGCGGTGGCCGCTGTCCTTGATGGTGCGTGTCTGGGTCTCGTAGTCGACGTGGACGATGCCGAACCGCTGGGAGTAGCCGTAGGCCCATTCGAAGTTGTCCAGCAGGGACCAGGCGAAGTAGCCGTCGAGCGGGACGCCGCGGCGGGCAGCCCGCGCGCAGGCTGCCAGGTGGGACTCCAGGAAGGCGATGCGCTCGACGTCGTGGACGCTGCCGTCGGGCGCTGCACGGTCGGGGTAGGCGGAGCCGTTCTCGGTGACGAAGATCGATCGCGGTGCGTAGTCCTCGCTGATCCGGACGAGCAGGTGTTCCAGCCGGTCCGGGTGGACCTCCCAGTCCATTCCGGTACGGGGTGTGCCCGGCGGTGTGACGGGACGGGCGAACGGTGCGGGCCCCTGCGGATCGTCGACGGTGACTGACCGCTTGTAGTAGTTGACGCCGAGCCAGTCCAGCGGCGCGGCGATCGTCTCCAGGTCACCGGGTTTGGCGGGTGGTTCGGTCCCGTACACCTCGACCATGTCGGCCGGGTAACCGCGGCCGTGGATGGGATCGAGCCACCAGCGGTTGTTGTGCCCGTCGTCGCGGCGGGCGGCGGCGATGTCCTCGGGCCGGTCGCTCGCGGGCTCGGACTGCGTGAGGATGTTGACGATGCCGACCCGCGCTTGTGAGGCGGTGGACCGGAGGGCCTCGACGCCGAGCCCGTGGGCGAGCAGCAGGTGGTGTGAGGCGCGCACGGCGGCGGTCAGGTCGGTGCGGCCCGGCGCCATGACCCCCTGGAGGTGGCCGAGCCATGCGGAGCAGTACGGCTCGTTCAGCGTCGCCCAGTTGGTGACCCGGTCACCGAGCCTGTCGGCGACAACGGTGGCGTAGTCGGCGAATCGCAGGGCGGTGTCGCGGGCGGGCCAGCCGCCGCGGTCCTCGAGGGCCTGCGGCAGGTCCCAGTGGTAGAGGGTGGCATGAGGAGCAAGGCCCGCTTCCAGCAGTGCGTCGACCAGTTGGTCGTAGAAGGCCAGCCCTGCCGGGTTCACGCGGCTGTCCCCGTCCGGCATGACGCGGGGCCAGGCGATGGAGAATCGGTAGGCGTTGAGGCCGAGGGCCTTCATCAACGCCACGTCGTCGGGCCACCGGCGGTAGTGGTCGCAGGCGATGTCGCCGGTGTCCCCGCCGGCGACGGTGCCGGGCTGCTTGCAGAAGGTGTCCCAGATGGAGGGTGCTCGGCCGTCCTCGGCGACCGCGCCTTCGATCTGGTAGGCGGAGGTGGCCGCTCCCCAGGCAAAGCCGGAGTGGAATGCGGTCAGGTCGTCAAGGGGCACAGCTTTCCTCGCTTCGTGGTGGGGAGACGTTCGGAGTGCCGATGGGACCGTGGATGGACCCGGTCCGCTGCTCGGGCCCGGAGGGGAGCGCCCCGGGGATGAGGCCGGTCGCGGCTCTTGACGTCCGCGACCGGCCTGTGGGTGTGTCAGGCGGGGGGTGGCCTCTCAGCTGGTCTGCCACTTCTGGTTGTTGCCGCCCCAGCAGGACCAGAGCTGGACCTTGGAGGTGGCCCCGTCCCTGTCCAGGCAAATATCGGGCGACTGCACTGCCCGGATCGTGCCGTCGGAGTAGAACATCCACTTCTGGTTGGCCCCGCCGTTGCAGTCATAGGTGCCGACCAAGGTGCCGTTCTTGATGCCTGCTCCGTAGGCGTCCAGGCACTTCTTGTTCGTACCGCTGTAGACGGTGATCTGCCCGGAGGGCGTCCGGGTCCACTGCTGGTTGTCGCCGCCCCAGCACTGGGCGTAGACCTGGACCTGGACGTTGCTTTGGCCGAGGGGGACGTCGAGGCAGCCGTTGCTGCCGACGTTGCGCAGGATGCTCGGGTTCGAGCCGGGGTCGCTGCCCCAGGCGTGCTTCAGGCGGTCGATGCCGCTGATGTTGCGAACGCCCAGCGCCAGGTTGGTGCCGCTGCCGTTGAGGTCGAACAGGGAGTACCAGTCGTAGGTGGGCCGGTCGATGCGCTTACCGCCGAGGGCCGGCCAGTAGACCGTGCCCATGCCGAGGGAACGGGCGGTGTCGGTGTCGGCACGCAGGTACCGCACGAAGTTGTCGGTGCTCGTCGCGTCGTTGTAGTTGAGACCTGTGTCCATCGGCGCGCCGAACTCGTCCAGGATGGTACGCGTGCCGCAGGTGCCGACCTTGCTCTTGAAGTCGGTGACCCATTCGCTGTAGGTCTTCGCCGGCTTACCGAAGGCGTAGTGGTGGAGCGAGAGGTAGGTCCCGTCGAGGCGGGAGTCGGCGCACACGGTCGTGACGTAGTCGTTCGAGCCGGGTCCGCTCACGATGATCCGGTTCTTGGGGACCGAGGGGCGGTCGGTGACCCACTTGGCGGCGAGGTTCGCCCAGTCGGTGGCGCTGTAGCCGTTGGGCTCGTTCATCGGCTCGAAGTAGACCAGGCTGTTGGAGCCGTACTTACCGATGACCGCGTCCCACATCGAGTTGAAGGCGGCCATATCGGTGATCCTGCCGCTCTGGGCCGCATCGTCCTCCCAGTAGGAGAGGATGACCTTGAAGCCCTTGGCGGTTGCGGCGTCGATGGCGCCGGTGTACTTGTCGCCCCACGTCGTGCCGGGGACGGAGTGGGTGTTGATCGGCAGCCGGACGGTGTTGGCGCCGAGCGTGCTCTGGAATCCGCCGAGGATGGCGTTGGCCTTGGCCTTGACGGTGTCGTAGCTGTCGGAGCTGTTCAGCCCCTCCGGGACGACGTCGCCATGGACGAAGTTGTCCCCCGGCATGGCCCAGTTCACGCCCTTGAACTTGCTGGCGTCCGTCGGGTTGGTTTCCGCAGCCGCCGGCGACGCGGTGGACAGCATGGTGATCGGCGCGGCGATCAGTGCGGCCGCGAGGCAGGCCAGCGCGCGGCGGAGGAAGCGGGTACGGGCGGGAGGCAGTACGGCGGAATGAGGACCTGGCCGGGTGCGTTGGGAGTTGGGCATGTCGTGTTCCTTTTCTGCATGCGGCTCTGTGCAGGCGGTCGTTGCCGCCTAGGGCGCCACGAAGCGATCTGCCGCGGTGGGCGGTTGTGATGCGGTGGTGGCGCCTGGGTGTGTTCCGGAGAAGGCACGGCGCGAGGTGGTGATGGGCGCCGGGCGGCCGGGGAACGTGGGGTCGGCTGAGTTGACGTGCTCGCTTTGGGCTGGCGGGCACGGCCTTTGTTGTGGAGAAGGGGCCACTGCGGGTGGGGCCCGCTACGGCGTTGTCACCGCCCGCTGAGTGTCCTTGCTCGGGGCGGCGGGCACGGGATGCTGTTGGCGGCTGCGCGGCCGACCGCGGTGATCGCGACCACCCGTGCCCGAATCCGCGCGGGCGGTGGCCTGGGCAGGATGCTGGGCGAGCGTCCGTGCATCCGGGTTGCTCCTTGGGGGAGGGAGGCCGCGTGTGGCTCGGTGAGCCCGGGGTGGGACCCCGCCGGCCTGTCAGGTGGCCGGCGGGGCGATGGTGGGGGCGGGTCGCTGAGGTCGTCGTCAGCGGCGGCCGTTGGCGGCCGGTCGTGCGACCTCGTGCCCTCAGGGTGGAGGTGCGAAGAAGTGCCGTTGGACGGTCCTGCTGTCCCGCCAACAGGCGGGCGGGACACGGGCCGGCGGCGTGTTACTTGACGGTGAAGCCTTGTTCCTGGCCGTACTTGCGGGAGGCGTCCTGCCAGGCTTTGAGGCCGTCCTGCAGGGTGGTGTCGCTGACGTAGGCCTTGCCGACGTTGTCGTTGAAGATGCTGTTGGCGTAGACCTGGAAGGGCAGGTACGACCATCCGATGAGGACGTCGTTGGCCGACTCGGCGAGCACCTCGTTGATCTTCTGGCCGCCGAAGTACGGGTCCTTCTTATTGAGGAAGTCCGGGGACTTCAGCTGCTTGGTGGTGGAGGGGAACGTCCCGGCGTCGACGCGGGTCTGCGCGCCCTCGTCGACGGTGGCGTACTTGAGGAAGGCGTAGGCGAGCTTCTTCTTGGTGCTGGCCTGCATGACGGCCAGCGAGCTGCCGCCGTTCTCGGCGGTGGCCTCCTGCCCGCTCTTCCACTGCGGCATGGGCGCCACACGCCACTTGCCGGCGCCGGCCTTGACGCCCGATGCGAGGGGCGCGGGCATCCACGCGCCGGTGACGAGGGAGGCGATCGTGCCGTCGCCGAGGCCCTTGTACCACGCATCGCTCCAGGGGGAGACCGGCGCGAGCAGCTTGTCGCTGATGAGCTGCTGCCAGGCGGTGGTGAACCTCTTGGTGCCGGCGTCGTCGAAGTTCACGCCGACGTCGGTGCCGTCGACGGTGTACGGTTTTCCGCCGGCCTGCCAGATCATGCTGGTGGTGAAGCCTGCGTCGCCGGTGTCGTTGGTGAGGTAGGCCTTGGGATTGGCGGCGTGCAGCTTCTTGGCCGCGGCGATGTACTCCTCCCAGGTGGCCGGCACCTTGATCTTGTACTTGTCGAAGACCTCCTTGTTGTAGAACAAGGCCATCGGGCCGGAGTCCATTGGCAGGGCGTAGATACCCTCGGTGCCGGCGTGGACGGCGCTCCAGGGGCCGGCGGAGAAGGTGCCCGTGAGCCTGTCCGCACCCAGGGCGCTGAGGTCGGTGAGGGACTTGGCGAGCGAGAACTGCGACAGGGCGTAGTACTCGATCATGGCGACGTCGGGGACACCCGATCCGGCCTTGACCGCGTTCTGCAGCGCGGTGTACTGGTCGTTGTTGGTACCGGCATTGACCAGGTTGACCTTGACCTTGGGGTACTTGGCCTCGAAATCGCTGACGACCTTCTTCAGCGTCGGGTCCCAGGCCCAGACCGTGATCTCGCCCCCGGCGTTCAGGGCGGCCTGGATGTCGGCGTTGGACGCAGGCTTGGCGCTGCCCGAGTCCTCGGTGCCGGAGGAGCTGCAGGCAGTGGCGGTGAGTGCCACCGACAGGGCCGCGGCGCCCAGCAGCAGGGCGTGACGACGGGTTCTCGTCATGGGGTGTTCCCTTTCGTGCGGTGTACCTGGGAGGGGTTGCAGTCGGCGGGCGCAGATCAGCCCTTGACGCTTCCGGCGGACAGGCCGGACTGCCAGTACCGCTGGAGCAGCAGGAACGCCACGATCAGCGGGACGATGGTGAGCAGTGATCCGGTGATCACGAGATGGAAGACCGCTTCGCCACCCACGGTGGAAGCCTGGGCGTTCCAGCTGTTCAGGCCGAGGGTCAGCGGGTACCAGTCGGGATCCTTCAGCATGATCAGCGGCAGGAAGTAGTTGTTCCAGGTCGCGACCACGTTGAAGAGAAGAACGGTGACGATTCCCGGCGCCAGCATCGGCATGCTGATCCGGAAGAACGTGCGGAACTCGCCGGCGCCATCGACGCGCGCCGACTCCAGGATCTCTTTCGGGACGGCGTCGGTGGCGAAGGTCCACATCAGGTAGAGGCCGAACGGCGAGACCAGCGACGGGATGATGATCGCCCACGGGGTGTTGGTCAGCCCCATCTCGGAGAACATCAGGAAGGTGGGAACCGCCAGTGCGGTACCGGGCACCGCGACCGCTCCGATGACAGTCGCGAACACGGCCTTCTTGCCGGGGAAGTCGAACTTGGCCAGCCCGTATCCGGCGAGCGTCGCGAGGAACGTAGCGCCGCCCGCCCCGACCACCACATACAGCACGGTGTTGAGCAGCCAGCGGGTGAAGATCCCGTCGTTGTAGCTGAAGGTGTCGGCGATATTGCCGAACAGGGCGAAGTCGCCATCCAGCCACAGGCCGAAGGAGTCGAACAGCCCCTTCTGCGTCTTGGTCGCGTTGATCGCCAGCCACGCCAGCGGCAGCAACGTGTACACCAGCATGATCACCGTCAGGGCGGTCAGCGTGGCGCTGCGCCTCTTCCGGCGGGAGGCGCGCCGGGCGGGGCGGACCACCAGCGGGCCCGAAGAGGCACCCGCGTGCCGTGCCGTGCGCGGCTTGTGCCCGACGCGGGGAGTCGTGGTCGCCATGATCAGGATTCCTTCCGCAGGCCGCGCAGCTGGACGGCGTAGGCGATGATCATCGTGATCACACCCATGACGATGGCGACCGTGGCCGAGTAGTTGAACTTCTGTCCGGCAAACGACAGCGAGTAGGCGTAGAGGTTTGGCGTGAAGTAGGACGTGATCGCATTCGGCGCCAGGCTCTTGAGGACGCTCGGCTCGTTGAACAGCTGGAAACTGCCGATGATCGAGAAGATCGTCGCGATCGACAGAGCCCCGCGCAGCGCCGGGAGCTTGATCGCCCAGATGATCCGCAGCTGCCCGGCCCCGTCCATCTCCGCGGCCTCGTACAGCGCCGGATCGACCACCCTCAGCGCCGAGTAGAGGATCAGCATGTTGTAGCCCACGAACTGCCAGGTCACGATGTTGCCGATCGACGCGAGGACCAGATCGGGCGACAGCGGGTCGGGAAGCGAGATCCCGAACGCCTCATTGATGTTGCCGACCAGGCCGAACCGGGTTCCGTACATGAAGCCCCACATCAGCGTTGCGACGACGGCCGGCACCGCGTAAGGCAGGAACACCGAGATCCGGAAGAAGCCCGCCCCGTACAGGCGGCCGCTGTCGATCGCCAGGGCCAGCAGAAGCGCGAGGAGCAACATGATCGGGACCTGCACGGCCAGGAAGACCGCCACCCGCCCGAAGGCGGACCAGAACTGCGCGTCCCCCAGCACCTCGGTGTAGTTGTCGGCACCGACGAAGGCCGTTCCGCCGATCAGCCGGGTACGGAACAGGCTCAGGTAGATCGAGTAGCCGATCGGTGCGAGGAAGACCAGCGCAAACACCGCCACGAACGGCCCGACGAACCGCCAGCCGACCCATGACCGCCGTCTCGAGGCCGATGGCCTCCTGGCACCTAGAACCCCTGCCTGTGGTGCTGCGACCACCGCTTCACTCCTTGCTGCGCGAACGCTGACCACACTGCGTGGTCACGTGAACATCGAGTCCGGCTCAGCGCACCGATCCGAACCTTGTTCACGTGACCATTCAGCCCGCAGACGGTTGGTCACGTGAACATGATGCGGTAGCGTGGCACCCGTCACAGTGGGAGGTCAAGGTTTCTCGCACGTTAAAACTTCCGTCCGAGCCTTCAGCGGACGGCGACGAGTGGACAGACAGGGTGAAGGCTCGATGGACCTGAGTGAGCTGGGACAGCAGGATCCTGGTCCTGCGGTGGGTGCACAGCAAGTCGGTTCGGCCGTACCGGGCGGGCGCCACAGGCAGCACGTCACGAGGGCCGACGTCGCCGCGCTTGCCGGCGTTTCACGTCAGACCGTGTCCAGGGTCGCCAACGGCCATCCCAGCGTGATCGGGTCGACCCGGGAGCGAGTGCAGGCTGCGATGCGGGAACTGGGCTACCGGCCCAACAGTGCCGCGCGCGCCCTCAGGTACGGGCAGTTCAAGACCATCGGCGTGATCCTCCACAGCCTCTCCGCCACCGGCCACAGCGACACCGTGCAAGCGATCGCGGCCCAGGCCGCGGCCGAGGGATACGCGATCACGGTGATCCCCGTCGATATTCCGACCCAGGACAGCGTGCTGGGCGCCTTCACCCGGATGGGCGAACTGGCCGTCGACGCAGTCATCGTCTTCATCGAGGTCCACCTGCTTGACGCGGGAACCGTGAAGCTGCCGCCCGGCGTGCGCGTGGTCGTCGTGGACTCCGCCGCCGGAGACCGCTATCGCGTGGTCGATACCGACCAGGCCGGCGGCACCCGAGAGGCCATCAGCCACCTGCTGGAACTCGGACATGAGACCGTCTGGCACGTGACCGGTCCGGAGACGTCGTACGCAAGCCAGCGCCGAGCCCAGACATGGCAGACCGTGCTCGAGGAAGCCGGACGGCCTGTGCCACCGCCCCTGCACGGCGACTGGACCGCCGAATCGGGCTACGCGGCCGGCCTCGAACTCGCACAAGAGCCGGACTGCACCGCGGTGTTTGCCTCCAACGACCAGATGGCACTCGGTCTCCTGCACGCCTTCCAAGAACGAGGCAAGGCCGTCCCAGGCGACATCAGCGTGGTCGGCTTCGACGACCTCCCCGATGCCGCCCACTTCGCCCCGCCCCTGACCACCGTCCACCAGGACTTCGCCGAGGTGGGCCGGAAAAGTGCCCAGGAGGTCTTGCGGCAGATCCACGAACACGACGTCCCCCGATCCGGCACGGACATCGTTCCCACCCGCCTGGTGGTCAGAAGCAGCACGGCGCCGCCGCCCCTGAAGCGGTAAGGGCGGGTGGCTGTTGGCTTGCCGAACTTGAGGACGGCGTTTCAGCTGGTCAAGCTTGGGGTCGGTGATTCCGTGGGAGCTGTGGCCTGTCGTGTTGTCGCTCGCCGGGAGGCCTCGAATGCCGTCGGGGTCGGGCTACTGGAAACAGTACGAGTTCGCCGCTCGCCGTCGAGTCGACGGGCTGCGTGAGGAGGCTGCCGTATCCAGGCCGAGCTGGCCGCGGCCGAGCTGCAAGATCGGAAAGACAACAGCTACTTAGCCCGTGTAACCGGTCGCCCATGCCTCGGGCGCGCCGATCAGCGGCACGCTCTGCAACTCAGCAGCGACAACAGGGCAGTCGGCGGGACTTCCGCAGGGACAGGTCTCCGCAACCCAGGCCAGCAACCTCCGAGGTTCGTGGTCGCGGGCCAGGCGTCGGTGGTGTGCGAATGGCTGCGAGGTGGAGTGCGGCCTGGTAGGCGCGACGGCAGCCTGCTGCGGGCAGCCGCGCCTGCCCGCAGTCCGTCCCGCTCTCCGCCGCTCCCGCTCCCACCCCGATCGCCGGTCCGCGGCACCCTGCCCGCCGTCGTAGACGGTCTGGCCCGAGGCGGTCATCAGGGTGGCCCCGCGCCGCCATTCGGTGTGCCGGGCCGCCCACACCTGGGCTGAGCACTCGGGCTCGCTCTCGTACGGCTGGCGGGCGCAGTCGCCGGCTGCGGGTGTGGCTATGCCCGAGCGAGGGTCTGCAGACGGCTGAGCAGGTTGTGCGCGGTTGGGGTGCGGTGTGTGTGGAGGGGGCGATCAGGTAGTTGCTCGGAAGCCCTTGCGTGAAGTGATACGTCCGAGGTGGCGCACGGTCATCGACAAGGGGTCATCGACAAGGGCCCTCCCTAGAGAGTCGGGAAGATGACGACGAAGAACAGCCACAGCAGCGCGGCCCAGAAGAACGCCGCCACCATCGACACGAGCAGGGAGCTGCGCCACTTGAGGACCAGGAAAGGGAAGAGGAACAGGGCTGCCCAGTGGCCGGCTACGTCGATGGACAGGCGGGCGGCTTCATTGAGGCTTTGTGCCTGCCCGGAAACGATGCGCCGAAGCAGCCGCTGGGAGACGAAACCGTACAGGCCGAAGACGATCGGGAAGAACCACAGCGGTGTGTAGGCGACCAGCTCGGACTCCGAGAACTCGTCGAACATGACGCCGTAGATCAGTCCGGCTCCCATGGTGCCGCCGATCAGAGCGGTCACATAGAGGGCGGTGAGCGCGATCGGCTCGGTGGCACCGGACGGCACAGGAACCGGCGAAGCGTAGGGAACGTCGGGCGGCGGGACCCGTACCACCTGGTGGCAGTGGGGACACCGGACGTCCAGCCCCGCGCGCTCGGCCGAAGCCGAGATCACGTGCCCGCACGAAGCATGGAACTGGACCTGCTGACCTGGGTTCATGTGCTCCCCCTTGGTGCCGCTTGAAAGCCGCTCGACGCCGGTGGCATACCGAGGGCTAGGAGCGGACGTTACTGGAGGCGAAGACGACGAACGGAATCCTCCGGTTCCCTTGGTACGTGTTCTAAGCCCCGGTCACTTCGAGCGGTTTCGTGCGGGTGCTCGCGGTTGCGTGCGGTGATCCCGAAGGCGTGAGTATCAGGAGCGAGCACCCGGTGAGCGCAGATCAGATCCATCGGGCCTGGTGGCCTTGGCGCCGAGCTGATACTCGATCCGAAGTTGTGGCCGGAGGGGCCGCAGGAGAAGGACCGTCGGCGACTGATGGGTGTCCTGCTGGCCAAGACCGGCCGGAGATCACGGCCGCGGTCCGCTAGGGAACGACCAGGACGAAGCCGAAGTGCTGCTCCGATGCCCGAGATACCGCACCCGTGGGACAAGCGGGTCAAGTGCCAGACGGACGATCCGGAAGGCAGGCACATCGTCACTCGCTACGGGAACTCGGAACTGGGCTGGCACCACTTCACCGGCCGCCACAACATCAACAAGTGCTCCTCCCTGGACGCGGCCCTCCACGACCATGTGGACCGGGACGACCGCCACGGGCACCTGGAGTACGACGGGGTCGCCTTCGAGACAGGCGTCCCGAGGCCGCGGCAGGTGAAGTTCACGGTGGTCGTGCAGTACACGGGCAAGACCACGGACGGCCGCTATGATGCCGGTCCCGGTCAGAAGATCGGCGTCATCACGGCGTACTGCCACAAACCAACCGGGGAACACGTGTCCGGCATGGGCCAAGATGTGAATTCCCCCGAACCAGACATCGAGCTGGCGGCCACGGGTCGTCTGCTCGATCTCGTGCGCTCCTTCGTCACCACGCACGTGTCGTGGAAG
Organism: Streptomyces sp. NPDC041784; assembly: GCF_055591025.1. Taxonomy (NCBI): domain Bacteria; kingdom Bacillati; phylum Actinomycetota; class Actinomycetes; order Kitasatosporales; family Streptomycetaceae; genus Streptomyces; species Streptomyces sp. NPDC041784. The sequence continues at coordinate 410,299 of NZ_JBVJAB010000007.1, forward strand.
CCGCTTTTAATCGGCGCGGTCATCAAGGGCGACGACCGCATGCGCCTCTATTTCCGTTCACCTGAGCGGGACCGCACATACGGTGTGGACGTGCTGATCAGCCATACGGGTCCTGGCCTGCTCGGCTCTCTGGTTTCCCCAGCGTTCTTGGCGAACGAGCATCTGCATCAGCCTTCCGACGATCCACACTGCGATGTGATGGTGGATCTCACCGACTACTGACGTAAGAAGTAGGGGGCCATCAGCCGTTGGCGTGCGCCGGTTTCCGCGGCCCGTTGGGGGTGGGGCCTTTCCGCGCGAGGCGCCGTGAACCGTTCCGCCTCGTCCTCGACGTTCGCCAGGGTCCGGTGGACCGTGTCCGACGCCGTCTTCGGACTGCGGTGTTCCTTCGGCCAGCGGGAGGCCACCCACCTCGTGGTCTTCACCGTGGCGACCGACAGCCCGATGTCGTCGGCCAGACGCTTCATCGAGGCCTCGACCGTCCACTCCGGCTCCGCCACGAGCCCGCCCCGCTGCCGCATTGGCTCGATCTCCAGCGCGCGGTCACCGATCGTGACTGCATCGCTCACGCGCACGGGAACGCTTCTGATCACGGCCGGTGCCGGCATGGCTGGAGGGCAGGGGCGGGCAGCCGGAAGGCTGCTGCCACCGGCAGATACTCGACGGGTTCGCTACCTCCTCGACAAAGCATCAAGTGGCGTGCGATCCCTGCCGACTTCCCGGCCTGGGACCGGGTCTACGCGTTCATCCGCCGCTGGCGCCGCAGGGCCTGGCAGCCGAGGACGCCAGGCTGAGCCGACGGCCGCGATCATCGACTCGCAGTCCCTGATGGCCACGGACACGGTCGGCGTCGACTCACGCGTCTGGGACGCGGGCAAGAAGGTCGGCGCACCAAACGACACCTGGCAGTGGACTCCCCGGGGCCTGCTCCCGGTCGTGGCGGTCACCTCGGCGTCGGTGTGGGGACGCGACGCTGCCGCGCCTCTGCTCGAAACAGCTCCATGCCCTTCACCGAAATATCGCTCTCGTGTGGGCCGACAGCTGTGATGCCGGCTGGCTCGTCGACTGGGCCACCCTCAGCGAGGCTTCCGGCGGTAGACCGCAGCAGGGCTGTCAATGGGTGCGTTGGTGGCATCGGGTGGGCGTCAGCCGGGTCGTGGCGGGTTTCCCTGCTCTCACCCCGCGGTGGTTGTGATCATGGCTGCCATGGGGTGACCAGGCTGCTGCCATGAGCTGCCCAACTGACGGTGGGCGGTTGGTGGTGGTCAAGGATCCGTGAGCGCTGACGCCGCTCACGAGGCCGCACGCGTCCTGGCCGGCTCGCGGCCAGCCGTTGTTCAGCGCGGGCTCGGGGTGGTGGCGAGGCGGTAGGCACCTCACGAAGCCAAGCCGTCAAGCCGCCCTGTGGCGAGCTGCTGGGCCTGTCCGCCAGGCCGGCTCACGTGGCCGTCCGGTCGACACCCCGTTCGGGGAGGGAGAGGATGGATGGAGTGGCGCCTTCCGATCAGTCCGGCGCCACAGCGGCGCCACAGCCGTACATTCGTTGTCGCGCTGTGGCTGGAGGGACCACTCCCGGAGCGCTGGCGCGGCGACTTGCCCCCGTGTGTCCGCGGCGCCCTCCACTCATCGCGAGGGAGGAGACCCATCATGGCCCGGCGCATCCGACGCAATGCCATCATCTCGCTCGTCGCCTCATCGTTGGTTCTGGGGGCCACGGTCGTCCTAACGCCTGCCGCCACCGCGACACCCGCTCTGGGGACCTACACCGTCGAGACCGAGGGCAACGGGACGCAGCCGCTGAGCGTCAGGGGCAGCATCAAGCCGCGGACGGGCGACGGCCCGCTCGAGGTCACCGAGGAGGGGCGGGGCATCGTCCTGCGCATACCTCTCGAAGGCGGCGGTCGGCTCGTAGTCGAACTGATCCTGGACGAGGCCGGTGCCCTCGCCGACGCACTCGAGAACGTCCTCAACGACGGTGAATCCACTCAGCTGCTGAGCGTCAGGGCCAGCATAAGGCCGCGGACGGGCGACGGCCCGCTCGAGGTCACCGAGGAGGGGCGGGGCATCGTCCTGCGCATACCTCTCGAAGGCGGCGGTCGGCTCGTAGTCGAACTGACCCCGGAGGAGGCCGGTGTCCTCACCGACGCACTCAAGAAGGTCGTCGGCTGATGTCGTTGGTCAGTGAGACTGAGAAGTAGTTGTCGTACCGCGGAGTTCGTCTGGCGGTCGAACGTGGATTCCCGGTCGGGTGATCTTCCGGTGGGCGGGGCATGAAGGCAGCCTCCCGAACAGCTCGCGTGGGTGTCGAATCCATGAAGCGTCGAAGCGTCAGGAGGCCCTGTGCCGCAATCTTGCGCGCTGTTGCCTGCGGAGTCCAACTCGGCTGCCCCATCGTGTGATTGCCTCGCCCACGTGTACAGGAACGCGGCCGACCATGATGGTTGGGCGGGGCGGGGATGGTTGGGCGGGGCGGGCGGCCGGAGGGCTACTGCCACCGGCAGACGGAGGTCTGCTCGGCCAGACGGAGGTCTGCTCGTCGGCCGGCTCCGCGACCAGCCACCGTGGCTGGGCCGACCCACCGTCAGCGCATGGGGCCGCGGTCTGGGCCCGACTTGCCGGGGCGGCCGGAGATCGTGGTGCCTGGAGGGGGAACTTGAGGTGGGAAGGGCGAGCCGACTGGGCGTGCCAGGAGTGTGCGGTCGTGCCCATTCCAGTCTGCGCTCGATGTCTTCGAGGGACAACCAGAGGCGTCCCGGGCATGGCCGCGGTCCCGGATCCCGACCTGGGCTGTGCAACCGGTCAAACCCCCACGGCAGCAACATCCCGAAGGGAGCAGAATGGGAAGGAAGAGGTCCGGGCGACCAGGACTGATGGACGCCGGACCGGCTCCGTGCTGCGGATGCGGCACTGGCCCCCTGGCCGCGGGAGCTGCTGTGCGCAAGCTCCGACCACCACCTCCTCGGAGTGACGCACCGTATCCCTGAGGCCGGTGTGGGGCCGGTGTGAGGGCGCGGGACAGCGGTGGCGCTCACTCCGGCCTCGTCTCGGACGAGGGCCGCGGAGGGCAGGCCCACCCCGCCGTGCGGTGCAGCCACGACTTCTCATGCCCACCGTGCCAAGCGAAAGGACGGGTTGCCATGGCATTCCGCTCTCCCCGATTCAGCGGTGACCCGACGCTGGAGGCCTGTCTGACGGGCACGCACAGGATGCGCCAGCCCGAGCAGGGCCTGGGCGTCAAGCGAGTCCAGGAAGGCCTGCTCGCACTCGGCCGCGCGGTCGGACCGGACGGGGCCGACGGCAAGTTCGGCCAGAACACGGGCGCCGCGGTCTCCGCCTACAAGGCCGACTCCGGTCTCCAGCCCACCGACCCGGTCGTCGGAACGGGTACCGCCTCGGCGCTGGACGCCGATCTGTTCGTCGATCCGCCGACGCTGGACCCGGCCTTCAAGGAGTTCAGCCCGGCCGTGGCGCACCGAAGGGTCGAGCCGTTCGTCGGATTCGAACTCGCCACACTCATCGGCAGCCCACTGAACTCGTGGCGGCACATGGTCGGACGGTTCGCGCTGGGAAAGCTCGACTCGGGCGACTTGCTCGGCATCGTGGCGAAGAGTCGCAGCGACGACCTGCGCGGCACCTACCTCACCGTCGCCGCGCCCATACAGAGCGGGCAGAGCGCGGAACAGCTCTTCGACGACACGGTCGCGACCCTCGGCGACGCCTCGGCGGTCACCTTGAACTTCGACACCCCCGCGGGCTCGACATCCGACCTCATCCTGCTGGGGGACCATGTCATCCTGGGTTGGGCGACCGTGCGCAGGCCGGGTGTTGGCCGCGCGCCGAGCACCTTGCGGGCGGACCTGTTCCACGAGCTGAACCACGTACGCAACACGTTCAACGGGCAAGCGCTACGCCGAACTCCCGACAGCGACACAGACACATACATCGACACAGCTCTCGCGCAGACGAGTTCTGCGCTCGGCGGACCGACCGCCGAGGTCATGGCGGAGTTCGTCGAGGAAATGTCCTCCAGGCACATGGAGTGGATCGCGGTCCAGGAGACGCTGGGCAATCCGACGGCTCCACGATTTCTCCAGCCGGAGTCGTTCGTAGAGGCGGTGCGGTTCTATGTCGAGGAGACCAGGTTGTTCCACGGCAATGGCTATGTCCCGGGGATCCTCGCTCAAGGGGAGTCGGTGACGATGCTCCAGATCGCCCTTTGGCTGCGGCGTTGTCAGGAGATGGAATTCAGTGACGACAAGGAAGAGGACGTGCGTACCAGCACCCTGTTCGGCGACGCTGCGGCGGTCTCCGAACAACACGCTGCATCACCGCCCCCCGTCCGGGTGCCGGCGGACGGGTTGAGCCCGCTGCCCAGGGACTTCGTCCTCCCGGAGTAGGCCCGCGCCCGACGTGCCGACGCCGACGCCGATACCTGCTGCTGACGAGCTCGCGCTCGGCGGGCGGTGAGACGGCCGGGGCCGGTGAACGTCGATCCCCTGTCGGGAGCAGCCGGCGACCGGGTCGAATGGTTTTATGTCGTCCCCGCGGGTGCGGAGCGGACCCCAGGCCGAGCGGCGCACCGGCAGGGCGGGCTGCGTGCAGCTCAAGGCAGTCAGGCGCGAAGTCCCAGACAAGAAGCCGGAGAACGCCCGCCGCTATCTCATTCCGTTGCCAGAGGCGGTTGTTGAGCTCATGAGCCTGCTTGCGCTCAGTGGCAGCGACCGCTGAGCGGCTTCTCTTGATCCTTCTCGGCGGCAACGGCGGTTGCGGAGGCGAGCGTCGCAGCCGCGAGGCTGCCCCAGAGGGCGGCCGGACCGAGCGGTGCGAGAGCGGTGATGACCGCCGGGGAGACGGCGAGGCCGAAGCCCGTGGAGAGCTCGAAGCGGGCGAGGGTGCGCCCCAGGACGTGGGCCGGGGCGAGTGCGGTGACGAGCGCGGTGGCGCTGCCGGCGTAGATGATCTCGCCGATCGTGCACACCACGGACACTGTGGCGACGGCCGGAGCACCCCAGCCGTGACCCAGCGAGGTGGCCACGAGGAAGCCGAGGTAGGACACGGCCAGCACCGTGCCGGAAAAGGCCAGCACGGCCCGCCGGGGGAAGCGGGACATGAAGACGGTGACCGGCACCTGCAGGGTGACGACCAGCACAGTGTTGGCCACGAAGATGGCTGCCGACCACACCGGGGACGCATGCAACTGTGTCACCAGGACCAGGGGGAGCGCGATCTCGGGGACGTTGAGGCAGAAGGCGTAGACCACGTTGGCGGCAAGCAGCGCGCGCATCCGGGGTGTGGGAGCCCCGTCCTCGGCCGGGGCGGCGGCCGGATGCGCGTGCAGGCGGACCGACCACGCAAGGGCCGCTGCGGTGACGTAGGCGAGCCCGGTGACGGCTGCCAGTGCTTGCAGTGCGGTGGTGCCGCCCGCCATGCACGCGGTGGCGATGAGCGCGCCCACGCCCAGGGCGGCGTTGCGCAGGGCGCGGCCTCCCGCGAGCGCGGCGTCGCGTTCCCGGCCATGGGCGAGCGTGGCCACGACAGCCGCGTGGGCGGCCGGCCATGCCTGATTGCCGATGCCGAGAAAGAGCGCTGCCGCCGCGAACATCCCGGCGTGCCCCGCCGGGGCGGCCAGCAGCAGCGCCACCCCGAGCACCCGCACCAGCATCGACGCTGCCACGACCGTGCTGCGTGCGCCCCGGTCCAGCCATCGGCCCACCACCGGCATGCAGACCAGACCAGCGACGACACCAGCCGTCATGGCGATGCCGGTGGTCGGCCCCGACAGCCTCAGTACCATCACGCCGTACAGCAGCAGGAAGGGCCGCAGCAGGCCGGTGCCGAGCGCGTCCACGGCCAGGGCGACGGCATAACGGGGGCCTCCGGAGGCGCGGATGAGGGCTCGGGGCTGGATCCTGGTGATGGTTGCCATGGCGTCAGACGGTGCGTTCGGCCGCTGGGGCAGGGCACGTCGATTGACGCACATCGTCAATCGACGCCGTCGCCGGCCGTCCGTGCGGCGATGATGAGGTGATGGCGCTGAGGATCGACATCAGCAGTCTGCCGTCCGAGCGAGTGCGGTTCGCCGCCTCCCCGTTGGCCGAGCTGACCGCGATGCTGCACGTGCTTTCCGAACCCGGGCACCATCCGCAGTTCGCCGGCTGGGCAGCGGACGTCTGGGCCAGGCTGCGGCCGGAGCTGGCCGAGCGGCTCAGGGAGGCAGAGTTCCTCTGGCGTTCCTCACAGGCCGACTTCCTGATCCCCGCGCGGCCCCGGCCGACCCTCGCCGAGGAACTGGACGCCGTGGACCGGATCGACGACGAGACGTATGTGACCGCTGCGCTCATCACCACGTGCGGCAACAACCGGGTCCATTTCCCCGGGACGTCGCCGCTCACCGACGCGACCGCGCGCCAGCGCGCCCTGGACCTGGCCCAGGCCCGCGGCGCGCTGCAGGAGGCATTCGCGGAACGGCTGCTCACGGACCCGGCCGCGGTGCGGGCGCGGGTGCGCCACACTCTCGAAGAATGCGCCGATGCTTTCTTCGACACCGCCTGGGCGGACATCGCGGTGCAACTCGCCACCGATCTACGTCTGAAGAACGAACTGCTCAGGCGCCACGGCATCGGGGCGGCACTCGCCTCGGTCTCCGGCGCGGTCATCCTGTCACCGGACGGCGACTGCATCATCGTGGACAAGGTGCAGGACAAGGCGACCGCCGCCCGTACCGCCGGGGTCACCTTCATCCCCAGCGTCTATGGCCGCCCGCACCTGGTCGCGGTCCACGCGCCCGGGTGGCATCCCGTCCTGCAGTACCCCGTCGCCGAGCCGAGTCCGGCGGAGCCGGTCTCCCTGGAGACGGTCACGCTCCGGCTGGAGGCGCTCGCGCATCCGGTACGGCTGCGGCTGCTGCGTACGCTGGCCCGCGGCCCGCACACCACCAGCGAGCTGGCCCACGTCTGGGAGCTCTCATCCCCGGAGGTGTCCCGCCACCTCGCCGTCCTGCGCCGCGCGGGCCTGCTCACGGCTCGGCGGCACGGTCGTTACGTCCGCTACACCCTCAGCCTGCCCGATCTGACGGCGCTGGGCACCGACCTGCTGGCGGCCGTACTGCGCTGAACAGCCTCAGTCCGAGGCCTGCCCGAGGCCTGCCCGAGGTGTGCGGGAGCGGCTGGCGGACCACCTGGTGACGGCGGAGCTCAGTTGATATGCACCTGGCCCACTGCGAAGTGGCCTTCAGTGAGCTGACGGCGAGACGCAGACCCGACGCGCTCCACGCGGACCGCGGGCTACGACCACGACAAGTACTGTCGTCGCCTGCTCTGGGCCCGCGGTATCCGTCCGGTGACCGCCGAACCCGGCCAGGCACACGGATCCGGCCCCCGGGGCTTTCCGTTGGGTGGCCGAGAGGACGATCGCCGGGCTGCACGGCTTCCGCCGTCGCGGGATCCGCTGGGAACTGTTAGGCCGCTCGGGTGGACACCCGTCCCACTGCCCGTTCTCGACCGCCCATGACCGTCGAGGATGGGCACCGTGACACGAACCCCGCGGCACACCGGCCCCGACCCCTGGGAGTGCTACGGCACCCGCCGGGTCCGCGCCGACCAGGCCGGGGGGATGGACGGGACCTTCCGCTGGGACTGGTATCAGCGCAACGGGCCGGGTGCCGAACTCCTGGGCTCCCTGGACGGCCTGGTCGTCATCGAGGTGGGCGCCGGCACCGGTCGCCAGGCCGCGCACCTCGCCGGGATCAGCGCGGCCGCCGAGGTGACGGCGCTCGACTCGTCCCCCTCCATGCACGAGCGCTGTCGCCGGTCGTACAGCGACGTGCCGAGGCTGCGCACGGTCCTCGCCGAGGCCACCGGCCACCTCGCCGAGCGCCCTGGCGCCTTCGATCTCGTCTACAGCGTCTTCGGCGCCCTGGACTTCACCGATCCGCGACGCCTCCTCCCAGCGGTCGCCTCGAGCCTGCGCCCGGGCGGGTCGCTGGTGTTCTCCACCCTGGGCAACTATCGCAACGGCCATGCCCCCGAGAGCCGGGTCCGCTCCGCCCGGCTCCCCAGTGTGCTGGCCGACGGGACTCCGACGTCGCTGGAGCGGTGGGTCCTGGACCTCCCCGTGTGGGAGCGGCTGCTCACCCGGGCCGGCCTGGACGTCGTCGGCGTCCAGACGGTCCACGACCCCGGGCGCGGTGGCGGACCGCCGATGGCAACCCGCATCATCCGCGCCGCGCGGCCCGCCCTCCGGCACCGGTGATACGCCAAGTGGCAGGTATCGCCTACTGGAATCGGTTGACGTATTAGCACCGCCGCCAGCGGGGCCGGCGGTCCGCGTCCTACGGTCAGGGCGGTTCAGGGGGCACGTAGGAGTGAGGGTGAGGAAAGCACGTTGGCTGCCAAGAACGTCGGAACATCCATTCCAGAGCATCCGCTGCTGTGCGTCCTGCGGTCGCGCGGGACGAAGGCGAAGGCGTTCTGCGGCTACGTCGGGGCTGGGGACGGCGACGACCGCATCCAGCTGTACGCGAGCCTCTACGACCTGTCGCACAGCGTCGAGATCCCCCGGGCGGACGTCCTGCACGTCGAGGAGGCTCCGGCGCAGCTGCTGCCGTTCGGCGGGTCCGTGGTCTGGGTCAGATCCGATGCCACCGTCGTGCGGCGCCAGCAGGAGAACCTCGTCGAGGTCCGCGCCTCGGCCGCCGCCCAGGTGGCGGAGAGCCGACTGCGCATCACGCGGCGGCAGCACCTGGAGTTCGCGGAGGACTGCCACTCGCCCTGCCACCCCTGCCACAGCCCTTGCGGCAGCGGCAACTGCCACTCGCCCTGCCATGCACTGTTGCCGCAGGACCTGTCCGCGCCCGGGCGGGAGTAGGCCGTGCCTCTGAGCCTGCCGGCCGTCGAACGGTCCGCGGCCGTGGACCACCCGGCGCCATACCTCCTCGAGAAGCTGCTCAAGGAGCGGATCGTCGACTCGGCAGCCGAAGCAGAACTCCTCTTCCGCGAGGTCAAGCGGTACTGCGTGCTGGTGCACGAGCATCCCGAGCGGTCATGGCAGATGCACTCGCTCCGGGTCGACGAGGCATGGCACCAGTTCATCCTCTTCACCGTGCAGTACCAGGAATTCTGCGAGCGGTTCTTCGGCCGCTACGTCCATCACGCGCCGAGCAACGCGCCCGTCCCGGCGCCGCCCGCGGAGGGCTCCCCGCCGGAGCGGCCCACAGCCTCGTTCCCCGAGTTCAAGGACCGGTACGAGATCCTGTTCGGCCAAGAGTTGCCGGATGTCTGGTACGACGCCCGGACCCTGACGCCGCGACGTCGGCTCGTGAACGAGCGGGCGGGGCAGCTGGGTGTCCGGGTGGAGGGGAACGAAGTACATCTGCTCGCGCCGGACGGCGAGATCCTGATCAGCGTGAACGACCTCGCTTCCGAGGCACTGGAGTTCGTCGCCCGCACCGGCGCCTTCTACGTGCGCGAGCTGGCGGGCAACCTCAGTGACGACGAGAAGGTCGAGCTCGCCGCGGCCCTGGTGGAGGACGGGATCCTGCGGGCCGGCGGCTGACCCGTTCCGTCACCGGTTCAGCCGGGCGGAGCCGCGTCAGTCGGCGCTGGCTTACCTGCGGGGGCTGGTTGCGCCGCCGCAACGCAAGAACGGCTGGACATTGGCGGGGGAGGCCGGGCCCTGGGTGAGCCGCGTCGCATCGGGGCGGGCGACCCTTGCTATGCAACGAGTTGCATAAGAGGATCGGCGTCATGGCGCTCGAACACGCGATCCTGGTGTCGCTCTTGGAGAAGCCGGGATCCGGCTATGAGCTCGCCCGGCGTTTCGACCGGTCCATCGGCCACTTCTGGACCGCGACCCACCAGCAGATCTACCGTGTGCTCAAGCGCATGGAGGTCGACGGCTGGGTCGACGCCCGGGACGTTCCCCAGCAGGGACGGCCGGACAAGAAGGAGTACTCCGTCGCCGATCTCGGCCGGGCCGCGCTGTCCTCCTGGTTGCACGATCCGATCGAGCCGGAGAGTGTCCGCCACGATCTGGCCGTGAAGATCCGGGGCGCAGCCTTCGACGACCCGGCCGCCCTGATCAGCGAAGTGGAGCGGCACAGGCAGGTGCACCGGGACCGCTTGGCGCACTACCTCACGGGAGAGACACGGGACTTCACGGGGCCGGAGGCGACCACGGCCGGTGCGAAGGCTCCTCTCGACGCGGAACGAGAGCTCCAGCACGTCGTCCTGCGCGGCGGCATCGCGTACGAGCGAATGATGATCGGCTGGCTGGACGACGTGCTCGCCACGCTGGCCCGGTTCGGCCCGGGCCGTTGATCGCCTCCGCACCCGCCGCCGATCCTCCTGATCCCTCCGACCCTCCCGATCCTCCCGGTCCGGCCCGTCCGGCCGTCAGACCTCCTGATTCCCCCGTCCACCAGCCGAAAGGGGTCACTCACATGGCTGACCACCTGCTGTTCAACCCGCGCACGTACGACCCCGCGCACTTCGACCCCGAGACACGCCGCCTGCTGCGTGCCACCGTCGACTGGTTCGAGGAGCGCGGGAAGCGGCGGCTGATCGAGGACTACCGGACCCGTGCGTGGCTCGGCGACTTCCTCGCCTTCGCGGCGAAGGAGAACCTCTTCGCCACCTTCCTCACGCCGTCGTCCGCCGCGGGGGCGACGGAACCGGACAAGCGATGGGACACCGCCCGGATCGCCGCGCTCAACGAGATCCTGGGCTTCTACGGCCTGGACTACTGGTACGCCTGGCAGGTCACGATCCTCGGCCTCGGCCCGGTCTGGCAGAGCGACAACGCCGCCGCCCGCACCCGCGCCGCGGAACTCCTCGCCCAGGGAGAGGTGTTCGCGTTCGGCCTGTCCGAGAAGGCCCACGGCGCCGACATCTACTCCACCGACATGCTGCTCGAGCCCGACGGTGACGGCGGTTTCCGCGCCACCGGCTCCAAGTACTACATCGGCAACGGCAACGCCGCCGGACTCGTCTCCGTCTTCGGCCGCCGTACCGACGTCGAGGGCCCCGACGGCTACGTGTTCTTCGCCGCCGACAGCCGTCACCCGGCCTATCACCTGGTCAAGAACGTCGTCGACTCCTCGAAGTTCGTCAGCGAGTTCCGTCTGGAGGACTATCCCGTAGCGGCCGAGGACGTCCTGCACACCGGTCGCGCCGCCTTCGACGCCGCCCTCAACACCGTCAACGTCGGCAAGTTCAACCTGTGCACCGCCTCGATCGGCATCTGCGAGCACGCGATGTACGAGGCCGTCACCCACGCCCACAACCGCATCCTCTACGGGCGCCCCGTCACCGGCTTCCCGCACGTGCGGCGCGAGTTGACCGACGCGTACGTCAGGCTCGTCGGCATGAAGCAGTTCAGCGACCGCGCTGTCGACTACTTCCGCTCCGCCGGCCTGGACGACCGCCGCTACCTGCTCTTCAACCCGATGACGAAGATGAAGGTGACCACGGAGGGCGAGAAGGTCATCGACCTGATGTGGGACGTCATCGCGGCCAAGGGCTTCGAGAAGGACAACTACTTCGGTCAGGCTGCCGTGGAGATCCGCGGTCTGCCGAAGCTCGAGGGCACGGTCCATGTCAACCTGGCGCTGATCCTGAAGTTCCTGCGCAGCCACCTCCTCGACCCGGTGGAGTGCCCCGGGGTCCCGACCCGTCTCGACGCGGCCGACGACGACTTCCTGTTCCGGCAGGGGCCGGCCCGCGGCCTCGGTTCGGTGCGCTTCCACGACTGGCGGCCCGCCTTCGACGCGTACGCGCACCTGCCCAATGTCTCCCGCTTCCGCGAACAGGCCGACGCGCTCTGCGACTTCGTCGCCACGGACGCCCCCGACGCGGAGCAGAGCCGCGACCTCGACCTCGTCCTCGCGGTCGGTCAGCTCTTCGCCCTGGTCGTACACGGTCAGCTCGTCCTGGAGCAGGCCGGGCTGACCGGACTCGACGAGGACGTACTCGACGAACTCTTCGCCGTCCTCGTGCGGGACTTCTCCGCGCACGCCGTCGAACTGCACGGCAAGGACTCGGCGACCGAACGGCAGCAGGACTGGGCGCTGGGCGCGGTCCGACGGCCGGTCGTCGACGAGGCGCGCACGGAGCGGGTCTGGCGGCGGGTCGAGGCGCTGTCCGGCGCGTACGAGATGCCCCTGTAGCCGCGCCGTACGCACCACCCGTGGCCGGGCCGTGTGGCCCGGCCACGGGTCGGTCGGGGTCGGCACGGACCGGATGCCGTCCGGAGTCAGCGCAGCGAGGGCGGTCCGTCCTCGGCCCCGGTTCCCCACCCGGACGGCTCGGTGCCGACCGTGAAGGCGAGGGACCGCATGTGCCGCAGCGCGTCCGTCGTCAGATACGTCCGGCCGTACGGCGCGCCGTCGACCCGCGCCGACCGGATGTAGCGGCGGGCGTCCGACGTACCGGATGCCGTCACCGTGAGCGTCCCACGGGGGTAGTAGCGGCGGTCCAGCCGCAGGTCGACCCGTTCGAAGAGCGGCGTGGACAGGCCCCAGGTGTCGTAGCCGGGCTGCACCGGGAAGATGCCGATCGAGGACAGCACGTTCCAGGCGGACATGGTGCCGAGGTCGTCGTTGCCGGTCATGCCGGTCGGGGCGTCCGTGAAGAGGGTCAGCGCGGCGTGCACGACGTCGGTGGTCTTCCACGGCTGGCCGGTCGAGAGGTAGGTGTACGGGGCGATGAGGTCGGGCTCGTTCTGCGGGTTGTACTTGTCCGCGTTGTAGTAGTCGTAGGGGCCGTTCACCCAGACCTCGCGAGCTGTCCTCGCGGGGTCCCGTACCAGCTGGTCGTAGGCGAAGAAGGAGTCCAGACGGTCGTTGGCCGCCTGCCTGCCACCGATCAGACCGACCATCCCCGGCAGGTCCTGCGGTACGAGCCACTGGTACTGCCAGGCCGTGCCCTCGTGGAATCCCTCGCTCTGTGCCGGGTCCGCCGGCCCGGTGAACGCGCCGGAGGCGTCGCGCGCGCGGAAGAAGCCGGTCGAGGTGTCGAACACCTTCCGGTAGTTCTGGGCCCGGGCGGCGTAGCGTGCCGCGTCGTCGGCGTGGCCGAGATCCCGGGCCATCGCGGCGAGCATCGCGTCCGACAGCGCGTACTCCAGCGTCGCGGACGCCCCGTGGTCGTAGTCGGAGTCACCGGGCTTCACGTGCGGGCGGCCCTTGACGTAGGGCGCGTAGTCGCCCGTGAGGTACTCCTTGTTGGCCTCGCGGCCCACGGCCGGCGAGTCGGCGGGCGGCACTCCGTCGGCGTTCTTCTTCAGCGCGCGGTAAGCCCGTTCCTCGTAGCCCTTGAGCAGGCCCTGCTGGTAGGCGTTGGTGAGGAACGGGGTGACCGGATCACCCGTCATGATGTTCGTCTCGACCGTGCCGTAGCCCCACTTCGGCAGCCAGCCGCTTTCCTCGTCGATCCTGATGACGGAGATCGCCATGTCCCGAGCCTCACGAGGCGCGAGCAGGGACAGGAGCTGGGACTGGGTGCGGTAGGTGTCCCACAGGGACCAGTTCTGGTAGTACGTGAAGCCTCGGGCGCGGTGGATCTTCTGATCCCAGCCGGTGTATCGGCCGTCGGCGTCGCTGCCGATGTTGGGCGCCAGGAACGACCGGTACAGGGACGAGTAGAAGGTGCGACGCAGGGTGTCGCCGCCACCCTGCACGCGTACGTCGTCGAGCCGGTCCTCCCAGGTGCGCCGCGCGGCGTCGCGGACACGGTCGAAGGAACGACCGCCCTCCGCACGGAGGTTGACGGCCGCGCCGTGCGCGTCGACGTACGAAAGGGCCGTCGTCGCCTCGACGGTCCGGTCCTCGGTCGTGTCGAAGCGGACGTAGGCGCCGTCCCGGCCGGTGCTCGAGCCGTCGGTGACCGTGGAACCGTTCCACGTGCCGTGAGCGGTGAACGGACGGTCGAAGCGGGTGATGGTGTAGACGGTGTACGGCTTCGTGTCCTGGCAGAAGCCACTGCCGGTGATCGCGGTGCGCACGGTCCGGTTGTCGAGCACCTCGACCTCGGTGGAGACGGTCCGATGCAGTGACTGGCCCGCGTTCAGCAGGACGTTGGCCTTGTCGGTGGCGGGGAAGGTGTAGCGCTGGACGCCGGTACGCGCGGTGGCGGTCAGCTCCGCGTCGATGCCGGTCTTCAACCCGACCTTGTAGTAGCCGGGGCTCGCCGTTTCCGTGTCGTGAGCGAACTCGGCCTCGTACTTGGCGTAATCCGTCTCTGTGACATCGCCGGTGGTGGGCAGCACCGGCAGGTCGCCGCCGAGGCCGCAGCCGACACCGGAGAGATGGACGAGGGAGAAGCCCCGGATGTGGTTCTGGGAGTAGTCGTAACCGGTGTTGTGCCCGGTGTCCGGCGAGAACTGCACCATTCCGAAAGGCACCGCCGCGCCCGGGTAGGTGTTGCCTTCGTTCTCGGTGCCGATGAACGGGTTGACGAGATCGGTGAGTTCGCCGTCCACGGCGGCGGCCGCCTGGGACGCCGTGGGCGCGACGAAAGCGGCTCCGAGGACTGCGAACGCCGCGACCGCACTGCGTACGCGCCGAGTCCATCTCATGGGCGTCAGCCACCTCTCTTGGACAACGTTGTCATCACGGCTCGCCCATCCTTCATGCCGGGTGAGTAGTCGTCAAGAGTGCCCCTGTGAAGGGGAGTCGGCATCCAGGACTTGTGCCGTGTTCCGCTTCACCGCGTAAAGCACGGCGTGAGAGACGGGCGTGACGGGCGGTATGGAGGATGGGAGAGTCTGGAGCATGGTCACGGTGACGGTGACGGTGACGGTGACGGCGAGGGCGATGGCGATGGCTACGGCGGCGATGTCGTGGCGGGCGGGCGGTGCGCTCGTGGCTTCGGCCTGGTCGTTCCGCCACGCTGCGGGTCGCGGAACTGACGGTCACAGGCCGCCCCTTCGTCCGTTGGACGCACTCCTCCAGGAAGTCCCCGGCTCGCGCCCCGGGCCGAAATGACGGCGAGAACGAGAAGAGGACACTGCCGAGCCACTCGGCTCACCGCAATGGTTTGGTCCCTTCGGTGGAGCGGGCCCCCGTACGTCGTCCGGGACCTCGGTGTGCCGGGCATTGTCCGCCTGACGAGCGCCGGATCGCTCCACGAGCAGGTGCCCACGAGGATGTCACCCATGGGGCACAGTTGCCCGTTCCACCCGCGGACAGGCTGACGGAGCGATGCCCGGCAACCGGTCCGGCCTCGGCTGGCCGGGCCCTCGCCCGGCCGGGCCGAAAGCCGGGCCCTCGCCGACCTTCGTCCGCGGCCCGGGCACAGGTGAAGGCCAGGCTCGTACGCCCTGTCGCACGCTGTGCGCCGGGGCGTACGGCCGTCCGGTCCGCCGTCAGCCGCAGGTCAGTCCGTGAACATGACCTCGTGCTGCTCCGTTCCCGAGCGCCCCGCCAGGCCGCCGCCGAAGTTCGCCTCGACTTGCGCCCGTTCGGAGGCGTTCGGGTTCGGATTCGTGCACGCGGTGCCCGCGCTGGAGCCGGACATCAGACTCGAACAGGGGCCGGGCTTGCGATCGGGCAGGCCCAGGATGTGCCCGAGTTCGTGGGACGAGATGCGGATGGTGTCGTAGCCCTGGTCGACGGCCTGCCGTCCCATGTAGACGGTGCCGTTGCCCAGCGATGTGGTCTGGGCGCGGGGCCAGCCGTTGTCCGCGAGAACCCGGATGTTGGGGCGCTGTCCGGCCGTGACCGGACGCAGTTCGACGGAGTCGACGCTCGCGTTCCAGATCGCCGCACCCCGGTCGACGGCGCTGCTGAACTCGGCGGACCCGCTCGCGTCGTAGGTCAGGACGCGCGCGGCCGAGACGGGCTCGGCGGGGGCGGCCGCGGCCTGGCCGCCCACCAGGGAGAAGGTGACTGTCGTGAGGACGGCGAAGCCTCTTGCCGTCGTGCGGATGTGCATGAGCGACCTCCTTGTGGGGGAAAGTTGGTCGTGCGCATGACATTGTCCCCCTTGGGTACCGCTCGAGGTGTCGTTCCGTCAACGCCGCCGCGGTCGCTGTGTGCGGGAGGGGCCGGCGGTTCCCACACGGAGTCGCCGACGTAGCTTCAGGCGGCGGAGGTGAGCCAGTCCGGTTCGAGCTGGAAGTCGCGGGCGAGGGGCAGGGCCTGGCGCAGGCAGCCCACGAGCAGCCGACGGGTGGGGGCGGGGGCGGCGGCGAGCTGTTGGCCGAGGGCGGTGAAGGCGTGATGGGCGGCGGTGTGCCAGTCGCCGCGTGACCAGCGGTCGTCGGCTCCGGCGTCGGCGTTGCGGAGGGTGGAGCGGATCAGGGCGTGCAGGTGGAAGGCCACGGGCCAAACGGGTTGTGGTGGACGCTGGGCCGTTCCAGCATGCGTTGAGCGGGGGCTTCGTGGGAGAGGCAGGCCGCGCCTGGGGGGGGGAGGGGGAGGCCGAAGGCGTCCAGGGGGCTGACCGAGCGCAGGACGTTGCGTTCGGGCGGGGTGAGGTCGGAGGGGTGCGGGCGACCAGCGCGCGGAAGTCGTGGTCGAAGCCACCGGGCTGCGGTGTGTGGCCGCTTCGGCGCAGTTCCAGAAACCGGGCGACGGCCAGATCGAGGTAGGGGGGCAGGCCGTGTGAGCGGGTGGTGATGACCCGCCGGACGGGTTCGCCGATCAGGGGCGGCCGTCGCGGGTGCGGCGGCCGGCGAGGTGGTCGTAACAGTCCTCGGGGGAGAAGCCGCCTTTACCGACTCTCGATGTGTGCGGGTGGACTCTGAACTGAGGCGATGCGTCGCGTAGACGTCCGTGACGGTTTTGAACCGCCCATAAGGCAGCGGCTTCGATCTTGTCGCGTGGAAGCAGTGCGCCGCGCTGAACGCCTCGCTGGCCGGGTCGAGACCGAAGTGGGTTGCGAGGGCGCGGCGATCCGCCGCAATGCCCGGACAGGATGTCGTACCGAGCCCTGCTGCGCGAGCATCGAGACCGGCACCGACTCTTACCGACTCGCCAGCACGCGGGCGGCCCGCGCACAAAATGCCACCGCGAGCTGCTCAGTCCTTAGTTTCCCCGGCGGCTGCTTCTGTGCCAGGTCGCGTCAGGTCAGATGCCGAAGGATGGAGTTCGTCGGCGGTGCGGGCCCTGCGGGTGGGTGAAGTGGCCAGTACGAGTGCCTGGATGACTGCTCCGGACAGTCCGATCCACAGGGCGAAGCGATAGCTGACCTGGTCGGCGAGTACTCCGCCAAGTGGTGCCCCCACCGCTACCATTCCCCAGTTCATCGAGCGGATCGTCGCGTTCATCCGTCCGCGCAGCCGGTCCGGTGTCACCGCTTGGCGGTAGCTCATTTCCACCGGGCTTTGGATGCCGATGGCCAGGGACACGAGGAAGAAGGCGAGCGACACGGAGGCAAGCGCCCACGGTCCACGCTCGGCCAGGACCAAAGGCAGCCAGCCGATGGCGGCGAGCAGGCGGAAGGCGATCAGGGTGGCGCCGACGTCCAGTCTTCCGGCCACGCGACCGGAGAGCGCACCGCCGAGTAACGCGCCGACACTCGCGAAGGCGTAGGTGACTCCCAGACCGAATGCCCCGATCTTGAGGCCGTGCAGGGCGAAGACCACGAAGACCGTGCTCACCATGCTGTTGAAGAGGAGCATCGCGTGCGAGGTCAGGGCGATGGACGCCAGAGTGCGATGCCGGTAGACCCATGCCACGCCCTCGCGCAGCTCGCTGCCCAGGCTGCGCCGTGCGCCTCGGTCGGGGACGGGGTCGGGCGCCTTCACCGAAGCAAGGAGCAGGCCGGATATCAGATAGCTGAGGGCGTCCACCAGCACGGCAAGCGGCGCTCCCATGATTTTGATCAGTACCCCGGCGATCAGAGGGCCGGATGAGCCGGCCACCGCGTCGGCCTGTTGCACACGGGCGTATCCCGCGTTGAGCAGCTCTTTTGGCACCAGCTGTGGCACATACGACTGGTTCGCCGCCTCGAACAGCAAAGACAGCACCCCGAATACGAAGACGAACATGCACAGCGCGGGGATGCTGAGCCGATCCAGCGCATACAGCAGGGGTATCGCACCGAGCAGGACTGCCCTTCCGAGGTCCGTGGCGACCATCATCGGCTTGCGTCGCCAGCGGTCCACCACGACGCCGGCTATGAGTCCGAAGAGCAGATACGGAACCCAGCGGGCGGCGTTGGCGATGCCCACCTCAGTGGCAGACGCGCTCAGCGTCACGGCGGTGAGGATCTGCAAGGCCAGCCCCGTGACCTGAGAACCGAAAGCAGACACAGCCGAGGCAGTCCAGAAGCGTACGTACCCAGGAACTTCCACTAGGCGCGGCATGATCGGACCGTACCAGTGAAGATCACCGGCAGACGATGTCGGAAAAGGTCACCCAACGACGGCAGCCATTTGCCAGTACTCATCGACGTTTCCGAGCGGTCTGGCTGCCCGTTCTCGCCTACGGAACCAGCGGAGTGGCTTTGTTCATGAGAACGGGGTTCTGGCACAGATCTTGGGGAGCGGTCGCGGAGTGTCACTGGGGCAACAGCATGAGTTGGGTCAGCCCGTAGGGCGGTTTGCCGGGACAGTCGAAATTTCCGGGCACTGAGGCGAGCTGTGCTGGCATCGTATGAATCATGGCAGCGATAGACGACACATCCGAACCCGACAGCCCTGTCCGCAGCGCTTATCCGCCCCTGGTGGAGGCAGCGTGGCTGTATCAGGCGGATCAGGTGTGTCCGGAAGACCTGCCGATGACCGCTGCTCAGGCACTCGCAATGGGAATGGACACGCCGACCCTGTGTGAGCTCGCCGGTCTGCCGCGTCATGCGGACCCCCGGGACATCCGTGACACATTCGAGCAGGCTCTTGAAGAATCGGGGATCATTCTGCCCGATCACCACGTGGCCCGACGATACGCGCTGCGCAGGCTGGCCGTGCGATTCAGCGCCGGGGAGGTGGATCTTGCCGAGTTGGCATCGGACGAGTGGTCGGAGATGGAGGTCGAGACCGCCGAAGAGCAAGCATTCGTGGCACTACTCCCGCCATGCGCGTGCTGCATCGAGTACACGCTGGGGCTCGACGAGGCGGCGTGGAAAGCGCAACTGCAGATCGCGGCCTGTGCCTTGGTCTCGCATCCCAGTGTCGGGCCGCGCTTCTGACCAGCGGGGTCAGAAGGCGTTTCTGGCGAATCATCTGGGGTCGCGATCGCGGAGGGTCACTGAAGCAGGATCATCTTGCGGAGTAGTTCGAATCCGGCTCGGCCGTAGAGCTGCCGTTTGATCTTCTTGATGCGGTTGACGGCGCCCTCGATGCTGCCGGAGCTCCAGTCGAGAGTGAGCCCGGCTTTCACGGCGTCGAGGTCGCGGAGCAGGTGGAGTGCGAAGCCGGTGAGACCGGGTAGCTGGCTGGCGTCGACTGCGTCGATCCAGGTGGGGAGAGTGGAGCCGAGGCGGTCGGTGAGTATCTCGCCGAAGTCGCGGACATGTTCGCCGGCCTTGTCCAGCTCGGGGCAGCGCGCCAGGACTTCCTTCAGGCCGGCGCGGTCTTCCTCGGTCAGGGTCGCGGGGTGCCGGGTGAGCCAGCCGGTCATCTGCCGCACCGTCGGCGGCCGGGGCGGCGCCCCGGATGGAGCCCCGCGCAAGGTGGCGGTGTGCGCGGACCATGCCGTAGGTGACAGGAGCTTGCTCGGCTATCAGCTCGCGGTGAAGTCGAGTGACGCTGGTGCATCCCTCGGCGAATCGCCGTTCCACACAGGGCTTGTAGGGGTCCAGTCTGCTGGGCCGGGGTTGGTTCTCTCGGATGGTGTCCTGCCAGCGGGCGGCGCTCGCGTATCGGAGCACGGTGTTGAGGCCCCAGCCCAGGTGCCGGGCGATCGCCCGGCGTGAGTGGCCTTGGGCAAGCAGTTCGTGGACCAGGGCGTGCGCTGCCTTCTTCCGCTCGGCCCGCCGACCGACGGGCTCCGAGTCGTCCTGCGACCGGCCGGGAGCTGGGCGGGTGTCCTGCGGTGGCATGCCGTTGGGCGACGGGGTGCGCAGGCACTCGCGGTGGGCGGCGACGCAGGTCTCCACGGCCCGGCCGAGGCCCTGCCACAGATGGAACCGGTCAGCGACCTGCAGAGCGCCGGGGGCACCGCGCCGGGCGCCCTCGGCGTAGGCGCCCGCCCGATCGCGGCAGATGATCTCCACGCCGGGGTGGTGGATCAGCCAGGCGGCCAGTGGCCCGGCTTCACGCGTCGGGAGCACATCGACCACGCGATGGTCTTCGACGCTGGTCAAGACGGTGGAGTAGGTCTGGCCGCGGCGGATCGCGAAGTCGTCCACGCCGAGCACCCGCGGCGTGCTGAACTGCGGATCGGGCAATGCCATGACCCTGCGTAACATGGTCATCCTCCCCGCTCCGAACCCCAGCTGGGCCGCCAGCCGGGCGCCGGCCCGCCCCGCCAAGGCGAGCCCCACTCGCTCCAGGGCGCGGTTGAGCCGCGTGGTGAACCGTGCGTACGGGGCGGTCAGCTGGAGGAATGGTTCGGCGAACGTCCGGCGCGGGCAGTCCGCCGACCCGCAGATGAAGCGTCGGACCGTCAGCCGGATCGCCAGGCCCTGCTCAGCGAGCGGAAGATCCTTCAGCCTGCGCTGGTAACGGTCGTGGACTCGGTCTGAGAAGCAGGCGCAGCCCGGACATGCCGCCCCGGCCGCGCGGCCTTTCGCCACCACCTCGACCGTGCCGAACGCGGCCGTGACCGCCTCGACATCCACCTCGTCGATTCCATCGAATACCAGCGAGTCCCAGAACGGTGCATCGGTCTGCATGACCAGCACCATCACCGTCCACAACCGACCGCAGCAGCCATCGACAGACACCTGAGGGAGCGTCAATTCCTAGCGTCCAACGCCAAGGCGTACGTGGTCTCACGCGAACCTGACCCCTCACAATCGGACGATCGGGGTAACGCTCCGCGACCGCTCCCCAAGATCTGTGCCAGAACCGAGAACGGACAGCAGATGTTCACCACGTCGGGAGGCACCGCTGTCCGGCTCTGTTCGATCGGTACTGGCACCTGTCACTCCGCTAGAGGAGGCCGGTGCGCATGTGCTGCGTGAGGTTGTCGTGGATCTCGCGTAGCCACGGGGTGCGGACGGCCGGCAGCCGGGCCAGGGTTCGTTGGAAGACTCCCCAGTCGATCCGGAACACATCATGGACGTTTGGCGCGGGCGGGTCGTCGCGAAGGACGCCGTCGGGTATTGGACCCGATGAGGGGGCGGGCAGTTGCGGCTCGGGGAAGACCAGCCGGAGCCACACCCCGAACGGCAACGGGACCAAGCGCGCCGGAGTGGCCGGGGTCCATGCCTTCCCGGTCTGCGGGTGGGACGGCACGAGGAGGATGTCGGCGCCGTCGTGGGCCGGCTGTCCCGGTCCGGCCAGGACGGCGCGCCGCCTCGGCCCGCCGGCCGGCAGCAGGGTGTCGAGGGCGCGTTGGAACATCTTGGCGGTCAGGCCGTCCGGCACGGCTACCGCCCGGCCGTCGGAGGCCACCAGGAGGTGGGCGAGCGCCTGCCCGGCTGCCGCCACCCACTGTGGGCTCCAGTGCCATCGGTCGCTCGCCCGGAACGGCTCTCCCCACGGGGCGATCGGCTCGGACGGGGGCACGCCATCCCCCTCCGCGAGCAGGTCCGCCCAGGACAGCGGTCCGGCGTCGGCGCCTTCGACGGGAAGGCGGCGCACGGCGTTCGGGGCGAGCCACACGGCCTGCCAGAGCGAGCAGTCGTCGATCCTGCTCGCCACGGGAAGACCGCACGCCGCGCAGGCCATGTTGGGGCCGTCACCCCCGTCGAAGCCGCAGCAGGCGCCGCCGCGCTTCTCCGGGATCAGCACGGCGCCACGGGTGTCTCCCGGTGCGATGACAACCGCGCCGGACACGCCGTCGGACAGGGCGTGGACCGGCGCGTAGATGCCGCGGGCAGCCGCCTCGTCCGGATCGATCTCCTCCCACCTTCGCCACGGCGGCCCCCAGGGCTCCAGTTCCACGGCGAACGTCCCCGATTCCATGAGCACCGGGAGCTGAAGCCCGTTCCCGTACTTCTGGCGAGCGTGGGCCGGCAGGGCGACCTGGGACAACGGGGCGGTCAGCTCGGAGCCACACCGCACACACACGAAAACGAACAAACGTCCTCCGCTCGGGAAACAGGGGCATCGTCGCAGCTCCGTGGCGGACCGGCCAACGTGTTTTCAATTCGCTGTGGGGCCGAAGCACAGCCACGACGCTGAGCATCACCGTTCGAATCCTCGGCGGGCTCAAGTGCCTCCCGAAGTGGTGAACATCTGCTGTCCGTTCTCGGGTTCTGGCTCAGCTTCCGTGCAACGGCCACTGTGAGTGACGACTGAGCGGGCCAGGGCGGCCCCTGAAGTCGTCCGAAAAATAGGCCGTGGTAAGGGCGGTTGGGCTGAAGTCCCGGCCGTGGAAGAGGTTGTGCTCCGGCTGAAGGAGCTGTTGTTCCCATCGATCGCGGACGTTGCGGTGTTGTCGGTGGACGTGAGGATCGAGACAGTGCGCGTTGACGCGCACTGCACCGCGGTCGGCGCCGCCTGCCCGGGGTGCGGAACCTGGTCGACCCGGGTTCACAGCTCCTACCTGCGGTTTCCCGCCGACGTACCGAGCGCCGGACGAAGCGTCGTACTCCAGCTCCGAGTTAGGCGGTTCTGGTGCCGGAACACGATGTGTCCGCGCCGGACCTTTGTGGAGCAGATACCCGGTCTGACCCGCAGGAATGGCCAGCGCACCGAGCGGCTGCGTTCGACCCTGGCCGCAGTCGGCCTCGCCCTGGCCGGCCGGGCCGGCGCCCGTCTGGCTGCCGTCCTCGGCGTGTCCGTGAGCCGGAGCACCGTCTTGCGCCTCATCGACGCGCTGGCCGAGCCAGAAGTGCCCGCGCCGCGGGTGGTCGGCGTCGACGAATACGCCACTCGCAAGGGCCGCCATTACGGCACTGTCCTGGTGGACGTCGAAACCCGCCGTCCGATCGATCTCCTCCCTGATCGGGAAGCATCGAGCCTGGCCGCCTGGCTCGCCCAGCGGCCAGGCGTCGAAGTCATCTGCCGGGACCGCGCCCCGTTCTTCGCCGAGGGCGCCGCAGCCGGAGAGCCACAGGCGATCCAGGTCGCGGACCGGTGGCATCTCTGGCACAACCTGAGCGAGGCCGCCGAGCGGAGCGTCGCCCAGCACCGCGCTGCCTGCAGGTCCTGACGCCTGCAGCACCTCAGCCCGAGCCAGACCCGGCCGCGGACCCGTCCGCTTCGCCTTGGCCACGAGGACACCGGTTCGCCGACCGGACCCGGTCCCGGCACGCCGCGGTCCACGCCCTCCTGAAGGCAGGACACAGCCGACGCTCGGTCCAGCGGCACCTCGGGATGACCTACCGCACAGTCAAGCAGTTCGTCGACGCCGCGGCGCCAGAGGAGCTGTTCACCGGACAGTGGCAGAACCGGCCCTCGGTCCTCGATGACTACAAGCCCCACCTGGACGACCGCTGGAACGAGGGCTGCACCAACGCGTGGAAGCTGTGGGAGGAGATCGTGCCGCTCGGTTACAAGGGCAGCTACCAGCGCGTTCGGGCCTACCTGCACGACAAGCGCACCTCGCCACGACCGGTGACCGCCCGGCCGCCCTCTCCCCGGACCGTCGCCGGATGGATCCTCCGGCACCCGGACACCCTCACCGAGTCCGAGCAACTCCAGCTCAAGAACGTTCAGGACCACTGCCCCGAACTAGACGCCCTCACCCGGCATATCCGATCCTTCGCGGCCATGCTTACCGAGCGCCAGGGCGAGCGCCTGCCGGACTGGCTCGACGCCGTCCGGCAGGACGACCTGCCCAGCCTCCACACCCTCGCTGCAGGCATCGACCGAGACCGCGACGCCGTCATCGCCGGCCTCACCCTGCCCTGGAGCTCGGGCGCTGTCGAATGTCATGTCAACCGGATCAAGATGCTCAAGCGCCAGATGTTCGGCCGTGCTGGCTTCGCACTCCTACGCAAACGAGTACTGCTCGCCTGAGGTTGCCCATCAAGCCATCCAGATCAGGGCTGCTGCCCTCCTCAGATCAGATCGCGGGGCGACGCAGCACGTCCGTGGGCGCCCAATCGCTCTTCCAGAAGGCTTCAAGCCCACACTCGTTGATGAACTGCCGCTCCACCTCGTGGATGGGGTACATCCCCTGGATGTTGATCACGTCGTGACCCTCGTGTCCTGGAATGCCAACGTCGATGCCCAGGTAGTCGTCTCTGTCGAGGACCAACGGCGCGAACACGCAAAATGCCGTCATCTCCGACTCGGGCGCGATTCGTTCGCCGAAGTCAATGGTGCTGCCGTAGCTGAAGGGGAACGTGCCACGCAGCTGCTCGGCAAGGAAGCCCACCGCGTGGGCCCAGATCACGTCGGTCGAGTTCACGCTGAGACAGAGCTCCGGCGAGCCGTGCTGCCAGTCCGGATGTTCTGCCAGCGACAAGCCGTAGGTGAGCGCCGTAAGAAGCCCGTCCGGGAGGTCGTCGTACACGATCTCCGTGACACCACGCAGGCCCTGTTTGGTCGACTCGACAGGGAAGAATCGAGGCTCTCTGCCCCCGGAAAGCCGATCAAGATGGGCGAGGTACTTCTCTACGCGACTGGGCATGCAACCAGCCTGCACGATCGCCCACACGCGGACGCCATCGGGGCGTCCCCAGTAACGCTCTGCAATGGATCCACAGAAGTTGTGCCAGAACCCGTTCTCGTGGACAAAGCCAGCGGAGCGAGCGAGGCGGCCTGGTCGTAGGCGAGGAGGTCGGGCCTGGTCCGGAGTGTTCGTCATGACTGGCCCTGTTCGAGAAGTTGAGCTTCGAGGTCGGCGATGCGTTTCTCGGCGAACCGCAGGTTGGAGCGGGCGCCTTCGAGTCGCTCCTGGAGTGAGAGGCTGGGGAGTGGGGGCGCTGACCTGCAGCTTCGATACCTGGTCAGCCCACCGAGAACTTGGCCGCGAGACACCCTCATTGACCGTGGCTGACCCTTGTATCTGGCACGACTGTGGCACGCGGCGAGCAGATGGCTCGGAACCTGGCCGACTCCGCCGGTGCCCGGTGCTCAACCGCCGTAGCGGCTGCGCAAATCCTCGGTGATTCGCGACATCAGCCCAATCGAGCCTTCCGGTGGCGTCTCTACCAGCGGACGTTCCGTCTGGGGATCGTAGGCAGTCAGCCCGGTCTCCTTCTCGACGATGGCCGCAAGGGCGGAGACCTGGCCGAGCACGACTGCAGCGTCGTCCCCCGCATGCCAGTAGGGCACAGTGATGCTCACCTCGTCACCGAAGACGGACAGGTCGATGCCGGTGCCCGAGTGGCTCAGGTCCCGCGACTCCTGCTCGTACTCCGTGATCTCTACTTCGCCCAGCAGGGTCCGAGCCTGCGGCACTATGCGGTCCCACGCTTCAAGGAGGTGGGCGGGGATCGGCTCGCTCTCGTCGGCTGCGTCCTCCATCCCCTCCAGGACCTCATCCCAGGACTGCCCGTCGCGTCGGTTCAAGAAGTAGATGTCATAGCTCACTGCGCGATCGTAGGCACTCGAACACGGCGAGGGCAGGGCTGAGGCCACTTGCCCCTGCCAACTCCGGTGGCGACATCAGCTTGGGAAGCTGTGGGCATTTGGGGTTGGATCGGGCGCTGACCTGGGCGAACGGTCGAATCGTGGCGTCGTTGGCCTGGGCCGCTTTCCCCGTGATTCCCCGATGTTCCCCGCTCGATCTGGTGCGCTTGTGGTGCAGCGAGGGGCACGGCTTCGGCGGTGGTGTTCACCGCTGCGGACGAGTTGGGATTGTCTACGGCGTCGATTACGACGCGCCTGCGCACGCTGAGCCTGCGTGGTGCTCATGCGGTTGGCGGAGTCTCACGAGCCCAGTCGAAAGGCATCGGCGCACCCTGCGGGATCACCCAAGGGCGGGGATAGCGAGCGTGACAACCGGTGCAGCGCGCGACGAACGGACCGATCTCGGGGTTCGTGAGAACGCTGTAGTGACTGGAGGGCTGAGCCGGGAGCATGTGCCCGTTCGCCGTCGTCTCCAAGCCGGGCCATGCCGGCGAGCATCGGCACGGGCGTTGTACCGCGAACGGTGCGCCGTCAGGATTCTTGGCCGTCCTCTTGAAGAGCTTGGCGAAGTTCTCGCTTATCGACACGGCGGCGGTCTCCCTTCACTGCGCCCGACTCTCGGGCCTCCAGACAGTAACCGATGCTGAGCTGAGTCAGCGGGCGCCGTCCACCGGCTGAGGGACGGCGCTCGCACTGGACACAGGGTTTGAGATTGGGCCTCATCTTTATCAGGTCGGTGATAGGTGGCTGGGTACCTCGGTCAACCGGCCGTGGTCCTCGGTGGACCGTCCGCGGAGGTTCGGCGCTGACCGCCGTTGTCCGGGGCTGTTGGTGTCAGGTGGTGGTGTCAACCGCCATGGGCGGACTTGACAGCTTCGCCACCCGCCCTCGGAGGCTGCGGCGCGATCATCACCCTAGAGTCGAACGGGGACCGCGTCTGTACCTCAGCCGACGACAGTCAGCCACGACGGCGGGTGCGCCGACCGACCACGCACGCGTGTGTCTCGCTGCACCCTCACCGGTCTCAGCCACGCTACCGGTCACGTCGACCGCACCAACCCGCGCCGGCCGAAGCGCGGCGTTGAGACCTTGAGCGATGACCGCTTCGTCCCGAAGCAACTTGGGTGGGGGCTCTGCCTTGGGCTGGTGTGCCTCTCACCTGTGCTGATGGTCCGCTGGCGTTCGTGCTTGTCCGCGGTCGTTCGTCGACGTTGTCACGCAGTTAGACACTCACCCTTGCTGCTCTCCGGTGCGGGAAACACTGAGCGTTTTCAGCGTTGCCGCTCCAGGGTGAGGACTGCCTTGGTGATGACAGACATGCGGTTGGGGCTGATGCGGGATCTTCGGAAGATCTGCCAGGACTTCGGCAGTGCCATGCCGCGTTCGACCGGCGCCCGGGCTGCGGCCAGGGCTCGGTTGACGGTGCGCTGGGTGAGGGTGAGTTCGCCGCCCGGTGGCCGTTTGAGTCCGGTGGTGACCCAGGGGCCGGCGCCCGTGTAGGCACGGTCGGCGAGGACGGGGAGACCCTGGCGTTTGCAGATACGGATCATCCGGTGGGTGCGGGCCGCGGTGAGGTCATGAGTGCGGCCGGGCAGGGCGGGCGAGATCCACAGCAGCTCGCCGGCCGATCGGTGAGGACCTGGACGTTCACGCCGTGCCGACGGTGCTTGGCCGAGTAGTCCGCCCGGCCGTCGCCGACGCGGTCGCACTCGGCGAGGGTCCCGTCCAGCAGGACGAAGTCCGGATCGTGCTCGCGCAGCGTCTTGAGCAGGCCAGGGGCTCGTTCGGCGAGCAGGCCGGTCACGCTGGTGACGTACGCGTGGACGGTGCCGACGGATATCCCGAACCCGGCCGCGATCCGCGCGGGGGTGTCGTGGCGGCGCAGGTACACCAGAGCGACGAGTGCACGCTGGTGCGGTGGGAGCTTGCAGCGGCGGTCACCCTCGCGGGTGACGATGAGCATGGTGACCCACTCGACCAGGGCGTGAGGAGGTCGAGTGCGGCAGGATAGGGAACCAACAGGGCTCCTGTGCCGGTGGGTTGAGACGTCGACACCTCCCTCAACGGCACGGGGGCTTTGTGCGTTGCGGTCCTCACCTCGACCTGACCGGCATCACCCGAGTCAGTGGCCACGCTAAAAACGCTCAGTGCTTCCGTTCGCTCGTCGAGCCGGCACGGTATCCGCGAACAGGGGCCCCACCCCGGCGCGGTTCGCATCCTGTCGGGGTCGGGGTCGGGGTCGGGGTCGGGGTCGGGGGACGAGCGGCGAGGCCCCCACCTGTCTTGGTAGGGGGTCTCGTCCAGTAGCGGCGCGGGCGGAGTTGCTGCCCTTCGCGGGCTCAACCGCTCTTGTACATCGTGACCGTGAAGCTGACCTTCTTACCGTTGTGGTAGTCGGTGCTGTCCCACACCGAGATGTGAGACCTGTCCTGCATCCGCAGGTGCAGCACCTCATCGGCGTTGCTCCAGTTGTATCCGACGAACTGGAAGTTCGGCTCGGGACTGTCTCCCATTCTCCTGTTTCCCCAGCTGCAGATATGCGACGAGTCGTTCTCACAGACGGACCAGGCCCTGGCGTACAGGTGGCAGTCCTCTCCCTGCCATACGTCGATACGCTTCAGCCTCGCGTCGGACGAGCGCCACGTGCCGTTGAACCGGCTGGCGGAGCACGAGGCGGCTGCTTCTTTCGTCGAGGTGACGGTGAGCACCACCGAGAGGGAGAGCGTCAGGGCGGCCGTCAAGAGCACGGCCATGATCTGGCGTAGTGGAATGCGGGCAGAAGAGACCTGTGTCATCGTGAACCTCCGATAGCGGGTCGCAGCGCGGGGCATCCCGTCGTCACACGACGCGTCGCCCCCCTACTTCGGCTGAACGCCACCCATTCGGGCCCGGGATCATTTAGCTCTTTACCCCCTGCCTATTCCAGAGCAGCACTCCGCAATCCTGATCGCAAGTCGGCAGGATTTTACATTTCGCGCACGATTCAATGATGAATGCGATCCAAAGTGGATCGGTCAACGAGCTTCTTCAGCCTTGACGCTCCAGGGTGAGGATGGCTTTGGCGATTGACGTCATGCGGTTCGGACTGCATCGGGACCTGCGGAAGATCCGCCAGGATTTCGAGCGGGCGACGCCGCGTTCCACCGGTGCCCGTGCCGCCAGGGCCCGGTTGACGGTCTTCTCGGTGGGGGTGAGTTCCTGCAGGGGCCTGCGTTTGATGCCAGTGGTCAGCCAGGGGCCGCCGCCCTGGTAGGCGAGATCGGCCAGGATGGGAACGCCCTGGCGCTCGCCGATGCGGATGATCCGGTGGGTGCGGGCGGCGGTCAGGTCGTGGGCGCGGCCCGGCAGCGCGGGTGAGAGCCACAGCAGCCGGCCGTCCGGATCGGTGACCACCTGTACGATCAATCTGCCTGCGTCGGCCGGCGCGCTGTAGACCCACAACACCGGCCCGTTGTGGAGGGGGCCAGCCCGTTCGAGCCGGGCCAGGTGGGCTGACATCTGTCGTGTGGTCCGATGCGCGGCTTCGTCTGCGCCGCAGCCGACGACAGCCAGCCACGACGACGAGTGCGCCAACCGATCAGGTGCGCGTGTGCCTCGCTGCACCCCACTGGCCTCAGCCACTCCACCGGCTTGTTCGTTGACTTGGGCCAGCCGCGACGGCCGACCCGTGAGGAGACCAGCAGACGCGCCGCGCATCCGGACCTCTCCACTTGGGAAGCTGTAATTGGCGACATGAAATTCTTGATCCGGTCCATGTCATGTCCCTGTTGGGCTTGCCCGCACATGCGCCCACTCGGAGCATAAAAGCAGAAGCCATGCCCCTCCGGCTGATTTAGTGAGATTGGAACAAGCGGACAACTACTCGACGTCTACTCTGCCAGGACTTCAGGGAGAGGTTATGGATACGAAGGACTGGGTGGCGGCAGCAATTGGTGCGGCTGGAATCCTGGCAAAACTTGGACTGGGCATCTCCAATAGCATTGACCAGGACAAAGCACAGAAAGAACAAGAAGTCGCTGCAGCCAAGCAAGCGGAATTGCAGAAGCGGCAAACAGAAAACTCCGACAAGCTGACGAAAGCCCAGGAAGAAATTGCCAAGCTGCAAGCGTTCGGTACTGCGGCACGGATCTCTTGGTCGGTTGATGACCCCACAAGTCCACGTCAATTGATAATTGAAAACCGCTCCGAGGGGGCATTGCATAGTGGAATGCTCCACCTCCATAAGACTCGCAGTCCGACCTCGCCGGTCGAACAGTACCTAGAGATAGGCGGCATACCTCGCTGCGAGCGGTTGAGGTTTTCCATTCGTGACGGATGGCAGCCCTTGATCAACAGCATCAATAAGGGCTTTTTCGTGTTTCAGCTGGACTCTGGCTACTGGTCTCGCCCATACCCGGCAGGTCTAGTGTTCCTAAAGTCTGCTCCACCAGACGTCAGGGAAACAGCAAAAGATATTTCTCAATGGACCACCCGCAAGCCAGGAAAGGTTGCGGACTGTAAATGAGACCTCTGGCATCACTGGCTGTTTGCCGTGCCGCGTGCGGGTCAGAAGTGAATTGGTGCCCCCGGCAGGATGCGAACCTGCAACACCCGCTTCAGGAGAGCGGTGCTCTCGCGTCATCTGGTCCAGGCGGCGCTTGAGCGACGCGTTCTCGGTGCGGAGGGCTGGGGCGGAGTCCGCGGGGGCACTCTGTTCGACGTCTCGGAGCTGGCCCATCAGTTCGCCGATCCGCTTGCGCTGGGTGAAGACGGTCTTCTGGGTGCGGGTGAGGGTCTCCTCGGCGTTGAGTGCGCGCTCGCGCCAGGAGGTTTCGATGCGTTCGTGTTCCTGCTGGGCTCCTTGATCACGCCGTTGTCGGGCGTCGGCGACGGCTGCTTGGACCAGGGGCTGCTTGGACCAGGGCGCGTGCGTCCGGGTTTTCGTAGCAGAAAGTGGCGGACACTCCCGCTCGTTCGGCGATGGCTCGGACGTTGAGCCGTCTGCGTTCGCGGCGAAGCTGCGTGATGGCCTTCTCGAGCTGGGTCAGTTTGTTGCGGGTCTGGCGGCGGCGAGCGGCGATCGCGGCCGCTGGGGAGTCGGCAGTGGATGTCATGCGGCATCACCATCGTCGATCTCCGGTGGCTCGGTGAGGTCCGCGGTTCGGAAAGCGGTGGACCAGACGCGGCCGAAGTAATCCTGGGGGCGGCGGAGGTCGAGCGCGAGGGCCTCATCCAGGAGACCGACGGCCTTCAGCGCACGTTCCAGGCCGGTGATCGCGCGGGCGGTGGGCTCGAAGACCTCGTGGAGGTAGTCGGCGGTCGCACTGTCCGGCGCGCGTTCGGCGAGCATGCGCCACTGCTCGCGCTTGCGGTGCCAGTAGACGAGGTCTGCGCCCGACATCACGAAGTTCTCGCAGCTGTGGCAGTTGAGATCGAAGGGGCAGGCTGCGCCGTCGACGACGTGCTGGAAGGTGCAGAACCCGCCGTCGGCCGGGGTGGACCGGCGCGTCAGGTCGATGGCGAGGGCCTCCGCCTCTTCCTTGGACATGAGCTCGCTGCCGGAACAGGATCAGTCCGGGCTCGTCCGATCCGGGGCCTGTGACCCAGATGGTCTGCAGGTCCTGTTCGAGGCGGGGATCGGTGTTGGCGAGGTGGACGTAGTGCTCGGCCATCCGCTCGGAGACCTGCCCGAGGTAGCGCTTGACGTGGATGAGGTCGGCGCCGTTGCGCAAGAGGTTCGTCGCCAGCGTGTGTCGGCGTTGGTGGGGGACGCAGTGGGCGATGTCGAGCGTGTCGACCCAGTCGCGGAACAGCTTGTGGAACCACCCGTAGCTGGCACCCTTGAGTAGGTTGCGGTTGCTGTACTGCCGGGGGAACAGGGCGATCTGCAGGCGTTCACGCGTGTTGGGGGCCGTCCGTAGCGCTGGGTGAAGCGGGCGACGGTCACTGCCTGGCGGTGCTCGATCCGCTGATAGAGCCGTTCGGGGATGCGGATGGCCTCGTCGTAGTTGCCGACTTTGGTCTGGTCGTGCCAGGACATCGGCAGTCCGCTGAGCCGGCCGATGCATTCCAGGCGGGCGTCGAGGACCTCGCCGCAGCGGCGGCCGACCAGGACGAGCGTTTCCCAGGCATCCCGGAGCCCGCGGTTGTTGATGTCGAACGATTCGAGGTTCGCCAGATTGGTCGGGTGGGCCAGGGCCCTGGCAACGTCGTCGGGGAACGGCGATCGACGCCCCGTGGGGGCCGTGGCCCTCGGCATCGCGACGATGAAGCTGCGGTCCAGTCCGATCTTGTCAGAAGCACCGGTCTCCAGTGCTTCGCGCAGGACGCGGCGAGCACTCATCAAGACGGTCGAGAGGGTTCCTGCGGTGGCGATTGAGGGCTCACCGGCAGGTCGGGACCGACGATCGCCCTGATGATGGTGGATGCCGGGCGACTTCAGACCATGCCGGGCTCGGTGCCGCTGATCGGTGACGAAGTCGGTCGCATGGGACTCGGCCAGCACCGTGGGGTCGTGGCCTCCGCCCGGCACGAAGCCTTCGGGGTAGGCGCTCAACTCCACGCATCCCCGGCGTAGTTGATCGAAACTGGTTCGGCTGCGGGGCGGGTTCGTCTTCAGTCGGGCGGCCAGGAAGTCCCAAAGCAGGTCCCGCAGCCGGCGCTGTGTGACTCGGCTCAGGTCGATTCTGCTGCCGGCGTGGGGGAAGCGGACGCCGAAGTGTTCGGTCTCGATGAATCCGGCGTCCTTGGTGTCTTCCCGGGTGAAGTAGACCAGTCGTAGGTAGCCGAGCATTGCTGTGCCCACCTGGCGGACAAGGCGGTTGCACTTGTCCAGGTCGAGGTCGGCCAGGGAGTCCGCCTTGGCGGTCCGGCAGGTCTCGGCAAGGTGCTGGATCCAGGGAAGTGCCCAGTTCGTGCCCTGGGCTGGAGTCTGGGTGTGGTGGAACATCGCCCATTGGATCTCCGCCTTGACCAGAGGTTTCAGGCCCAGCAGTGACACCTTGCCGTGAGAGCGCATGATCGGCGCGGTCGCCCAGCACCATCGCCGGAAGGCGGCCTCGTCCTGGTAGCTGACGAGACTGGACGTGTGTCCTTCGTTGGCCAGCCGGCCCCAGTGATGGGGAAGTCGGGCTCCGCCGGGACATCCGGCGCGGTTGTGGAGGAGCCGGTGGCGCCGGCACAGTCCCAGCGCATGCACCGCAGCCTCGGGGCATGGCACCACCTGGCACTGCCCGAACGAGGGCAGCACCGGCTGGTTGGCGGCCCACTCATCGAAGTCCGGGGCAGCACCCCCTTTGAGGTGCGGATATTGAGCCCGGCGCCATCGGGTGGCGTGCATGTGACAGAGCCGGTCCGGACTCCAGGACGGGGTATGGCGACAGATCCGGCAGGGCGGCGGCGTCTTCCAGGATGCCTGTTTCAACGGCTGGGCGGTGCGAAGGAACTCCGCGACGCTGACGCCTTCCCGGCGTTGTCGGCCCCAGTCGCGTAGGTGGATATGGCAGAACTCGGTGCCCGGGTTCAGAGGCCGCTCGCACCGCGGGACGCCGCACTCCCAGGCGTAGACGGGGTGGTCGCCGGGCAGGTCGATCACGTCCGTGTGGAAGGCGGCGTCGAACGTCGGCGCGTTGAGCAGGGCGGTCAGCAACTCCAGCCGGTCGCCGGTGGTGCGGCTCGGAACCGTGGATGGTGACAGCACGGGCAGCAGCCGGCGGGCGGGGGCACTCACTCCTCCTCACCCCAGACGGCCTTCAAGGCGGCCACGAACCCCGGCGAGTGCTGATCGGGATGGCCATAGACCTCGTCGACCATCCTCATCGAGGCCCAGTTGCCCGCCTCCTTGGCCACCAGCGGGTCGTTTCCCGACGCGTCGAGGATCTTGCCCATCGTGCTGTGCCGGAACTGGTGCGGCTTGATGCGGCCGGGCAGACCGGCCCGTTTCCCGGCCCGCCGCAGCATGCCGCGGGCCGCGTCGGCCGTCCACGGATCACCGGTGTTCGACCCGTGCAGCTGGATCAGCAGCATCCCGTGCCCGGTGGCGTACTTCGTGTACTCGGTGGTCATGTAGGTGAAGTAGGTGCTGATCATCGCCGGGCTCACCTGGTAGATCTCCCCGCCGGTGATCACACCGTCCTGCAGCTGCCACTCGGGCTTCTTCTTCGCCGCCGCCCGGTTCGGGTTGGCCCCGCGGTGACACACGTGCACGTGCGGACTCTTGCACTCGCCGCAGGCCGCTTTCTCCCGCAGGTGCAGGTCGACCAGGTGCAGCCCGGTCAGCCCGCCGATCCGCAGGGTCGTGTCGGACAGCCAGGTCACCACCATCGCGTCCCGGGCCGTGTTGACCTCGTTCAGCAGCTCGGGCCTCGCCCCGTCCGGGAGCATCTTGGGGTGCCGGCGGCGCGAACGGCCGGGTGGCGTCAGAGGGTTGGCCGACATCGAGGTCACCAGGTGCCCCAGCAGAACCCGGTCCCGGTCCGGCTGAGTCGGCAGCCGCCGGACGTCCAAGGCTGCCTTCAGCTCCGGGTTCACCCCCTGCCGGGCGCATTGGTGAAGGTAGAAGCCCCAGGCAGGCGGCCGTGACCCTGAGGGCGTCGGAGCCGTACGGACGTTTCGGCGGCACCCGCCACGGCTCGCCGAAACGGCATCGGCACCCGTGCCCCGACCGCCCCCATGTACCGCTGCAGATCCGACAGCGAGACCTTCGCCGTCGTCAGCCCCTCGCGCACCCGCCACCGCAGGTGATCGACAAGGGTGTACGCGTAGGTCTTCTGCGTTCCCGAGCCCTCGTACTGGCACAGGAAGCAGTCCGCCTCCTCGTCCACGGTGAGGTCCGGCCACACGATCGCGAACGCCCGGCTCCCGTCCCGTTGGACCATCTCCTGGACACGAATGTCATCCAGGACAATCACGCTCCGCACATGCCCCTCCCGCCGCATCCCGACGTGACGAACAGCCTTGCCGAGATCGGTAAACGAGAACGCGAAAGCCCTATAGACCACCCCGACGAGTGACCCTGACACTCACAGCACAGTCGGTAAAGTCGCCGACCAGCACCTGCCGTCCCGTACGGGCCCGGTCGGGAGTGCGGGTGCCGGGCACGGCCGTGTGGGCGAGAACGGGGCCCACGTGGTTGCCGTGCCGCTGCGCTGTGAACTGGTTCCTCGCCAGCCACGAAGAGATGGCGAGAGCCGAGATCGACACCACCACTGTTCCAGTGTTGATCAGCGTTGATGTGTCCAATGTGCAACTCCCCGTCGTCAGAGGTCGCAGGTTCACAGGTGAACGGAGCCCGCGGTCTCTCACGGTTTGCCCAGCATGAGATCCCCCAGCACGCGAAGGCTTCCTTCCGTCCTGGAACACGCTTCGGTTGTGCGATCCCCATGCTGCTGGTGCGGCAGTTGTGGCGGGCGGGGAGGGCATGACATGACCGCCCCATTCACGACCAAGATCGAGGGGGTTGCGGTGTCCGGCACACCAGACGATCCCGACCCCTTCGGCCTGGAGGTGGGCGAGGTGCAGCAGGCGGCCCACGTCGTGCAGGCGGTGGTGGCCCGGTACGCCCTGCGGATCCCCACGGAGCGCAAGGCGCCGCTGCCCGATGAGGAGCGGATCGCGCAGCTGACGGCTCACTGGCTGTGACATCAGGGAGCCGGTACGGCTTTGGCACACGCAGGGTGTTCTGCGGCTTTAGTGACTGATGCGGCAACAGAGGCGACGGATTGTCGATGTGCAGGGACGGATCGCGGGCAGGCCCGTGACTGCGCGGGGTGACCAGTGCTAGAAAGACCGGATGGCAGACCGTTTTGTCCGGCTTCGACATGTATCGCTGTGGTCGCTGGTGCGAAAGAACACGCGAAGCGTCGCGGGGCAGATGTTCCTTCTGCAGGTGACGCTGGTGGTGCTGCTCGTGGCATTCGCCGTCTTCGCCCTTGTCCTGCAGTCGCAGCGGCACACCAACGCCGAGGCCAAACGGCGCTCCATAGCCGTCGCGCAGACTTTCGCGCACTCCCCAGGCGTGTTGTCCGCGCTGCAAGCCTCGGACCCCTCGAAAGTCCTGCAGCCGCTGACTGAGGCGGGACGCAAGTCCGCGGGCGTCGACTTCGTCGTGGTGATGGACACGAAAGGGATCCGCTACACCCATCCCCTGCCGGACCGGATCGGGAAGCAGTTCGTAGGAGAGATCGAGCCGTCGCTGGCAGGGAAGGTCTATACCGAAAGCGTGCACGGCCCCCTCGGCCACGAGGTCCAGGCGACCGTGCCCATCCGGAACACCCGGCACCAGGTGGTGGCGCTGGTCTCCGCCGGGCTGAAAGTCAAGAACGTGACCAGTCTGGTGGACCGGCAAATTCCGATCATCTTGACCGCCGGGGCGGGGGCACTCGGGGCGGCCACCGCCGCCACCGTGCTGGTGGGCCGACGGTTGCGACGCCAGACTCACAGCCTGGCCCCGAACGAGATGACCCGCATGTATGAGCACCACGACGCGGTGCTGCACTCCGTGCGCGAAGGGGTGCTCATTGTCAATGTCGAGGGGCGATTGCTGCTGGCGAACGACGAGGCCAGACGACTCCTGGAGCTGCCCCCGGACGCAGAGGGGAAGCCTGTGTCCCAGATGCCGAGCCTGGAACCCGAAATGGTGTCGTTGCTCAGTTCCGGCCGCGAGGCCACTGACGAGGTGCACTTGGCCGGGCCGCGGCTGCTGGTGGTCAACCAGAGGCCCACGGATTGCGGCGGAGGTCCCAAGGGCACCGTCGTGACACTGCGCGATTCCACGGAGCTACAGGCTGTGTCCGGCAGGGCCGAAATCGCGGGTGAGCGGCTGAAGCTGCTCTACGACGCCGGACTGGGCATCGGCACCACCCTGGACGTGATCCAGACGGCCGACGAACTCGCCCGGATCGCCGTCCCTCGTTTCGCCGACTTCGTCACCGTGGACCTGGCCGACGCCGTATTGCACGGCGAGGAACCGTCGACCACGGCAAAAGGCATGAGACGCGTTGCCGTATGCGGTACCCGCGACGACCAACCGCCGCTCTACGAGAAGGGCCGGCTGATCGACTTTCTGCCGTCCACACCCCAAGCGCGCGGCTACGGCAGCGGCCGCTCGGAACTGGTGGCCGACCTGTCCACCGCCACGGGCTGGCATCTGCAGGACCCGGAGCGCACCGAGCAGGTAGTGGACTACGGCATCCATTCGCTCATCGTGGCTCCGATCCGGGCCCGCGGTGTCGTGCTGGGCATGGTCAACTTCTGGCGCTCCAAGGAGCACGACCCCTTCGACGAGGAGGAGCTCGCGCTGGCGGAGGAGCTGGTTGCTCGTGCCGCGGTCAGCATCGACAACGCCCGCCGGTTCACGCGTGAACATACCCTGGCGGTCACCCTCCAGCGCAGCCTGCTGCCGCGAGCCCTCCCTGAGCAGAGTGCCCTCGACGTCGGCTACCGGTACCTCCCCGCCCAGTCGGGTGTGAGCGGGGACTGGTTCGATGTGATTCCGCTGCCAGGCAGCCGCGTGGCGCTGGTCGTCGGTGACGTGGTCGGCCACGGCCTGCACGCCGCTGCGACCATGGGCCGGCTGCGGACCGCGGTGCACAATTTCTCCGCGCTCGATCTGCCGCCCGATGAGCTGCTGAGCCATCTGGACGACCTGGTCGGGCGCATCGACCAGGACGAGGACTGCACGGACAGCCCCGCCGCCGTCGTGGGCGCCACCTGCCTGTACGCGATCTACGACCCTGTGACGTCCCGCTGCACCATGGCACGCGCGGGGCACCTGGCTCCTGCGCTGGTCCATCCTGACGGAAACGTCACCTTTCCCGACCTGCCGTCAGGTCCGCCGCTGGGTCTCGGCGGCATGCCCTTCCAGGCCGCTGAGCTGGACATCGCCGAAGGCTCCCAGCTCGTCCTTTACACCGACGGTCTCATCGAGGACCGGACCCGCGACCTCGACGAAGGAATGGAACTCCTGCGCAAAGCCCTGGAGGGTCACCCTGAGCGTGCGCCGGAGGAGAGCTGCCAGGCCGTGCTGGAATCGCTGTTGCCCGGACGTCCCACGGATGACGTGGCTTTGCTCATCGCCCGTACCCATGCGCTGCCGCCGGATCGGATCGCCGAGTGGGACCTGCCACCCGATCCGGCTGCCGTCGCCGGGGTGCGCGCCGCGGCGACCGACAAGCTCGACGAGTGGGGCCTGTCCGAACTGAGCTTCAGCATGGAACTGGTGCTGAGCGAGCTCGTCACCAACGCTGTCCGCTACAGCTGCGAGCCGATCCACATGAGGCTGATCTACGACCGCACGCTGATCTGCGAGGTGGCCGACGGCAGCAGCACGTCGCCCCATCTGCGGTATGCCGCGACGACCGACGAAGGCGGCCGGGGCCTGTTCCTGGTGTCGCAGCTGACCGAGCGCTGGGGAACCCGGTACACCCCCCAGGGCAAGGTGATCTGGGCTGAGCAGGCGCTACCGAATCACTGAGAGACCATCCGCTTTCCGAACGTGATCTTTTGATCTAGGTGGTTGGCAGTCTGGGATGCTTTGTGACTGGCGCTGTTGGAGACGAATCGGACCCGGCACGGCAGTTCGGGTGCACGACCTACGGGAAATCGGCAACGCGGTCCTCTACGTCAACCGCACCGGCATCCCGTGGGAGTAGCTGCCGCACGACTTCCCGCCCTGCAAGACCGTCTACGACTACTACGCGAAGTGGGAAGCCGACGGCACCACTCGGCAGGTCCACGACCTGTTACGCGACGGGATCGAGCCGGCCGCTGCGGTGGCGGCGCTGCGTGATGAGTTGCTACCGGCCGGGGCGCTGGATGCGGGTCAAGCTCTGGCGTTCAAGGTTGACCCGGTGGA
The DNA here is from genome assembly GCF_055591025.1 of Streptomyces sp. NPDC041784. Classification (NCBI taxonomy): domain Bacteria; kingdom Bacillati; phylum Actinomycetota; class Actinomycetes; order Kitasatosporales; family Streptomycetaceae; genus Streptomyces; species Streptomyces sp. NPDC041784. The sequence goes on from NZ_JBVJAB010000007.1 coordinate 448,703, forward strand.
GCTGGAGTTCGCTGTGGAGGTGCGGGTGGACGCGAAGGTGAAGGCCGGTTTCAAGGCGTGGGTGCTCACCGGGGATGTCTAGGCAGGCGTGGCCCGTGGCCGTTCGCGCCGGGTGGTTGTCACGTCCACTTCACAGAGGCCGGGCGGTGGGATCTTCTGGTCCAAGGCGGCGCGGCCGGCTCCAGGGTCCGGGGGATGTCTCCGGGCGCATCGACGGCTGACCTGGCACGAGAGACACAGGGGGACCACGGGGCACGGTGGATCTTGGTCGGGTAGTTGAAGTGGAGGGCAGCGGCGGGCCTGGGCCGGGGTATGTGATCGCGCCGCGGCTGGTGCCGACCTCCGCGCACGTGGTACCCGAACCGAGGGGAAGCGTGTCGTTGTTCCGGCCGGGCCAAGCCGACGTGTGGGGCGGCATGGTGGTCCGGCCAGGCACACCGGGCGGGCGCTACGCCGCCGCCCAAGTACGCATCGACGATCCGGCCTGGGCGCCGCCCCCGGGAGCCCCGGCCCGCTGGGGTCGCCTGGTCACCCACCGCCCCGAAACCTCCTGATGAACCTTGCCCAGCACCCGCCCCGCCCCCGCCACCTACGGCACCTCTTCTCCGTGGGGTGGGATGTCGGGGGCCGCGTCCTCCGTGGGGTGGGATGTCGGGGGCCGCGCTGTTCTGCGGTGACAGCGTGACGCCGCCCTGAGTCGTCTGCTGGACCACTGTCTGGCGGCGTCGTCGGCGGCCATGGACGTGCTGTATCCCGCCGAACGGCACCTGCGTCCCGCCGTCGAGGTGCCCGACACCGGTCTGCCGCCGCTGCGTACGGCCGACGAGTGCCGCGCGTGGCTGCGCGCCGCACAGCACACACTGGTGGCACTGTGTTCCAGGACCGAGGAGCCCGGGCCGTCCCGGCACACCGTGCGGATCGCCACCACGCTCCACCGCCACTACGAGCGCTCGGGGCATTTCGCCGACGCGCTGACCGTTCACACGCATGCCGTGCGGGCGGCCCGTGCGGTGGGAGACGCCCGCGGTGAGATCGATGTCCTTGCTTGCGTCGGCGCGGTCCACCGGCGGCTCGGAGACTACGAGAGCGCTCACCGGCACCACGCGATGCGCTGTCGCTGTGCCGTCGGGTCGGATATCGGGCCGGAGAGGCGCGTCACCTCACCAATGTGGGCGTGCTGCACGAGCTGCAGGGCCACTACCGGCAGGCCGCCGAGCACCATGAGAGGGCGGTCGAGCTGTTTCGCGCGGTCGGCGACGTCCACGGTGAAGCCGACGTGCTGAACAACCTCGGCATCGTGCAGGAGTTGCTGGAGGACTACCAGGCGTCGATCGAGCGGTATCAGCAGGCGCTGGCGCTGTACCGGCAGACAGGCCATACATTCGGGGAGGCCAGCGCCCTCGGCAACCTGGGGATCGTACTGGCGCGGCTGGACGACCACGCGGCCGCGGCCGGGCGCTTCGAGCAGGCGCTCGCTCTCTTCCGGCGGCTCGGGCACACCGGCGGAGAGGCGCATGCGTTGTCCAACCTGGGAAACGCGCTGTGCCGTCAGGGCAGGTACGAGGAGGCCGCCGCATACCAGCGCCAGGCCCTCGTCCACTTCCGCCGGACCGGGGAACCGTACGGGGAGGCGGGTGCGCTCAACGGCCTGGGCGAGGCTCTGCACGGCACCGGACGGCACGCCGAGGCCCTGGAAGCTCACGCATCGGCGCTGGAAGTGGCCCGTGGAATCGGGGAACAGGAGGAACAGGCCCGCGCCCACATCGGTACGGCCCTCGTCCGACAAGGCAGGGGACAGAGGGCGCACGCCATCGATCACCTTCACCAGGCACTGTCCCTGTACACCGCGCTGGGCTCTTCCCGCGCGGAAGAGGCGCGCGTGACCCTCCGCTCCTTGACGGCCGGGTAGTTCGGCTTCGGTCGGCATCGAACCCCGCAGGACAAGATGACAAGCGACTTAGAGGATCAGCACACTGAGCGCATGCGATACGAGGAGAAGGCGAAGCTCGCCACCGCGAGGGCCTTGGTCCCGGTGGCCATCCTTGTCACCTCGCCGGTGCTGCTGATAGCCGGAGCGCCGGTCCGTCGCCGATACCTCCGCTACATCTACCGGGATGAAGCCCCACTGATCCTGGACAAGAAGCAGGGCCGAATCAGCGTCCACTCGTTCGTGGTCACCAGCCCTCTTCTCGAATGGCTCTGCTGGCCCACAGAGTCACTCACTCGACTCATCTCGCGCCGGGGTTGACCCAGCCGTTTGAGGCAGCGGGGCAGGGCTCGGGGTGGGCGAGCGGGTGGTGCCCAGTCCGAGCGCCGGTCAGGCCGGCTTGATGGTGTAGATGGCGGCACTGTGGGGCGGCGAGGTGGGGGCGAACGGTGGTCTCTTTGCTCTCCTGGCCGCTCGAGGAAGCAGTCACCCCCGGTCCGGCCGTGCTGGAGGCGCTACGCAGAGCCACTCGGCGGGCCGCGTTCGAGACCGCGGTCACGTTCGAGGGCCGTTGACCGGTGAAGCACCCCACATGACCCACATCA
>NZ_JBVJAB010000008.1:0-126850 GCF_055591025.1 Streptomyces sp. NPDC041784
CAAGGAACGGACGCTTCCTTTGTACTCACCCGAGAGACTCTCTCAGGCTTTCCTCCGGGCGCTTCCCTTCGGTCTTGCGTTTCCGACTCTATCAGGGTTTTTCTGCCTCCCTGACCACCATCCTGCAGGCATGCAGAAGGCGACCCAGAGATTAGGATCTGACAAGTTGGATGCTGCTCGGCAAGTGCGCTTGATCGCGTCGCTCACCCTCAAGCAGGAGTACGACTGTACACGCGGCCGCAGAGCGCTTGCAAATCCATTAGGCTAGTGGTCTAGACCACGGATCGGGAGCTCTCGTGCGGAACCGGTACTTCATATGACATACCCTGCTGCACAGTGCGCCGTCCTGGACAGGCAGTAACGGCCCATGTACATCTCCACCCCTGGGAGGCTTCCCATGACCACCGTGACGTCCCCTCTTGCAGGACGCGCCATCGGACTGGCGGCTGTGCCGGATCCAGTCTTCTCCGGGGCCATGGTCGGCCCGGGCACGGCGATCGACCCGGTGCGTGAGCCTTCCGAGGCCGTCGCACCCGTGGACGGAGTCATCGTCTCCCTCCACCCGCACGCCTTCGTCGTGGTCGACTCGGAGGGGCACGGCGTGCTCACCCATCTCGGCATCGACACCGTGCAGCTCAACGGCGAGGGCTTCGAGCTCCTCGTGAACAAGGGTGACAGCGTGACCCGCGGCCAGAGCATCGTGCGGTGGGACCCGGCCGCGGTGGAAGCGGCAGGCAAGTCCCCCGTGTGCCCGATCGTCGCGCTGGAGGCCACAGCCGACTCCCTCGGCGAACTCCGCGAAGACGGCGATGTGAAGGCCGGCGACGCTCTCTTTTCCTGGCAGTGATGCCCCGGCCGTCGTATTGACGGCGTGCAGGACAACCACCGCGGCGGCGGGACCCGCCGCACTATCGGAGACGGGTGAGATGGAGACAACGCTGCGAGGCGTCGGCGTGAGTCACGGTGTGGCGATCGGCGAGGTTCGGCACATGGGAACGGCGGTTCTCGAACCGCCTGCCAAGCAGATCCCGGCGGAGGAGGCGGAGCGCGAACAGGGGCGCGCCCGCAAGGCCGTGGACGCTGTGGCAGCCGACCTGATGGCGCGCGGCAATCTGGCGGGGGGCGAAGCCCAGGCGGTGCTCGAGGCACAAGCCATGATGGCCCAGGATCCCGAGCTGATGGCGGACGTCGATCGGCGGATCGCCGTCGGGAGCACGGCCGAGCGTGCCGTGTACGACGCGTTCGCCGCCTACCGCGAGCTGCTGGCGGGAGCGGGCGAGTACCTCGCCGGTCGCGTGGCCGACCTCGATGATGTGCGGAATCGTATCGTCGCCCGTCTGCTGGGCGTCCCGATGCCGGGCGTCCCGGACAGCGACGAACCGTACGTTCTCGTGGCCCGGGACCTGGCGCCGGCCGACACCGCTCTGCTGGACCCGACGCTGGTCCTCGGTTTCGTGACCGAGGAGGGCGGGCCCACCAGCCACAGCGCGATTCTGGCGCGTGCGCTCGGCGTGCCGGCCGTCGTGGCCCTGCCCGGTGCCGGTGAGCTGGCCGAGGGCACGGTGATCGCCGTCGACGGCAGCACCGGTGAGATCTTCGTGAACCCGACCGAGGAGAAGAAGGCCCAGCTCGAGGCTGCGGCCGCAGAGCGGAAGGCGGCGTTGTCCGCGTCGACCGGTCCGGGTGCCACGGCTGACGGTCACAAGGTGCCGCTGCTGGCGAACGTCGGCGGTCCGGCCGATGTGCCCGCCGCCGTCGAGGCGGGTGCGGAGGGCGTCGGTCTGTTCCGTACCGAGTTCCTCTTCCTCGACGACAGCAAGAACGCGCCGTCCGAGGAGAAGCAGGTCGAGGCCTACCGGCAGGTGCTCGAGGCATTCCCCGAGGGGCGGGTCGTCGTGCGCGTGCTGGACGCGGGTGCGGACAAGCCGCTGGACTTCCTGACCCCGGGCGACGAGCCGAACCCGGCGCTGGGTGTGCGTGGTCTGCGCACCCTGCTGGACCACCCGGAGATCCTGCGTACCCAGCTGACGGCGCTGGCGAAGGCCGCGGAGGGTCTGCCGGTCTACCTCGAGGTGATGGCCCCGATGGTGGCGGACCGTGCCGACGCCAAGGCGTTCGCGGACGCGTGCCGTGAGGCGGGGCTGCGCGCGAAGTTCGGCGCGATGGTGGAGATTCCGTCGGCCGCGCTGCGGGCCCGCTCGATCCTCCAGGAGGTCGAGTTCCTGTCGCTGGGCACGAACGACCTCGCGCAGTACACCTTCGCCGCGGACCGGCAGGTGGGTGCGGTGTCCAGGCTCCAGGATCCGTGGCAGCCCGCGCTGCTCGACCTGGTCGCGCTGTCCGCCGAGGCGGCCAAGGCCGAGGGCAAGAGCTGTGGTGTGTGCGGCGAGGCCGCGTCGGACCCGCTGCTCGCGTGTGTGCTGACCGGTCTGGGCGTCACCTCCTTGTCCATGGGTTCGGCGTCGATTCCTTACGTCCGGGCGACGCTGGCGAAGTTCACGCTGGCGCAGTGTGAGCGTGCCGCGGCGGCGGCGCGTGCGGCGGACAGCGCCGAGGAGGCGCGCAACGCCGCGCAGGCTGTGCTGTCCGGCGAGTAGAGGTCGCGCCGGTGTTCGGCGCTGTCGAGCAGGGGCGCTCCGTCTTTGGGCGGAGCGCCCCTGTCGTGTGTGTCAGTGCGGGTGGCCCGGCATCGGCCCGTCCGTGCCCTCCTGCCCGAGGTCCGGCGGGGCGCAGTAGTCCACACCGGACTCGGGTGAGATGAGGTCTCCGGATTCGATGTCGGTGCAGTAGGCGTCGAAGACCTCGCCGGCGGTCAGGGGTTCGAGGCCGTCTCCGCGCAGGCGCCATCCGTAGATGCGGTCGGGGGTGTCGGGCGCGCTGGTGCGCATGACCAGGCCGCCGGGGCCATGGGTGGTCAGGCCCAGGGCGAGAACGGTGGTGAATTCGAGGGCTTCGGCCTCGTCGAGATGGGTGGCGCCGGCGGTTTCCTCGTCCGCGTGGAGGACGGCGACGAGTGTCTCGGGGGTCCCCGTCACGCTGCAGACGAGGTGCCGGTTGCCCGGTGGCGCTGTGTCGAGGATGCGGCGGACGAGGTCGGAGGCGCGTGCGAAGGCCGCGCGGCCGATGTCCTCGCCGCAGGTCGCGCAGGCGCCGAGGCGGGCCAGGAGGGTGGCCGCGTACTCCCAGGTGGCCTGACGTACGGCCTCGTCGACTAGGGCGGGCACGAGGTCGGCGAGGGGTTGGCCGTCGTAGGGGATGGTGGGGCCGGTCGTGGCGATCTGGGCGGTGAAGCGGGTGCGGTTGGCGGGGACGTCGGGGTCGAGTCCCCGGGTGGTGCAGTAGTCGGCGTACTCCTGTGGGTCGAAGAGGGCCACGGTGGTGTGGGTGCCCTGTTGGGCTCGTGTCCTGAGGAGGTCTTCGACCTGCCGGAGGTAGGTGGCGTGGTCGTGGAAGGTGAAGCTGCGGTAGCGCCGCATGGCACGGAAGTCGTGTTCGTCGGTGAGCAGGCCGATGGTGCCGGCGATCTCACGTCGCAGGACGCGTCGCATGGTCTGGTTGTCGGTGTGTGCCATGTTTCCCCCTGTGTGCACAGTCGATCGATGCTCACTCACAGTAACCGGCGGCACTGACAACGGAGTCTTGGCGGTGTGCGCGGGCGGCCCCGGGGTTCGCCTTGGCCGGGCGAGTCCGAGGCCGCCGACAGGGGCGGATCGCGGTGCTGGGCGCCGTCAGGCGCGCTTGCGGGCCAGTTCCTCGTAGAAGTGGAGGAGGTCGAGGTTGTCGATGGAGCCCGGATTGACCGCCTTCTCCAGTGGGGTGCCCTGGAGGAGGCGTTTGACCGGGACCTCGATGCGTTTGCCGGTGAGGGTGTGCGGGACGCCGGGCACCTCGATGACCTCGTCGGGGACGTGGCGGGGCGAGAGCTGTTCGCGGATGGCCTGTTTGATGCGGCCGAGGAGGGCGTCGTCGAGGACGGCTCCGGGTGCGAGGTGCACGAAGAGGGGCATCCAGTAGCCGCCGTCGGGCTGTTCGATGCCGATGACCAGGGATTCCTTGATCTCGGGGAGCCGCTCGACGACCTCGTAGATGTCGGCGGAGCCCATGCGTACGCCCTGGCGGTTGAGTGTGGAGTCGGAGCGGCCGTGGATGACGACCGAGCCGCGTGAGGTGAGCGTGATCCAGTCGCCGTGGCGCCACACGCCGGGATAGGTGTCGAAGTAGCTGTCGTGGTAGCGGCTGCCGTCGGGGTCGTTCCAGAAGTGGACCGGCATCGACGGCATGGGGTTGGCGACCACGAGTTCGCCGACCTCGTCGATGAGGGGGTGGCCGCTCGGGTCCCAGGACTGGAGGTCGGTGCCGAGGCCGGGGGCCTGGAGTTCGCCGGTGTACACGGGAAGGGTCGGGACGGCTCCGGCGAAGCAGGAGCACACGTCGGTGCCGCCGCTGACGGAGGCGATCCACAGGTCGTCGCGGACCTCGTCGTGGAGCCAGCGGAAGCCGTCGGGCGGGAGCGGTGAGCCTGTGGTGGCGACGCACTGGATCTTGGAGAGGTCGAACTCCCGGGACGGGTGCACCTCGGCCTTGCGGCAGGCCATGACGTAGGCGGCCGAGGTGCCGTAGAAGGTGGCTCCCGTGCGTTCGGCGATGCGCCACTGGGCGCCGGTGTTCGGGTATCCGGGGCTGCCGTCGTAGAGGACGATCGTCGTGCCGGTCAGGAGGCCGGAGACGAGGAAGTTCCACATCATCCAGCCGGTCGAGGTGTACCAGAAGAAGCGGTCCTCGGGGCCGAGGTCGCAGTGCAGGCCCAGCTGTTTGAGGTGTTCGACCAGGATGCCGCCCTGGGACTGGACGATGGCCTTGGGCAGACCGGTCGTGCCGGAGGAGTAGAGCACCCACAGGGGGTGGTCGAAGGGGACCTGTTCGAAGACGGGTTCCTCGTTCGCGGACGTGAGCGCCGACCACTCCAGGGCGCCTTCGGGGGCTGTGGTGCCCAGGAGGGGGATGTGGACGACGGCACGCAGGGTGGGGAGTTCGCGGCGCAGTTCGGCGACGATGTCGCGGCGGTCGTGTTCCTTGCCGCCGTAGCGGTAGCCGTCGACGGTGAACAGGACGACGGGTTCGACCTGCTGGAAGCGGTCGAGGACGCTGCGGGCGCCGAAGTCGGGGGCGCAGGAGGTCCAGACGCCGCCGACGGCCGCCGTGGCGAGGAGGGCGACGACGGCCTGGGGGACGTTGGGGAGGTAGCCGCTGATCCGGTCGCCGGGGCGGACGCCGAGGGTGCGCAGTTCGGCGGCGAGCGAGCCGACCTGGCGGCGCAGCTCGCCCCAGGTCACCGGCTGTGGTTCATGGGTCTCGTCGACATACAGGAGGGCCGGTTCGTCCGCGCGGGTGGTGGCGGCGCGCAGGGCGTGCTCGGCGTAGTTGAGGGTGGCTTCGGGAAACCACTGGGCGCCGGGCATGGACCGGTCGCCGAGCACGCGCGTGTAGGGCGTCGAGAACCGTACGTCGAACCATTCGGTGACGGCCCTCCAGAACGTCTCCAGCTCGTCCACGGACCAGCGGTGCAGGGCCGGATAGCCCCCTTCGGAGGGGGCTCCGTGGCGCTCGGCCGCCCAGATCTGGAATCTGGTGACCTGGGCCTGTGCGATGCGCTGCGGATCAGGCCGCCAGAGCGGCTCGGGGTTCACGGTCGGCATGGGGCGGCTCCCGGACTGTACGCGTCGTGTGCGTCGCCCGCGCACGAGCCTGGGTGGTGCGCGTGACGCGGCTGACACGGACGATGCCATGTGATCGACTTCTGCACCAGGGTGTGCCCCACACAGTCCGTGTCGTGAAGAAGTGGTCCCGGCATGGGTGAACGGCAGTTGAACGACACGCGCGTGTGGAGCGGTGAGTGGCAGGGTGAGCAGCATGGACGGTCGTGACCTGGTGCGTTCGATGAAGGTGGTCGGTTCTGTGGGGGCGGCCCAGAGGTTGCGCACCGTGAGGGCGGCTTGGCGCAGGAGGCGTGCCGACGCCGCCGGGTTGCCCGCGCGGGGTGTCGAGCGCGCGCGGGTTCCGGGTCCGGTGCAGGAGGTGGAGCCGGCGCCGGGTGGCGGGACGCTGCGGTTCAGCCGCTCGGAGCTGAGGATCCTCGTCGCTGTGAACGGGGCGGTGTTCTGGGGCTGGGACGGTGCGGAGCCCGAGCCGTCGTACGCGCTGGCCGGCCGTTGTCCGGAGCCGGATCCCCGGGTGGTGCTGGAGCCGGACAAGGACGGCGGCTGGCGGGTGGTGGCCGAGCGGGTGACCGTGGTGGTCTCGCGGCACGGTGCGATCGAGGTGTGCACGCCGGGTGGTGTGACGTTGCGCCGGGATCTGCCGCCGCGCTGGTGGGAGCCGCAGGAGGGGGGTGCGGCGCGTTGGATGCAGCGGTCGGAGGTGGCGGCGGACGCGCGTTTCTTCGGTCTCGGCGGGCGGGCGGCCGGGCCGCGTCTGCGCGGTGGGACGTACCGGCTGTGGAACAGGGATCCCGGGCGCGCGTTCGGTCGGGGGGACGATCCGCTCTATCTGACGATGCCGGTGCAGGTGGTGGTGTCGGACGCGGGCACGCATCTGGTGTTCCACGACACCTCCTGGGACGGCACGGTGACGCTGCGGGAGGGCGAGGAGGGTGCCGGGTCCGGGCACGACCGGGCCGGGGCGTGCGAGCTGCGCATGGACGGCGGCCCGTTGCGCTGCTGGGTGATGGTGGGCACCCCCGCGCGCGTGCTGCTCGCCTGGGCCTCGCTGACCGGGGCGCCGGCGCTGCCTCCGGCGTGGGCGCTGGGGCACCATCACGCGCGCTGGGGCTTCGGCGGTGAGCAGGAGGTGCGCCGGGTCGTGGCGGGCTACCAGGAGCACGGTCTGCCGCTCGACGCGATTCATCTGGACATCGACCACTACGACGAGCACCAGGTGTTCACGGTGGACCAGGTTCGTTTCCCCAAGCTGCCCGTGCTCGCCGAGGAGCTGCGGCGGGACGGGATCCGGCTGGTGTCGATCGTCGACCCGGCGGTGCGGGCCGCGCCGGGCAACGCGGTCTACGACAGCGGTGTCGCCGGGGACGCGTTCGTGCGGGACGCCTCGGGGCGCTTCGTCGAGGGTGTGGGGTGGCCGGGGGAGGTGGTCTTCCCCGATTTCACGGACGCGCGTGTGCGGCGTTGGTGGGGTGGTCTCTACGCCGAGCGGCTCGCGGAGGGGTTCTCCGGGTTCTGGCACGACATGAACGAGCCGACGTCGTTCACCGCCTTCGGCGAGTCGACGCTGCCCCGGTCCGCCCGTCACGCCCTGGAGGGGCGTGGAGGCGATCATCGGGAGGCGCACAACGTCTACGGGCTGTGCATGGCCTGGGCGGCCTACGAGGGACTGCGGGAGCTGGCTCCCGAGGCGCGTCCGTTCGTCTTCTCCCGCTCGGGCTGGGCGGGTCTTCAGCGCTACGGCGGCACGTGGTCCGGCGATGTCGCCACGGGCTGGCCCGGGCTGCGTGCGTCCCTGTCGCTGGTGATGGGGCTGGGGCTGTGCGGGGTGCCGTACTCGGGGCCGGACGTGGGGGGCTTCGACGGCAGTCCGTCGCCGGAGCTGTATCTGCGGTGGCTCCAGCTGGGCGCGTATCTGCCGTTGTTCCGTACGCACGCGAGCCTGAAGGCGGGGCGCCGGGAGCCCTGGGAGTTCGGGCCCGAGGTGCTGGAGCACGCGCGTGTGGCGCTCGTCGAGCGTCGGCGGCTGCTGCCGTACTTCACGACGCTGGCGCATCTGGCGCGGCGTACGGGGGCTCCCTATGTGCGTCCTGTGTGGTGGGGAGCGCCCGAGGACCGGGCGTTGCGGGACTGTGAGGACGCCTTCCTGCTGGGTGACTGTCTGCTGGTGGCGCCGGTGCTCGACCCGGGGGCGGACCGGCGCGCGGTGCAGTTGCCGCGCGGGCTCTGGTACGACACGGCCACGGGGCGGTCGTACCGGGGGCCGGGGCAGGTGCTCGTGGACGCGCCGCTGTCACGGATTCCGGTGTTCGCGCGCGCGGGTGCCGTCATACCGGTGCGGGGGGACGACGGGCTGGAGCTGGAGGTGTGGGCTCCAGCCCGGGGGCGGTCGGGTGGCGGCCTGGTGGTGCGGGACGCGGGCGACGGCTGGGAGGAGCCGGAGGTCGAGCGGTACGTCGCCCGCTGGGTGGGCCGGCGGGTGGTCGTCGCGCGGGAGGGTGAGGACGGCGTGCACGAGCCGTCCCGCCCCGTGCGCGTGCGCGGCCTCGACGAGGGGTGAGGTCAGATGTAGCGGCCTTCGAAGAACGCCCGCACGGCGTGCGTGTGCAGGGGGAAGGCGAGTTCCTCCGGCCGGTGCAGGAGGTGCCAGCCCTCCGTCTCGTCCGTGGCGGCCGACTCCGGCAGCCGGTCCGCGGGGCGCTCCGGGAGGAGCCCGAACAGCAGCAGGTGGCCGTCGGGGGAGCTCATGGCGTCGGCGAGTCGTACGTCGCGGCTCGCGGCGTCGATGCCGGTCTCCTCCCTGAGTTCGCGGACGACGGCCTGGCGCCAGTCCTCGCGGTCGTCGATGTAGCCGCCGGGCAGTGCGATGCCGCCGCGCGCGGGGGCCACGGTCCGGGTGATGACGACGAGGGCGGTGCCCTTCGTGTCGTACACGGGCTGGAGGGCGACGGCCACCGGCAGGGGGTTGCGGTAGGCCACGGTGGCGCAGGCCGGACAGGTGCGGGGCCAGCCGGTGACGCCCTCCCCGTAGGGCGCTCCGCAGCTCGAACAGTGGGAGTCGCGCGCGGAGTTCGAAATGGAGTGCAGAGATTCGGACACGCGGCGGAGCGTATCCGATCTTGACGAGGGCGACGTACGCGAGCGTCTCGACGCCCTTGCCGCGTCCGGTCCCTGCCCAATTCCCGGTGCGCGTGCCACACTCCTGACGTTCCGTCAGATCCGGTACCGGGGAGGGGTCTTGTCACGTACACGTACACCGGTGGTCGCCGGGTGGTTCTCCGGGGACGGGGACGACTTCAGGCTGCTCGGGACGCGCTGCTCGGCGTGCGGGGCGGTCTTCTTCCCGCGCGAGGACGCGTACTGCCGCAACCCGGGCTGCGGGAGTGGCGATCTGGAGGAGGTCCCGCTGTCGCGGCGTGGGCGGATCTGGTCGTACACGGACAGCCGGTACCGGCCTCCGTCACCCTATGTGACCGATCCGGAACTTCCGTGGGAGCCGTACGCGTTGATCGCTGTGGAGCTGGAGTCCGAGCGGATCGTGGTGCTGGGGCAGGCGGTTCCCGGGGTCACCGTCGCCGGTCTGGCGGTGGGCATGGAGGTGGAGGTCGTGGCGGGCGTGCTCCACGAGGACGCGGAGACGACCTGGACGACCTGGCAGTGGCGGCCGACGGGGGTGGCTGGATGACGGCAGAGGTGGCGGTGCTCGGCGCGGGGATGCATCCCTGGGGCAAGTGGGGGCGCGGATTCGTCGAGTACGGGGTGGTCGCGGCGCGTGCTGCGCTCGCCGACGCCGGTCTGGACTGGCGGGACGTCGGTTCGATCGTGGGCGCGGACACGGTGCGTGGCGGCTACCCGGGGTACGTGGCCGGGGCGACGTTCGCGAAGGCGCTGGGCTGGCAGGGGGCCCGGGTCGCGAGCGTGTACGCGGCGTGCGCGTCGGGGGCGCAGGCGATCAGCACGGCACGGGCGCAGATCCTGGCCGGCCTGGCGGAGGTGGTGCTGGTGGTGGGGGCCGACTCGGCACCCAAGGGCTTCTTCCGGCCCGCGGGCGGGGACCGGCCGGACGATCCGGACTGGCTGCGGTTCCGCGTGCTCGGCGCCACGAACCCGACGTACTTCGGGCTGTACGCACGTCGGCGCATGGCCGTGCACGGGGACACCCCGGAGGACTTCGCCCAGGTCAAGGTGAAGAACGCAGCCATGGGGGCGCTGAATCCGAACGCCCGCTACCGCGCGCGGGTCACCGCCGAGGAGGTCGCCGCCTCCCCGGTCGTCGCCGATCCGCTGCGGCTGCTGGACATCTGCGCGACCTCGGACGGAGCGGCGGCCCTGGTCCTGTCCAGCACGGAGTTCGCCCGCCGGCACGGGGCCGTGGATCCGGTGCGGATCCGGGCCGTGTCGACCGTGACACCCCGCTACCCCACCACCGTGCTGGACCTGCCGGACATAGCCACCGACTCGGCGGTCGCGGTGGATCCGGCCGACGAGCCGTTCCGGGCGTCGATCGCCCGCGCGGCCTACGAGGAGGCGGGCGTGGGGCCCGAGGACCTGTCCCTCGCCGAGGTCTACGACCTGTCCACCGCCCTGGAGTTGCAGTGGTACGAGGACCTGGGACTGTGCGGCGACGGCGAGGGCGCCAAGCTGCTGAGGGAGGGCACGACGGCCCCGGGCGGACGGACGCCGGTGAACACGAGCGGTGGGCTGGCCTCGTTCGGGGAGGCGGTGCCCGCTCAGGCGATCGCGCAGGTCTGCGAGGTGACCTGGCAGTTGCGGGGACAGGCCGGCGAGCGTCAGATCGCCCACGCGCGCGCGGGCATCACGGCGAACCAAGGGCTGTTCGGACACGGATCGGCGGTGATCGCCGTGAGGTGAGGGACACATGTGGCGCAACGGACTTCGGGCGGTGCCGCGTACGCTCCGTGATCGCTCCGGAAACGTGCGTGAACGTCTTATGAACTGCGCCTGGGCGTACGCCCGTAGGGCCATCATGCTTCCCGTGCGCTCCTGGACGGACACTCTCCGCTTCGCCTTCCAGCCGGTGGTCAATCTGACGACCGGAGCGGTGGCAGGGCTGGAGATACTCGCCCGCCCCGAGTCCGGCGACGTCCTCGCCGAAGCCCGCCGCGATCCCGAACTCGACGGCAGGCTGGCGGTGCTGGCGGTCCGGGCGGCGGTGCGCAGGGAGACGCTGCTGCCGCTGCACGTGAACGTGTTCGCCGGCACCCTGGCCGACCTCGGTGGGCTCACCCCGCTGCACGACGCCGTGCGTGAGGCGGGGCGGCTCCCCTGGGAGGTGACGCTCGACATCGTTCCGCCGTACACGCACGTGCCGCAGCCGGCGCTGCTGGAGGCCCTGGCCGCGCTGCGGGAGCAGGGGTTCCGGATCAGCGCGGACGGCGTCGGCGACGGGGACGTACCGCTTCGGCTGCTCGTGGACATCGCCCCGGACCTCGTGAAGCTCGACGCGTCCCTGCTGGCGCGGCCGGCGGCGGTACGGGCGATGCGGACGCTGTGCGACGAACTGGGCGCGCTCCTGGCCGTCGAGGCCGTCGAGACGGAGTCGCAGTGTGCGGCCGCGCTGTCGGCCGGGGCGCAGCTGGCCCAGGGCGTGCTGTTCGCGCCCCCGGCCCGGCTGCCGGCCGCCGAGGTGTACCTTCCGCCGCGGGTCTCCGGCAGCGTGTCGACGGCCGGGGCGGGGCCGTCGGTGCGGGAGTTCGTCCGGCCGGCCGCGCTGCTGCCCGTGACCGCCTCCGCCGGCCAGGTGCGGGCGCTGCTGACCGGGTCGTCCGAGGTGTCCGGGGTGCTGCTAGTGGACCGGGCGGGGGTCCCGGTCCGCTCGGTGCACCGCTCACGGTTCCTGCTGTCGATGTCGGGGCGCTACGGGCACGCCCTGTACGCGGACCGGCCCGCGGCCAAGCTCGGTGACCCACCGCGGACGGTGGGCGTCGACGCGACGGCGTGGGAGGTGCTGGACGTCGTCGCGGTGGGCGGCCCGGACCGTACCTCGGACGACGTGGCCGTCGTCGACCGCTACGGGCGGTGTGTGGGCGTCGTACGGCTGGCGGATCTCGTGCGGGCGCTGGCCGAGAACCGGGTCGAGGAGGCGGTGGGGCTCAATCCGCTCACGCGGCTGCCCGGCTCGGACGCGATCACGGCCGAGGTGGACCGGCGGATCGCGGCCGGGCGGACGTTCGCGCTGAGCTGGCTGGACGTCGACCACTTCAAGCAGGTCAACGACGGGGCCGGGTTCGCGGCGGGCGACGAGCTGATCCGGTCGGTCGGGCGGGCGTTGCAGGGCGCGGCGTCCGGGAGCACGCGGGTGGGGCACATCGGCGGGGACGACTTCCTGGTGCTGGCCGATCCGGAGGGGCTGGATCCGCTGGCCCTCTCCGTACTGGAACACCCGTGGTCGGCCGGTGGGCGCTCGGTCACGTTGTCGCTGGCCACGGTCCTGTGTCCGCCGGGGAGCGTGACGGATCACCGGCAGGCGGCCGCGTGTCTGGCACCGCTGAAGAAGGCCGCGAAGGCGTTGGCCGGGGCGAGCTGGGTGCTGGGGCGCGGCGGGTCGACGGGGTACGAGGTCAGGCGCGGGGCACCGCCGATGGCCGCGGCGGGCCCGGAGCCGGTGGGGGCGGAACCGGGCATGGGGTGAGTGGGCTCCTGTCCGGGCTCCTGTCGAAGAGGCCGCGGAGGCGGTGGAGCGGCGCGCGGCCCGGCGGAACCCCCTCCATCCCGGCCCCCGCCGGCCCCCAACCGTTGTCGTCGGCCTCCTTGACGCTCCCTGGGCACCGGTGAACACTTCCCGGTGTCAGCCGATATCGCCGTAATATTCGGTGTATACAGGCACGCGCCGCGCGGGCTCCCCGACCGAGCCCGGCTCCCCACGGGCGATTCGGCTACGACGGCACGCTCGTCACGGACGCCGGGCGGGGCGCGGGACCTCCCTGCCATGGCCGAAGCAGCCACGCGCACCGCACCCTGCACGGAGCACCGGGGCGGATGGCCCCGGGCCGGCCTAGGAGCCGCCATGAGCAACGCAGACATATTCGTCGGCGAGGTCATCGGTACCGCGATCCTCATCCTGTTCGGTGCGGGCGTCTGCGCCGCCGTCACCCTCAGACACTCCAAGGCGCGGGCCTCGGGGTGGATCGTGATCGCCTTCGGCTGGGGGTTCGGCGTGCTGGCGGGGGCGTACACCGCCGCGCCGCTGTCCGGCGGACATCTCAACCCGGCCGTCACCCTGGGGATCGCCGTCGACACGGACAAGTGGAGCAAGGTCTGGATCTATGTGCTGGGCCAGCTGGTCGGGGCGATGCTCGGCGCGCTGCTCGCCTACCTCGTGTACCTGGCGCAGTTCCAGGCGAACGTACGGCAGCCGAGCGCGGACGGCTCGAAGGGCGCGGACGAGGAGCCGACGCCGACCCTGGGCATCTTCTCCACCATCCCGGAGATCCGGAATCCGCTCGCCAACCTGATCACGGAGATCATCGCGACGATCGCGCTCGTCCTGCCGATCCTCGCCTTCGGGCTGACCAAGGGGCTCGCCGAGTCCGGCACGCTCCTTCTGATCGTGTCCCTGCTCGTCGTGGGCATCGGCCTCTCCCTCGGCGGGCCCACCGGCTATGCCATCAACCCGGCCCGTGACCTCGGCCCGCGCGTCGTGCACACCTTCCTGCCGATCCCCAACAAGGGCACGTCGGACTGGGGCTACTCCTGGATCCCGGTCGTCGGCCCGGTGATCGGCGGATTGCTCGCGGGGCTGCTCTACAACGTGGCCTTCTGAGCGGTCCGGCCGAGCACCGGTCGGAACAACGTCAGGCCGAGCACCGGTCCGGCGCGCCGAGCCGGGCCGTCGGCCCACACAGCCATGTGCGCGGTGATCGCGCGCCCTTCTGAACAGCCCAAGGGGTAGCCATGACGGACAACGCCGAGAAGTACGTCGCCGCAATCGACCAGGGCACCACCTCCAGCCGCTGCATCGTCTTCGACCAGAACGGCGCGATCGTCGCCGTCGACCAGCGTGAGCACCGCCAGATCTTCCCCAAGCCCGGTTGGGTCGAGCACGACGCGACCGAGATCTGGGCCAAGGTGCAGGCGGTGGTCGCGGGGGCGATCGCCAAGGCCGGGCTGCGCGCCGACCAGATCAGCGCGCTCGGCATCACCAACCAGCGCGAGACGACCGTGCTGTGGGACCGGGCCACGGGCAAACCGGTGCACAACGCGATCGTGTGGCAGGACACCCGGACCGCCGGGCTCTGCAACGAGCTGGGCGGCTCCGACGGCCAGGACCGGTTCCGTGAACAGACCGGGCTGCCGCTGGCCAGCTACTTCTCCGGACCCAAGGCGGCCTGGCTGCTCGACAACGTGCCCGGCCTGCGGGACCGTGCCGAACGCGGCGAGATCGCCTTCGGCACCATCGACTCCTGGCTCATCTGGAATCTCACCGGAGGCGTCGACGGCGGCCGGCACGTGACCGACGTGACCAACGCCGGGCGCACCATGCTGATGAACCTCGAGACCCTGCAGTGGGACGCCTCCATCCTCTCCGCGATGCGCGTGCCCGAGGCCGTGCTGCCGGAGATCCGGTCCTCCGCCGAGGTGTACGGCACGGCGGGGGGCCAGCTCGCCGGGGTGCCGGTCGCCTCGGCGCTGGGCGACCAGCAGGCAGCGGTGTTCGGCCAGGCCTGCTACGACGTGGGAACGGCCAAGAACACGTACGGGACGGGCAGCTTCCTGCTGCTCAACACCGGAAACCGGCCCGTGCCGTCCAAGAGCGGGCTGCTGACGACGATGGGATACAAGATCGGCGATGAGGCGCCGGTCTACTGTCTGGAGGGCTCGATCGCGATAACGGGTGCGCTCGTGCAGTGGTTCCGGGACCAGCTCGGCATCATCCGCACGGCTGACGAGATCGAGCCGCTGGCGGCGAGCGTCGACGACAACGGAGGCGCGTACATCGTGCCCGCGTTCTCCGGTCTGTTCGCGCCGTACTGGCGCTCCGACGCGCGTGGTGTCGTCACCGGGCTCACCCGCTACGTCACGAAGGCGCATCTCGCGCGCGCGGTGCTGGAGGCGACGAGCTGGCAGACGCGTGAGGTGGTCGACGCCATGTTCCAGGACTCCGGGGTCCATATCACGACCCTGAAGGTGGACGGCGGCATGACGAAGAACAACCTGCTCATGCAGCACCAGGCGGACGTGCTCGGCGTACCGGTGATCCGGCCCCGGGTCTCCGAGACGACCTGTCTGGGCGCGGCGTACGCGGCGGGCCTGGCGACCGGTGTGTGGAACGACCTCGACGAATTGAAGGCGCACTGGCAGAAGGACATCGAGTGGACTCCGGCCATGGAGGCGTCGACACGGGACCGCGAGTACCACAACTGGCGCAAGGCCGTGGAGAAGAGCTTCGGCTGGCTGGAGGAAAGCGAGCAGTAGCCCACCGCACGCTTGTGTGTGCATAGCGATACGCACACACGCGTGTGCGTATCGCCGTCCGGCCGTGGGCCGCGGCCCGCACCCCGTTCGGCGGGGGTACGGGCCGTGCGGGGGCTCAGGTGGTGACGGTCTGCCGGCGGTCGGAGCCGAAGTCCATCGCGTGCTGGACGACGCCGATCAGGACGTCCCGGACCGACAGCTTGTCGCGGGCGTCGCACAGCACCACGGGTACGTCGTCGTCGAGGTCGAGGGCCCGGCGCACGTCCGCCTCCGGGTAACGGATCGCGCCCTCGAAGCAGTTGACGCCGACGATGAAGGGGATGGAACGGCGCTCGAAGTAGTCGATGGCGGCGAAGCAGTCCTCCAGGCGGCGGGTGTCGGCGAGCACGACGGCCCCGAGCGCGCCCTCGGACAGTTCGTCCCACATGAACCAGAACCGCTCCTGGCCGGGGGTGCCGAACAGGTAGAGCACCAGGTCCTCGCGCAGGGTGATGCGCCCGAAGTCCATGGCGACGGTGGTGGTGTGCTTCGCCTCGACGCCGGTGGTGTCGTCGACCGGACGGCCCGCCTCGGTGAGGTACTCCTCGGTGCGCAGCGGCCTGATCTCGCTGACCGCGCCGACGAGGGTGGTCTTGCCCACGCCGAAGCCGCCGGCCACCAGGATCTTCAGCGTGACGGGCTCCACCGGTGGCTTGCCTCGCTCAGATCGCCCGAAGATCATCGATCACTTCTCCTGCTCGATGGGGGTGTGTGGCGGCGGGCCGTGACCTCCGCCGCCGGGGGTTTCGAGGACGAGGACGTCGCCGCAGGCCGACGTCCACCAAAGTCGCCGCCGCGTTCGGTCACCGTGCCGTCCGCGCGTTCCAGCCTGTCGGCGCCCCCGCCGCCGGGCCGAAGGGTGAACTCGCCGGTCACGTCGTCGCCCCGCTTCCCCGCCGCTCACAGCGCTCGGAGGCCGGTGATCACGTCGCGCAGAATGCTCTCGTCCGGCAGCTCGGCAGGGGGTACGGGCCGGTTCACATGGACGAACTCCGCCGCCACGAGGTCTCCGACGAGGACGCGCACCACTCCGATGGGCAGATCGAGTTCGGCGGCGAGTTCGGCGACCGACTGGGGCGCGTCCCGGCACAGGTCCACGATGTCCACGTGCTCCGGGGACAGCGAGTGGTCCGCTTCGGGGTCGTCCGCGTGGGGTTCGACGACGACCACCGCGATCAGATCGAGGCGGTGCTGGACCGCACTGGTGGTGCGGCCACGCGTCATGGCGTACGGACGGACGACCGGTCCGGCGTCGTCGTCGAACCAGTGGCTGCTTCCGTGACCGTCTGTGCTCATGCCATCCCACTACCCGCCCGAGGGCAGATCGGTGCGCGGGGCGGTGCCGAGATGTACGCCGACCCGCTTGACGAGCAGGGTCATCTCGTAGGCCACGAGCCCCACGTCCGAGTCGGCGTCCGAGAGGACGGCGAGGCAGCTGCCGTCGCCGGCGGCCGTGACGAACAGGAAGGCGTCGTCGAGTTCGACGACGGTCTGGCGGACGCTGCCCGCCTCGAAGTGGCGGCCCACGCCCTTGGCAAGGCTGTGGAACCCGGAGGCGACGGCGGCCAGATGCTCGCTGTCCTCCCTGCTCAGGTCCTTGGACACGCCGGTCGGCAGGCCGTCGCCGGAGAGGACGACGGCCTTGCGGATGCTGGCGACGCGGTCGACGAGTTCGTCGAGAAGCCAGTTCAGCTCGCCGTAGTTGGTAGTGGTGTGGCCGGTCGCCTCTGGTGCGGTCATCGACCGTCCCCCTTTGTCGTTCCTTGTGGTGCTGTGCCGCTGTGGGCGTCGTCGCCCGCGGCGTTCTCTTCCCGGCCGCGCTGCCAGCCGCGCTGGAGGGAGGCCATACGGCTGCGTACCTCGTCGGCGTCCCGGTCGGCGGGGTCGGAGCGGTCCTCGGTGCGTGGCGCCGGGCCTTGCCGCAGCTGCGGGGCCAGGTTCGCCTGCCGTACGCGCCGGGGCAGCGCTCCGAGGCCGGGGCCCTGACCGAGCGGCGCGGCCGTCCGGTTCCCGGTGGTCTCCCCGGGGCCACGGGGCGCGAAACCGCCTGCCCGCGCGGGCGTGGTGTCCGCGGGCGCGGGTGTCTCGTCCAGGCCACCGCCGGGGCCGGCGGTGGCCTGCCGGGTCCGCTGCGGGAGGGCGGGTGGCTGGGACGGCTCGTCGGTCCCGCGCGCGGGCCGCGTCGGCAGCACGGGCGGCTGGATCGAGCCGCCGTTGTGCGGGATCTGTGCGGTGCTGCCGCGGCGGCGCGTGGGCAGGGGTGCCGGGCCGTCGGTCTCCACGCGGCGCGGTCCGGGCCGTACGGCGGGGTCGTCCCCCGTCTCCGTGCGCCGGGGGCGCTGTTCGGTGACCGGGCGGCCGTGCGAGCTGACCAGCTTGGGGGTATGGCGGCCGGGCAGCGGCACGGGGGCGGACGGGTCGTCGGCGGTCCGGTCCGGTTCGCCTCGGGTGTCGAACCTGCGGTGCTGCTCGGCGGCGCCGGCGGCCGGATCGCCGTCGGCCCGGGTGAGGGAGCGGCGCGGGTGGAACAGGCCACCGCGCTCGTCGTCCTCCTCGTCGAGGGCGGCCGGGAAATCGCTGAGGGCGTCCAGGTCGACGGGTGCCTCCAGCTCGACCGGACCGTCCAGCAGCGAGGCCGGGACGCCGGGGAGCTGGACCGAGGAGGAGAGCGCCGGCCTGCGGTTCTCCGCGGGCGCGGCCTCCTTCGGGGCGCGGGGACGGTCGAGGCGGAAGCCGATGCCGTTGGTGTCGGGAACGTCGTCGGTCAGCAGGGTGTCGGGGATGAAGACGACGGCGGTCGTGCCCCCGTACGGGGAGGGCTGGAGGGAGACCCGGACGTTCTGCCGCTGCGCGAGCCGGCTGACCACGAACAGTCCGAGGCGGTCGGTGTCGGACAGCTCGAACTCCGGCGTCTCGGCGAGCCGGAGGTTGGCCTCCAGCAGCGCTTCGGGCGCCATGCCGAGGCCGCGGTCGTGGATCTCCAGGGTGAAGCCGTTGGCGACCCGCTCGCCCAGGACGTGCACGCCGGTGTGCGGCGGGGAGAACACGGTGGCGTTCTCGAGGAGTTCGGCCACGAGGTGGGTGAGGTCGGCGACGGCCGGGCCGGTGACGGCGAGGCGCGGCAGTCGGCGTACCTCGATGCGCTCGTAGTCCTCGACCTCGGCGACGGCGGCGCGCACGATGTCCATGAGCTGGACGGGCTTGCGCCACTGCCGGGAGGGCGCGGCACCAGAGAGGATCACGAGGCCCTCGGCGTGCCGGCGCATGCGAGTGGTGAGGTGGTCGAGGCGGAAGAGGTCGGCGAGTTCCTCGGTGTCGTCGGTGCGGCGCTCCATGGTGTCGAGCAGGGTGAGCTGCTTGTGCAGCAGGACCTGGCTGCGGCGGGCGAGGTTGACGAAGACCTCGGAGACGCCGGCCCGTAGTTCGGCCTGCTTGACGGCGGCCTCGACGGCGGCGCGCTGGAGGGTGTTGAGGGCCTGGCCGACCTCGCCCATCTCGTTCTTGTCGTACTCCAGCCGCGGTACCTCGGTCTCGACATCGACCTGTTCGCCGGCGGAGAGGCGGCGCATCACGCTGGGCAGCCGCACACCGGACGCCTCGTGGGCCTCCACGCGCAGCTGGCGCAGGTCGCGGATGAGGCCGCGGCCGACGCGCACGGACAGCACGAGCGAGACGATCAGGGCGATCAGCCCCACGGCCACGACGGCGACGGCCCTGACGATGACCTCGGTCGCCAGCGGCCGGACGCGGTCCTGGTAGCGGTCGTGGGCCTGCTCGTCCAGGGTGCCCAGTTCGTCGAGGACGTTTCCGGCCGCGGTGTCCCAGTTCCGGGCGGTCACACCACGGGGCATGTCACCCGGCGCGGTGGCGACGACGGCCTGTTCGGCGGTCCGCAGGGGCGCGGTGGTGGCGTTCTTCCAGAAGCTCTCGTAGCGCTCGCGCTCCGCGGCGGGCACCTGGGCGAGGCTGATGTCGTAGACGACGGCCCGCTGGGCCACGAGGTCGGCGACGTCACGGATCTCGTCACGGCCGAGCCGGCCCACGACCAGCGCGGAGCCCAGCAGGGCGTCCTCCCGGGAGAGCAGCTCATGGGCGCGGGCGATGCTGACGAGGGCGCGGTACTGCTTGTCCATCTCGACGCTGTCGACCACATCCAGCTTGGCCAGCAGCGCGTGACACGGGTCGATCAGCTGGTTGTAGAGGCCGAGGGCCTGGGCCCGGGTGACCGTGCCCTCCTCGACGCTGCGGCGCAGGGAGTCGACGCCGTCGAAGGCGTCGAGCACCGCGGTCAGGCCCTCGCCGTCGTCCTGGTCCAGGACGTCGCGTACGTCGGGGTCCTGGGCGTTGGCGCGGATCTCGGCGAGGGCGTCGTCCGTGGCGGTCCGGGTGCGGCGCAGCGCGGAGAGCGCGTCGGCGGCCCGGGGGTCAGCCAGGTAGACGAGGGTCTGCCGGCGTTCCTGCTGGACGACGCGGACGGTGTCCTCGACGGGGTAACCGACCTTCTCCATGAGCGAGGAGACCGTGAACAGCCGGCTCGCCTCACGCCCCGTCAGTACCGTGGCGAAGCCCCAGATGGCGGTCAGGGACACCAGCGGCACGAGAAGCAGCGCCACGATCTTCCGGCGGATCGACTTCCCGCGAAAGCGCATGGCCTCCCCCTGCTCGGACCCCCACCGCACGGGGGTGCACATCTGTGTCAACAACCGGCGCGAGCCTACTACCGACGCACAGTGAACTCGAAGAGCCGTCCGGAACCCGAACTTCCGCACCAGGGTCGAGACATGGGGAGTTGTCCGGTCATTGCGGGAGATTGCGTCCCGGAATCCGGGCTGTTCCCTCCGTCCTCATCCGATCGGCTCCGTGGCGGAGTTGGCCAGATTTCTTCGCAGCTCGGGAATCTTCGAGGCGCGTCGTTCGTCCTAGTCATTGGGAATTGGGGGCGGAACGAGTCGCGGGAGCGGCATGCCCCACCCGGGCGGCGTAATTCGGAGCAAGGCGGGCAGCCACTGGGGAGCCGGGTCGTCGACCCGGAGGCGAGCGGTCTGCTGGCGGTGGGGAGTGACACGGTGATGGGCACGGCGGAGCGGCGCGGGACGCCCGAGAACGGCGCGTCGCGCGGTACGGCGTTGCGGAGTCCCGAGGAACCGGATCGCGACATTCCGGCGAGCGGGGGCGGAGCGTCGGACCGGCGCGCGATCGAGGCGGACGAAGCGGGAGCGGGGGACCAGGAGGTGACGGCGGGCGCGGACCTCGTCGCGGCGGCGTTCGAGGGCGTCCGGCCGGGCGGCTCGGCGCGGGAGGAGACCGTCGTGCGCGGCGCCGCGGCCGATACCGGCGGCGAGCGCGGCGAGCGCGGGCCCGGGCAGGAGCGGGTGGCATACCGGCCGTTGTGGGTCGAGGAGCCCGCGCGGCGGCGCCGGATGCCGGATCCGGTGCGTACGGCGGCCGTGCGGTCGGTGATCATCATCGCCGTGACGCTGATCCAGGCGATGGTCGCCTTCCTGTCCACCCTGGCCGGATCCTGGCTGGCCTTCCCCATGGTGATCAGCAGTGTGTTCAGCACGGTCATGGCCACCTGGGGTGTGCTGGACGTCTGGGTGACCCGTCAGGTGTGGAACCAGCGCAACGGCGTGGTCTCCACTCCGAGCAGCACCGCGCGGTCGCTGCGACGCGAGCGCCGCCGGGCGCGACGCCAGGCGCGGGCGGCCGAGCGCTCCCAGGAGCGGATACGCCGCCAGGGCGGCGCTGGGCAGTTGTCCCACCCCTGAGACGGGAAGTCCCACGAAGTCCCGCCCTGAGGCGAGTTGACGGCGACCGCGGGCCGAGGGCATCGGCGGGCCCGACGTCCCGGGCGGGCGGGGCCTCACCGCCCCGCCCGCCCGGGACGTCGAGGTGTGTGAACGGACTCAGCCGGGGTTGTCCTCGCGGGCCTGTCGCCGGGATGGTGTGCTGGTCCCCCACGAGCACCACATCGGGATCTTCCACGAGTGGCTCGTCGAGAGGCTCGGAGGCGACCATGCCCGATCTGTACATCGACGGCGAGTGGCGGGGTGCGCTCGACGAACGCACCCGCGAGATCCGCTGTCCCGCCGACGGCTCTCTAGTCGGGACCGTCGACGAGGCCGGCGGCAAAGACACGGCGGAGGCGATCGCCGCCGCCCGCCGCGCCTTCGACTCCGGCCCCTGGCGGCACACGCCCGCGGTCGAGCGCGGTGAGCTGCTGCTGCGGGTCGCCGGCCTGCTGGCCCGCGACAAGGCCGCGCTGGCCCGCGCCGAGTCGCTGGACACGGGGAAGCGGCTGGTGGAGAGCGAGTACGACATCGACGACATCGTGAACTGCTTCCGCTACTTCGGGCGGCTGGTGGGGGACGAGGCCGGCCGGGTCGTCGACACCGGGCGGGCGGACGTGGACAGCCGGGTGGTGCACGAGCCCGTCGGCGTCTGCGCGCTGATCACGCCCTGGAACTACCCGCTGCTCCAGACCGCGTGGAAGGTCGCCCCGGCGCTCGCGACCGGCAACACCTTCGTCCTCAAGCCGAGCGAGCTGACCCCGCACACCGCGATCCACCTGATGCGGCTGCTGGCGGAGGCCGGGCTTCCGCCGGGCGTCGGCAATCTGGTGCTCGGCGCGGGCCCCGAGGCGGGCGCCCCGCTCGGCGACCATCCGGACGTCGACCTGGTCTCCTTCACCGGCGGCCTCCAGACCGGCCGGCGGCTGATGGCGGCCGCGGCCGGGACGGTCAAGAAGGTCGCGCTGGAACTGGGCGGCAAGAACCCCAACATCGTGTTCGCGGACGCCGACTTCGACACGGCCGTCGACATGGCGCTGACCGCGGTGTTCCTGCACTCCGGGCAGGTCTGCTCGGCCGGGGCACGGCTCCTGGTCGAGGACGCGCTGCACGACCGGTTCGTCGACGAGGTCGTACGGCGCGCCTCGGGGATCCGGCTCGGCGGGCCGTTCGACGAGCGGGCGCAGACCGGGCCGCTGATCTCGGCCGCGCACCGGGAGAAGGTCGAGGCGTACGTAGCCCAGGGGCTGGCCGAGGGCGCCGTGCTGCGGTGCGGCGGCGAGCGACCGTCCGGCGCCGGTCTCGACGAGGGCTTCTACTACCCGCCGACCGTGCTGGACGAGTGCACGGCCGCGATGTCGGTGGTCCAGGAGGAGTCCTTCGGGCCGGTGCTGACCGTCGAGCGCTTCACCGACGAGGCGGAGGCGGTGCGGCTCGCCAACGGCACCGTCTACGGCCTCGCCGGTGCCGTCTTCACCACCGACGAGGCGAAGGCGGCGCGGGTCGCGGCCCGGCTGCGGCTCGGCACGGTCTGGATCAACGACTACCACCCCTACGTCCCCCAGGCCGAGTGGGGTGGCTTCAAGCAGTCCGGCTTCGGCCGGGAACTCGGGCCCTCCGGGCTCGCCGAGTACCAGGAGGCGAAGCACATCTGGCGCAACACCGCCCCCGCCCCCCAGGGCTGGTTCGCCTAGCCCGCTCACCGGCGGGGCGGTCGACTCCCCTGTGATCAGCCGCACGTGATATCCCTGTGCAACCCTCTCACCGATCCAGGCACCCGCAGCTCGACCGGCTCCCTCCCCTCCCCCACCAGGAGTCCGCTGATGACGACGACCGAGCAAACGCCAGGCCCCCACCACGACGACACCGAACTCGCCGAGTTCGGCTACAAACCCGAACTCAAGCGCACCCTCGGCAACTTCCATACCTTCGCCGCGGGCATCAGCTACATCTCGATCCTCACCGGCACCTTCCAACTGTTCTACTTCGGCTACGGCAGCGGCGGCCCCGCGTACTGGTGGTCGTGGCCGATGGTGTTCGTCGGCCAGTTCATGGTCGCCCTGTGCTTCGCCGAACTGGCCGCCCGCTACCCGGTGGCGGGGTCGGTCTACAACTGGTCGAAGAAGATAGGCAATCCGCATCTGGGCTGGCTGGCCGGCTGGATGATGCTGATCGCCTCGATCGTGTCGATCTCGGCCGTGGCGCTGGCCTACCAGCTGACGCTGCCGCAGATCTCCGACGTGTTCCAGTTCGTCGGGGACGGCACCGGAAAGTACGACGTGGCGACCAACGCGGTCATCCTGGCCGCGGTGTTGATCCTGTTCACCACCCTGGTGAACGCCTTCGGCGTCAAGCTGATGGCGACGATCAACACGGCGGGCGTGTTCATCGAGCTGATCGCCACCGTCGTACTGATCGTCCTGTTCGCGGTGCACATCACCCGCGGCCCGCAGGTGATCACGGAGACGAACGGCACCGGGGCGGGCTACGGCGCCGGGTACCTCGGCGCGTTCCTCGTGGCCTCGCTGGCGTCCGCGTACGTCATGTACGGCTTCGACACGGCCGCCTCGCTCGGCGAGGAGTCCCTGGACCCGACCCGCAACGCGCCGCGCGCGATCATCCGGGCGATCGTCGCCTCGTTCGTCCTGGGCGGACTGATCCTGCTGCTGGCGCTGATGAGCGTCTCCAGCCTGAAGGGCGAGAAGCTGTCCACCGACGGTCTCCAGTACGTCGTCCTCGACGTCCTCGGGCCGACGGCCGGCAAGGCGATGCTGTGGTGCGTCCTGATCGCGGTCACGGTGTGCGCCCTGGCCGTCCACACGGCGGCGATCCGGCTGGCGTTCGCGATGGCCCGCGACAACAACCTGCCCGCGTCCTCGCGGCTGGCCAAGCTGAACCCGCGCTTCCAGACGCCGGTGCTGCCGACCGTGATCATCGGGGTCCTGGCGCTGGCGATCCTGGTGGTCAACATCCGCCAGCCGCAGATCTTCACGGTCGTCACCAGCATCGGCATCATCATGATCTACCTCGCCTATCTGGGCGTGACGGCTCCGATGCTGGTCGCGCGGCTGCGCGGCCGGTGGCAGCCCGCGGGCGACGGACGGTTCTCGCTCGGTCGCTGGGGGCTGCCGGTCAACCTCCTCGCGGTGGTGTGGGGCGCCGCGATGACGATCAACCTGATCTGGCCGCGCGCCTCGGTCTACAACGCGGCCGCGCCCTTCCACTGGTACCTGAAGTGGGGCGCCGTGCTGTTCGTCGCGATCATCGCGGGCGGCGGCTACGCCTACTACTGGTTCGTGCAGCGGCACCGGACCGGTGTGCTCGCCGAGCACCGCCTGGACGCCACGGCCGAGCCCGCTCCCGTCGCCACCCCGTCGGCCGACGCCTGAGGAGCCCGGTTCTCTACGGCGTGGCAGCCGCCGGTCGTTTGAACATCCGGGTCGCCGTGATCTCGCTGCGCACCGCCTCCCCCGCCTGGGGCTGCTGAGGCAGTCCCGGGCGGAGGTGTTCCTCGACGCTGATGTACTTCAGCCCGGCCCTGAGGTCGGCGTCGTTGCGCAGCCGGATGACCAGCGGGAACTCGGCGAGCGCCGTCGTGTCGAACAGGCCGGTGGTGTACAGGAGCTGCACGCCGAGCGCGTCCGACACGGCCCGCTGGAGTTCCAGCAGATACGTCGCGTTGGCGCGGCCGATGGGGTTGTCGAGGAACAGCGTGCCGGCGTACCGGTGCTTGTCCCGCCCCCGGTCGTTCGACCGCAGGGCGGCCATCGTGCAGTACAGGGCGATGGCGGCGGTGAGCAGCTGCCCGCCGGAGAAGACGTCGCCCATCTGCCCGACGGGCACGCGCTCGGCGCGCAGCACGGCGTCCGGCTTGAGGATCTCGACGGCGATGCCCTTGGGCTGGAGCGCGGCCCCGACCCCGCGCAGCAGCAGGGACATGCCGTCGCGCCGCAGGTCGGAGTTCTTCTTGACGGCCGCCCGGGTCGCCTCGTCGATGACCTCGCCGAGCCGCTCGGTGAGGGTGGCCTGGTCGGGCTCCTCGAAGCGGATCCGCAGGAACTCCTGGCCGGACCACTCGCCGAGGCCCTCCGGCAGCCGGGAGAGCCGCTGGGCCGAGCGGAGGGTCGCGAGCGCGGACTCGACGAGCCCTCGCAGCCGGTCCACGATCGAGTCGCGGTTGCGTTCCAGCTGGGCCAACTCGTCGGTGAGCACCCGCAGTCGAGGCGCGAACGCGTCCGCCCACTTCTGCGCGTGCTCGGGCAGTGCGGAGGCGGGCAGCTCCCGGATCTGCTGCCGGGCGGGGGTGCGGACCTGCTCGTAGCGCGTGGAGTTGGCGTGCCGGACGAGCACGTCACTCGCCTCGCGTACGGCGGACTCGGCGGCGGACAGGTCGGCGGCGCAGCCGCGCAGCGAGCGGCGGGCCTCGGCGGCCGACCCGCGGGCCTCCTCCAGGGTGCCGGGGTAGGGCTCCGGGGTCTCCTGCTCCTCCTCGGAGACGTGCTCGCGCAGCAGGTCGCGGAGCATCGCGGCGATCTCGTCGAAGCCGCCCGCCGCGTCCTCCGCGGCGCGGTGGGCGTCGAGGAGTTCGGCGTGCGCCTCGCGGGCCTGGGCCAACGCCTCGGTGCGGGAGGCGAGTTCGGTCGTCGCGGTGCGCAGCAGGGCCTGGGCGTGCTCGGCGTCGCGCGGCTGGAGCTCTTCGGACAGCTCGGTGTGGGCCTCGCCGTCCTCGGGGGCGTGCCGCTCGGCCTCGCCGCGCAGCCGCCCGAGCTGTTCGCTGGCGGTGGACACCCGGGTCTCCAGGAGCTGGACCAGCTCCTCCGCGCGGGCGGCGGCGGCCTGCCGCGAGGGTCCGTCCGAGCCGTCGGGCGACTGGAGCAACTGCTCGGCGCGCGTGCGGACCTTGTTGCTGAGCCGGTCCAGTTCGGCGCGGGCGGCGCTCTCGTCGCTCTCCGCGCGCGCCTGCTCGGCCCTCAGGTCGGCGCCGACGCCGACCTTCTCGTACAGCTGGGAGGCGGCCCGGTAGGCCTCGCGGAGTGCGGGCAGCGACGGCCTGGGCGCGTCGGCGTCCGCCTCCGGTACGTCGTCGGGGGCGCCGGCGATCTCGGCGCGCTCGGCGCGCAGCGCACGCGCGGTGCGGCGGGTGTCGTCGGCGGCGCGCTGGGCGGCGCGGCGGTCCTCGTCGGCGGCGCGGGCGCGCTCCAGGCAGGTCTGGGCGCGGGCTTCCGACTCGGCGGCCTCGTCGGCGAGTTCGCGCAGCTTGACCTGCCAGCCCGCCCGCTCGCGCAGCCGGAAGGCGAGCCCGGCGAGGGCGTCGGCGGCGCGCCGGGCCTTCTGGGCGGTCTCCTGCTTCTCGTCGCGCACCTGCGCGGCCTCGGCGGCGGTCTCGTCGGCCTCCGCGCGCACGGTCCGTGCCTCGGCCAGTTCGGCCTCGGACTCCTCGGCGAACGCGCGTGCGTCCTCGGCGGCCCGCGCCAGTTCGGCGAGCCGCCCCGCCGGGCAGCCGGTGCGCCAGGATGCCAGCCGTGCGGCCAGCTCGCGGTCCTTGCCGAGGCGCGCCGCGAGCCGGCGGATGTCCTCGTCCCGCTCGGTCGCCCGCGCGCGCAGCGCCTGCCGTTCCTCGTCGGCGGCGTGCTCGTCGTGCATGGCCGGGTTCGGCGGGACGAGGAACACGTCGGCGTAGGGGCCGCTCCGGGCGTCGGCGGCCGGGGTCGGGGCGAGCAGGGCCGCGGCGGTGCCGACGGCCACGGCCGAGCGCGGCAGCAGCGCGGCCTCGCCGAGCGCTTCACGCGCGCGTGCGTGCGAGGCGGGGTCGGTGATGATCACGCCGTCGACCAGCTCGGGGCGGGCGGCGAGCACACGCGCGTGGTCGGTGGGGTCGACGGCCTGGGCGAGGTAGCGCCAGCCGGGCAGGGCGGGGATGCCGTGCTCGCCGAGGAACTCGACGGTGGCCAGCACGTCCGGGCCGGGCGGGAGCAGTCCGCCGTCGCCGAGTGCGCCGAGGATGCGGGAGTCGTCGGCGGCGGCCGTGCGCAGGTCGAAGAGCTGGCGTTCGGCGGAGGAGACGGCGTCGTCGAGGAGTGCGCGCAGTTCGTCCGCGCAGCGGTCGAGGTCCTCCGGGGTGAGCAGGGCCTCGACCGACTCGCCGTCCTGCCGGGGCTGCGGGATCGGCCCGCGCGGGACGGCGGTGGTCAGACCGAGCAGCTCCGCGAGCCGCTCCTCGCCGGCGAGGGCTTCGGCGAGCCGGTGCTCGGCGTCGTACGAGCGGTGCGCCGCCGTCGCCGCGTCCGCCGCGCGGGCCGCGGTCAGCTCGGCGCGGGACTCGGCGGAGGCGGCCTCGCGCGCGTGCTCCGAGGCCCGCCGCGACACCTCGCGGGCGGTGTCCCAGGCGGCCACGGCGGTCTTCTCGGCGTCGCTGGCGGCGAGGGCGGCGCGCGCGGGGTCGGCGTCGGGCGCGCTGTCGTCCAGCCAGCCCGCGCGGACGGCCTCGGCTGTCTCCTGCTCGACCTCGGCGAGGCGCTGGCGCAGGTGCCCGATCTCGCTGCGGGCGCGCTGTGCCTCGGTCGCGGCGGACGTGGAGTCCCGGTACGCGGTCTCGCCGGCCTCCTGGAGGGCGGCGGAGCGCTCCTCCTCCTCGTTGGCGAGGGTCTCGGCGCTCTCGGCGGCGGCGTGCAGGGCGCGCACGAGGTCGACGGCGGCCCTGGCGCGGGCGGCGAGGGCCGGGGCGGCGTCCCGCTCGGCCTCCTGGATGGCGGCGGACACGCGGGCGACCCGGTCGGCGGCGGCGCGGTGGCGCAGTACGGCCTCGGCGGCCTGCCAGGCGGAGTGCAGGGTGCGCGCGTCGGCGAGTTCGCGCTTCTGGGCGGCGGCGGACTTCTCGGCGGCGGCGAGCGCCAGCGAGGCGTGCCGGAAGGCGAGTTCGGCGGCGATCAGCGCGCTGCGCTCGCGCGCGCCCTCGGAGTGCGTGACGGCGTAGGCGGCGGCCGTGACCCGCTGGGCGAGGTCGGTGGCCCGCGCGCGTTCCTGCCCGGCCCGGGCGGAGAGCCGGCGGGCGAGGGTGCGCGTACGGCGCTCGGCGCCCGCGTGGACGTCACGCGCGCGTGCGCGGGTCTCGGCGGCCTCGACGATCCGGCCGAGCAGGTCCACCGACCCGGCGGTGAAGTCCCGTTCGGCGATCAGCTCGGCGCGCCGGCCCAGCTTGTTGCCGAAGCCGCCGACGAGGTCGGCGAGTCCGTCGGTGTCCCGGGTGTCGGTGACCGCCCGCAGCAGCAGGTCGGTGAAGTCGGAGTCCTTCTTGACCGCGAAGAGGCCGGCGGCCTCGCCCTCGTCCGCGTTCATCTCCCGCTGGTAGCGGAAGAGTTCGGGGTCGAGGCCCAGCTCGCCGAGGTGCTCGATCCACCGGTCGTGGATCTCCTCCCAGTGCACCTCCAGGTGCGGGTACGCCTTCCCCGCCTCGGTGAGGGCGTCCCGGAACCCCTTCATCGTGCGCCGGCGCCCCTGCGCCCCGGAGGCGCCCTCGACGGGCGGGCGGACGGCGGTGGACTCGGCGACGGGCAGGTTGTCCAGGCTCAGCCCGGGCCCGGGCCGGAAGGAGTACCAGGCCTCCGCGAACTTCCGCGGGTCGTTGGACACCTGTCGGCCGCGCCACTCGCTGGCCTTGCCGACGACGACGCACTCGCCGGTGAGCACGTGCTGCCACTCCAGCGCCACGTGTCCGCAGTCGTCGGCGAGCAGGAACTTGCGCAGCACGCCCGAGCTGGCGCCACCGAGGGTGTTGCGGTGGCCGGGCAGCATCACGGAGAAGATCAGCTTCAGGAGTACGGACTTGCCGCCGCCGTTCTCCAGGAAGAGCACGCCGGCGGGCGCGGGCCGACGCGGCGGGCCGACCGGCTCCTCCTCGAAGAACTCCGCCTGCATGGGGGCGGGGTCGGGCACGACGTCGCCGACGCCCCGCAGGTCAAGCACGGTGTCGGCGTAGCGCGCACCGGCGGGACCGATGGAGTAGAGGCGGACCCGGGACAGCTCGTACATGGCGGACTCTCGTAAGTCTTCGGCAGATCGGGGGGTGGGGGGCTGCGGTGGCCGAGGGGCCTCAGGAGTGGAACGGCAGACCGGCGTCGGCCACCAGGTCCAGGTCGTCGGTCTCCTCGGGGGGCAGCAGTGTCGGGGTGCCGCCGGTGACCGGGACGACGCCCAGCTCGAGCAGTTCGGCCAGGGCGGCGCTGCCCGCCATGTCCCGTACCTGGAGCTGGTAGCGCGCCGTGGTGCGGTACGTGCCGCCGTTGTCGTCGCCGGTGCGCTGGAGGAAGCCGGAGTCGGTGAGGAAGGCGACGGCCTTGCCGACGATGCCGGTCGTCGAGCCGGCGAGTCTGCGGGCGTCTTTGGTGGCGCCGGCGGCGCTGCGTCTGGCCCAGATCCGCCAGGCGGCCTCCAGGCCGGGCGCGTCGGTGGCCGGGTCGGTGTTCTCGCCCTGTTGCTCGGCCCGCTCCTCCAGCCGGCGGCAGGCCTGCCGGACGAAGGCGTCGACGCCGTTGACGCTGACTCGTCCGATGTAGCCGTCGTCGGCGAGGTCCTCGGGGCGCGGGAACGCCATCGCGGCGACGGCGAGATGGGCGAGGCCGTGCAGGAAGCGGTCGCCGCCGTCGGCGGACGTACGACGCGCGTAGTCGCCCATCCGTACGGCGAACACCGAGTCCTCGGCGGCGGTCACGGCCATGCCCGCGCGCGGGGACACCTCCAGCACGACGAGTCCGAGCCCGGCGGCGATCGCGTCGGCGAGCCGGGCGAACGCCGGGTCCTCGCGGTGGCGGCGCAGCAGCTCGGCGTACTCCTGGTCGCGGGCGGGCTGGAGCTTGGGCTGGAGCCCGAAGGCGACGAGCCGGGCCGCGTCGGCGGCGTCGGCGGGGGTGACGGCGGCGGACGCAGGCGGCGGGCCGCCGTCCGGCTCACTCCACTCGACCTGCTCGCTCACGACTGCGACTCCTTGCGTTTCTCGGATTCCGGGGCCGGGACGACTCCCCATGGGGCGCGGGCTGTGCCGGTATACGGCTCCGCCGCGTGGGCGGGACCGACCGCGCCGCCTGCGCGGCCGCCCGTCGGCACGGGCATCACGCCGCCTCCGAACGGTCCGCCGCCATCCCCGCGGCGTCGAGCAGGGCGGTGCCGACTATGAGGTCGGCGCCGCCGAACTCGGGGTCGTCCAGGTCTGTCCCGTCGTCCACGGCGAACAGCAGCTTCTCCTCGCCCTGCCGGTAGGCGGTGCCCACGGCCGGGCTCGCGGCGTGCACGGCCAGCAGTGCGACCAGGTACGCGAGATCGGCGTCGCCGGTGGCCCTGGCCTCCTCCAGCAGCCCCGACAGCCGGCGCGGCGCGTCCGCCGGCAGGTCGAGCAGATCCTTGGCCGTCGCCAGCTGCTCCTCGCTGAAACGGCTGTCGTCCGGGGTCGCGATGAGGTCGGGCTCGGGCATCTCCGCGCCGAGGTGCTCGCGCTCCACGGGCGGGGTCAGCAACAGGTCGACCAGGTCGCCGATCCGCACGGCGGCCGGTGTGCGCAGGCCGGTCCCGCGGGCGAAGAACGCTCCGGTGACCCGCGCCGCCTGCTCCAGCGGCAACGGCAGGACGGGTGCGACGAGATGGCCGTAGAGGTCGATCCCCGAGGACGTCATCGGTGTGGCGAAGGCCTGGCGGTCCTGCTCGGCGCGGAACAGCGGGCCGGCCTCCAGGAGGCGGGACTGGAGCTGGGTGTGGCGGCGGATGCAGTCCTTGACGATGTCGACGAGTTCGGCGGCGCGGCGCTTGTTGTCGGCGTCCTCGATCTCGTCGCGGGCCTTGCGGATGTTGGTGAGGATCGCGTTCTCGTGGCGGTAGCGGTCGGCCACGTGGTCGAGGGCCTCGGCGATCATGTCGGGGACGGCGTTGAGCCAGTCCACCGCGCGGACGTTGCGGCGGGTGGCCTCCAGGGCCCTGCGGAGGGTCTCGGAGTACTGCACGGTCCGGTAGCGGGCCTGTTCGGCGGCGAGCTGGGCGTCGGCGAGGCGCCCGCGCCGGATGAGGACCTCCAGCTTGACCTCGGCGGCGATCTGCGCGCTGGTGACGTCCGTGTCGAGGGCGCCGACGAGGACGTTGACCGCCTCGTCGGTCGTGCGGAGGTAGACCACGCCGTCGCGGCCGGGGACCTCCTCGACCAGCTTGAAGTCGTAGTCGCGGCGCACATAGGTGCCGTCCGCCGCGAAGGTGCCGTACATCGCGCGAAAGCCGCGGTCGACGCTGCCGACGTTGATCAGGTTCTCCAGGACCCAGCGGGCCACCCGCTCGTGCTCGGCGACGGGCCGGCCGGGCGCCTGCGCGGCGATGCGCGGGATGAGCCGGGCGACGATCTGGTCGTGGTCGGCGCCGGTGTCGAAGTCCATGTTGAGCGTGACCAGGTCGATGGCGGCGAGGGCGATCTCCGCCATGCCGTACACCGAGTACTCGCCGGCGAGGTTGGCCTTGCGCGCGTCGAGGTCGTGGATGGGTGCCGTGCAGGCGAGCGCGCGCAGCCGCCGCGCCAGCCCCTCGTCGGCGGCCGGGCCCGGAGCTGGGCGCGGCCCCGCGCTGAGCCGGGGCGGAACACGGTCCGTCGATGCAGGCGAAGTCACGGTGCACAGACTAGGTCCTCGGTCTGACATCGACCCAAACGACCGGAGTTGCGACCACCGTCAGGAAGGCACGACAGGGCCGGGCCCCGGCAGCAGGACAGGACCTGCTCGGCCGGCACGACGCGACCGGCCCGGACGGGAGGGGTCTCAGCCGCCGGTGACGTCGTCGCCGACCCTGCGCCGGTACACCTCCACCACCCGCTCCAGCGAATCGCTCAGGTAGACGCTCAGCAGCCGCTCGGCCTCCGCCTTGTCGCCCGCCTCGAGCGCCTGGAGGATCTGCCGGTTGCGGGCCAGGTAGGGCTCGTGCAGCCGCCGCGGATCGTCGACGACGTGGAAGGCGAGGCGCAGCTCGGCGAAGACGCTGCGCATCAGCTCGTCGGTGCGATCACTTCCCGCCAGGGCGACCAGTGCCCGGTGGAAGTGGATGTTGGCCGTGCCCAGCGATTTCCAGTCACCTTCGCGCGCCGCCCGCAGCCCCTCCTCGACGGCCTCGGCGAGCCCGTCGAGCGCGTACGGCGACTCCCCGAGGCCCCGTACGACGGCGCATTCGACGAGCGTGCGCGTGCGGTAGATGTCCTGGACGTCCTCGATGGTCAGGACCCGGACGAAGACGCCCCGGTTCAGCTCGTGGACGAGCAGGCGCTCGTGCGTGAGCAGCCGGAACGCCTCGCGGAGCGTGTTGCGGGAGACGCCGAGCGCCCCACCGATGCTGTCCTCCGACAGCCGAGTCCCGGGCGGGAAGTAGCCCTCGGCGATCCGGCTCCTGAGGATGTCCGAAACCCGTTCGGCCGTGCTGGTGCGGCCCAGGAGGGCGCGGTCGTCGGCCAGTCCCGCCAGCTGCTCTGCCATGCCCGGAATTCAATCGCAGACACGAGAACGAAACAACACGGGTATTGAAGGATCGTTCAACGATCCCCTACCTTGCTGAATCAGGCACCGCCCCGTCCCCACCGCGGCGCCCCCGCTCCCGCACGGCACGGCACGGCTCAGTCCCAGCACCCTTCGTCATCCCTCTGCGAGGTGCCCCATGAGCACGACCCCTCCACCGCAGCCCCCCACCACAGCCCCACACCCCGCGTCCGCGTCCGCCTCCGCCTCCTCGTCCGCCTCCGCCGAGCGCCTCCCCGACGACGGGGCGTTCGCCTGGCTGCGGGCTCTGGGCCCGCGCGGGCGCCGCGCCTTCGCCGGCGCCTTCGGCGGCTACGCCCTCGACTCCTACGACTACTTCACCCTGCCGCTGAGCATGGTCGCGCTGGCCGCGTACTTCGGCCTGGACAGCGGCCAGACCGGCCTGTTCACCACCGTCACCCTGGTCGTCTCGGCGATCGGCGGCGCCGTCGCGGGCGTGCTGGCGGACCGGATCGGCCGGGTCAGGGCCCTGATGATCACGGTGATCACGTACGCCGTGTTCACCGTCGCCTGCGGCTTCGCGCCGAACTACGAGACCTTGCTGGTCTTCCGGGCCCTCCAGGGGCTCGGCTTCGGCGGCGAGTGGGCGGTCGGCGCGATCCTGGTCGCCGAGTACGCGAGCGCGAAGCACCGGGGCCGCACCCTGGGCGCGGTCCAGAGTTCCTGGGCCGTCGGCTGGGGCCTGGCGGCGATCGTGTACACGCTGGTCTTCTCGGTGTTCGGCGACGACGTGGCCTGGCGCGTGATGTTCTGGACGGGCGCCCTGCCCGCGCTGCTCGTGGTGTGGATGCGGCGCCGGGTGAAGGACGCCCCGGAAGCCGCCGCCGCGCGCGAGCAGCACGCCGGCAAGGGCTCGTTCCTGGCGATCTTCAAGGGCCGGCTGCTGCGTACGACCTTCTTCGCCGCGCTCCTGTCCACGGGTGTCCAGGGCGGCTACTACACCCTGGCGACCTGGGTGCCCACGTACCTGAAGTCGGAACGCGGCCTGTCCGTGGTCGGCACCGGCGGCTATCTGACGTTCCTGATCTCGGGCGCGTTCCTCGGCTACCTGACCGGCGGCCATCTCACCGACCGGCTGGGCCGGCGCCGCAACATCTGGCTGTTCGCCCTGCTGTCGGCCCTCTGCATCCTGGCGTACGCGAACATCCCGGACGGTGCCAACACCCTGCTGCTGGTGCTCGGCTTCCCGCTCGGGTTCTGCATGTCGGCGATCTTCAGCGGCTTCGGGTCCTTCCTGAGCGAGCTGTACCCGACGGCCGTGCGCGGCACCGGACAGGGCTTCACGTACAACACCGGCCGCGCCGTGGGCGCCGTCTTCCCCACCACGGTCGGTTTCCTGGCCGACAGCTGGGGTGTGGGCGGCGCGCTGGTCTTCGGCGCGATCGGCTACGCCATCGCCGCCCTGGCGCTGCTGGGGCTGCCGGAGACGCGCGGGAAGGAACTCGAGTGAACCGTCCGGCCTCGACCGAAGACCGTCCCCTGACCCTCGTCGACGGGCACGCGCACGCGTGGAGCCCCGCGGCCGCCCGGACCCGCTTCCGGGAGGGCCTCGCGGGCCCCACGGCCGGGGTCGCCGCCGGCCACACCCAGGTCAACCTGATCTCGGTGCCCGCGGACTGGGCGTACGACATGCTCCTGTTCTGCCAGCGCAACCCGAAGCCGTGTCCGGTGCTCGACGTCACGGACGCCGGTTCCTGGACGACCGTGCTGGCCGGGGGCGCTGACCTGCGCACCGATCTGCCGCGCTACCGGGTGTGGGAGCACGGCGAGCTGGTGGACGAGCCGACCGACGTGCGCGCGTACTGGCGCGCGGACCTCGTGTCGTTCCTGATCGGATGCAGCTTCACCTTCGAGTGGGCCCTGTCCGGGGCGGGTGTCCCGATCCGCCATGTCGAGCAGGGCCGCAACGTCCCGATGTACGTGACGAACCGTCAGTGCCGTCCGGCGGGACGGCTGCGGGGGCCGATGGTGGTCTCCATGCGGCCGGTGCCGCCGGAGCATCTGGCGGCCGCCATCCGGGAGAGCAGTCTGCTCCCGGCGGTGCACGGCAGCCCCGTGCACTGCGGCGATCCGTCGGGGCTGGGCATCGACGACCTCGGCCGGCCCGACTTCGGCGACCCGGTGGACGCCGAGCCGGACGACATCCCGGTGTTCTGGGCCTGCGGTGTGACCCCGCAGGCCGCGGTGGCGGCCTCGCGCCCGCCGTTCGCCCTCACCCACGCCCCGGGACAGATGTTCCTCACCGACGCCCGCGACGAGCAGTACCGCGTGGCCTGATCAGGAGACACTTGGATTCTATGAGCACCATCGATCTGAACGCCGACCTCGGCGAGGGCTTCGGCCGCTGGCGGCTCACCGACGACGAGCAGCTGCTGTCCGTCGTGACGAGCGCCAACGTGGCCTGCGGGTTCCACGCCGGGGACCCGGCCACCATGCGCCGGGTGTGCGATCTGGCGGCCGAGCGGGGCGTGACGATCGGCGCGCAGGTCTCCTACCGGGACCTGGCGGGGTTCGGGCGGCGCGCGATGGACGTGCCGCCCGCCGAACTGGCCGCCGAGGTGGCGTACCAGATCGGCGCCCTGGAGATCTTCGCCCGGGCGGCGGGCGCGCGCGTGGCGTACGTCAAGCCGCACGGCGCGCTCTACAACCGGGTGGTGCACGACGAACAGCAGGCCGCCGCGGTGATCGACGGGGTGCTCCTCGCCGACGCCGCGCTGCCCGTGCTGGGGCTGCCCGGTTCACGGCTGCTGGCGCTGGCCGGCGAGGCGGGACTGGAGGCCGTCCCGGAGGCGTTCGCGGACCGCGCGTACACCGAGCGGGGCACGCTGGTGCCGCGCTCCGAGGACGGCGCCGTGGTCACCGACCCGGACACCGTCGTGGAGCGGTCGGTACGCCTGGCCCGCTCCGGCACGGTCGTCTCCCGCGCGGGGTCGTCCATCGAGGTACGCGCGCGTTCCCTGTGCCTGCACGGCGACACGCCCGGCGCGGTGGAACTGGCGCGCCGGGTCCGGCGTCGGCTGGAGGAGTCCGGCGTACGGCTGGAGGCGTTCGCATGAGCAGGCGCGTCCTGCCCGTCGGCGACGACGCCCTGCTCGTCGAGGTGACGTCGGGCGCGGAGGCCGAGGCGCTGCACGCGGAGCTGCTGCGCCGCCGTGCGGCGGGTGTGCTGGCCGTCCGTGAGATCGTCCCGGCGGCCCGCACGGTCCTGCTGGACGGTCTCGTCGACCCCGTCCGTTGGGTTTTTGAACTGACCACGGCCGAGATCCCGCCCGCCCCGGCGCAGGCGGGTGAGGTGATCGAACTGCCGGTGCGCTACGACGGCCCCGACCTGGCCGACGTCGCCGCGCACTGGGGTGTCTCCGCGGAGGAGGTGGCCCGCGTGCACGCGGGCACCGAGTTCCGGGTCGCCTTCTGCGGTTTCGCACCCGGCTTCGGCTATCTCACCGGCCTGCCCGCGCGCTACGACGTTCCGCGCCGGGCCACGCCGCGCACCTCCGTGCCGGCCGGCGCGGTGGCGCTGGCGGGGCCGTACACCGGTGTGTACCCGCGTTCCTCGCCGGGCGGCTGGCAGCTGATCGGCACCACGGACGCGGTGTTGTGGGACCACACGCGCGTGCCGGCCGCGCTGCTGTCGCCGGGCACGCGGGTGCGGTTCGTCCCGACGCCGGGCGCCGCTGGCCCTGAGGGCGGGAAAGGACGGGTGGGTGCCGCATGAGCGACCGTGCGCTCTTCGTCGTCCGCGCCGGGGCCCTGACCACGGTGCAGGACCGGGGGCGTCCGGGCCACGCCCACCTCGGCGTGCCCCGCTCCGGCGCGCTGGACGCCCCCGCGGCGGCCCTCGTGAACCGGCTGGTCGGCAATCCGCCGGGCGCGGCGGTCCTGGAGACCACCTTCACCGGCTGTGCCCTCAGGCCGCGCTGCGATGTGACGGTGGCGGTCGCCGGAGCGCCCTGCCCGGTCCGGGTGGACGGCCGCCCGGCCCCCTGGGGCGCACCCGTGCGGGTGCCGGCGGGGGCGGTGCTGGACGTCGGAACCGCCGTCTCCGGGCTGCGCGCGTACGTCGCCGTGGGCGGCGGGGTCCTCGTCGAACCGGTCCTCGGCAGCCGTTCCACCGACCTGCTCTCGGGCCTCGGCCCGATGCCCCTGACGAACGGCGCGGTCCTGCCCCTGGGGCTCGAACCCACCGGGCACACGCGCGTGGACGTCGCCCCGCAGCCGGCTCCCCCGGCCGAACTCGTCCTGCGGGTCACCCTCGGCCCGCGCGACGACTGGTTCACCGCGGCGGCGGTCCACGCCTTCACCTCGCACGCGTACCGCGTGTCCCCGGCGAGCAACCGCATCGGGCTGCGCACGGAGGGGCCCGCCCTGGAACGGGCCCGGACCGGGGAGCTGGCGAGCGAGGGCATGGTCCTGGGCGCCGTCCAGGTACCGCCCGACGGCCGACCGGTCGTCTTCCTGGCCGACCACCCGACCACCGGGGGCTACCCGGTGATCGGGGTCGTCCGCCCGGCCGACCTCGCGCCCACCGCCCAGGCGGTACCTGGCACTCCGGTCCGCTTCGTGGCGGTACGCCGACGCTGACGCCCGGCAACGGCACTGCACCGCCACCTCTGAGGCCCGGCACCGGCACCGCTGACGCCCGGATACCGTTTAGGCGGCGTCCGGCTGCCGCTCCCCCACCGAGAGCGCGGCCAGCGCCGCGGACACCGCGGCGGCGGCCCGCACATCGAGCCGGGCACTCGTGCCGCGGGCGCGGTGCCGCATCTCGTCGACGGCCAGGGTGAGCAGCTGCGGCAGCAGGTCGGTGCAGCGCCTGGCCACCCAGCCGGTGCCCGCGGTCGCCAGCCACCACAGGCTCGCCGACTTGGTGGGCACCGGGAACTCCGGCTCGGACGAGGGCGCGGTCCCGGTGGCGAGGCCCGCCTCCGCCAGCTGCGCGTGGAACCGCACGGCCAACTGCCGGTGCCCCCGCTCGCCGGGGTGCAGCCGGTCCGCGCTCCACATCGCCCGGTCGGTGAGCCAGGCACCCTCGGAGGCGTGCAGATGGACCGCCCCGTACCGGTCGGACAGCGCG
Source organism: Streptomyces sp. NPDC041784 (assembly GCF_055591025.1). Taxonomy (NCBI): domain Bacteria; kingdom Bacillati; phylum Actinomycetota; class Actinomycetes; order Kitasatosporales; family Streptomycetaceae; genus Streptomyces; species Streptomyces sp. NPDC041784. The sequence goes on from NZ_JBVJAB010000008.1 coordinate 37,598, forward strand.
TGGACGACCGCGTTGACCGCGCGCTGCCGCCGGGCCAACGGACGGGCGAGCGCCCCCGGCAGCCCGAGCATCGCGCCGGGATCGGGCAGACACGCGGTGAGCAGGACCGCGCCCCGCTCGGTGAACGCGCTGTACACCGCGTCGAGCCGGGTGGCCACGGCGTGTATGTCGAAGGTGCAGCGCAGGGTGTCGTTGACACCGACGACCACGGCGGCGACGTCGGGCCGCAGCTCCAGCCCGGCCGGGAGCTGCCGTTCCAGCACGTCCCGCGTCTGCGCGCCGCTCACCGCGAGGTTGGTGAACTCCACGGACTTCTCGGCGAGCCCGCCGGCGAGCAGCGCGGCCCAGCCGCGCCACCCGTCCCCCACGGGATCGCCCACGCCTTCGGTGAGCGAGTCCCCGAGCGCGACGAACCGTACGGGTCTCATCCGAGCCCTCCGGAGACGAAGGGACGGACCGGCATCGTCACTCCGTGCACGTCGGGACGGACCGGTCCCGTCGCGTCGCCCGCGTCAGGACGGGACGCCACCGTCGCGTCGCCCGCGTCGGGACGAACCGGCCCCGTCGCGTCGCCCGCGTCGGGACGAACCGGCCCCGTCGCACCGCCCGCGTCAGGACGAACCGGACCCGTCGCACCGCCCGCGTCAGGACGAACCGGACCCGTCGCACCGCTCACGTCAGAACGCTCCCGTCCCGTCGCACCGCCCACGTCACAACGCTCCGGCACCGTCGCATCGTGCGCCGCCAGGAACGCCTCCACCGCCGTCCCCCACCCGAAGCACTCCGCACGCGCGCGTGCGCCCTCGCGCCGGTCCGTCTCCGGACGCGCCAGCAGGCTCTCCACCGCGTCCGCGAACGCCTCCCCGCGGTCGACGGCGACAGCCCCGGCCGCCCCGATGACCTCGGGCAGGGCGGACGAGGCGCTCACGACCACCGGTGTGCCGCAGGCCATCGCCTCCAGGGCGGCGAGGCCGAACGTCTCGGCGGGCCCCGGGGCCACGCAGACGTCGGCACAGGCCTGGAGCGCGCCCAGCGATCCCCGGTCGGCGACGTGTCCGAGGAAGGTCACCGGCAGCGCCCGCTCCCGTGCCCGCTGTTCGAGCCGGGCGCGCAGCGGCCCGTCCCCGGCGACCACCAGCTTCGCCCGCACGCCCCGCCGCACCAGCGCCTCCAGGGCGTCCAGCGCCGTCGCGGGCCGCTTCTCCACGGACAGCCGGGTGCACGTCACCAGCAGCACCTCGTCCTCGCGCGCATGGCGGGCCCGCAGCCCGGCGTCGTACAGCGAGGGGTGCCGTTCGACGAGGTCGACGCCGAGCGGTGCCCGCACCACGTTGCGGGCGCCGATCCGCACGAACTCCCGTTCGGCGAACTCAGTCGTGCACACCACGCGCGCGTACGTGTGCGCCGTACGGATGTTGAGCGCGTCGGCGGCCCGCCGGGCGGCCGCTTCCGGCATGCCCCAGGTGCGCAGCACGCCGTCGGCGGTCTCGTGGGAGACCATCACCGCGGGCACCCGCGCCCGCCGCGCCCATCTGCCGGTCCACCGCAGGGTCGTACGGTCGGAGACCTCGAGGCGGTCCGGCGCGAGGTCCTCCAGCAGCCGGGCGACGCGCCGCTTGTCGGTGAGGACGCGGTACCCGCCGGTGCCCGGCAGCAGCGGTCCGGGCAGGGTGATCACCCGGCCCTGCTCGGTCTCCCGGTCGCTCACGCGCTCGCCCGGCACGATCAGGACCGACTCGTGGCCCGCCGCCCGGTAGCCCTTGCCCAGCTCGCGCAGCGCGGTGCGCAGCCCGCCGGAGGCGGGGGCCACGAAGTTGGCGAGCCGGACGATCCGCAGCCCCTCGCCTCTCGCACCGGGCGCGCCGGGCGCCCCGGCACCTGTCGAGATCCGCCCCGCGCTCACGCCGCCACCACCGGCCGGCGTGCGGAGAGCACGTCCGCGTAGTGGCCGAGGAGCTGGTCGCCGACGGCGGCCCAGGTGCGACCCTCGACGGTGGCGCGTCCGGAGGTCCCGTACGCCGTCCGCAGCGCGGGGTCGGCGGCCAGGGAGGCCACCGCGTCGCGTACCGCGTCGGCGTCGCGCGGCGGGACGAGCAGGCCGGTGCGGCCGTGCGCGACCAGGTCCAGGGGGCCGCCGGCGGCGGGCGCGACGACCGGCACCCCGCTGGCCATGGCCTCCTGCACGGTCTGGCAGAACGTCTCGAAGGGACCCGTGTGCACGAAGACGTCCAGTGAGGCGAAGATCCGGGCGAGGTCGTCGCCGGTGCGCCGGCCGAGGAAGACCGCGCCGGGGAGGGCCTCGGTCAGATTCGCCTGGCTGGGCCCGTCGCCCACCACCACGACCCGCACGCCGGGCAGCTCGCAGGCGCCGGCCAGCAGCTCGACCTGCTTCTCGGGGGCGAGGCGGCCGACGTAGCCGACGATCAGTTCACCGTTCGGGGCGAGTTCGCGGCGCAGGGCCTCGTCGCGGCGGTCGGGGCGGAAGCGCTCGGTGTCCACTCCGCGCTGCCACAGCTTCACCCGGGGCACACGGTGCGTCTCCAGGTCGTGCAGGGCGGCGCTGGAGGGCGCGAGGGTGAGGTCGGCGGCGGCGTGGACGGACCGTATCCGCCGCCAGGCGGCGGCCTCGCCCGCGTGCACATAGGTGCGGGCGTATCCGGCCAGGTCGGTCTGGTAGACGGCTACGGCCGGGATGCCGAGCCGGGCGGCGGCGGCCATACCGCGTACGCCGAGGATGAAGGGGCTGGCCAGGTGCACGATGTCGGCCTGGTGCTCGACGATGGCCGCGGCGACACGTCGGCTGGGGAGGGCGACGCGGACCTGGGGGTAGCCCGGGAGCGGGAGGGAGGGGACACGGACGACGGGGCACGGCGCGAGGGCGTCCGGCCCGGTACCGGCCGCGGTGGCCGGTGCGACGACGAGCGGGGAGTGACCGCGATCTACGAGGTGCCGGGCGGTCTGGAGCGCGCAGTGGGCCACGCCGTTCACGTCGGGGGGAAAGGATTCGGTCACGATGACGACACGCATACCGGTGTTGTCGCCGTGCTGGACGTGCCCGCGTCAAAGTGGATCTTTCCGAACGCCGAACGTCCCATGAGCGTTGCGCTGCGCACCCGAGCAGGTCAGACGGCATCCATGCGCGTCTGACCTGCGAGTCACCCCGCGTTCACCCAGCGGGCACACTCGTGCCCGGTGAACGCTCGAGTCCGGCGTCCGGCGATCACATCGCGCCGATGTACGGCTGTCACATGGCGGAGGCCGCGTCCGGTCCGATCCGGCTCCGTACGGCCGTCTGTACCTCCGCCTCCTCGGCGGGGTCGGCGGCGAGCCGGCGCAGGCGTTCGACGACCCGGGCGTCGCCGGTCTCGGCGTGCCGGGCGGCGACCTCACGGGTGGCCTCCTCGCAGTCCCAGAGGCATTCGACGGCGAAGCCGGTGGGGAAGGAGGGGTCGGTGGCGGCGAGGGCGCGGGCGCAGCGGCCGCGCAGATGGGACGAGGCCGTCTCGCGGTAGATGTGGCGCAGTACGGGTGCGGCGCAGACGATACCGAGGCGCCCGGCGCCGTCGACGAGGGTCCACAGGGTGGGTGCGTCGCAGCCCTCGCCGCGCACGGCCTCGCGCAGGGCGCCGAGGACGAGGTCACTGTCCCGGGTGCCGCCCCGGCAGGCGAGCACGCGTCCGGCGGCGGCGCCGAGGGAGTCGGGCCGGCGGGCCCAGCCGCGGGCCCGGTCGATGGCGGCGAGGCTGCGCATGCGCTCGAAGGCGTCGACGGCGGCCTCCACAACGGCCGTGCTGCCGGTTGCCACGGCCCGCTCGATCAGGGGGAGGGCCTCGGGATCGTTGCAGTCGGCGAGGTAGCGCAGGGCGGTGCACCGGGCTCCCTCGGTGCCGTCCTGGGCGGCCCGCACGATCTCCGGGCGGTCCTCCGGGCCGGCCACGGCGATCAGGCAGCGGGCGGCCGGCACATGGAGCGCGGCGCCGCGCTCGACGCCCTGCTGGGCCCATTCGAGGACCGCGCTCACGCTCCAGCCGGGGCGGGGTCCGCCGGGACTCATCTGCCGTTGCCAGCGGTCGAAGCAGCCGGCTTCCTGTGCGGCACGCACGCGCGTGGAGATGTGTTCGCGGGGATCCTCGGCCCACAGCCGCCAGGGCCGTGGCTCGAAGGCGTCGCGTACGGCGGCGGCCAGTTCGGACTCGCCCTCGGCGTCCGTCGCGAACCGGGCGAGCACCGGGACGGCGAGGGCACGCAGGCCCGCGTCGTCGTCGCGCAGCGCGAGTTCGTCCAGGGCCCAGGCCCAGTTGGCGCCCGAGGCCGCGTACCTGCGCAGCAGGTCGAGGGCGTCCCGCCTGCCATAGGAGGCGAGATGGCCGAGGACGGCCAGGGCGAGGCCCGTGCGTGACTCCTCGGTGTCGAAGACGTCCTCGACGTCGAAGAGGTGCGCCTCGATCTCGTCGAGGTCGCCGCCCAGGTCGAGGTAGAGCCGGGCGTAGTAGAGCGAGCGGTTCTCCACCTGCCAGTCGTGGCGGGGATCCCGCAGCACACAGTGATTCAGCGCCGCGAGCGCTTCGGCGCGCGGTGCGGTGAGCGCGTGCAGCGTGCCGTCGCCGCGACCCCTCTGGAGGAGGCCGAGCAGCGTACCGCTGGGCGCTATGACCGGATCGAACATGGGAAACAGCCTCACATCAAGCGTCGACGCAACCGGGGACGTGCACTACCTGGCCGCGTGACAACACGTCGGGGCGCCCGCCGTTTCCTGCTTGCTGTAGACCATCTTCCTCTGCCTCTCGTCGGTGGCCCATGCGGACCGCATCACGGCCCGCGCGGTGCGGCAACACCTGCCCAGCCATCGCGTCCGTGAATCACGTCGTCATGATGACCCGGCTGTTCTGCCTGCCGCGACCGAAATTTCCGGCGGCCTTGTACCGCCTCCCCCGTGGTCGTTGATTTACCTGGTCGGCACCTGCTTGTCAGCTGCCCGGGACCGTCGGCTCAGTGCGTGCCGAACAGGTCGAGCAGCTCGGTCCTGGCGAACATCCGGGCCGTGTCGACGGCCGAGGGAGTGCCCGCGGAAGGATCGGCTCCGGCTTCCAGCAGGACCTTGATCACCTCGGTCTCGCCCTTGAAGGCGGCCCCGGCGAGCGGGGTCTGGCCCCGGTCGTTGATCCGGTCGGCCTCGGCGCCGCGGGCCAGCAGGGCCCGGACCGCGTCGGCATGGCCGTGGTAGGCGGCGAGCATCACGAGCGAGTCACCGCGATCGTTGGTGAGGTTGGCCGGAACGCCCGCGTCGACGTAGCCCACGAGCTCCTCGGTCCGGCCCTGCCGGGCCAGATCGAAGATCTTGGTCGCCAGCTCCACGACCTCGGGGTCGGGGGCTTCAGTCATCGGCCTGGACCGCCTCTCGCTTCAACCGTTCAGGTGAATCGCCAGGGTACTGGCTCGTCGCGCACATGGCCGGTGCCCTCCGAGGCAAAGATCACGAAGAGACCCGTTCGACGCAATTCTCCTGCTCAGGCGGCCCAGCAGACCTTACGCCACCTGGTGGAAATCAGCTGAATTTCACCCAGTTGCACCTTTTATCGTATGGATACATCCTGTGATCCTGGAAGTACTCATGGTGACTGTCCCCACGAACCAGGAGATCCCCAATGATCCTTTCCATCTCAGGCGTCGTCCTGTTCGGCGTCATCGCCTTCCTGTTCTTCCGCAAGGACGGACTCAAGGCGTCGCACGCATGCGTCTCGGCGCTCTTCGGCTTCTACCTGGCGAGCACGGCGATCGCCCCGAGCATCAAGGCCGGCGGCGAGAGTCTCGCGAGCCTCCTCGGCGGCATCAAGTTCTGACGCCGGCCGACCCGCCGTCCGTCCCTTCCGTACGCACTTTCAGGAGACAGCAGTGGCCCGGCGCCCCCTCCCCCGCATCCTGAGCACAGGCAGCGCGCAGATCGCCCGGAGCCGGGAGCTGGCCCGGACGGCGGCCGACAGCGCCACGGACGTCCTCCACCCGCTGATCACGATCACCCGCGGTCTGCGCCGGCTGGCCTCCGCCGGGCGGCGCACGTGGGCCGACACCCCCAAGGACAAGCGCGGCCCGCTGCTGTTCCTGGCGGCCTCGGTTGTCCTGGTCGTGGCCCTGGTGCCGTACGGTCCGCTGCTCGCCGTCATCACGCTGATGGCGGCGGCAGCCTGGCAGGGCCGGGACCGCACCCCACCGGTTCCCGAAGGCCCCGACGAGTCGCAGACCCAGCGGCTCCAGTCGCTGTACGAGGCCCTGGTCCCGTACTTCTCGACGGCCGAGGACCCTTCTCCCCTGTACGCGCACGGCGGTGAGTGGGAGAAGGTCTTCCCGGCCTACGAGTTCGACGGCTCGGGCCGCGTCACCGACCTGGTGATCCGCTACCCGGCCTACTTCCCGGACGGCGAGGCCGGTCCCCGCGCGCGGATCGAGCAGTTGCTGACCGCGAAGGCGGGACGCGGCCGCGAGTACCTCTTCACCTGGGACCAGGAGGGCAACGAACTCACCGTCGGCGTCCTCGCCCCGCTCCCCACCGACATCGCCGCCCAGCGCTTCGTCACCGCCCCCGGTGAGACGGTCCTGGGCATCACCGACCCCTCACGCGTCCAGCGCACGCTCCCCCTCACCCACGGCGAGGAGCAGCGCGACGTCCCGCCGGTCGTCTGGCGCACCGGTGTCCGCTCCACCGAGCCGCACCTGCTGGCGGTCGGCCAGCCCGGCAGCGGCACCTCCACCCTGCTGCGCTCCATCGCCCTCCAGGCCCTTCGGCACGGCGACGTCCTGATCGTCGAGGGCGGCGGCACCGGCGAGTACGCCTGCCTCACCGGCCGGGACGGCGTCCTGGGCATCGAGGTCGGGCTGGCCGGGGCGGTGGCGGGCTTGGAGTGGGCGGCGCACGAGACGGAGCGCCGACTGATCGCCGCGAACCGGGCCCGCCAGGAGGGCCATCCGCCGCCGGACGACACCAAGCGCCCCCTGTGGATCCTCCTCGACCGCCCCACGGTCTTCACCCACCTCGCCGAGGCGGACGGCCGGGGGGACCCGCAGTCCCTCCTCCAGGTCCCCCTCCGGCACGGCCGCGCGGCGGCGGTGACGGTGGTCGTGGCCGAACAGTTCGACAGCCTGGACCTCCTGAGCGACGCCGTACGGCAGCACACGCGCGCGCGTGTCGTGCTCGGCCCCGCCTCAGCGGGTCAGCTGACGGCCGTCCTCGGGGCTCCCCCGCACACCACTCCCGTCGAGCAGGTCCCTCCGGGACGCGGTTACGCCCGGCTGGGCGCGGGCGCGGTGCACCGCCTCCAGGTGCCTGCCACCCCGGATCCGTACGACGACGCGACGAGCGACGCGCAGCGGCAGGCGGTGCTGGAGCTGCTGCCGCCGCGGACCGCTCCGGTGGACCCGGCGACGGAGTCGCTCCCGGTACCGGCCGAGGCGGCGGTCGCCGACTAGGGCCAGCCAGGTACGGGAAAGGGCGGGCCGGTCCCCGAGGGACCGGCCCGCCCTTTTGCACATGCGCCTTAGGCGACGAACGTCCGCGGCCCCTCGCCGCCCGCCGTGCCGCCGCTCTCCACGATCCGGGCCGCCGCGGCCAGCCGGGCCGCCGCCTCCTCCGCCACCGCGCCCCCCACGGTGAACGGCAGTCGCACGAACCCCTCGAAGGCGCCGTCGACGCCGAAGCGGGGCCCGGACGGCACCCGCACCCCGACTCGCTCCCCCGCCTCGGCGAGCCGCGAGCCGGACAGGCCCCCGGCCCGCACCCAGAGCGTCAGGCCGCCCTTCGGCACGGCGAACTCCCAGTCGGGCAGCTCCCGCCGCACGGCGGCGACCAGCGCGTCCCGGTTCTCCCGGGCCTGGCTGCGGCGCAGCTCGACGGCGTGCTCCCAGCCGCCGGTGCCGAACAGCCAGTTCACCGCCAGCTGCTCCAGCACGGGCGTACCGAGGTCGGCGTAGGCGCGGGCCGCGACCAGGCTGCGGATGACGTCCGGAGCCGCCCGGACCCAGCCGATGCGCATTCCGGCCCAGAACGCCTTGCTCGCCGATCCGACCGTGATCACGGTCGACCCGGCGGGGTCGAAGCCGCACACCGGCCGGGGCAGCTCCACGTCGTCGTCGAGCCACAGCTCGCTCATCGTCTCGTCCGCGACCAGCACGGTCCCGGCCGAGCGGGCCGCCTCGACCAGCCGGCGCCGCTGGTCCTCGTCGGCGAGCGCGCCGGTCGGGTTGTGGAAGTCGGCCACGACGTACGCGATCCGCGGCGCGGCCTCCCGCAGTACCTGGCGCCAGCGGTCCATGTCCCACCCGGCGAGCCCCTCGGCCATCGCGACGGGCACCAGCCGGGCGCCCGCCTCCCGCATGAGCTGGAGGATGTTGGCGTAGGAGGGCGACTCGACGGCGATGCGCTCGCCGCGCCCGCCGAAGAGATGACAGATGGCGTCGATCGCGCCCATCGCCCCCGTGGTCACCATGATCTGCTCGGGCATGGTCGGGATCCCGCGCGCGGTGTACCGGTCGGCGATCATCGCGCGCAGCGCGGGCAGTCCGGCCGGGTAGTCGCCGTGGGTGTGGGCGTACGGTGGCAGCTCTTCCAGCGCGCCCTGGACGGCGCGGGTGAGCCAGGGTTCGGGCGCGGGCAGGGCCGCGCAGCCCAGGTCGATGATCGAGCCGAGGGCCTCGGGCGGCAGGGGTTCCAGGCCGCGCGCCGGGAGCGGATTGCCCGCGGGGACGGCCGTCCAGCTGCCGGCGCCGCGCCGGGACTCCAGGAACCCCTCCGCGCGCAGCGCCTCATAGGCGGCGGCGACGGTCGTACGGCTCACGGACAGGGCGAGGGCCAGTTCGCGTTCGGCGGGCAGCCGGGCGGCCACCGGGACACGGCCCTCCAGCACCAGCAACCGGACGCCGTCGGCGAGGGCGCGGTAGGCGGGCGGCCGGCGCGTGCCGGGGCCCGCCGGGCGGTCCTGCTGGGACGTGAGCAGCCGCGCGAGCTGTGCGGCGCCCACCGCGGAGGTCCACTGCGCCATGGATACCAGTCCACCTTCCCCGAATTGGCCATGGATGACGATTCCATCCACGCCACAGAGTGTCACGGGTCAGGCCACTTCCACCACAGGGGGCACCTCTTGCCGACCCGGGCACCTCTCACACGCCGGCTGGTCCAGCTCTACGCCGGACTCGCGCTCTACGGCGCCAGCTCCGCCCTTCTCGTCGAGGCGGGCCTGGGTCTCGAACCATGGAACGTGCTCCACCAGGGCCTGGCCGAACTCACCGGCCTGACGATCGGGGTCGTCTCGATCGTCGTGGGCGCGGCGGTGCTGCTCCTGTGGATCCCGCTGCGCCAGCGCCCGGGCCTGGGCACGGTCTCCAACGTCTTCGTGGTCGGCCTCGCGATGGACGGCACGCTCGCCCTGGTCCCCGGGGCGCACTCCCTGGCCGTCCGCGTGCCCCTGCTGGTGGCGGGCATCGTGCTCAACGGCGCGGCCACGGGCCTCTACATCGCCGCCGCCTTCGGACCGGGCCCACGCGACGGGCTGATGACGGGGCTGCACCGGCGTACCGGCCGCTCGATCCGGCTGATGCGCACCGCGATCGAGGTGGCGGTCGTCGTCACCGGCTTCCTGCTCGGCGGCACGATCGGCGTCGGGACGCTGCTGTACGCGGTCTCGATCGGCCCGCTCGCACAGCTCTTCCTGCGGGTGTTCGCCGTCCGGGCGGCATCCGGCGGCAGCACGGTCGTTGCCACCGGGCCACCCCGTGGAGCGATACTGCGTCCGTGAGCACCCTGATACGCCACCCGTACCTCGACCATCCCGGGCCCATCCCGTTCGCGCACCGCGGCGGTGACGCCGACGGCCTGGAGAACACGATGGCGCAGTTCCGGCGCGCGGTCGAGGCGGGCTACCGGTACATCGAGACCGACGTGCACGCCACGCGGGACGGCAAGCTCGTCGCCTTCCACGACTCGACGCTGGACCGGGTGACCGACGGCGCGGGCCGGATCGCCGATCTGCCGTGGGCGGACGTACGGCACGCGCGCGTGGCGGGCAAGGAGCCGGTGCCGCTCTTCGAGGAACTGCTGGAGACGTTCCCCGAGGTGCGCTGGAACGTCGACATCAAGGCCGAGCCGGCCCTCCACCCCCTGCTCAACCTCATCGCGCGCACCGACGCCTGGGACCGGGTGTGCGTCGGCTCGTTCTCCGAGGCCCGTGTGGTGCGCGCCCAGCGGCTGGCCGGGCCGCGCCTGGCCACCTCGTACGGCACCCGGGGCGTGCTCAACCTGCGGCTGCGGTCCTGGGGCGTGCCCGCGGCGCTGCGCCGATCGGCGGTCGCCGCCCAGGTTCCCGAGACCCAGTCGGGCATCCAGGTCGTGGACGCCCGCTTCATACGCGCCGCCCACGCACGCGGGCTTCAGGTGCACGTGTGGACGATCAACGAGCCGGAGCGGATGCACCGGCTCCTGGACCTGGGAGTCGATGGCATCATGACCGATCACATCGACACGTTGCGCAAGGTCATGGAGGACCGGGGCGTCTGGGCCTGAGGACCCTCGCCGCCCTCGCGCGGCACCTTCAGCGGGGAAGCGAGGGCACGGGTGGGCACCGACACCGTGCGGACGGCGGCGTCCGACGAGGCCGCCGGGCGGCGGCGCGAGCAGCGCGGCTGGTACTTCTACGACTGGGCGTGCTCCGTCTACTCGACGAGCGTGCTCACCGTGTTCCTGGGTCCGTATCTGACCTCGGTCGCCAAGGAGGCGGCAGACCCCGAGGGGTATGTGCACCCGCTGGGCATCCCGGTGCGCGCGGGGTCGTTCTTCCCGTACTCGGTGTCCCTGTCGGTGATCGTGGCCGTGCTGCTGATGCCGCTGGTGGGCGCGGCCGCCGACCGCACAGGCCGCAAGAAGCCGCTGCTGGCGGCGGCCGCGTACACCGGGGCCGCGGCGACCACGGGCATGTTCTTCCTGGGCGGGGACCGCTATCTGCTCGGCGGTGCGCTGCTGATCGTGGCGAACGCGGCCCAGTCCGTGGCGATGATGCTCTACAACTCCTATCTGCCCCAGATCGCCCCGCCCGAGGAACGCGACGCGGTCTCCTCGCGCGGCTGGGCCTTCGGGTACGCGGCGGGCTCCCTGGTCCTGGTGCTGAACCTGGTCCTCTATCTCGCCCACGACTCCTTCGGCGTCTCGGAGTCGACGGCCGTGCGGATCTGCCTGGCCTCGGCGGGTCTGTGGTGGGGCGGCTTCACGCTGATCCCGCTGCTGCGGCTGCGGGACCGCCCGCCGGCGGCACGGGAGGCGCCGACGGCTCCGGGGTTGCGCCAGCTCGCGGCCACGGTCCGGGACATGCGCCGCCACCCGCTGACCCTGGCCTTCCTCCTCGCCTACCTCGTCTACAACGACGGCATCCAGACCGTGATCTCCCAGGCCTCGGTCTACGGCTCGGAGGAACTCGGCCTCAGCCAGTCGACGCTGATCGGCGCCGTCCTGCTGGTCCAGGTGCTGGCCGTCGCGGGCGCCCTCGGCATGGGCCGCCTGGCCCGGACGTACGGCGCGAAGCGCACGATCCTCGGCTCGCTGATCGCGTGGACGCTCACCCTGGGCGCCGGGTACTTCCTTCCCGAAGGCGCACCCGTGGGCTTCTTCCTCCTGGCGGCGGCGATCGGACTGGTCCTCGGCGGCAGCCAGGCGCTGTCCCGTTCCCTCTTCTCCCATCTGGTCCCACCGGGCAAGGAGGCCGAGTACTTCTCGGCGTACGAGCTGAGCGACCGCGGGATGAGCTGGCTGGGCCCGCTGCTCTTCGGGATCACCTACCAGCTGACCGGGAGCTACCGGGACGCGATCATCTCGCTGGTGGCCTTCTTCGTGATCGGGTTCGTGCTGCTCGCCCGGGTCCCGGTACGGCGGGCGATCGGCGAGGCCGGCAACCCCGTGCCCGAGAAGATTTAGCACTCAAGGCGAAAGGGCGGTAGTGTACGCGTTTGGCCTGTCAGGCGTACCGTTACTGCGCGTCAAAGATGCCGAAACGCTGGGTGACATCTCCTTTCAGATGTGACAAACCGGGCGCCGGTGGGTACTGCACTGGTTGACAAGGCTGCGGCTACGACGGCGACGCATGACCCGGAACGGGACTCGGAACGGGAATCTTTACCGCCGACCGGACGTTGACCGGATGACGACGACAGCGACACCTGTCCTGTGGGCGACAAGCCCGGGAGGCACGATTCATGAGTGAGCGAGCTCTTCGCGGCACGCGCCTCGTGGTGACCAGCTACGAGACGGACCGCGGTATCGACCTGGCCCCGCGCCAGGCCGTGGAGTACGCATGCGAGAAGGGGCACCGCTTCGAGATGCCCTTCTCGGTCGAGGCGGAGATTCCGCCGGAGTGGGAGTGCAAGGTCTGCGGAGCCCCTGCACTCCTCGTGGACGGCGACGGCCCTGAGGAGAAGAAGGCCAAGCCCGCGCGTACGCATTGGGACATGCTGATGGAGCGGCGCACCCGCGAGGAACTCGAAGAGGTCCTCGAGGAGCGCCTGGCCGTGCTGCGGTCCGGGGCGATGAACCTTGCGGTGCATCCCCGCGACAGCCGCAAGTCCGCCTAGCGGACGGCCGGCCGGCAACAGACGCCAATGACCGCGGGCGCCGTACGTGATGCACGTACGGCGCCCGCGGTCGTTGTGCGTCCGGCGGCGGGAGCTACCGCTCGTCGCGGATGACCTCGCCCTGGATGACCTCGCCCTGGACGACCTTGCCGTCGGGGCGGTGGATCCGGGCCTGCTGGTAGGCGTCGCCCAGGGAGCCCGGGGTGCCCGCGGCAGCCAGCAGCTTGCGCTCGGCGTAGGAGCCGATGGCCTTCTGGACGGGCGGGAGGAGCAGAAGGAGGCCCACCGCGTCCGAGATCACACCAGGGATCATCAGGAGCAGACCGCCGAGCATCATCAGGCCGTTGCCCCCGCCCCGGGTGGGGGCGGTGCCGCGCTGGAGCGTCTCGTTGAGGTTCCGGAAGGCGCGGCGGCCGGCGCGCTTGATGACCACCGAGCCGAGCACGAACCCGGCGACGAGGAGCAGGAAGACCGCGAATCCACCGGCCGCGCCCGCGACCAGCGTCAGCAGCCAGATCTCCAGCACCAGCCACACGGCGAGCCCCAGCGGCAGGAACGTCCGCAGGCGGGAACGCCGGGGCCGGCTCGCGCGCGGGCCGGAGGCACCGGAGGTGGGGTACGTCGGGATCGGGGCGCCAGTCGTCATACGTCCAGTGTGCCTGGACGAAGCTCAGAGCGGCATAAGGGGACGATCAGCCGTTTCTGTGCGCACCCCCCGGCGGGCACACCGCCTCCGCCGGGACAGCTCCGCCCGCCACTTCCGCGGCGACTCGCCACTTCCGCGGCGACTCGCCACTTCCGCGGCGGCCCGCTACTTCTGCGGCGGCTCGTTCCGCCCCGTGATCTTGCCGACCCGCTCCCCCACGCCCCACGCAGTGACCCTCCACAGCGCCTCGACGAGGATGTCGCGGCTCATCTTGGAGTCGCCGAGCTCGCGCTCGACGAAGGTGATCGGAACCTCGACGACGTGGTAGCCGGCCTTGACGGCGCGGCGGGCCAGGTCGACCTGGAAGCAGTAGCCCTGGGAGGCGACCTCGTCGAGACCGAGGCCCTCCAGGGTCTCGCGGCGGAAGGCCCGGTAGCCGCCGGTGATGTCGCGCAGCGGCAGGTCGAGGGCGAGCCGGGAGTAGAGGCTGCCGCCGCGGGAGATGACCTCGCGGGATTTGGGCCAGTTCACCACGCGGCCGCCCGGCACCCACCGGGAGCCCAGGACCAGGTCGGCGCCCTTGAGCGCGGTGAGCAGCCGGGGCAGTTCCTCGGGCTGGTGGGAGCCGTCGGCGTCCATCTCGATGAGCACGCCGAAGCCGTTCTCCAGGCCCCAGCGGAAGCCGGCCAGGTAGGCGGCGCCGAGGCCCTCCTTGCCCTTGCGGTGCAGGACCTGGACCTGGTCGTCGTCGGCGGCCAGTTCGTCGGCGAGCTTGCCGGTGCCGTCGGGGCTGTTGTCGTCGGCCACGAGGACATGGGCCTCGGGGACGGCCTTGCGCACCCGGCCGACGATGCCCTTGATGTTCCCCGCCTCGTTGTAGGTCGGAATGATCACCAAGGCGGTGCCGAGCGGGCCGAACTGCCTCCCCCGGTCCTGTGCCGCGAGGGTCCCGTCGCCGTCGTTCACTGCTGCCCCTTCGTGTCCGTACGCAGGGGACCACCATAGTGGCCGCCGCCTGCGGTGACGCGAACAGGACGTTCGTATGGTGGTGTCGATTCCCTAAAAGCGGGGTAAGACTGTCGTTTTGGGCTTGTATGTACGCACGTACCCCGCACGGACGCGTGCCAAGCCCGCCGCGGCGGGGGGCCCGGCGCTCTTCGGGCCGACCTGGGGCCCGCTGGCTGCGGGTCGACCGAAAGCCGTTGTCTACTGAGCGCCCGGGCCCCACCCGGGTCACACCTCCCCGGCCGGACGGAACGTTCCCTCGCTGCGGCGCTGGCGCTGAGCCTGGCTGCCAGTGGCGGTGCCCCGGTGCGGCACACCGTCCCTGACCCAGCGGCGCCGCGGCGAGTGCGCGGACGTTACGCGGCGGGGCGTCCGATGGTGGACCCGGCCGAACCTACCGGCCCCCGGCCATCGGCTGTCAACAGCCGTTCGACCTGCGGCTCTTCGGACAATGCCCAGGTCAGCGGGGAGGTGATCCGGGCCGTACGACGATGCGCGGACGGGTGATCTTCCGGGCCCGGCGTCCCGGGATCACTCACCCGGCCGTACGTACACGGTCCGTCCGCCGACCACCGTGCGCAGACACAGCGGCAGGTCCCGGCCGGGGGTGAGGTCGGGCAGGCCGGGGGTGCCGGAGCGGGGGTCGGTGGACCAGCGGGCGACCCGGTCGTCGGGGGCCTGGACGATCAGCTCCTCGGTCCGCCAGACCGCGTAGTCGGCGGGCGCGCCCGGGACCAGGACGCCGGCGTCGTCGCGGCCGATCGCCCGCCAGCCGCCGCGGGTGTGGGCGGTGAAGGCGGCGCGGACGGAGACGCGGTGGTCGGGGGTGCGGTGGAAGGCGGCGGCCCGGACCGTGCCCCAGGGGTCGAGGGGGGTGACGGGGCTGTCGGAGCCGAAGGCCAGCGGCACACCCGCCCGCAGCAGGGCCGCGAAGGGGTTCAGAGTGCGGGCCCGCTCGGCGCCCAGACGCTGGGCGTACATGCCGTCCGCGCCGCCCCACAGGGCGTCGAAGGCGGGCTGGACGGAGGCGGTCAGCCCGAGTTCGGCGAAGGCGGCGATCGTCCCCGGGGTGAGCATCTCGGCGTGCTCGACCCGGTGGCGGGCGGCGCGGACGCGGGCGAGGCCGACCTTCTCGGCGGCGGCGCGCACACCCTCGACGACGGCGGTCACAGCGGCGTCGCCGATGGCGTGGAAGCCGGCCTGGAGCCCGGCCTCGGTGCAGGCCAGCACGTGCGCGGCCACGTCGGCGGCGGTCAGGTAGGCGGTGCCGGTGTGGGCCGCGTCGGTGTACGGGGCGTGCAGACAGGCGGTGTGGGAGCCGAGGGCGCCGTCGACGAACAGATCACCGGCGGCCCCGAGCGCGCCCAGCTCCCGCGCCTTCGCCACGCCTTCCGCGGCCTGCTCGGCCCAGTAGCCGACGACCCGCGGTCCCGTCTCCTCGGCGGCGAGCCGCAGCAGGTCCGTGAAGTCGTCCTCGGAGGAGATCTCGGGGCCGGCGCACTCGTGGACGCTGCCGATACCGAGGGAGGCGGCGTGCGCGAGGGCGACGCGCTGGGCCTCGGTGCGCTGGGCCGGCGTCACGGCCGCGAACGCGGCGGCGCGGACGGTGTGGTGGGCGTCGGCGGTGAGCGGCCCGTCGGGTGCGCCGAGGGCGGGCGTCAGCTCCAGCAGGGCCGTGGAGACGACCGCCGAGTGCACATCGATCCGGGACAGATAGAGGGGACGGCCGCCGGTGGCCACGTCGAGTTCGGCGCGGGTCGGCGGACGGCCGCCGGGCCAGCGGGAGGCGTCCCAGCCGTGCCCGAGCAGGACCTTGTCCTGCGGCCGGGCGGCGGCGAAGTCCCGGACCAGGGCGAGGGCCGCCTCCAGGGAGGGAGCGGTCGAGAGGTCGAGGCCGGTCAGCGCGAGGCCCGTGGACGTGGTGTGCACATGGGCGTCGGTGAAGGCCGGGGTGACGAGGGCGCCGTCGAGGTCGACCACCTCGTCGACGCCGTCCGCGAAGGCGTCGGCGGCGCCCTCCGAGCCGACCCAGGCGACCTGACCGCGCTCGACGACCATCGCGGTCGCGAACGGGTCGGCGGGACTGTGGACCTCTCCGCGGCGGAGCAGGACGGTCTTCGGCTCGGGGGTGCGCTCACTCATGGGGAACAGTCTCGCGCCTCACCGGAGCCGCCCGGCACACGGGCCCCTCCGATCGCGGGGCCCGGCGCACGGACCCCCTCCGCTCCGCGGCCGCCGGGCGCACGGACCGCCCTCAGATACGCGGCGGCCGAGCCTCGTACGGTGTCGACAGGACGACCGTCGTCCGTGTCGAGACGCCCGCGAGGGCCCGCAGCCGCCCCAGCAGCTCCTCCAGTTCGTGCGGGGTGGCCACCCGCACTTTGAGGATGTAGTTCTCGTCGCCCGCGACGCTGTGGCAGGCCTCGATCTCGGGCACCCCGGCGAGGCGGTCGGCGATGTCGTCGGGAGCGCTGGGGTCGAACGGTTTCACCGAGATGAAGGCGGTCAGGGGCAGCCCGACGGCCTCCGGGTCGACGACGGCCGCGTACCCCCGGATGACGCCGCGCTGTTCCAGCCGGCGCACCCGCTGGTGCACGGCCGACGTGGACAGGCCCGTGGCCTTGCCCAGATCGGTGTAACTCATCCGCCCGTCCTTGACGAGCAGCTGCACGATTTGTCGGTCCAGCTCCTCCATGACGGAAGAACCTACAGTGCGTCTGATCTCCGCGTATACCTATGCAGCGCAGGTCATACCCGGTTCGTGATGTGGCCGGGAGTCGTCCGTGCGCGGCCTGAGCGGTTCAGCCGCGCACGAGGCACCTGCGATTGGCATGTGACGAAGGCCACAGACTTCGTCGGGGCTTCGTGATGTCCTCGTGATTACCGCCGAGACGGGTTGGGAAGTGCTTGCTGTGGTCGAGGCCGCAGTGCCTGAACGGCCCAGCCCGAGGGGGAGAATCCCATGCAGAGTCTGAAGCGCCCTGGTCGCACCGCGCCCAAGCGGCTCATGTCCGTGGTCGAGTCCGAGCCGGAGGGCGTCGAACCCGACTTCGCCGAGACCTATGACGGCGACGAACTCGACACGTACGACACCTTCGAGATGTACCGGGTGATCTGCCCGGACTGCGCGCAGCCCATCGCACTGCTGGCCGACGAGGAGATCCTGCCGGAGCACGCACTGTGCGCCTCGCCGTGGAACCCGTTCGGGCTCACGGTCTGCGCCGGCACCGGGCGCACGGCGGCCGAGGCCCGGCCCGCCGACGAGTCCTTCACGCCCCAGGAGCAGGACACCGCGCTGCTGCTGACGCTCCCTCAGGGGCTCGACTGGCGCACCCAGCCCTTCTCGCACGTCGGCGGCCCGGGCTCGCGCCCGATGCGCGTGCCGGCGATGCGCCGCCACGCCGCCTGAGCCGGCTCGCTCAGTCCCAGTAGCTGCCCTGCACCATGGCCCGCAGGCTGCCGTGGTGCAGGATCAGTGTGTCCGGATCCGCCGGGACGGCCACTTCACCGAAGTACGCCTGGCGGTAGGCGATCCGCAGCATCACCATCGCGTGCCGGAGCGCCGCGTACAGGGTGTGGAACTCCATGTTCCGTGGGGTGTGACCGGTGAGGTCCGCGTAGCGCGCCTCCACCCGGTCGCGGCGCAGGAAGTCCGGCAGTCCGCGCTGTCCGGAGGCTACGGTCAGGTCCTGGAAGAAGCGGTGCAGATAGATCGTCCAGCCGAGGTCGACCTCGCGCGGGGCGAGTGCCGCCATCTCCCAGTCCAGTACGGCGGCGGGCTCGAAGCCGTCGTGGACGACATTGCCGATCCGGGCGTCGCCCCAGTTCAGCACGGGTGCGCCCGGGTCGTCCGGCCACAGCTGCGCCAGCCGGTCGAAGGCCGCCTCGATCAGCGGTGAGGGGGCGAGTCCGGCCACCACCCAGTCGATGGGGACCCCTCCCGCTCGAGGGAAGCCGAGAGTGGGGGAAGGCACGTTGGGCCGTGACATGGCGGCGCAGCGCGTCCCCGTCGCCCGGTGGGTCGAGGAACTCGGCCTCGTGCGGGGGTACTTGGTCGTGCAGCCGGGCCAGCAGCCCGATCGTGGCGGCCTCCAGCCGCTCCCGCTGCGCGTCGCCCGCGGCGTGCAGCCAGTTCCCCTCGTAGGTGTACGGCATCACGTCGGGCGGAACCCTGCCCTCGGCCCGTTCCCTCACGAAGAACGGCGCGCCGAGCGGGCCGGGGTCCTCCTCCAGCCAGAGCGCCTTCGGCACCGGGAGGTCCGTCCGCTCGGCGACCAGGTGCATGGTGCGGTACTGCCGGACCATGTCGTAGACGGGGAACACGGTGTACGCCGCCGGATCCGCCGCCGGCCTCAACGCGCAGGCGCGCACCGGCGGTCGGGGGTGCTCGAGGCCGAAGAGCAGGGTCTCGCTGGACATGCCGTTGGAGGCGGGGACGGTCACGCCGGTCGCCTCGGCGCCCGGCAGCCGCGCGGCGAGCCAGACGCTCAGCCGGCGGGTCAGCTCCTCGAGGTCCCGGGTGGTGGCGCGGGGACGCGGTGTCGTCGCCATGCCCTCGCCTCCCTAGGGTGCGACCGAGTCGAAGCCGGTGAAGCCGCTCGGGTCGTGGCGGCCGAACGAGCCGTGCTCGAAGATGCCGTAGCCGGTCTGGCCGTCCATCCGGAAGCGGGCCGCGTGATCGGTCACCCCGCAGGCGGCCCGGGGGTGAGGTGCCGTCAGGTCGTAGGTGCGGCGGTCGGTCCAGCCGGGGCCCTGCCAGGTGCCGTGCTGCCAGTCGTCGGCCGGCGGACAGCCGGCGCCGATCGCGAGCGGGGAGGAGGTGAGGATCTCCGCCGTCAGCTCCAGGGGCTTGCGGACGTCCCCGAGGTGGATCAGGGCGCGCTCGGGGTGGCGGGTGCCGGGCCGGTAGCCGATCTCGGCCTGCGGCCAGCCGAGTTGGCGGTCACGGCGGCCCGGGCGGACGAGGGTGGCGTCGTTCAGGGAGCGGTGGCCGTCCGCGTCCTCCTGGACGACGACCATCAGGAAGCGGTCTTCGAAGCGGACCGGGCACCAGATCCAGTGGAACCCCTCGGTCGGATGGTCCTGCGCCAGCCGCCCGCCCTCCTCGCCGGGCACCGGGCGCACGCCCCAACTGCGGTCCCGGGTCCCGGTCCAGGCGCCCGCCGTCAGCCGGATCTCCCGCCCGCCCGCCCGCATCCGCCCCACGCACCGGCCGGCCTGCACGAACCGCTTCCCCTCCAGCGTGAGCCGCCCGCCGCGCCGCTGCTGGTGGTGCGGCTCCCACAGCGCCGGGAAGTCCGCCGACCAGTGGATCTCGTACGACAGCCCGTCCGGGTCGTCCGGGTCCGCCGCGCAGCTCAGGACGAAGTCCCGCAGCGGGCGCTCGACCCGGATGCGCAGGGGGCCGACCTCCAGGCGCGTCCGGTCGTCGCCGAGGGCGTCGGAGGCGCGCACGGCGTACAGGGTGTCGCCGAGGCGGAGGGTGGCGTACGCGTCGATCACACCGAGGTTGGGGTAGACCCCGAGACCGGCGATCAGCAGGGCGCGCCCCTCGTGGTCGAGGACGTGGAAGATGCAGCGGTCGTAGGCGTTGCGGTCCCCGGTCGCGACGTGCTTCATCGACAGGGGCACCTGGTGGACGGGGTACTCGTCGAGCGGCACGGGACGGTCGTCGACCACGGGCACACCTCCGTGGGAGCAAGGAATTTGACGGTACGTCAGTCGCTCGCGGGCGACCAGATGCGCGGCCGGCCGAAGCCGGTCCGGGCCCGGCCGGCCGAGCCGCCGCTGCCCCGTCGGCGTCGCGCCGGGCCCCACACCGGGCGCACCCCGAACGCACTCCCGACGACCCGAGCCGTGACCTGCGGCGGCGCCCCCGCGTTTGCCCCGGTATGACCCTCACGTACACCGCGACGGCGGCACGGCACCGGCAGCTCTTCGTCCCCGTGCACCGGGAGGCGCCGCGCGCAGAATCGGTTCCGCTGGCTCCGCCGGCCCCACCGGTGCCGCAGGACCCGCCCATCTACCGCGCCCTGCTGCACACCTGGGCCGAGCGGGGCCGTACGCTGCCGGGACGCCACGACCCGGAGTGGGTGCGGCTCGCGGCGCCGCAGGTGCGGCCGGGGCAGTTCAGCGGCTCTCCGGACCCACTAGGTGACGGGCGATGACCATCCGTTGGATCTGGTTCGTACCCTCGACGATCTGCAGGACCTTGGCCTCGCGCAGATAGCGCTCGACGGGGAAGTCGGCGGTGTAGCCGTACCCGCCGAGCACCTGGACGGCGTCGATGGTGACCTGCATCGCGGCGTCGGTGCAGTGGAGTTTGGCCATGGCGGCCTGCCGGACGAAGGGCCGGCCGGTGTCCCGCAGCCGCGCCGCCGCCAGGTACAGGGCGCGGCCCGACTCGATCCGGGTCGCCATGTCGGCGAGCAGGAATCGCAGCCCCTGGAAGTCCGCGAGGGGCCGCCCGAACTGCCGTCGCCGCACCGCGTACGCGACCGCCTCGTCGAGGGCGGCCTGGGCGAGGCCCACCGCGCAGGCGGCGATGCCGAGCCGTCCGGAGTCCAGCGCGGCCAGGGCGATGGCGAAGCCCTGCCCCTCGTCGCCGAGGCGGCGCGCGTCGGGGACCCGTACGCCGTCGAGGTGGACCTGAGCGGTGGGCGAGCCCTTCAGACCCATCTTCCGCTCCGGCGGCGCGGCGGAGAGCCCCTCGGCGTCGCCCGGCACCAGGAAGGCGGTGATCCCGCGCGGCCCTTCGCCGCCGGTGCGCGCCAGGACGGTGTAGAAGTCGGCGATCCCGCCGTGGGTGATCCAGGCCTTGGTGCCGCTGATCACCCAGTCCTCGCCGTCCCGCACCGCCCTGGTCCGCAGCGAGGCGGCGTCCGACCCGGAGGACGGCTCGGAGAGGCAGTACGCACCGAGCAGCCCGCCGCCGAGGATCGCGGGCAGATGGACGGCCCGCTGCTCCTCGGTGCCGTGGGCGGCCAGCGCGTACGCGGCCAGGGTGTGGACGCTGACGCCGAGCCCGACGGTGAGACGGGCCGCGGCGAGTTCCTCGAGGACCTGGAGGTAGACCTCGTAGGGCTGGTCGCCGCCGCCGTGGGCGGAGTCGTACGGCAGACCCAGCAGGCCCGCTTCCGACAGGAGGGTGAACAGCGCGCGGGGGAAGCGTCCGGCGGCCTCCTCCTCGGCGGCGGCCGGGACGATCTCGCGCCGGGCGATGTCACGGACGAGCGTCATCAGCTCCCGGGCCTCGTCCGTGGGCAGGGCACGGTCCACCGGTGTCGGCGCACGGTCGGGCATGGCGGCGCTCTCCTCCCTGACGGACCAGGGGCTGGCGCTGTGAGTATGCCCCGGGGACGCCCGCGCCGCACGGGCAGACAGGTCCCCGACCGGTCTCCCGGGCTCCGCCCGGATTGGTCCGAACCATTGACCGAACTGGTCTAGTCCTCCTACCGTTTCGGACCAACGCCTCCCCGCGTTCATGCCGATCGGCGTGCGATCGCCTCCCTGTCCCCTGCGAGGAGACACCCGATGCACACCCCGTTCCGCCCCCGCACCCGGTTCCGGGCGCTGCTCTCCGCTGGTTGCTGCGCCGTCCTCGGCGCCGCCCTGCTCGCCGGCGCGGGCACCGCCACGGCGAACGAGCCCGACCGCACCGAGGCCCACACGAACCGCTCCAAGGTCGTGGGCTACTTCACCGACTGGGGCATCTACGGCCGCCAGTACTTCGTCAAGAACATCGAGACGTCCGGCTCCGCCGACCGGCTCACGCACATCAACTACGCCTTCGGCAACGTCACCGACGGCAAGTGCGCCCTCGGTGACGCCTGGGCCGACACGGACAAGCCGTTCACCGCGCAGGAGTCCGTGGACGGCGTCGCCGACACCGCGGACCAGCCGCTCAGCGGCAACTTCAACCAGCTGCGCAAGCTGAAGAAGCTCCACCCGAACCTCAAGGTCATCTGGTCCTTCGGCGGCTGGAGCTGGTCCGGCGGGTTCGGCGAGGCGGCCAAGGACCCGGCCGCGTTCGCCGAGTCCTGCCACGACCTGGTCGAGAACCCCAGGTGGGCCGACGTCTTCGACGGCATCGACATCGACTGGGAGTACCCCAACGCCTGCGGCCTGACCTGCGACACCAGCGGCCGGGAGGCGTTCAGGGACGTCATGAAGGCCATGCGCACCACGTTCGGCAAGCGCGACCTGGTCACGGCCGCGATCACCGCGGACGCCTCCGTCGGCGGCCGGATCGACGCGGCCGACTACGCGGGCGCGGCACGGTACGTCGACTGGTACAACCCGATGACCTACGACTACTTCGGCACCTGGGCGACCACCGGCCCCACCGCACCGCACTCGCCGCTGACCTCCTACCGCGGCATCCCGCAGCGGGGCAACGACACCGCGACCACGATCGCCAAGCTCAAGAGCCTGGGCATCCCCTCGCGCAAGCTGCTGCTCGGCATCGGCTTCTACGGGCGCGGCTGGACCGGTGTCACCCAGGCGAAGCCGGGCGGCACGGCCACGGGACCCGCGCCGGGCACGTACGAGGCGGGCAACGAGGACTACAAGGTCCTCAAGGAGAGGTGCCCGGCGACCGGCACGGTCGGCGGCACCGCCTACGCCAAGTGCGGTTCGGAGTGGTGGAGTTACGACACCCCGAGGACCATCGCGACCAAGATGAGGTACAAGGACCGCCAGGGACTGGCCGGGACCTTCTTCTGGGAGCTGAGCGGGGACACCGCGGACGGTGAGCTGATCGACGCGATCAGGTAGCGCGCGATCGAGTGGCCCGGCTCATGGGGCATTCGGGGCGGAGGACCACGAGCCTCCGCCCCGGTGCCGGGTCGGCACTCGGGCGCCGGAGGTCAGGCGTCAGATGTCGGGCGTCATGCGTCAGATGTCGGGCGTCAGCTGTCAGGCGTCCCGGCGGGCCGGCTTCGGAGCCGTGAAAACCGGATCGATCTCCTCGATGGCGCGCAGGGTGCCGCCCAGGGTCTTCACCAGCAGGTCGCACATGGTCGCGCGGGAGAGTTCGGGGCGGTCGATCCAGTCGAGGGTGGCCCCCTCCACGCTGCACACCCAGGCGAGCAGGCCCATCCGGGGCAGCCGCGGGATGTCACCGCGGCCGTAGGCGCCCTCGGCGATGGTCGCCACGATCGCCGCGCGCACCCCGTCGCGGATGGCGTGCACCTCGGTGTCGAAGCCGACCCCGCCGCTGACGATCGTGCGGAAGGCGGCCTGGTTGTGCTCGGCGTAGCGCAGATAGCCGTCGATGGTGCGCTGCACCCGGTCCACCTGGGGAAGTTCGAGGCCGCTCGCGGCGAAGGAGACCAGATCGGCGACGGAGTCCTGGACGATCGCCAGGTAATAGCCGCGCTTGGACTGGAAGTAGTAGTAGATCAGCCCCTTCGCGACGTGGGCCTGCCGCGCGATGTCGTCCATCGAGAGCGCGTCGTAGGACGTGTCGGCGAACAACCTGCGCCCGATGGCGATGAGTTCGGCACGACGCGCGAGCGAGCGCTCGGTTCCCCGCGCCCGGGGACGGGCGGCGTCGCGCTGTTGGCTGATTTTCACTTTCGACCTGGTCTCCAACGGTCGGCGGGACGACGTCAGTATGTCAGGTCGAACCGTGGATCAGGTCACATCGGTCATACCGCAGCGGGCAGCGGCCGGTCCCCTGTCAGAGCAGTCCGAGCTGGGTCACCAGCATCGCGACGACCGCGACGAGGACCCAGCCCATGAGGTGCTCGACGACCTTCGGACCGTCGTCCCGGGGACCGCCGGTGCGGGTGCGGGCGGTGGCGGCTGCGTGTGCGGTCATGGCGTCTCGCTGAGGTGGGGGAGGGGCTGCGTTCTGTCCACCTTGCCACCGTTCAGGCGCTTTACGGCCGAGACCTTGCTCACAGGCCTTCGGTGATCGTCAGGCGCGGACGCCCACCGTCCCCAGCGCCGCGCGCTGCCGGGCCGTCGGACGGGCCGGGAAGTAGAGGTAGCAGACCCCGCCGGTCCCGGAGACGACCGTGCCGCTCGCGTTGTACCGCTTGGTCCGCAGCCAGACGTTCTCGAACTCCCGCCGCCGGTACACGCGCCGCACCGCCGCGTCGTCGGCCGAGTACGGGTCGTTGGCGATCACATCGCCGCCGGCCGTGAAGCCGATCACGGTCATCAGGTGCCCGGCCGTGCCGTACCCCGCGCCGGTCAGCTCCTCCTTGAGGAAGGACTGGGACGTCATGGCGGGGATCCCGGCCGCGATCAGCGTCTCCAGATCGGTGAGGGAGGCGAGCCGGGTCACCACGCCCTGGAGATCCTTGAAGGTCGCCGCGTAGGCCGCGTTGAACGGCCAGTTGCCGCAGCCGCCGTACTGGTGGTCGTACGTGTGGCGGGCCGCGTGGCACACCTGCGGGTCGGTGTAGGCCGGGTCGACCCACTTCAGCTGCGCGGCGGTCAGCCGGCCGCCCCAGTACTCGATGATCATCTGCGAGGAGGTGGGGCTGCACCAGGCCTCGCCACCGTTGTCGTACTCCGGGTACCGGCCCTTGTGGATCTCCTGCGAGTAGCGCGGCACGGCCAGCTCCCGCGCGAGGCCGGGCACCGTGGCGGGGACGGTGAAGCGGTCCGGGACGTCCGAGCCCGTCACACCGGTACGCCACACCGTCGGGGTGAGCCCGGTGCCGGGGCGCCGGTGGAGGGTCAGCCGGAGCCGGTACGCCGCCAGCCGCAGGCCGGTCGAGGCGTCGTCGACCGCGAGGGTGTCCGTCCAGACCGTGCTGCGGCCGTCGGTCTGGCCGTCGACGGAGGTCCGCTTGATGTCCTGGT
Source organism: Streptomyces sp. NPDC041784 (assembly GCF_055591025.1). Taxonomy (NCBI): domain Bacteria; kingdom Bacillati; phylum Actinomycetota; class Actinomycetes; order Kitasatosporales; family Streptomycetaceae; genus Streptomyces; species Streptomyces sp. NPDC041784. The sequence continues at coordinate 62,667 of NZ_JBVJAB010000008.1, forward strand.
CGCCGGCCGCCCAGCGGCCCATCACGTACCAGGGGGTGTCCGTGCCGTCGGAGTACGTGCCCCTCAGCTCGACCTGGAGCCAGGTGCCGGCCGGGGTGCTCGCGTTCCAGAAGGCGATCGCCTCGGTCGCGGGGACGGCGAGCCGGTGCAGGGGGGACGTCCAGGTCGCGTACTCCCAGGCGGCGGTGGTCTTCGTGTGCGGGTCGGCGTAGTCGACGGTGCCGAGCGGGGCGTCCACGACCAGACCCGGCCGGGCGCCCGCGACGGCCCGGGTGCCCCGGGCGGTGCCGGTGCTCCAGTCGGCGTACGTGATCCAGGAGCGATGGTCGATCGGGCGGGCCGGGGCGCCCCCGGCGCCCACGGTCTCTGCGGTGTCGCCGGTGCCGGCGGCCACCGCCGCGCCCGTGCCGCCGGCCACGGCGGCCACGGCGATCGCGGCGGTGAGGATCCTTCGGCGGGACGGCTGTTCTGCCCTGCTCATGAGCGGAGGACCCCCAGGGTGTCCGGTGCGAGGCTGTGCGGCTGTGCGGCTGTGCGGCTGTGCGGCTGTGCGCCCACTATGGACGCGGGTGTCCCCGCCCGCCAGCACCTCCGCCCCGGGAGACCCGGCCGTGTCGCACTAGACTGGCCCGCCGCACACCCGCCCCGACCGTTTTTCCCCCAACCCCCGCCGCGCCCCTCCCCCAGGACCCGCCATCCACCAGCTCGCCTCCCGGCTCCGCCGTCTCCCCCCGTCCTGCGGCCCGGTCCGCCTGGTCGGGATCGACGGACACGCCGGCTCCGGGAAGTCCACGTTCGCCGGACGGCTGGCCGAGGCCCTCGGCGGTGCGCCCGTGCTGCGCCTCGACGACATCGCCAGCCACGACGAGCTGTTCGACTGGACCCGCCGGCTGCTCACCGAGGTGATCGAGCCCTTGGGCCGCGGAGCGACCGCGCACTACGCCCCCTACGACTGGCGCGAGCGCCGCTTCGGCCCGCCCCGGGCGCTGCCCCCGGCCCCCGTCGTCCTGGTCGAGGGCGTCGGCGCCGGCCGCCGCGCCCTGCGCCCGTATCTGGCGTGTCTCCTGTGGCTGGATCTGCCGCGCGAGACCGCCTGGGCGCGCGGCCGCTCACGGGACGGGGAGGACCAGCGGGAGTTCTGGGACGGATGGGTCCCGGCCGAGGAGGCGCACTTCGCCGAGGACCCGTCGAAACCGTACGCCGACTTTCTGGTACGGCAGTTGGAGAAGGGGTACGAGGTGCTGCCGGGGCCCGTGGGAGACCCTGACCCGCACCCGGATGTCACCCACCGTGAGGGACCGGCCGCGATGTGGTGAACCTGTGAAGGTCCGTACGCTCGAACTTCGCCAAGTGCTCCAACTGCGCTTGACCGGGGGCCCGGACAGGACTTACGTTCTCAATGTGCGGCAATCGAAGCCGCCCTCAGTCGCGAAGCCCCCGGTTGTTCCCCCGTGATCGGGGGCTTCGTTCTGCCCCGGGCCCGTCTCCCGGACGCCGCGCGCGCCGATCCGCTCACCCTCGGTCACCGTCCGCCCGCGCGCCCCGACTGCTCCCACCTCGTCAAACGGCCTGTGCGGCACCCTTCGGCGGGCACTCCCCCGCAGGTACGATGCCCTCGGTGCGACCTGTCGACAGCTGCTGCGCGCACCTTGCAACTCCGGTCCGCGGCACAGCGGTTCGACCAAGGCAGCCGGCGGGCATCGGCCCGCGGGCCGACCGACGGGGGCACGGTTTGTGGGGGACGTGATGGACTTCGGCACGCGGGGCCCCGAGGCGCCGGCCGACCTCGCCTGGCTCCGAGGCGTGGACGCCTACACCATGGGCGCGTATCCACAGGCGGAGGAGGAGTTCCGCACCGCGGTGCGGATCGATCCCGGGATGGCCGACGGCTGGCTCGGGCTGCACGCGCTGCGCGTGGACACGACGACCGCGCTGCTGAGGATGTTCCGGCACCGCGAACGCTTCGGCGAACAGCGCGCCCGGCACCGGCGTCCGCTCAACTCCTGGTACTGGCTGGGCTGGTGGGTGCAGCCGGTCCTGGAGAGCCCGCGCGACCTGCTGCTGGCCCATGCCTCGCACTGGCTGGACGGCCGCCATGTGCCCGAGCTGGACCGCGCGCTCGCCGGACTCCCGCCCGTCGACACCGACCACCAGGTCCGCTTCCTGCACGCCTGCCGGGCCTACCTGGTCAAGGACTGGGAGCAGCTGGTCCGGCACACCGACCCGCTGCTGAACGACCCGCTGCTGGGCATCGAGGCCGGCCTGTTCGGCGGCATGGCCCGGGTCCGGCTGGAGATGTACGGGCAGGCCGAGCCGATGCTGTCGGCGGCCCTGATGCGCTGCCGCAGCGAGCAGCCGCAGCGCAAGGAGCTGCGGTACTGGCTGGCCCGGGCCCACGAGGGCACCGGCCGCTCGGCGGCCGCCCTGCCCCTGTACCGGGCGGTGCACCGCGTCGACCCCGCGTTCATGGACACCTCCGCCCGGCTCGCCGCGATCGCCGAGGGCGACGGGTACGACGATCCCGCCGACCTCGCGGCGATCACGCTCACCGGGATCGGGCAGGACAGCGTGGACGGGCCGGACGGCTTCGACCCGCTGTTCGGCACCGAGGGCCGGGACCTGAAGCTGACGGAGCCGGCCGATCTGCCGCCGGTGGGCCCGCTGCCGTCGGTGACCGACCCGGCGGTGCGCGAGAAGCAGGTGGTGCCCTCGCCGCTGCCGGCCGGGCCGACGGACCCCGTGTTACTCGAGGAGGCGCTCGCGGAACTGGAGCGCATGGTGGGTCTGGAACCGGTGAAACGCCAGGTCAAGGCCCTGTCGGCACAGCTGAACATGGCCCGGCTGCGGGCCGGGCAGGGCCTTCCGGTCCAGCCGCCCAAACGGCACTTCGTGTTCTCCGGGCCCTCCGGCACCGGCAAGACCACGGTGGCTCGCATCCTGGGCCGCGTCTTCTACGCCCTCGGTCTGCTCGGCGGCGACCATCTGGTGGAGGCGCAGCGGGCCGACCTGGTCGGCGAGTACCTCGGCCAGACGGCGGTCAAGGCCAACGAACTCATCGACTCGGCGCTCGGCGGTGTGCTCTTCGTCGACGAGGCGTACTCCCTCTCCAACTCCGGCTACGGCAAGGGCGACGCGTACGGCGACGAGGCGTTGCAGGTGCTGCTGAAGCGCGCCGAGGACAACCGGGACCACCTGGTGGTGATCCTGGCCGGATACCCGGAGGGGATGGACCGGCTGCTGGCCGCGAACCCCGGACTGTCGTCCCGCTTCACGACCCGCGTGGACTTTCCCTCGTACCGGCCGCTGGAGCTCACCTCCATCGGCGAGGTCCTCGCCGCGGAGAACGGGGACGTGTGGGACGAGGAGGCGCTCGACGAGCTGCGCTCGATCGCCGGGCACGTCGTAGAGCAGGGGTGGATCGACGAGCTGGGCAACGGGCGGTTCCTGCGGACGCTGTACGAGAAGAGCTGCGCGTACCGGGACCTTCGGCTGTCGACGTACCCGGGCACGCTGACCCGGGACGATCTGTCGACCTTGCGGCTGCCGGACCTGATGCAGGCGTACGGCGAGGTGCTGTCGGGGCGGGGGCCGCAGGACCCGTCGGCGATATGAGCCGGCGGGCCGCGGGCGGGCGGAAGCCACCCGCCCGCGGCGCCCCCGCCGACGGCACCCCCTAGGTCGCCAGTGCCTGTTCCGGAGTGCCCGTCGCCCTCGGCTCCGTGAGCCTGACCTCCGGGAGCTCCCGGTGGGCCGGATCCCGTACCTCGCCGACCAGCAGCTCCAGCACGTCCTCCAGGGCGACCAGCCCCAGTACCTTGCCGGAGGCGTCCGCGACCTGGGCCAGATGGGTCGCCGCGCGGCGCATCACCGTGAGCGCGTCGTCCAGCGGGAGTTCCGAGCGCAGGGTGGTCATCGGACGCCACACCTGCTGCGGCACCGCCCGCTCGGAGTCCTCCACGTCGAGGACGTCCTTCACGTGCAGATAGCCCATGAAGGCGCCGTTCTCCGCGGCTATCGGGAACCGGGAGTAGCCGGTGCGGGCGGTGAGTTCGACGATCTCGCCCGGGGTGACCGAGGGACTGACGGTGACCAGCGACTCCCGCTTCAGCAGGACGTCCGTCACCGGGCGCGAGCCCAGTTCCAGCGCGTCCTCCAGGCGCTCCTGCTCCTCGGGGGCGAGGAGGCCGGCCTGGCCGGAGTCCTCCAGCAGCCGGTTCAGCTGCTCGCTGGTGACGACGGCCTCGACCTCGTCCCTGGGCTCGACGTGGAAGAGCCGCAGGATGGCCGCGGCGCAGGCGCCGAGCGCGACGGTGATCGGCCGGCACAGCCGCGCGAACGCGACCAGGCCGGGGCTGAGCCACAGCGCGGCCTTCTCCGGGGCCGCCATGGCGAGGTTCTTCGGGACCATCTCGCCGATGACGAGGTGGAAGAAGACCACGGCGGCGAGCGCGATGACATAGCCCAGCGGGTGGATCATGCCGTGCGGGAGGTGGATGGACTCGAAGAGGGGCTCCAGCAGGTGCGCCACCGTCGGTTCGGCGACCGCGCCCAGGGTGAGGGAGCAGACGGTGATGCCGAACTGGGCGGCGGCCATCATCTGCGGCAGCCGCTCCAGGCCGTAGAGGACCTGGCGGGCCCGGGCGGTGCCCAGGGGTTCGATCTGGCTGCGGCGGACGGAGACGAGCGCGAACTCGGCGCCGACGAAGAAGCCGTTGGTGAGGACGAGCAGCGCGGCGAAGACCAGTTGGAGGAGGCTCATCGGGCGACCTCCACGACCGCGCCGGTCCGTACCAGCCGGATCCGCTCGGCCCGGTAGTGGCCTACCCGGCGCACGGACAACCGCCAGCCGGGCAGTTCGGCCCGGTCGCCGACGGCCGGGATCCGGCCGAGCAGGTCGGCGACGAGGCCGGCGACCGTCTCGTAGGGGCCCTCGGGCACGTCGAGACCTATCCGCTGGAGGGTGTCGACACGGCAGCTGCCGTCGACGTCCCAGGCGGGTCTGCCCTCCTCGGGCGGGGCGGCGGCCAGTTCGGGTGTGTCCTGGCCGTCGTGCTCGTCGCGGACCTCGCCGACGATCTCCTCGACGATGTCCTCCAGGGTGACCACCCCGGCGGTGCCGCCGTACTCGTCGACGACGACGGCGATGGGCTGCTCGCTGCGCAGCCGGGACAGCAGGGGCTGGACCGGCAGGGTCTCGGGGACCAGCAGCGCCGGACGGGCGATGCGGGAGACGGGGGTGCGCAGCCGGTCGTGGACGGGTACGGCCAGGGCGTCCTTGAGATGGGCCATGCCGACGATCTCGTCGATCTTCTCGCGGTAGACGGGGAAACGGGACAGACCGGTGGCACGGGTCAGGTTGACCACGTCCTCGGCGGTGGCCGACGACTGGAGGGCGCTGACCTTCACGCGCGGGGTCATGACGTGCTGCGCGGTCAGCTCGGCCAGGGACAGCGTCCGGACGAAGAGATCGGCCGTGTCCTGTTCGAGCGCGCCGGCCTGGGCCGAATGGCGGGCCAGGGAGACGAGTTCACCGGGCGTGCGGGCGGACGCCAGCTCCTCGGTGGGCTCGACGCCCAGGGCGCGCACCAGACGGTTGGCGACGGTGTTCAGAGCGGCGATGACCGGCCGGAACAGTCGGGAGAAGGCGTGCTGCGGGCCGGCCACGAAGCGTGCGACCTGGAGCGGCTTGGACACCGCCCAGTTCTTCGGAACGAGTTCGCCGATCACCATCTGGACGGCGGAGGCCAGCAGCATGCCGACGACCACGGTGACACCGCCCACGGCCCGTTCGGGGATGCCGACGGCCGTGAACGGGCCGTGCAGCAACTCCGCGAGCGCCGGTTCGGCGAGCATGCCGACGACGAGGGAGGTGATGGTGATGCCGAGCTGGGTGCCGGAGAGCTGGAAGGACAGCTCCTTCAGCGACTCCACGACCGTACGGGCTCGTCGGTCGCCTTCGGCGGCGGCCTTCTCGGCTTCCGGGCGCTCGACCGTGACGAGGCCGAACTCGGCGGCCACGAAGAAGCCGTTGGCCAGGATGAGCAGGAACGCGGCTGCCAGGAGCAGCAGGGGGATGGTCATGATGCCGCCGCCTGAGCAGGGTAGGGGGCGGCGCAGGTACTACAGGACGAACCGTCCATCGCCGGAGAGGGTCACTCCTCGGGTAGCAGGAACCCCCGTGCGCCCGGCAGGGCACAACAGGGGCGGAGGCACAAGGGGAACGCCTCCGTCACCAGATTAATCAAGACAGGGGCTTCTGCGGCAGGGTGGACGTCCCCCAGTCAGCCCCGATCTTGCGGCGGGTCAGCCCTTATCGGGCTCGGGGGCGGCCTCGGGGTCGCGGATCGAGCGGGCCTCGGTGAGCGCCCGCAGGGTGCGCGCGTCGGTGATGGCCTGCTTCTTGTCGATGCCCGGCTGGATGCCGAGCGCGGGCAGGCTGGTGCCGTCGCTGAGGTCGAGGAACACCCAGGCGTCGCCCGGACGGAGGTTCACCCGGAGGATCTCCGCCCAGTCCAGGCGCCGTCGGCTCGCGATGTTCACCACGGTGACGCCGGAGTCGTCGGCGACGACCCGGACCCGGGCGAACCGGGCAAGCGCCCAGAAGATCAGGGCGCCGGTCAGGACGAAGCTGAGCTTCTCCCCCGGTCCGAGCTGCTCCAGCAGCAGGGCGACGGCGGAGAGGACGAGGAAGATCACCACTCCGGCCGAGAGCAGCACCGCGCGGGTGCGGCCCGGCCGGAAGGTGACGGGAAGGGTGGGAAGGTCGGACATGGTCCCGGGGTTCTCAGAGGCGGCAGGCGTGGATGGCCGTGGTCAGGATGGCCCGGGCGCCGATGTCGTACAGGTCGTCCATGATGCGCTGGGCCTCCTTGGCGGGGACCATGGCACGGACGGCGACCCATCCCTCGTTGTGCAGCGGGGAGACGGTCGGGGACTCCAGGCCCGGGGTGAGCGCGACGGCCTTCTCGAGCTGTTCGACCCGGCAGTCGTAGTCCATCATCACGTAGGTCCGGGCGACCAGGACGCCCTGGAGGCGGCGCAGGAACTGCTGGACCTTCGGCTCCTCGATGTCCGCGCCGGTGCGGCGGATCACGATGGCCTCGGACTTCATGATGGGGTCGCCGAAGACCTCCAGGCCGGCGTTGCGCAGCGAGGTGCCGGTCTCGACGACGTCGGCGATGACCTCGGCGACACCCAGCTCGATGGCGGTCTCGACGGCGCCGTCGAGGTGGACGACGGAGGCGTCGACGCCCTGCTCGGCGAGGTGCTTGGCGACGATGCCCTCGTAGGAGGTGGCGACCGTGCGGCCCTTGAGGTCCTCGACGGTGGTCGCCGTGCCGGGCTTGGTGGCGAAGCGGAAGGTGGAGCGGGCGAAGCCGAGCGGGAGGATCTCCTCGGCGTTGGCGCCGGAGTCGATCAGCAGGTCGCGGCCGGTGATGCCGATGTCGAGGCGGCCGGAGGAGACGTAGATCGCGATGTCGCGGGGGCGGAGGTAGAAGAACTCGACCTCGTTCTCCGGGTCGACGATGCGCAGTTCCTTGGACTCGCGGCGCTGCTGGTAGCCGGCCTCATGCAGCATCTCCGCCGCAGGGCCGGACAGGGAACCCTTGTTGGGGACGGCGATGCGCAGCATGAGGTCGGCTTCCTTCGCGTGAAAGGTGAGAAAAGGGGTGTGGGCGGCTGAAAAGGGTTTCTACAGGTGGGCGTACACGTCGTCCAGTGAGATTCCGCGGGCGACCATCATCACCTGGACGTGGTACAGCAGCTGCGAGATCTCCTCGGCGGCCGCCTCCTTGCCCTCGTACTCGGCGGCCATCCAGACCTCTGCGGCCTCTTCGACGACCTTCTTGCCGATGGCATGGACGCCCTTCTCGACCAGTTCTGCGGTGCGGGAAGTGGCGGGGTCGCCGTTGGCGGCCTTCTGCTGGAGCTCGGTGAAGAGCTCCTCGAACGTCTTCTTGGACATGGTGCTGCCCACCCTAGCCGCAATGCGCCGCGGCCTACCTCCAGGGTTCAGATACTGAGCGGAGGATGGCCGCGGTCGCCAGGGCCGCTGTCACCGCCTCGTGTCCCTTGTCCTCGTTGGAGCCCTCGATACCGGCCCGGTCCAGGGCCTGCTCCTCGGTGTCGCAGGTGAGGACGCCGTTGCCGACGGGGACGCCGGTCTCGACGGCGACCTGGGTGAGGCCCTGGGTGACGCCCTGGCACACGTACTCGAAGTGCGGGGTGCCGCCGCGGATGACGACGCCCAGGGCGACGATCGCGTCGTAGCCCCGGCCGGCCAGCACCTTGGCGACGACCGGCAGCTCCCAGCTGCCGGGGACCCGCAGCAGGGTCGGCTCGTCGATGCCCAGGTCGTGCAGGGCGCGCAGGGCGCCGTCGACCAGTCCGTCCATCACCTTCTCGTGCCACTGGGCCGCGATGACGGCGACCCGCAGGTCACCCACATTGCGTACGGACAGTTCCGGTGCGCCCTTGCCGCTCACGTCTCTCCTCTTGGGCCGTCGTGCTGTTCTTACTGGTTGCCGCAGGGGGACACGGGGGCCGTGTCCAGCCAGGGCAGGTCGTGTCCCATCCGGTCCCGCTTGGTGCGCAGGTAGCGGATGTTGTGCTCGCCCGCCTGGACGGGCATGGGTTCGCGGGCGGCGACCTCGATGCCGTGCCGGACGAGCGCGTCGCTCTTGTCGGGGTTGTTCGTCAGCAACCGGACGCTGCGTACGCCCAGGTCGGCGAGGATCCGCGCGCCGGCCGCGTAGTCCCGGGCGTCGGCGGGCAGGCCGAGCTCCAGGTTGGCGTCGAGCGTGTCGTGGCCCTGCTCCTGGAGTTCGTACGCGCGCAGCTTGGACAGCAGGCCGATGCCGCGGCCCTCGTGGCCGCGCAGGTAGACCACCACGCCCCGGCCCTCGCTCTGGATGCGTTCCAGGGACGCGTCGAGCTGGGGGCCGCAGTCGCAGCGCTGGGAGGCGAAGATGTCGCCGGTGAGGCACTCGGAGTGGACCCGGACCAGGACGTCCTCGCCCTCGCCGATCTCGCCGTGGACCAGTGCGACGTGCTCGACGCCGTCGACGGTGGAGCGGTAGCCGTAGGCGGTGAAGGTGCCGTGGGCGGTGGGCAGCCGGGTCTCGGCCTCGCGGCGGACGGTCGGCTCGGCGTCGCGGCGGTAGGCGATCAGGTCCTCGATGGAGATGATCGTCAGGCCGTGCTTGCGGGCGAACGGGATCAGCTCGGGAAGGCGGAGCATCCGGCCGTCCTCGCCCGCGATCTCGACGATCGCGCCGGCCGGGCGCAGTCCCGCGAGGCGGGCGAGGTCGACGGCGGCCTCGGTGTGACCGTTGCGGGTGAGGACGCCGCCGGGCTTGGCCCGCAGCGGGAAGATGTGGCCGGGCCGGACGAAGTCCGTGGCGTCCGCCTCGCCGCCGGCCAGGAGCCGGAGCGTGGTGGCGCGGTCGGCGGCGGAGATGCCGGTCGTGACGCCGTGGGCGGCGGAGGCGTCGACGGAGACCGTGAACGCGGTCTTCATCGACTCGGTGTTGTCCTCGACCATCTGCGGGAGCCTGAGCCGCTCCAGCTCGTCGGCCTCCATGGGAGCGCAGATCAGGCCGCGGCACTCGCTCATCATGAAGGCGACGATCTCGGGGGTGGCCTTCTCGGCGGCGACGACGAGGTCGCCCTCGTTCTCGCGGTCCTCGTCGTCGACGACCACGACCGGGCGGCCGGCGGCGATGTCGGCGATGGCCCGCTCGACCGGGTCGAGGGTGAGGTCCTCAAGGCCGTCGGTGCTGTACAGGATCGGTGCCGTGCTCATGCCGGCGCTCCTTCCAGAGCGGGCCGCGTGCCCTGGCGGGAGCGCAGCCACCAGTCGCGCATGCCCCACAGGACGAGCGCGCCGTAGATGACGTAGACGAAGCCGGAGAAGGCGTAGCCGTTGGCGAAGTTGAGGGGGACGCCGACCAGGTCGACGAGGAGCCAGGCGAACCAGAACTCGACCATGCCGCGGGCCTGGGCGTACATGGCGACGACGGTGCCGACGAAGATGTAGGCGTCCGGCCAGGGGTCCCAGGACAGGGTCGGGTAGGCCTTGAAGAGCAGGGCGACGGCGACCGTGCCCACGGCCGCGGCGCCGATCATCGCTCCGCGCTCGGGCCAGGTGGCGAAGCGCGGGACGATGTGGCCGTCGCCGGACTGCCCCTTGTTGCGGTTCCACTGCCACCAGCCGTACAGGGCGACGGCCATGACGACGGCCTGCTTGCCGGCGCTGCCGGTGAGGTGGCCGTAGAAGGCGCCGAAGAGGATGAGGCCGGAGAGGAACTGCACCGGCCAGCTCCACAGGGAGCGCCGCCAGCCGAGGGCGAGGGCGATCAGGCCGAGGATGTTGCCGATCATGTCCGACCAGAGGATGTGCTGGTCGAACAGGACGAACGCCTCGGAGTTCAGCCGGTTCACCGGTCCGCTCCCTGCGTGCCCTGGGTGTTCGCGAGCAGGCGCTCGACGTACTTGGCGACGATGTCGACCTCGAGGTTGACCGGGTCGCCGGGCTTCTTCAGGCCGAGCGTGGTCAGGGCGAGGGTGGTCGGGATCAGGCTGACGGTGAAGTAGTCGGGGCCGGCCTCGACGACCGTGAGGCTGATGCCGTCGACGGTGATGGAGCCCTTCTCCACGACGTACCGGGCGAGGCCGGCGGGGAGGGAGACCTTGACGATCTCCCAGTTCTCGGAGGGGGTGCGCGCCAGGACCTCGCCGGTGCCGTCGACATGGCCCTGGACGATGTGTCCGCCGAGGCGGGCACCGACGGCCGTGGGGCGTTCGAGGTTGACGCGGGAGCCGACGGCGAGGGCGCCGAGGCTGGAGCGGTCGAGGGTCTCGGCCATGACGTCGGCGGTGAACTCGTCACCCTCGTGCTCGACGACGGTGAGACAGACGCCGTTCACGGCGATGGAGTCGCCGTGCTTCGCGCCGTCGGTCACGACGGGGCCGCGCAGCCGGAAGCGGGAGGCGTCGCCGAGACTCTCGACGGCGGTGACCTCACCCAGCTCTTCGACGATTCCGGTGAACACTTCCCGGGTCCTCCTGCCTCATAGGGCACGGACTCCGGGGCCTGTCGAGGACGACAGAAAGTACGGGTGAGGACGACCGGGGCGACGCCGGACAGACTCGTCCATGGACGAGTACACATACGGCGGCGCGCACGAATGCCCGCCCGCCGCGCACTGCCTCCCATCCGGACTTTAACCGTCGGTCCAGGAATTTCACCTGGTCAACCGGTCACTGGAAGTGACCGGGTCGCGGACTGTAACCGCCGGTTCGGACTTTCACCGACCCCGGAGTGCGCTGCTTTAGGTACAGGGCCAGTGTGCCACGCCCGATCGGGGTCCATACGGGCGAACGGTGTGGGGTGGCTCACAGGCCGCCTCGCTGGACTTCTCGGACGGCCGCGCAGGCCCCAACTGCCGGGTCGCCCACCCCTCTTGGGATTGGTCCATACCTATTGACGCAGTGGTCTAGTCCTCTTTAGGGTCGGCGGGTGCGGTCCCGGCGGCGGTGACGACGGCCCTTGCCCGCCGCCGGGCCCCCACGGGCGGCGCCGGCCCCAACTCCGGGCTCTGGCAGGGTGATGCCGTGACGACCGCGACCGCCGACGAGTTCGAGACCCACCGTCCCCGGCTGTTCGGCCTGGCCTACCGGATGCTGGGCTCGGCCGACGAGGCCGAGGACACGGTCCAGGACGCCTATCTGCGGTTCAGCGGCGCCGAGCGGGACACGATCACCCACCCGGCCGCCTGGCTCGCCACCACCGTCACCCGCCTCTGTCTGACCCGGCTGACCTCGGCGCGGGCGCGGCGCGAGCGGTACGTCGGGGCCTGGCTGCCCGAGCCCGTCGTCACCTCGGACGGCACGCTCGGCCCTCTGGAGTCGGCCGAGCAGCGGGACGCCGTCTCGCTCGCGATGCTCGTGCTGCTGGAACGGCTCACCCCCACGGAACGGGCGGTGTACGTCCTGCGGGAGGCGTTCGCCTACGGGCACCGGGAGATCGCCGGGACGCTCGATCTGAGCGAGGCCAACTGCCGTCAGCTGTACCGGCGGGCGGAGCAGCGGCTGGCCGCGCCGGAGGGGCGGTTCGAGGCGGCGCCCGCGCAGCAGGAGGAGCTGGTCGCCTCGTTCCTGTCGGCCGCCCGGGACGGGGACCTCGCCGGGCTGGAGCGGATCCTCGCGGCCGATGTGACCTGGTGGAGCGACGGCGGCGGCCGGGCCAGGGCGGCCCTGCGGCCGATCGAGGGGCGCGAGAAGGTGCTGCGGTTCCTGGCCGGCGCGAGCCGGGGCTTCGCGGCACGGCTGACCTTCACGGTCGCCGAGATCAACGGCGGCCCGGCCGTGGTCGTCCGGGACGGCGACGCCGCCCTGGTGTGCACGGTCTCCTTCGAGTGCCGCGCGGGCGTCGTCGCGGGGGTGCGGGCCGTGGTCAATCCGGACAAGCTGAACTTCGTACGGCGTCAGCTCGGCCCGGTATGACGACGGCCTCGGGGCTGTCACATTTCGCGGCGCTGTCCGGTCTCAGCTGACCAGGGGGCGCTCCGCCCGGGAGCGCCGCGTTGTCCTAAGGGGCTGAACAGCATGAGCACGATCCTGGTGACCGGCGGTACCGGAACCCTCGGCCGGCTCGTCACCGAGCGGCTGCGCGCGGACGGGCACACGGTGCGGGTGCTGAGCCGGCACTCCCAGCCGTACGCCGTCGACCTGCGGGAGGGCGGACCGGGGCTGGACGCGGCCGTCGCGGGCGTGGACGCGATCGTGCACTGCGCGACCTCGCCCCGGGGCGGTGACGAGCGGGCGGCCGAGCGGCTGATCGCGGCGGCGCGGGCGGCGGGCGTCGGCCATCTGGTCTACATCTCGATCGTCGGCGTGGACCGGGTGCCGTTCGGCTACTACAAGAGCAAGCTCGCCGTGGAGCGGCTGGTGGAGGCCTCGGGAATGGGCTGGACCGTGCTGCGCGCGACCCAGTTCCACGATCTGCTGGTCCAGGTCTTCGAGGCGGTGTCGAAGGTGCCGGTGATGCTGCTGCCGGCCGGGGTGCGCGACCAGCCGGTGGAGGTCGCCGAGGTCGCTGAGCGGCTCGCGGAGCTGGCGGCGGGCGCTCCGGCGGGGCGGGTGGCGGACATGGCCGGACCCGAGGTCCGTACGTTCGAGTCGCTGGCCCGCGCGTATCTGAAGGCGAGCGGCAGGCGGCGCGCGGTGGTGAACGTGCCGCTGTGGGGCGCGGCCTACCGGCAGTTCCGCGCGGGCGGTCACCTGGCACCGGAGCACGCGGTGGGCAAGGGCACCTTCGAGGAGTACCTGGCGGCACGCGCGCGCCGCGGCCGCTGAGACGCGGGCCGCAGGACCGCGGCTGAGACCCTCCGTACGGCGTCCGAGCCGCAGGGCCGCCGCTACGGCGCTCCGAACAGCGTCTCCTGGGCGGACTCGCGCGCGGTGAGCAGCGCCCCGCGCAGCACCGCGCCGCCGCCCAGGGCGCTCGGCCGTACCTCGGTGGGCAGCGGCGTCATGCGCCGCAGCCGGCGGGCCACCCGTCCGGCCAGCTCCTCCCCGCCCGTCTGCCCGACCTCGCCCCCGAGGACCACGCATCCGGGATCGAGGACGGCGACGACGGAGGCGGCGCCCAGGGCGAGACGTTCGGCCAGGGCGTCGAGGAAGGCGTCGGCGGCGGCGAGACCGGCAAGGCCCGCTGCGCCGCCTTGCGCACCGCGGTCCCCGGCACCCCCCGCCGACGCCACCCGCACCGCCTCCCGCACCACCGCCGCCCCCGCTCGCTCCGTCGCCTCCGGTCCCGCGGTGATCCCGTACTCCCCCGCCAGCGCGGTGATCGCCGCCGAGCCGGCCAGGGAGTGGAAGCCGCCCTCGCAGTCCGTCGCCGAGGGCAGGCCCGAGGTGCCCGGCACCGGCAGGAAGCCGATCTCGCCGGTGCCACCGGAGGCGCCGCGGCGCAGCCGGCCGTCGAGGACGACGGCGGCGCCGATGCCGTCGCCCAGCCAGAGCAGGACGAAGGTGTCCCGGTCCCGGGCGGCGCCCTCGCGCTGTTCGGCCAGCGCGGCGAGGTTGGTCTCGTTCTCGACGCTCACCCGCGCCTGCGGGAAGCGTTCCTGGAGCGCGGCGACCAGGCGCCGGTGCCATTCGGGCAGGCCGGAGGAGTTCCGCAGCTCGCCGTTCGCGGGGTCGATCAGGCCGGGTGCGCCGATGCCGACGGTGTGCAGCCGGTCGGCGCCCGCCTCCTTCGCCGCCTGTTCGACCAGCGTCACCGCACGCTCCACCGCGGGCCCGGTGCCGGTGTCGCCGCCGATCGGCACCGAGGCCTCGGCGAGCACCCGGCCGACCAGGTCGGAGACGAGCACGGCGACGCCCTCGGTGCGCACGTCCAGCGCCGCGAGGTGGGCGCGGTCGGCGGCGATGCCGTAGAGCCGGGCGTTGGGGCCGCGCCGCTGTTCGCCCGCCTCCCCCACGACCTCGATCAGACCGGAGACGGCGAGGCGTTCGACGAGGTCGGCGACGGTCGGCCGGGACAGGCCGGTGAGCTGCTTCAACTGCGCCGCCGTCAGCGGGCCTTCGTCCTGGAGCAGGCGCAGGGCGAGCCGGTCGTTGATGGCCCGTGCGGTGCTCGGTGATGCGGGCATGCCGGGAATCCTCCCACGGGCGGTCGGGGATCCCCTCCGTACCGCACTCTATTTATCAGGCAGGGTTCCTGATAGTTTACGTCGCGCGTCGAGACGGGCATCAGGGCGTGCGTCGAGCCGGGCATCGCGGCGGCACGGATTCCGGAAGGGGCGGGAGAATGAACGCAGTGGTCCACGCACCGACGGAGGTCCGGCGCGCCCGGTACGCCGTGGCGGCCGTCTTCGCCGTGCACGGCGCGGTGACCGGATCGTTCGCGACCCGGGTGCCCTGGATCCAGGACCACGCCTCGGTGGGCGCGGGGCAGCTCGGTCTCGCGCTGGCGTTCACCGCGTTCGGCGCCTCCTGCTCGATGCCGCTGGCCGGGCGGATCACCCACCAGCTCGGCAGCCGCAGGGCCCTGCGGGTCCTGATCGTCCTGTGGACGCTGTCGCTGACCCTGCCGTCCCTGGCGCCGAACCTGCTGACGCTGTGCCTGGCGATGTTCACGTACGGCGCCACGGCCGGTATGGCCGACGTGGCGATGAACGCCCTGGGCGTCGAGGTCGAGCAGCGGCTCGACAAGTCGATCATGTCCGGTCTGCACGGTATGTGGAGCGCGGGCGCCCTGATCGGCTCCGCGGGCGGCACGCTCGCCGCGCACCTGGGCTCGGACGCGCGCGTCCACCACGCGCTGGCGGCGGCCGTGCTCACCGTGCTGGGTGTGCTGGCCTGCCGCTGGGTGCTGGACCTGCGGCCCACGGAGGACGAGGAGCCGCCCCCGCGGTTCGCGCTGCCGCCGCGCTCGGCGCTGCTGATCGGCGCGGTCGGGTTCTGCGCGGTCTTCGCCGAGGGCGCGAGTCTGGACTGGTCGGCGGTGTACCTGGAGGACCACATCGGCTCCTCGGCCGGTCTCGCGGCGGCCTGCACGACCGGGTTCATGCTCACCATGGCGGTGGCCCGGATCGCCGGCGACGCGGTGGTCAACCGGTTCGGGGCGGTGCGCACGGTCCGGGCGGGCGGGGTGCTCGCCGCGCTCGGCGGGCTGCTGGTCGTGGTCGCGGGTGATCCGGCGGTGGCGATGGCCGGGTTCGGGCTGATGGGCCTCGGGATCGCCGTCGTCGTCCCGCTGTGCTTCGCCGCGGCCGGACACAGCGGGCCGAACCCCAGTCAGGCGATCGCGGGCGTCGCGACGATCACGTACACCTCCGGGCTGATCGCGCCGAGCCTGATCGGCGGGGTGGCCCAGCTGACCAGCCTGATGGTGTCGTTCGTCGTGGTCACGGCGCTGTCGTGCGGGCTCGTGGTGTTCGCGGGCGTGCTGCGCGGCGGCGAGCGCAAGGGCGCGGAGGTCAGCCGGCCGGCCGCAGCAGTGCCCGACCCGCGGCCCTGAGGGTCTCGCTCCACGGAGCGGGGCGCATGGTGGCCGGGTCCAGCCGGACCAGGACCCGGGTGCCCCGCGCGTAGGTGAGGGCCCCGTCCGTCGAGCAGAACCGGAAGCCGTACGTGAGGCCGGTGGTGCCGAGCCGCTCCAGCCAGAGGTGGACGGCGTACCCGCCGGGCCTGGTGACCGGTGCCTCGTAGCTGACGCGTAGTTCCTTGACGGCGTTGCAGGCGTCGCCGGCCGTCGCCCAGTCGCCTTCGAAGCGCACGCCGTACTCCTGCCACAGCTCGGTCCAGGCACGCTCGACCATCAGCGGGTAGCGGGCGTTGTGCAGGAGCCCGAGCGCGTCCAGGTCGTCGAAGTGGACGGTGACGGGGATGAGCCGGCCGTGGGACAGGGCGGGGGCGGTCGGGGCTTCGGCGGTCACGGCGGGGCTCCTGTGCGTGTACGGGACAACGACTCCCAGCTTAATGGTCGTCTAAGCGGTCGCTCACCCTCCGTTTCTGCCCCGAGAATGGATGTCGGGCGTCGCGACCATGCTCTTCCTGCTGGCCACCTGCGGCCGGGTGGCCCAGCTACCTCGGCTGCTCCCTCTCCTTCGTGGGCGTGGCCGCGGTCGTCCGGGCCCAGGGCGGCACGAGCGCCACGGTCACCGGCGCGGTGTTCGTGGTCGGCGTGGTGCTGTTCCTGGTCGGCGTGGCCGTGCAGCGCTTCGGCGCGCGGATCATCCACGCGGCGATGCCGCCGATCGTGACCGGCGCGGTCGTGATGCTGATCGGCTTCAACCTCGCCCCGGTCACCGCCACCACCTACTGGCCGCAGGACCAGTGGACGGCCCTGCTGGTCATGGCGTTCACCGCGCCGGCGGTCGTCTGTCTGCGCGGTTTCTGGTCCCGGATCGCGATCTTCCTGTGCCTGGTCTTCGGGTATGCCGTCTCCTGGGCGTTCGACCGGATCTTCGGCCGGATCCACTCGGCCGACGCGAGCGGCAAG
Source organism: Streptomyces sp. NPDC041784 (assembly GCF_055591025.1). NCBI lineage: Bacteria > Bacillati > Actinomycetota > Actinomycetes > Kitasatosporales > Streptomycetaceae > Streptomyces > Streptomyces sp. NPDC041784. Next base: position 79,681 of record NZ_JBVJAB010000008.1, read on the forward strand.
GTCACCGACCGCTGGCGGCTGGACCTCTCCGCGGTCGGCCAGGCCGACTGGATCGGGCTGCCGAGCTTCCACGGACCGTCCTTCGAGTGGTCGGCGATCCTGGTCGCGCTGCCCGTGGTGATCGCGCTGGTCGCGGAGAACGCCGGGCACGTCAAGGCGGTCGGCGAGATGACCGGCGACCCGCTGGACGACGGGCTCGGCACGGCGATCGCGGCCGACGGCGTCGGCTCCATGCTCTCCACGGCGGTGGGCGGCCCGCCCAACACCACCTACTCCGAGAACATCGGCGTGATGGCCGCGACCCGCGTCTACTCCACGGCCGCCTACTGGGCAGCCGCCGGCTTCGCGCTCCTGTTCGGCCTGTGCCCGAAGTTCGGCGCGGTCGTCGCCGCGATCCCCGGCGGGGTCCTCGGCGGCATCACCGCCATCCTGTACGGCATGATCGGCCTGCTCGGCGCCCAGATCTGGATCATCGCCGGGGTCGACCTGCGCAACCCGCTGAACCTGGTCCCGGCCGCCGCGGGCATCGTCATCGGCGTCGGCAACGTGACCATGGAGTTCACGGACACCTTCACGCTCAGCGGTATCGCCCTCGGCACCCTGGTCGTGATCATCGGCTACCACGCCCTGCGCGCCTTCGCCCCCGCCCACCTCAAGACCCAGCAGCCCCTGCTGGACGAGGGCACCAGCTCCTACGACGAGGCCAGCTCGTAGGCGTACGACGGGCTGAACCCGCCCGCCGCGCCCTTGCAGCCGTCGGACTCCCCCGGCGGCTTCACCCACAGGTAGGCGTCGATGCGCGGCTCGCCGGTGTCGAGGGTGGGGGCGCGGCCGATCGCCCGGCCGTCCGGGTCGCACCACTGGCCGTCGGCGGGCGCCCCGTTGCCGTTGCGGCCGGTGTCGACGACCGCCCCGAGGCCGGCCGGTCCGCCGAGCGCGTCCAGCACCTGCCGGTCGTAGGCGATCTCGTCGGCCGTGCGCCGGAAGTTGGAGACGTTGCTGAAGATGCCGGCGGAGGAGGCCGCTCCGGCCTGTTTCAGGAGCGCGGCCTGCCGGGCCGGGGTGTTCCAGTGGGAGTGGCCGGCGTCGTAGTAGACGCGGGCCCTGGGGTTCGCCGCCTTCAGGACCCGGCCCGCGCGGGCCAGCGCCGCGAACCGAGCGGCGCGGCCGTCCGCGGAGAGGCAGTCGGCCTGGGCGATCGAGTCGGGCTCCAGGATCACGATCGTCTCGCGGGAACCGAGCCCCGCCGCGAACCGGTCGATCCAGCCGTCGTAGGCGTCGAGGTCGGGCACCCCGCCCTCGGAGGCGCCGCCGCAGTCCCGGTCGGGGATCGCGTACGCCACGAGGACCGGCACCCGGCCCCGGGCGGCGGCGCCGGAGGTGACCGCGCGGACCCGTGACGTGAGGGTGCCGGGCGCGTACTCGGTGAACCACACCGCCGCGGGGCGGCTCGCGATCCGGGACTCGACGAGCGCGCGGCGCGGGTCGTCCGGATGGTCCCGGACCCAGTCGAGGACCTGCGACTCGGGGTGGTGGTAGAGGCGGGCGGAGGACACGGCGGCGCTCCGCGGCTTCCTCGGGGCGGGAGTGGCGCTCGGGCTCTTCGCGGCGGACGCAGCGGCCGACGGGGCCGCACGGGTCGGGGTGGGCGACGCGGTGTTCCGCGCGGCCGGTGTGCCCGCCCGCGGACCGGTCCGGTGCGGCGCCCGCCCGTCGTCCGCCGCGTCCTCGCCGAGCGCGGTCATCGTCCCCGCCGCGGTGGCCACGGCGACCACCGCCGAGGCGACCGCCACCATCACCCCGCGCCGGCCGGCCCGTCGCCCAGGTAAGCCTCGCACCCTGCTGTTCCCCCTCCCGCGCGACGGACTCGTTCCCCCGTTCCGGGGAAGCCTCCGGCCCGCCGACGCGCGGGCCAGCCTAGGGCTGCCACCCTTCCCCCATGCCGCGATCGGAACACTTCACCCTTTCCGTCGAGACGCCCGTGGACACGGCGGTCGACGACGTGCTCGCCCGGATGCGCGCCCTCGACGCGGCCCTGCCGCCGCGGGACGGGATCGCGGTCTTCAACCGCGTCTACCTCGCCGTCACCGAAGAGGTGGACCGGCGCATCGACACCGGCCGGTTCGGGGACGCCCGGGCCGCGGTCACGCTGGACGTCCGGTTCGCGGAGCGGTACCTGGCGGCGGTCGACGCGGCGCGGGAGGACCGGCGTCCGCCGGCCTGCTGGCGCCCGCTGGTCCAGATGCGCCGCCATCCCGGCGTACGGCCGCTGCAGTTCGCGCTCGCGGGCATCAACGCGCACATCGGGCACGACCTGGCGCTGGCCGTCGTGGACGCCTGTCGTAGCCTCGGCTGCGAACCGGCCGATCTGGAGGACGAGTACGACCGCGTGGGCGATCTCCTCGTCGCGCTGGAGGAGCGCATCCGCGAGGAGCTGATGCCGGGCCCCGACCTCCTCCAGATCGCCGACCCGCTCACCCATCTGCTCGGCTCCTGGAGCCTGGAGCGGGCCCGGGACGCCACCTGGACGGCGGCCCGGGCGCTGTGGGCGCTGCGCGGACTCCCCGACGTCGCCCAGGAGTTCACCGACCGCCTCGACACGGCGGTCGGCTTCGCGGGGCGCATGCTCCTCACGCCCCTGTGAGGGTCGTCAGTCCTCCGGCAGCTCGACCGGCGCGATCTCGTCGTACACGTCACCCGGGCCCGGGTTGGTGGCGTCGGTCGCGCCGCCGAAGTGGTGCATGACGCCCCAGACGGCGTTCAGCGCGGTCTGCACGGCGCCCTCGGCCCAGCCGGCCGTCCAGGAGATGTCGTCGCCGGCCAGGAAGATGCCCCGCTTGTCCTCGGGCAGCCGGTCCTGCATGAAGTGGGTGAACAGGCGCCGCTGGTAGCGGTAGTGGCCGGGCAGGTTGGCCTTGAACGCGCCCATGAAGTAGGGCTCGTTCTCCCACGACACCGTCACCGGGTTGCCGATGACGTGCTTCCTGATGTCGACGTTCGGGTAGATCTCGCCGAGCGACTTCAGCATGACCTCCATCCGCTCGTTCGCGGACAGCGGCAGCCACTTCAGGCTGTCGTCGCACCAGGTGTACGAGAGGCAGATGACGGCGGGCTTGTCCGGACCGTCGTCGAGGAGGTAGGTCCCGCGGGTCATGCGGTCGGTGAGGGTCATCGACATGACGTCCCGGCCCGTCGGGTTCCCCCTGTCGTCGACGGCCTTGTCCAGCCAGAACGGCCGGTCGACGGGCACGAAAAGCTTGCTGGACTCCATGTAGTGGGTGCGCTCGATCGCCGTCCAGTGGTCGATCGGGAAGAGCGAGTCGTCGCAGGCGATCTTCGACAGCAGCATCCAGGACTGGGCGGTGAAGATCGCCGCCCGGTAGGTGCGGATGTCGCCGTCGGCGTCCGTCACCGTGATCCCGTTGCCGGCGGTGCGGTGCAGCCGGGTCACGGCCGGGCGGGGCTCGCCGCCCTCGTGCAGGGTCGCCAGCGAGGTGCCCTGCGCCCAGTGGACGATCTTCTCCGGCTCGCGCTCCCACAGGCGCTGCGGCAGCTGCTGGGAGCCGCCGACGATGCCGCGGTGGTGGTCGTCGGCCTCGGTGTAGACGACCCGCAGGATCTCCAGGATGGAGTTGGGGAAGTCGGTGTCCCAGCCGCCGGTGCCGAAGCCGACCTGGCCGAAGATCTCCCGGTGCCGGAAGGACCTGAAGGCCTCGGAGTCGCAGAGGAAGCCGTAGAAGGTCTGGTTGTCGAGCTTCTCGACGAGCTTCGCCCAGATCTCCCGGATGCGCGGCACGTCCCGCTCGCGCATGGCCTGGTTCATGTCGGAGAAGTCGGCGCCCTCGTCGAGGCACTTGTTCCACGCCGCGGCGACATCGCGGTAGACCTGCGGGAGGTCCTCGATCGTCTCGGCGTAGTGCGACTCGCCCTTGAGGTCGACGACCGTCGAGGGGGTGGCCTCGGCGAGCGGGTTGGGGAACGGCCGGGTCTCGAGGTCCACCAGGTCGATGTAGTGCTGGAGGGCGGTGGAGGACGGCGGGAAGCGCATCGCGCCCATCTCGGCGGTGAGCGACGGGTCGCAGCCGTCGAAGCCCACCGTGCGCAGCCGTCCGCCGATCCGGTCGGCCTCGTAGACAACGGGCTTGAGGCCCATCTTCATCAGCTCGTAGGCGGCCACGACGCCGGAGAGTCCGCCGCCGATGACGGCGACCTCGGTGCCGTGCTCGGTCGCCGGGACCTGGCCGAGCCCCGCCGGGTGGGCGAGGAAGTCGTCGTAGGCGTACGGGAAGTCCGGGCCGAACATGGTGATCGGCGGCTGCTGCTCGTCGGTGTGCTCGACGGCGTTGGGCACCATGGACGTCATGGGGTACGGACTCCTTGCGGCGAAGATGAGCGGGGGTGGGGGTGCGGACGTCAGACCAGGGACCCGTAGAGGCCGGGGCGGCGGTCCTGCAGATACGGGTTCGCCTCGCGGGAGGCGGCGAGGGCGACCGGGTCGGCGTCGGCGAACACCAGCTCCTCGCCGCGTCCCGCGCGGGCGCGGGCGATCCCGTCGGGTCCGGCCAGCGTGGAGAGCCCGACGAACTCGAACTCGCCCTCCGGGCCGACCCGGTTGACGTACGCGACGTACATCTGGCTCTCGAAGGCGCGCACCGGGATCACCGACTCGGCGACGAACTGGAAGGGGTGCATCTGCGCGGTCGGGACGACCAGGAGGTCGGTGCCGGCCAGGGCGTGGGCGCGGACGTTCTCCGGGAACTCGACGTCGTAGCAGATCATGAGGCCGACGGTGAGGCCGCCCAGCTCGGCCTGGACGACCGGCTGATCCCCCGGCGTGAAGTGGTCGCGCTCGAAGCAGCCGAAGAGGTGGGTCTTGCGGTAGTTCGCGAGCCGGGTGCCGTCGGCGGAGATCAGCTGGGCGGAGTTGTACACGGCGTCGGAGGCGCGCTCCGGGTAGCCGTAGGCGATCGCCAGCCCGTGCCGGCCGGCCAAATCGGCGATCGCGTCGGCGGAGTCCCCGTCGGCGGGCTCGGCGAGGCGGGCGATGTCGTCGCCGATCGCGTACCCGGTGAGGAACATCTCCGGCGCGACGAGCAGCCCGGCACCCGCGGCGGCGGCCCGGCCCGCGGCCTCGTCGAGGACCTTGAGGTTCTCGACGACGGATCCGGGGCGGCCGGAGCTCTGGAGCAGGGCGGTGCGCATGCGTGATCCTCACCGGTACGAGGGGGTCTGGGGGCTACCTAAGACGGTACGGTCGGCCGCGCGGGCCGGACAAGGAGGAGCCGTTGCGCGGCGGTGAGCGGAACGTTGCGTGCACAGGGCACCCGACGGCGATTCGTTGCGCACCCGCATCCGGGGCTCCCACCGGCGCCGCCCACACCCGGGGCTCCCACCGGCGCCGCCCTCACCGGCACCTCCATCGGCGCCGCCCCCACCAGCCCCCTCACCCCTTACCCCCTCACTCCCGCCTCCTCCCCCGGGCGATGGCCGCCGCCGTCGCCAGGTACGGCACCGCGCACAGCGCGAAGGCCGTGGCGTGGCCGCCTGGCGTGGCGAGGGCGGCGTAGGTGCCGTACACGCCGATGGTCACCGCCTCGGTGCCCAGGCTCGCGACCGAGGTGAGGGTGGCCCGGCCGCCGTCCTCGATCCGGTGCTGGAGCCGGGCGTCGGCCAGCACGGTCGCCAGCTGGAACCCGCCGAAGGCGACGGCGACGAGGGCGATGCCGGCCGGGGTCCCGGCGGCGGCGCCGACGGCGAGGGCGAGCGCGGAGCCCGTGAGCAGCGCGGCGAACCCGGTGCGGCCCAGCCGCTCGGCGGGTCCGGCGAGCAGGCTGCCGGCCGTGACACCGGCCCAGATCAGCACCAGCAGGTAGGGGACGGCCGGGTCCGGGACGCCGGTGTCCCGCACCAGCAGCGGGGTGTACTCGTCGAGGGCGCCCCAGACCGCGGCGACGGCCGGCACCAGCAGCAGCGCGCCCCGCACGGAGCGGTCCCGGCGGGCCACGGTGAGCCCGGCCCGCAGGGTCGCCGTCCAGTCGGCGCCGACGCCCTCACTCCCGCTCTCGCCCTCTCCCTCGCCCTCGGCGGCCGGGAGGCGGTGTTCGGGGAAGCGGGTCGCGGTCGCGGCGCAGAGCAGACAGGCCAGCACGCTGGCCGCACCGACCGCCGGGTATCCGTGGGCCGCGAAGACCGGTCCGGCCAGCCCCATGGCGGCCATCGCGGCGGCCTGCCCGACGGCGTGGGCGCGGCCCATGACCCGGGCGTACCGGTCCGCCGCGCCGAGCCGCTCCAGCTCCTCGTAGACCAGGGCCTCCAGCGCGCCGGAGCCCAGCGCGCCGCGCGCGCCCCACAGCACGAAGCCGGCCGCGAACGCCGCGTACGAGGGGACGAGCACCCACAGGGCGAAGCCGGCGGCGCCCAGCAGCGGACCGAGCCACAGCAGCGCCCGGCGGGAGAACGCGTCCGCCCAGGCGCCGGAGGGGACCTCCAGCAGGACGCCGGTCGCCGACCACAGCACGAACAGCGAGGACATCTGCCAGACGGACAGCCCGGTGTCGGCGAACAGCAGCGCGTACACCGGGTAGAGCAGGACGAACTCGTCGAGGAACGCGTAGCCGTACAGCGTGGCGGTGAGCCGCCGGACGCCGGTGACGGGCGCGCGCGGGGGTGAGAGTGTCATGAAGCCTTCCCGAGGGGGGCGGATCGGACGTCGGGGGTACGGCGTCCGAGGCGGCCCTCGGGAGGCGTGGCTGCAGGATCAATGTCGCCAGGTCATGCCACCGATGTTAGACAGGTCCTGCCCCGCTGCCCAGCGAGAATGTGGTGATCACGGAAGCGTGGTCGGACGGCCAGTCGTTGTCCTCGACGTCCGGCCAGGTCCGGGGGGTGCCGCGGACGTAGGTCCGGGAGTCGAGCACCGTCAGACCGCCCCGGTGGAGCACGAAGTCGATCCGGTCCTGGGGTTCCGGGCGGCCGCTGCCGTCCTCGTGCTCGGCGTGCACCGGGGACCAGGTGTGACCGGGATCCCGCGCGGGGTCGGGGTGCGCCTCGCGGTAGGAGTCGGCGAACCCCGCCTCCTCGGCCGCCTTGGTCACCGGCCACTCCACGTCGGGCCGGTCCAGGTGGGAAGGGCAGTTGAAGTCGCCGACCAGCACGGCCGGCCCGGTGCCGCCGATGCGGTGCAGGGCGTCCTCGATCTGCGCGAGCCGGACCCCCTCGTGAGCGATCAGGTCGGCGGCCGGCAGCCCGTCGAAGGCGGCCTCGTAGGGCCCGTACGGCGTGTAGTCGAGGTGGGCCGTCCAGACCTCGACCTCGGCGCCCTCGGCGACGCGGATCCGGGCGCCCGCCGCGCCGTAGAAGCCGACGTCGGGGTCGCCGAGGACGGCGGTGATCGGGTGGCGGCTGATGATGCCGAGGTTCTCCCCGGCGCGATGGTGGTGCCATTCGAGCGCCTCGGCGAGTTCCTCGGCGGCGGTGCCGGACGTCTCCTGGAGGCCGACCACGTCGACGTCGGTCTCGGCGATGGCCTTGAGCTGCTTGGCGCGGTGGTCGCGGACCTGGGTGCCGCCGCACCAGAGGTTCCAGGTCATCACGCGCAGCCGGTAGGGCAGCAGGGCACGCAGAGCGGTGACGGTGACGCCCTCCAGGCTGCTCAGGACGGTCCGGCCGGGCGCCGCCGCGATGGGCGCGAGCGAGGGCACGGCGAGGACCGCGCATCCGGCCGCCTCGGCGGAGGCGACCCCGGTGTCGGTGTCCTCGACGGCCACGCAGGCCGCCGGGTCGACGCCGAGGGCACGGCAGGCGGCGAGGTAGGGGTCGGGGGCGGGCTTGGTGCGGCCGGTGTCGTCGGCGGTGACGGAGACGGCGAAGCGGCTCGCGCCGAGGGCGGCCAGGACGGTGTCGGCGACCGAGCGGGGGGAGGCGGTCACCAGGGCGGTGGGCACGCCCTCGCGGGCCAGGGCGTCGAGCAGCGCGAGCGCGCCGGGGCGGGGGGCGATGCCGGTGCGGACGCGGTCGGCGAACTCGCGGTGGAGGGTCGAGGCGAGTGCGGCGGCCGGGGTGCCCGTGGCGGCGGCGAGCCAGTCGGCGGTGTGCTCGACCGGGCGGCCCAGCACGTCCGGCCGGTCCGCCTCGGTCAGCGCCCGGCCGGCCACCTGCTCCACCGCCTCCCACCACAGGCGCTCGGTGTCGACGAGCGTGCCGTCCATGTCGAACAGGACGGCCTGGAGCGGGAGTCGAGTCACGGTTCTCTCTTTCGTGCGGTCGTGGGGGGAGACGTTCGGGAGTCGTTCGGGAGTCGTTCGGGATCTGTACGCAGGGTGGGTTCAGCGGGTACGTTCCGCCACCAGCACCGGCCGCCGCGGCAGTGACACGCTCACCGGGGAGCCCGCGCCGAGCCCGGCGGCGTCGTGCGCGGGAAGGTCGGCCTTCACCTCGGTGCCGTCGGCGAGCCGGACGGTGACCCGGACGGCCGCACCCAGGAAGGACGTGGCGACGACCCGGGCGTCGCCGTCGGCGTCGGCGCGGACCCCGACGGACTCGGGCCGGACGAGGACGTCCACCTCGGCCGCCGACGGCAGCGGGCCGTCGACCGGCAGCAGCTGCCCGAGCACCTCGGCCTCGCCGCCGGTGAGCCGCCCCGGGATCCGGCTCATCGTGCCGACGAACTCGGCGACGAAGGCCGTGGCGGGCCGCCCGTACAACTCGGCGGGCTGCGCGCACTGTTCGAGGCGGCCGGCGTGCATCACGGCGACCCGGTCCGCCATGGACAGGGCCTCCTCCTGGTCGTGGGTGACGAACAGGGTGGTGATGCCCAGCTCCTGCTGGAGCCGCCGGATCTCCTCGCGGAGGCTGAGCCGCACCTTGGCGTCGAGCGCCGACAGCGGTTCGTCGAGGAGCAGGACCCGGGGGCGCAGGGCGAGGGCACGGGCCAGGGCGACGCGCTGCTGCTGGCCGCCGGAGAGCTGGTGCGGGAACCGCCCGCCCTTGTCGGCGAGTCCGACCAGCTCCAGCAACTCGGCGGCGCGGGCCCGCCGTTCGGACGTACGGACCTTCCGCATCCGCAGCCCGAAGGCCACGTTGTCGACGGCGTCGAGATGCGGGAAGAGGCTGTACGACTGGAAGACCATCCCGGCGTCGCGGCGGTGGGCCGGGACCTGGGTCACGTCCTCGCCGTCGACGAGCACCTCACCGGAGTCGGGGTGTTCGAAGCCGGCGAGCATCCGCAGCGCGGTGGTCTTGCCGCAGCCGGACGGGCCCAGCAGGGCGAGGAGTTCACCCGGCCGGACGGTCAGGTCGAGGCCGTCGAGCGCCACCGTCGGCCCGAACTCACGCCTCAGGCCACGGAATTCGACGGTCGCGGCCTTCTGGGTCGTGGTCACGGTCATGGTTGTTCATCCCCGGGAGGTAGTACGGGTACGCCCGCCGACGCCGGCGAGCGCGAGGAGCAGGACCCACGTCACGAGCAGGCTGAGCACGGACACGGCGACGGACAGCTGGGCCTGCGACCCGCTGACGTTCACGATCCACACGGCGAAGGGCCGGAAGCCGAGCAGTTGCGCCACCGTGAACTCGCCGAGCACCAGGGCCAGCGTGAGGAAGGAGGCGTTGAGCAGCGCGCCGCGCAGGTTGGGCAGGACGGCCCGGACCAGCGCCTGCGGCCAGCCGGCACCGCAGCTGCGGGCGGCCTCGACGAGGGTGCGGACGTCGACGGCCCGCAGGCCCGCGTCCAGCGCCCGGTACACGAACGGCAGCGCCATCACGACGTACGCCAGGACGAGGACGAACGGGAAGTCCGGGTTCTGGATCGCCACGAAGGTCTGGAACAGCGGCGTGCGGGAGAGGTGTTCGGGGCCCCACTTCAGGACCGTGCCGAGGCCCGCCACGAAGGCGATCGGCGGCACGACCAGCGGCAGCGAGCACACCACCTCCACGACCGGCCGCAGCCGGGGCGCGCCCAGCCGCAGCGCGACCATGGCGGGCACCATCAGCAGCAGGACGACGGCGATGGTCGCGGCGGCCAGCTCCAGCGAGAGCAGCAGGCTGGAGGTGAAGCCGTCGGTGGCGAAGATCTGCGTGTAGGCGTCGAAGGTGACGCCCTGTCCGGGCACGTCGACGGTGAAGACGACGGACGCGGCCAGCGGGACCACGAAGTACAGCCCGGCGAGGCCGAGGACGCCCCAGCGCCACAGGTTCAGGCGAGCCATCGCGCGCTCCTTCGCTGAAGGGGCAGGTACACGGCCATGACCAGGCCGGCGACCAGGACCATGTCGAGGCTGAGGGCGAGGGCCACGTTCTCCTGCCCGACCAGCACGTTGCCCGAGATCGCGTCGGCGATCTGGAGGGTGACCAGCGGGATCGAGCTGCCGACCATGGCGGCGGCGGTGGCGTACGCGGCGAAGGCGCTGCCGAAGAGCAGCACGAGACCGCCGAGCAGCGAGGGCAGCAGCACCGGCAGGGCCACGTGCCGCCAGTACTGCGCGGGGGTCGCCCCGTTGTTCTGCGCGGCCTCCCGCCACTGGGTGCGCAGGCCCTCCAGGGCGGGGGTGATGGTGAGGACCATCAGCGGGATCAGGAAGTACAGGTAGACGATGACCAGTCCCCAGAAGCTGTAGAGGTCCCAGCCCTTGTCGGTGAGGCCCAGGTGCCGGGTCAGCACGCCCGCGTTGCCGAGGGTGGCGACGAACGCGAAGGCCAGCGGGACCCCGCCGAAGTTGGCGAGGACGCCGGACGCGGTGAGCACGGCCTCGCGCAGCGCGCGGAACCGGGAGGTCACCACGGCCTGCGCGAGCGGCAGCCCGAGCAGCGTGCCCAGGGCCGCCGACACGGCGGACAGCTTCACGCTGCCGAGGAGGGCCGTGAGGTAGGCCCCCTGGAGCGAGGCCGTCAGGTTGTCCGCCGTGTACGCGGTGGCGCCGGTGGCCGGGTCCTTGACGGTGAACGCGCCGTCCAGCATGGCCAGGGCGGGCAGGCCGAAGGCGAGCGCGGTGAAGGCGAGCAGCGGGACGACGGCGATCCAGCCGAGGGACCGGCGCCGCCGCTTCACCGAAGCGGCGGACGCCGTGTCGACCCGTACGGCGGTGGCCGTCATCCGGAGACGGCCTTCGCCCAGCCCTGTCCGAGCACCGTCTTGGCCTTGCCCTGCTGCTCCTCGGTCGGGAAGGCGGGCGTCCCGGAGACCTCGGGCAGCTTGGCGGCGGCCGTCTTGTCGAGGGTGCCGGCCTTCTCCAGGACGGTCATCAGGACCGGCCGGGCGTAGCCCGCGAGCCAGAGGTTCTGGCCCTCGGCGCTGTAGAGGTACTCCTGCCACAGGCGGGCGGCCGCCGGATGCGGGGCGTCCTTGTTGATCGCCTGGGAGTAGAACTGGGAGAACTGGCCGTCGGTCGGGACCGCGACCTTCCAGTCCACGCCCTTGGACTTGAACGCGTCGGCGTAGCCGGCGTTGAGGTAGTCCCAGTCGATGCTGATCGGGGTCTCGCCCTTCTCGACGGTGGCCGGGGTGGACTCGACGGGCGTGTAGTTGCCGTTCTTCTTCAGCTTGGCGAAGAAGTCGAGGCCGGGCTGGATGTCGTCGAAGGAGCCGCCGTTCGCGAGGCTCGCCGCGTACACGCCGCCGAAGGCGGAGCCGGACTTGGTGGGGTTGCCGTTGAGGGCGACCTGGCCCTTGTAGTCCGACTTGAGCAGGTCGGCGAAGGTCGTCGGGCAGGTCTTGACCCGCTTCGCGTCGCAGCCGATGGAGATGTAGCCGCCGTAGTCGTTGTACCAGCGGGCCTGGGCGTCCTTCTGGCCCTCGGGGATGTCCGCGAAGGAGGCCACCTCGTACGGGGCGAGCAGGCCCTGCTGGGCGGCGCTGAGCGCGAAGGAGCTGCCGAGGTCGAGGACGTCCGGCGCGCGGTCCTGGCCCTTGCGGGAGGTCACGGCGTTGATCTCGTCCTGGCTGGAGCCGTCCGGGTTCTCGACCTCGATCGTGATGCCGTACTTCTTCTGGAAGCCGTCGATGAGGGCGCCGTAGTTGGCCCAGTCGCGGGGCAGCGCGATGGCGTTGAGCTTGCCCTCCTTCTTGGCCGCCTTCACCAGGGCGTCGAGACCGCCGAAGTCGGCGGCGGAGGTGGCCGTGGCGGCGTTCTTGCCGTCGGCGGTGGTCGAGGAGGTGTCGGGGGCGGCTCCGCAGGCGCTCAGGGCGAGGGCGGCGACGACACTGAGGGCGGCGGTTCTCGGCAGGGACACGGTCACGGCTTCTCCAGGGGACGCGCGAGAATGCAGGAGATGAGGAGAACTTGTCTGAACAAGTTGGCCTCAGTACGCACGCCGCTGGTGTCCCCTTCGTAAACACTGGCGAAACCCTGACCCCCGATTTACCGCACATTCACGGTCGACGGCGATCACCGCCGGCTGTCGACTAGGCTGGTCAAGCTGTGTACAGCAGTCGACTACGAGGGGAAGCATGGCGGCGCGACACGAGGAGATCGCCGACGAACTGCGCCAGGCGATCGACCGCGAGGAGTACGCGGTCGGCGCTCTGCTGCCGGCCGAGACGGACCTCGCGACCCGGTACGGCGTCTCGCGCGGCACGGTCCGCCAGGCGGTCGCCGCGCTGACCGCCGAGGGGCTCATCGGCTCGCGCCAGGGCGCCCGCCGGGTGGTGCTGGCCAGCCGCCGCAGCCAGAGCTTCGCCGAGCTGCGCAGCTTCGCCCAGTGGGCCCGCGCGATGGGCCGCGAGGCGACCGGCCGGGTGGTCGCGCAGGAGTACCGGCCCGCGACCACCGAGGACTCGGTACGGCTCCAGCTGACGCCCGGCGCGCGGGTGCTGCACGTCCTGCGGCTACGCGGGCTGGACGGCGAACCGGTCCTCCTGGAGCGGACCGTGTACGCCGGCTGGATCGCCCCCGCCGTGGAGCCGATCGAGCCGGACTGCCCCTCCGTGACGCAGCGGCTCCTGGAGGACACCGGTCTGGTCTTCGCCTACGGCGAGCACGTCATCGACGCGGTGGCGGCGGGGGCCCAGGACGCCGAGCTGCTCGGCGTCCGCCGCACGAGCCCGCTGCTGCGGGTCCGCCGGGTGACGACCACGTACGAGGGGCGGCCGGTGGAGTGGTCGGACGACCGCTACCGCTCGGACGCGGTGAGCTTCAGCGTGCACAACTCGATCGGGAACAACGCGCTGGCCCGCAAGACGGCGGAGTAGGACCCGGGGCGCGCCGTCAGGTCGGCGAGCCCGACGAGAAGCGCCGCAGCAACGGGGACAGCACCAGCACGGACTTCGTCCGCTCCACGAAGGGCTCGCCCGCGATCCGTTCCAGGACGCGTTCGAAGTGGCGCATGTCGGCGGCGAAGACCTGGGCGACCGCGTCCGCCTCACCGGTGACGGTGGAGGCGGCCACGACTTCCTGATAGCGCTCCAGGCCCCGCTGGATGGTCTCCGGGGAGGTGTTGCGCCGGCAGTAGATCTCGACGAACCCCTCGGTCTCCCAGCCGAGGGCCGCCGGGTCGACCCGTACGGTGAAGCCGGTGATGGCTCCGGTCGCCCGCAGCCGGTCCACACGCCGTTTCACGGCGGGGGCGGACAGGCCGACCAGGTGGCCGATGTCCGCGTAGGAGCGGCGGGCGTCCTCGGCGAGGGCGTGCACGATGCGTTCGTCGAGATCGTTCAGCACAGTGGGATGATCACTTCTCGGATGGTACGGGTGTGGCGAGTCGGGAGCGGCGATAGCCGTACACGAAGTAGAACACGAGCCCGACCGCCATCCAGACTCCGAAGACCACCCAGGTGACGGCCGAGAGGCTGCCCATCATCCAGACGCAGAAGGCGAAGCCCAGCGCGGGCAGGACCGGCGAGAGCGGCACCCGGAAGGTGCGGGGCATCTCGGGGCGGTTCCGGCGCAGCACCACGACGGCCACGTTGACCAGCGCGAAGGCGAACAGCGTGCCGATGCTGGTGGCGTCGGCCAGCTGGCCCAGCGGGATCGCGGCGGCCAGCACACCGCAGAACAGGGACACGATCAGCGTGTTGGCCCGGGGCGTGCCGGTCTTCGGGTGGACGCGCGAGAACACCTTGGGCACCAGGCCGTCCCGGGACATGGCGAACAGGATGCGGGTCTGGCCGTAGAGCACGGTCAGCACGACGCTCGCGATGGCGATCACCGCGCAGAAGGCCAGCAGGGTGCCCCAGAAGGACTGACCGGTCACCTCGCGCATGATCTGGGCCAGCGCGGCCTCGGAGTCCCCGAAGCGCCGCCAGGGCTTGGCGCCGACGGCCACGGCGGCGACGAGGACGTACAGCGCCGTCACGATGACCAGGGACAGCATGATCGCCCGCGGCAGGTCGCGCTGCGCGTCCTTCGCCTCCTCACCGGCGGTGGAGGCGGCGTCGAAGCCGATGTACGAGAAGAACAGGGTGGCACCGGCCGCGCTGACGCCCGCCATGCCGAGCGGCATGAAGTTCTCGTAGTTGCCCGAGCGGAAGCCCTGGACGCCGATCGCGCAGAACATCACCAACGCGGCGATCTTCACGACGACCATGACGGTGTTGGCGCGCGCCGACTCACGGGCACCGCCGAGCAGGAAGGCCATGGCGAGCAGCACGACGATCAGCGCGGGGAGGTTGAAGACGCCCCCGTCGCCCGGCGGCGCCGACAGCGCGTCCGGGATGGTGACGCCGATCGTGCCGTCGAGCAGCTCGTTGAGGTACTCGCCCCAGCCGACGGCCACCGCGGCGACCGAGACGCCGTACTCCAGGACCAGACACCAGCCGCAGACCCAGGCGACCAGTTCGCCCATCGTTGCGTACGCGTACGAGTACGAGGACCCGGCGACCGGGATGGTGCCCGCCAGCTCGGCATAGGACAGGGCCGAGAAGAGCGCCGTGAGACCGGCGATCACGAAGGAGAGGGTGACGGCCGGACCGGCCTTGGGGACGGCCTCGCCGAGGACGACGAAGATGCCCGTGCCGAGCGTCGCGCCGATGCTGATCATGGTGAGCTGCCACAGCCCGAGGGTGCGCCTGAGGGACCCTCCCTCGCCCTGGCCACCCTCGGCCACCAGGCGTTCCACGGGCTTGCGCCGCATCAGCCGGGCGGCCGGCCCCGGGGACGGTGGGGCGGCCTGGGTGCGGTCCTGCGGGGGTGCGCCTTGGTCGAGCACGCGCTGACTCCTTTGTCGCTGCCTCTCGACGCGACGGGGACCGGATGGCACGCCCGCGCGGGCGGGGACCACCGAGCGGGGTCCCAGCCACGCCACGTACAGCGCACGACCCTATGAGCCGGGGCATCACGGTCGTAATGCAGCAACCTTGCGCGTATCCGCAAGATCGTTGCGTTCCTCGGGGCGGGACGGGTGTTCGTTGCGCGGGGCCTGCCGAGTGTTGCGCGAACCCCCTGATCAGGCGTTTTCGATCACCCGAACGCCGACGGCCCCCGCGCCTCCCGGGAGGGAGACGGCGGGGGCCGTGGCCGGACGGGTCGGGTCAGCTCCAGCTGGCGTGCAGGGGCTTGCCCTCTGCGTAGCCGGCCGCGCTCTGGACGCCCACGACGGCCTTCTCGGCGAACTCCTCCAGGGAGCCGGCGCCGGCGTAGGTGCAGGAGGAGCGGACGCCCGCGATGATCGAGTCCACCAGGTCCTCGACGCCCGGGCGGGCCGGGTCGAGGAACATCCGGGAGGTGGAGATGCCCTCCTCGAACAGCGCCTTGCGGGCGCGGTCGTAGGCCGACTCCTCCGACGTGCGGTTGCGCACGGCGCGCGCCGACGCCATGCCGAACGACTCCTTGTAGAGGCGGCCGTTCGCGTCCTGCTGGAGGTCGCCCGGCGACTCGTAGGTGCCGGCGAACCAGGAGCCGACCATCACGTTGGACGCGCCGGCCGCCAGTGCCATGGCGACGTCACGGGGGTGGCGGACACCGCCGTCGGCCCAGACGTGCTTGCCGTACTTCTTCGCCTCGGCCGCGCACTCCAGGACCGCCGAGAACTGGGGCCGGCCCACGCCGGTCATCATCCGGGTGGTGCACATGGCGCCCGGGCCGACACCGACCTTGATGATGTCGGCGCCCGCGTCGATCAGGTCCTTGACGCCCTCGGCGGAGACGATGTTGCCGGCCGCGATCGGCACCTGCGGGTCGAGGGCGCGCACGGTGCGGATCGCGCTGATCATCGACTCCTGGTGGCCGTGGGCGGTGTCGATGACGAGCGTGTCCACGCCCGCGTCGAGCAGCTGCTTGGCCTTGCCGGCCACATCGCCGTTGATGCCGACGGCCGCGGCGATCCGCAGCCTGCCCCGCGCGTCGGTGGCCGGCGTGTAGAGCGTGGCGCGCAGGGCGCCCTTGCGGGTGAGGATGCCGGCCAGCTTGCCGTCCTGGTCGACGGCCGGGGCGTAGCGCCGGTTGGCCGCGTCGAGGGTGTTGAAGGCCTCGCGCGGGTCGATGTCGGCGTCCAGGAGCAGCAGGTCGCGGGACATGACGACCTCGAGCTGCGTGAACCGGTCGACGCCGTTGAGGTCCTGGTCGGTGACGACACCGATCGGACGGCCGTCCTCGTCGACGACGACGCCCGCGTTGTGCGCGCGCTTGGGCAGCAGCGCGAGGGCGTCGGCGACGGTCTGGTGCGGGGCGAGCACGATCGGGGTGTCCAGCACCAGATGGCGGCTCTTGACCCAGGAGACGACTTCGGTGACGACGTCGATCGGGATGTCCTGCGGGATGACGACGAGTCCGCCGCGGCGGGCCATCGTCTCGGCCATCCGGCGGCCGGCGACCGCGGTCATGTTGGCGACGACCAGCGGGATCGTGGTGCCCGTGCCGTCCGGGGCGGAGAGGTCCACGCCCTGACGAGATCCGACCGCGCTGCGGCTCGGCACCATGAAGACATCGTCGTAGGTGAGGTCGTAGGCGGGCTGGATGTCGTTGAGGAAACGCACGTGCTGGCACATCCCAGTCGATCAGAGGTGACCCCCCGACCGGCCGGCCAGAGGGAAGAGCACGTACTTCATTCTCCCATGACGACCGTGCCGAGCTGCCCGGACAGAACGTCCAAGCAGCTCACCGGGGCGTTAGGAGGATCCTCCGAGAGCGAGCACCACGGAGAGTGCCGGCGCCTGGTTCACCGCCGACGAGAACACCTCCTGCGCGATCTCCCACTCCTCGGGCCGCGTCTTCGCGTACGGCCGCCAGTTGCGTACGACGACCAGCACCGGCCCCGACTCGGGTCCGTTCGGCACGTCGGTGAGGCTGTCGGCGAGCGCGTCCCAGTTGCGGCCGAACCAGTCGGGCAGCTCCAGGTCCCGGGCGCAGGCGTCCATCAGGCTCGCCTTGTCCGTCACCCCGTCGAGGTCCAGCGTGAGCATGTGCTCGGTCATTCCGTCACCGTCCTGGGCAAGTGGGTGGTTGCGGCGGAGGGGGACGGCCCGCGGAGCCGTCCCCCTCCCGCTGTCCGTCAGATCCCGTCCGGGTCCGACCGGTTGAGCGCCGGCTTCGGCGTCGGCCCCGCCGTCATCAGATAGTCGGCCGCGGACGTGTCCGTGACCAGGCTGGTGACGAGCCCGGAGCGCAGCACAGCGTCGATCGCGGCCGCCTTGCGCTGCCCGCCCGCGATCGCGACGACCTCGGGGATACGGCGGAGCTGGTCGGCCTTGACCGTGATGCACCGCTCGCCCAGGTCCCGCCCGACCCGGCGGCCGTCCGAGTCGAAGAGGTGTGCGGACATCTCGGCGGCGACGCCGAGCGAGGCGTAGTGCGCCCGCTCCTCGTCGCTGAGCATGTCGTGCACGGTCGAGATGCCGGGCTCCCAGGAGCCGATCGAGACACAGGCGACCGTGACCTTGTCGAAGTACTCGAAGGCCCGGGCGATCCCGGTCTGGTTGCGCAGCGCGGCCGCGGTGGCCGCGTCCGGCAGCAGCATCGGCGCGTAGATGGGATGCGCGTCGCCGCCCGACACCTGGGCGGCGCGGCGGACGGCCTCCACCGAGCCGCGCTCGGCGGTCCCGGCGTCGTACACGCCCGTCAGCTGCACCACCGTGCACGGCGGCAGCCGGTCGAGCGCCGCCGCCATGTGGATGGTGGAGCGGCCCCAGGCCAGGCCCAGGACATCTCCCTCGTTCAGCAGCTCGCCGAGCAGATCGGCGGCCACTTCTCCCAGGTTCTCGGGATCGGGCGATTCCTCGGCATCGGCCGGGGACTCGACCACGACGGCGTGCCTGAGGCCGTAGCGGGCGCGGAGCGCGTCGGAGCGCTCCGCGTCCAGCTCGGCCGGCACGCGGATCTCGATCCGTACGAGATCCCGTTCGAGGGCGGTCTCCAGGACCCGGGCCACCTTGAAGCGGCTGACGCCGAACTCCTCCGCGATCTGGATCTTGGACTTGCCCTCGAGGTAGAAGCGGCGGGCCATGGCCGCCGCCTGCACCAGCTCTGCGGGTCCCATCCGCATGGCTGACCGGCCCGCCGACATACCCGACACGGCGATCTCCTCACTGCTGTTCACACTCTGGATACGCCGTTCATCCTCGCAGATGCGGCGGTCTTGATCGGCCCCGATGAGAGCCGTTCACGTTCCTGTGGCCCAGTGGCCGCATGGACCGCGTCTCAGTGGGCGCAGGCCCAGCTCGCCCCGGCCGTCGTCACCTCCGCCTGCGCCCGCAGCGCGCGGACCGCCTCGGCCGGGTCCTCGGCGCCGTACACCGCCGAACCGGCGACGAAGACGTCCGCGCCCGCCTCGGCGCACCGCTCGATCGTCGAGGCCGAGACGCCGCCGTCCACCTGGAGCCACAGCTGGAGGCCGTGCTTGCTGATCAACTCGCGGGTCCGGCGGATCTTCGGGAGCATGATGTCGAGGAACGCCTGGCCCCCGAAGCCCGGTTCGACCGTCATGATCAGCAGCATGTCGAGTTCGGGCAGCAGGTCCTCGTACGGCTCGATGGGCGTCGCGGGCTTGAGCGCCATGGAGGCACGGGCGCCCTTGGCACGGATCTCGCGAGCGAGCCGCACCGGCGCGGCGGCCGCCTCGACGTGGAAGGTGACGGACGAGGCACCCGCCTCGACGTACTGCGGGGCCCAGCGATCGGGGGCCTCGATCATCAGATGGCAGTCCAGCGGAGTGTCCGTCGCACGGGCCAACGACTCTACGACCGGCACGCCGAGCGTGAGGTTCGGGACGAAATGGTTGTCCATCACGTCGACGTGGAGCCAGTCGGCTCCTTCCACCGCCTTGGCCTCGTCCGCGAGGCGGGCGAAGTCGGCGGACAGGATGCTGGGGTTGATCTGCGCGGCCATGACCCAAGCCTGCCATGCCCTCCGGGGGTTGCGGGCATCGGTCCCGCGGGGGGACCGTGGATCGTCGTCCGCGGACCGGCTGTGGCTGAGCGCGCAGTTCCCCGCGCCCCTTGGGGGGCGCGGCCTCACGCGGCGTCGACAGACCGGTTCGGGGGGTAGCCATGGCCGAGAATCGCGGTGTCGCACACCTCGTCTGCGGACGGCGTGCCAAGTGGCTGGTGCTGGTGCTCTGGCTGGTGCTGCTGTTCCTGACGGCGCCGTTCGCCCAGAAGCTCACCGACGCCCAGGACAACGACGCGGCCTCCTGGCTGCCGGGGTCGGCGGAGTCCACCCAGGTGCTGGAGATCTCGAAGGACTTCCGGCCGGAGCAGATCCCCGCGGTCGTCGTGTACGCCCGCGACAGCGGTCTGACGGCGCAGGACCGGGCGGAGATCACCGAGGACACCGCGCAGCTGAAGCAGCTCACCGACCACGGCATCCGGGGCGCCGAGACCCGCGGTCCGGTCTACGACCGGCAGGTGGACCCGCGCGCCGCCCAGATCCTCGTCCCGATCACGATGGACGAGCAGGGCTGGGAGCGGATCGCGCCGGCGGTCGACTCGATCCGTGACATCGTCGGCGAGGGCGGCGACGGACTGGCCGTGCACATCACCGGCCCCGGCGGCACGTCGGCGGACTTCTCCGAGGCGTTCGAGGGCATCGACTCCACCCTGCTGCTGTCGGCGATGGCCGTCGTCATCGTCATGCTCCTGATCACCTACCGCAGCCCGACGCTCCTCGTGGTCCCGCTGCTCGCGGTGATCGCCGCGCTGTTCACCGCGCAGTCCCTGATCTACTTCCTGGCGGAACACGCGGGCCTGACCGTGAACGGACAGAGCGCCGGCATCCTCACGGTGCTGGTGTTCGGCGCGGGGACGGACTACGCGCTGCTCCTGGTGGCGCGCTACCGGGAGGAACTGCGCCGGCACGAGGACCGGCACGAGGCGATGGCGCTGGCCCTGCACCGGGCGGGCCCGGCGGTGCTGGCCTCCGGTGCCACGGTGGTGCTGAGCATGCTGGTGCTGATGGCCGCCGAGATGAACTCCACCCGGGGGCTCGGCCCGGTCGCGGCGATCGGTGTGGCGGTCGCCCTGCTGGCGATGATGACCCTGTTCCCGGCCCTGCTGGTGATCTGCGGCCGCTGGATCTTCTGGCCGGTGATCCCGCACTTCGGCACGCCCGACCCGACCGAACGCGGCGTCTGGGCCCGCACGGGCCGCGGTCTCGCCGAGCGCCCGCGCATGATCTGGATCGTGACGACGCTCGTCCTCGCGATCTGCTCCCTCGGGCTGATCCAGCTGCGCGCGGAGGGCATCAGCAACGCGGACGCCTTCACCGGCAAACCCGACTCCATCACGGGCCAGGAGGTGTCCGAGGAGTACTTCCCGGCGGGCAGCGGCGACCCCCTCGTCATCGTCTCCAACCAGGCCCAGGCCCGGCAGGTGGGCCAGGCGGTCGCGGACACCGAGGGCGTCGTGCCGACGTCCCTCGGCCTCCCACCGGGCGCGAAACCGGTGTCCGACGGCAAGGTGCTGTTCGAGGCGACCATGACCGACCCGTCGGACAGCGAGGCCGCGAAACAGACCGTCGAGCGGGTCCGGGACGCCGTGCACGCGGTGCCCGACGCCGACGCCCAGGTGGGTGGCGGCACGGCGGCCCTGCTGGACATGGACAAGGCGACCACGCACGACAACCTGCTGATCATCCCGCTGGTCCTGCTCGTGGTCCTGCTGATCCTCTGTGCCCTGCTGCGCGCCGTGATCGCCGCGCTGCTGCTGGTCGCGACGGTGATCCTGTCGTTCGCGGCGGCGCTCGGCCTCAGCGCGCTCGCCTTCCGTCATCTCTTCGACTACGCCGGCGAGTCGACGGACTTCCCGCTCTTCGTGTTCGTCTTCCTCGTCGCCCTGGGCATCGACTACAACATCTTCCTCACGACCCGCATCCGCGAGGAGGCGGGCCGCCAGGGCACCCGTCCCGGCGTGGTGACGGGCCTCGCGGCCACCGGCGCGGTCATCACCTCCGCCGGCCTGGTGCTGGCCGGCACCTTCGCCGCGCTGGGCACCCTCCCCATGGTCGCCTTCGCCGAGATCGGCTTCGCGGTCGCCCTGGGCGTCCTGCTGGATACCTTCGTCGTCCGCTCCGTCCTGGTCACGTCCCTCTTCCTGGACATCGGCCCGAAGGTGTGGTGGCCGAACCGGCTGGCGCGGGAGGACGGCACGACCGCTCCGAAGGAGCCGGAGGTCACCCGGTCCGGCGGATGAGCGCCAGGTACATGGCGTCGGTCCCGTGCAGATGCGGCCACAGCTGTACGTCGGGGCCCTCGCCCAGTGCCGGCAGGCCCGGCAGGAGGGGGCGGGCGTCGATCAGGTCGGCCTCGGGGACGTGCTTGAGCACGTCGGAGACCACGGCCCGGGTCTCGGCGAGGTGCGGTGAGCAGGTGGCGTATCCGACGACCCCGCCGACGCGGACGGACTCCAGCGCGGTGCGCAGCAGCCCGCGCTGCAGGGGCGCGAAGCTCTCGAGGTCCTCCGGGCGGCGGCGCCAGCGCGCCTCGGGACGGCGGCGCAGGGCGCCGAGGCCCGTGCACGGCACGTCCATCAGCACCCGGTCGAAGGAGCCGGGCCGCCACGGCGGCCGGGTCCCGTCGGCGGCGATCACCTGGTAGGGGCCGGGGTTCCCGGCGAGCGCCTTCGCCACCAGACCCGCCCGGTGCGGCTGCTTCTCGGAGGCGAGGAGGGCGGCCCCGCGCTCGGCGGCGAGGGCGGCGAGCAGCGCCGCCTTGCCGCCGGGCCCGGCACAGCCGTCGAGCCACTTCTCGTCCGGTCCGTCCAGCGGCGCGTTCGCGAGAGCCAGC
This sequence comes from Streptomyces sp. NPDC041784, assembly GCF_055591025.1. Lineage (NCBI taxonomy): Bacteria > Bacillati > Actinomycetota > Actinomycetes > Kitasatosporales > Streptomycetaceae > Streptomyces > Streptomyces sp. NPDC041784. Next base: position 101,824 of record NZ_JBVJAB010000008.1, read on the forward strand.
GCCACGAGCTGGCTCCCCTCGTCCTGCACCCCCGCGCGGCCCTCCCGTACGGCGTCGATGGCGCCGGGCTCACCGCCCTCGGAGAGCCGCACGGCGTACGGCGACCAGCGTCCGGGGACGGCGGCCTCCTCGCCCAGCAGCTCCTCGGTGGTGGCACGCCCCGGCCGGGCGACCAGGGTCACCTCGGGCCGCTCGTTGTCGGCCTCCAGGAGGTCCTCGATGCCGGCCCGGCCGCCGCCGAGGGAGTCCCACAGCGCGGAGACGACCCAGCGCGGATGCGAGTGCACGACGGCGAGATGGTCCTCGGGGTCGTCGTCGTAGGGCGGCGCGACCTGCGCGATCCAGGCGTCGAGATCCTGCTGGGCGACCTTGCGCAGCACGGCGTTGACGAACTTGGCCCGTCCGTCCCCGAGCACGACCCGGGCCAGCTCCACGGAGGCGGACACGGCCGCGTGCGTCGGGATGCGCGTCCCGAGCAGCTGGTGCACACCGAGGCTCAGCACGTCCAGCACGGGCGGGTCGACCTCCCGCAGCGGCCGGTCCACACAGGCCGCGATCACGGCGTCGTACGTCCCCTGCCGGCGCAGCGTCCCGTAGACCAGCTCGGTGGCCAGCGCCGCGTCCCGCCCGTCGAAGTTCTCGGGCCCCTCCTTCTCCCGCGCCTTGCGCAGCAGCGGCGGCAGCACGAGGTTCGCGTACGCGTCCCGCTCGTCCACGGCCCGCAGCGCCTCGAAGGCGAGGAAACGGACGGGATCCTTCTGCGGCCGCCGGTACGGCTTGCCTGGCTTACGGGGACGGCGGGACGGGTCGCTCACGAAAAAGGTGCTCCGCTTCTGGAAGGGGGGTGCGTTTCCCAGCCTACGACGCGGGCAGAGCCGGGAACGTACCGGCGTGGAGCGGCCGACCGGGGGCAAGATCATTGTTTGTGGGGAAATCGTCCCGGGTACCGTCGGCCTCCTGAGGGGTGTTCAGGGACGGGGGCGTTCGATGCCGGTGGGATTTCGTCGGGTCCGCCTGACCGGGGCGAGCACGGACAGCGCGAAGGTCTACGAGGCCGACCCCCTGGAGTACCTCGCCGCGCGGGTGCTGTCCGCGGCCCCGCCGCTGGTGACCAACGAGGTCGTGACCCTGGCTCTCCAGACGTCCGGGTTCCTGGACGACGAGGACCTGCCGGACGAGTGGCGCGCTCGCTTCCTGCGGGCCATGACCGACCTCTGCCGGGCCGGCCCCGGCCGTGCCCGCCTCAACGCCTTCGGCCTGCTCAGGGCCCTGACGAGCAAGGCGGAACCCGTGCGGGAGGCGATCGCCTCGCTCGAGGCGGACGGCACCTGGGCGGTGTGCGGGGCGGAGTTCGAGGAGCACCGCGCGGCCCTGCCCGCCCCGCCGCAGGACCCGGTGGAGCGCATGGCGTGGACGGCGGCACGGGAGATGCCGAGCCTGTATCTGCCACCTGAGATGTCGGGCGACCGCATGCACACACTCATCGGGCCCGCGGAGTCCGAGCGACGGGACCGGGCCCGGGCCCTCGCCGACGAGGCTCGGGCGGCGGAGGATCGCGACGCGCACCGGGAGGCCGCCGGCCTCTGGGCCGAGGCGGCCCGGCTCCGGCCCGACGACCGGGACGCCCGCCTCAACGGCGCCCTGTGCCTGATCCGGGCCGCCGAGGCCGGCCAGGCGGTCCCGATCCTCGACGCCCTGTGCGAGGAACGTCCGAACGACGCCAAGTACCAGGCGACACGCGGTACGGCCCTGCTGGCGGCCGGCCGGCCCGACGAGGCGCTCGTGGCCCTGGACCGGGCTCTGGAACTCGACCCCGGGCGGCCCTCCGCGCTGCTCAACAAGGCACATGTCCTGGCCGGGCGGGGACAGGAGCTCGAAGCGGAGGCGCTGTTGCGCGCCGGGATCCGCGCGGACGGCTGGAAGATGACGCCCGACATGGTGGAGAACGCCGTCTCCATGCTGGCCCGCCACGCCGCGACGGCGCTGGGCGGCGGCCGCTTCGAGACGGCCGAGGAGCTGACGGCCGCGCTGTGCGCGTTACGCCCCGAGGCCTCGGAGTGGTGGCTGTTGCGTGCGCTGGCCGCCAGGGAACTCGACCGCCCTGCCGAGGCCCAGGAGTACCTCGCCAGGGCGGACAGCGGCGAGGACCGGCTCTCGACCGCGCTGATCCGCGCGGACGTGGCGCTGCGCGACGGTGACGTCCGCACCGCCGTCAGCCGTGCCGACCTCGTCCTGGCCCAGGACCCCGGATCCTCCGGCGCGTTGTTCATCAGGGCGAAGGCCGCCGGTGCCGCGGGCGACCCGGCGGAGGCGGTGACCTACTACGAGCGCTATCTCGCGGTGTGTCCCGACGACGGCCGGACCTGGAACGACCTGGGTGTCTGCTTCCAGCACACCGGCGACGGCCACCGGGCCCTCGCCTGCTTCGAGAAGGCCGTCGACAAGGACCCCGACGACGCCCTCCACTGGGCCAACCTGGCCCTGGCCGCCCTCAACATCGCCGACGAGACCACGGATCCGTCGGTGGTCCTGGGCTACGTCGAACGGGCCTGGCGAATCGCCCCGGAGGCTCCGACCACCCTCCTGGCGCTGGCCGCCCTCCACTTCAACACGGGGCACCTCGCCGAGGCCGAGGAGATCGCGGCCGAACTCCTGCGCCGGGTCCCGGACCACGGACAGGCCCTGGCCCTCCTGGCCGCCTGCCGCTCCGTACGGGCGGCGGCACGGGGCGGCGACGAGGAGGACGAGGGAAGGGAGAGCGAGGGAAGGGAGAGCGAGGGATGAGCCTGGTGAACGCCGCCGCACTGATCTCCGTGCTCGAATCCGGGGCGGCTCCCCTGCCCGAGCGGCTCCGGGCGGCCGCCCGGGCGATCGACGCCCGGATGGCACCGGCCGCGATGAACCGCGTCGTCGCGGTGCTCACCGCTCTCGACGGCACACTGCCGGACCCCGCGGACGCCGCACGGGTCGCCCTGCTGCTGGGTGAGGCCCTGCGAACCACCGGGCAGAAGGAACTCGCCCACGACAGGCTCGCCGGCGCCGTGGCCGGTCTGCGGGGGTTGCCTCCCGATGTGGCGGACATGCTCGTCAGCGCCTTCACCACCTGCGCGCTGTCCCTGGGCCGGGGTGAGGAAGCGCTGCGGCGGCTGCGGGAGGCCGCCGGGGACGGCATCGCCGGGACAGCACGTGAGACGGCCCGTCTCCTCGCCGCGCTGGAGCGGGCCGACGAGGCCATCGCCGTACTGACCCAGGCCGTCGAGACCGGACCGTCGGCCGGCCCGGAACGCGCCGAGCTGTTGCGCCGGCGCGGCATTCTGCGCGAGCGGCTGGGCCAGACCGAGGCCGCGATCGCCGACTTCGCGGCCGCGGACGAGCTGATGCCCGACGACGCGCCGCCGGAACACCGGGCCCTGGCCGCGGCGAGCCTGAGCACGTCGTTGAACGGCATCGGCCGGCACGACGACGCCGCCCGGGCGGCGGACCGGGCGATCGCACTGGCGGAGGCCGGAGGAGCACCGGACGCCCTGGCGGCCGCGCTGACGGCCCGGGCCAACGTGTCCGCCGCCAGTGGCCAGGTCCGCCTCGCCCTGCGCCACTACCACCGGGCCCTGCTGCACCACGCGAGGATCGGCGGGCGTGACCAGGAGGTGGTGCTGCTCAACAACATCGCCCAGTGCTACCTGGAGCTGAAGCAGATCCGGCTGTACGTGAAGTACCTCGGCTGGGCGCTGGACTCCGCCGAGGAACTCGACGAGCGCGAGAGCCGGCCGCTCGCCCTGCTGAACCTGTCGGCCGCCTCGGAGCCCCGGCAGGCCCGGGGGCTCATCACCGAGGCGTGGGGGATCTACGCCCGGGCGGGAGACGAGCAGGGCCAGGCGCTCGCCCTCACGCATCTGGCCGCCGTGCTCGAACGGGAGGGAGAGGGATCCGACGCGCTGCACTTCTTCGGCATGGCGGCGGAGATCGGCGGCAGGATCGGCGACCACCGGATCCTCGCGACCGTCCACGAGTCGATGGGCGATCTGAACACCCGCCTGGGCGACCCGGCCACCGCCTGGGAGCACTACGAGCGGTCCTGGACGGCCCACGAGACCCTGCGCCGGCTGACCCTCGCCGAGTCCGTGCAGCTCGGCATGGTCACCAGCGCCGAGGACTGTGTCACCGGCGCCATGTCCCTGGCCCTCGCGCAGGAGCAGAGCGGCGAGAGCCCCGAGGCGGCCCGGCTGTGGCGGTCACGGCTCTTCGCCGTCCTGGAGAGGAGCCGGGCGCGGGTCCTCGTGGACCGGCTCGGTTCGACCCCCACGGCCTCGGTGGCCCTGCCGCCCGAGGTCCGCGACCGACTCGCCGGCCTGGCCGGGGAGGTGCGCAGACGGCAGACCCTGCTCCAGGCCCACCGCTCGGGCGAGGACTGCGCACCGGATGCGCCGGAGCGCCTGGCCGGGGAACTGCGCCGCGCACGGACCGAGTTCGACGAGTACGAGGCGTTCGCCGCCCAGTCCTACCCCACGTACCGGTCCTTCAGCTCCGTCGAACCCGGCGACGAGTCGGCCCTGGACATCGCGACGGGCGGACGGGTCGCCGTGGTCGAGTACGCGGTCGTCGGCGAGGAGCTGATCAGCCTGGTCCGCCACCGCGGCGAGCTGTCGGTGCACCGCCACGGCGAGCTGGCCGGCACCAGGTCCCTGGACCGCGAACTGGCCGCACTGGGCTGGACCAGCTCGGACACGGAGCGGATCTCCGCGCTCTCCCGCAGCCTGCACACACGGCTGCTGGCGCCGATCGAGGACGCCGGGGCTCTCTCCGGAGCCACCGAACTCGTCGTCGTCCCCACACCCGAGGTGTTCGGGTTCCCCCTGGAGGCGCTGCTGGGCCCGGACGGTCACGCTTTCGAGAAGTACGCCGTCTCGTATCTGCCCTCGCTGTCGGTATCCCACTTCCTGCGCGACCTGCCGGGGACCTACGAACCCGCCCTGGTCATGGCCGACCCCGACCACACCCTGCGGAACGCGCGCGGTGAGGTCGAGGCGATCCGGCGGCAGGTGCGGGACATCGCGGGCGGCGGTCCGCTGATCGGCGCCGCGGCGACGAAGGCGGCGTTCACCGAGTGGGCGTCGACGGCGCGGCTGCTGCACCTGGCCGCGCACACCGACCTCCAGCCGGACACCCCGGCCTTCTCCGGCATCGTCCTCGCGGACGACGGCTCGGACGGCTCGGGGAACCTGGAGGTGCGCGACCTGCTCCAGCTGCGGCTCGAACCGTGCCTGGCCGTGCTCAGCGGCTGCGAGACCGGGCTCGGCTCGGTGTCGGGCACGGACGAGATGATCGGGTTCGTCCGCGCCTTCCTGGCGAGCGGCGCCTGCGGGGTGCTGGCCACCCGCTGGCCGGTCCGCGACCGCCCGACGAGCCTGTTCATGGACGCGTTCTACGAAGGTCTCGTCGACGGCGGCCTGCACCCGCTGGACGCACTCACCGCCGCCCGGAACAGCCTGCGCGAACGGGCCCCGTTCCGCCACCCCGCCTTCTGGGCCCCCTTCACCTACTTCGGCCTGCCACCCGGCTGGGACCGGGGCCCCTCAATGGGAGCGCGTCTCCCGGAGCCCGAGTCCCCCTGGTCTCCCTAGTCCCCCAGCCGCTCGTCGTCGCCGATCCGCACCCCGCGGGCCCAGTCGGCCGCCCGCATCGGCTTCTTGCCCTGGGCCTGGACCCACAGCAGCTCGACGGCGTACGAGCCGGTGCCGACGTGGACGCTGTTCTTGCCGACGGCCGGCACGCCCGGGGCGAGGTCGTCGCGCCCCGGCACGGGCTGCACGTGGATGAGCTTGAGGCGCTCGCCCCGGAAGGTCGTCCAGGCTCCGGGCGCGGGCGTGCAGCCGCGCACCACGCGGTCGACGCGCAGGGCCGGGGCGGCCCAGTCGATGTGCGCGTCCTCGACGGTGATCTTCGGGGCGAGGGTGATGCCCTCGTTCGGCTGCGGCAGCGCCTTCACCGCGCCGTCCTCGATGCCGTCCATGGTCGCGGAGAGCAGACCGGCACCCGCGAAGGCGAGCCGGGTCAGCAGGTCCCCGCTGGTGTCGGTGGGCCGGATCACCTCAGTGACGGTGCCGTAGACCGGGCCGGAGTCGAGCCCCTCCTCGATCAGGAAGGTGGAGGCGCCCGTGATCTCGTCCCCCGCCATGATCGAGTGCTGCACGGGCGCGGCGCCGCGCCAGGCGGGCAGCAGCGAGAAGTGCAGGTTCACCCAGCCCTGGGCGGGGATGTCGAGGGCGACCTTGGGCAGCAGCGCCCCGTAGGCGACGACGGGACAGCAGTCCGGTGCGATCTCCCTCAGCCGCTCCAGGAACTCCGGGTCCCGGGGCCGTACGGGCTTCAGCACCTCGATCCCGGCCTCCTCGGCGCGCTGGGCCACAGGCGAGGCGACCAGCCGCCGCCCGCGTCCGGCCGGCGCGTCGGGCCGCGTGACGACGGCGGCCACCTCGTGCCGCCCGGAGGCGATCAGGGCGTCCAGAGCGGGAACGGCGACCTCGGGGGTACCGGCGAAGACGAGCTTCATGAAGGGACACGGGCCTCTCGGACGGAAACGGACGACGGGCAACGCACAATTTTATGACGACGGACCAGACGGCCGCCGACGGCGGGAAACCCCACGGGAATCGTCCGCTCCCGGCCCGAAGGCCGCACGCCACGCCGCGCACAGCGACCGAGAGGGGGCGTACGCATATGCCCATACGCCCCCACACCGTGACCAGCGGAGCGAACCCGCGTTGGTCAAGAACGAGTTGACTCCCATCTCTTCAACGCCGGTTCGAGAGGCTTGTTCATGGCCGACCATGCAACCCACGACGCCCAGGCCCGGGCCAGCCTGCACTTGCTGGTGCGGGACATCGAGCGGGTCCGCCGGCAGGTGGACGCGCTGCGCACCCTCACCGCCCAACTGGGCAACGTCTACCGTCCCCGCCGCTCCGGCCCCTCCACGGGATTCGTCGTCTACGGACGCGCCCCCGCCCCGACGGTCCGCCTCGCCCAGGAACTGCGGGACAGCGTCGAGACCCTGGTCACCGCGGCGGTGGACTTCGACCGCTCGCTCGGCTTCTCATGGGACGCGGTGGGTTCCGCGCTCGGCGTCACCAAGCAGGCGGTGCACCGCCGCTACGGCGCCCGCCGCGCCCCCGCCCAGGCGGCCACCGAGACCGAGCACACACCGGAGCCGACCACCACCCGGACGGTCAGCGTGAACACGGGCATCCCCACGGTCCCCGCCGCCCGCTCCATGCCGACGCAGCCGACCGCGGGCAGCCCGGCCCTGCGCGAAGAGGCCAGACCGACCGCCGTCCCCGGCCCCCGCAACGGCTGACCCACCTCATTCATCTGCCCTCTCGGCCCCTCCCGAGAGGGCAGTCGCATGCCCGCCCCCGACCCTCCTCACCCGATGTCCGGCGGATCGATCCGCACCCGCACGCCGTCCTCCCCGCCCCGTGCCATCCGGGCCGCCTGCGCCGCCTTCAGGGCGGAGGCCAGCGCCGCTCCCCTCCCCGGCGGCACCCGGATCAGCGCGCGCTCCCAGTGCTCCCCGGGCGGTGGCGCTCCCGGTCGTCTCGGCTGCCCGGCAGGGCTGGACGGCAGCGGGACCGGACCCAGCAGCTCCGCCTCCGGGGGCAGCTCGACCGCCGCCAGGAACGCGGCCACCGCCTCCCCCTTCCCGGACACCGCCGCCATCCGCGAGACCGGCGGGAACCCCAGCTCGGCCCGCTCGGCCAGCTCCCGCACGGCATGCCCGACGGGGTCCCACCGCACCAGCGCCTGCACGGGCCGCAGGGTCGGCTCGGCGACGACGACGACCGTCCCCCCGTCTCCCTGGGGCCGCACCAGCGCGGCGGCCGCGATCCACCGCCGCAACGCGTCCTCCCCGGCCCGCAGGTCGGGCCGGCCGAGCATGGCCCAGCCGTCCAGCAGCAGCGCCGCCGCGTAGCCGCCCTCGGCGACCGGCTCGGCCCCGGGGGTGCTCACCACCAGCGCGGGCGCCCCCGGCACCGTGTCCAGCACATGCTCACGCCCGGACGTCCGCACCGGCACCGCGGGAAACGCCCGCCCCAGCTCCTCGGCGGTCCGTCTGGCGCCCACGATCTGCGCCCGCAGCCGGAACGACCCGCACTCCGGGCAGTGCCAGGCGCTCTCCTCACGCCCGCACCAGCCGCACGCCAGCGCCCCGCCGTCCCGCGCCTCCAGCGGCCCGGCACAGTGCCGGCACCGGGCGGCGGCCCGGCACTGCGCGCACGCCATCCGGGGCACGTACCCGCGCCGTGGCACCTGCACCAGCACCGGCCCCTGCCGCAGCCCCTCCCGGACCGTCTGCCAGGCGAGGGTGGGCAGCCGGGCGGCCCGGGCGGCCTCGTCCCGCGCGAGATCCTGGTCCCCCACGGTCCGCACCAGCGGCGCGGCCCGCCGCACCTGCTCCCGCGCGGCGACCAGCCCCTGCGCCCATCCGCTCTCCACGAGCTGCGCGCCCTCCACGGTGCAGCTCCAGCCGCCCAGCAGGAAGCCGCACCGGTCCTGCGCGGCCCGCAGCAGCAGCACCTCCCGGGCGTGCGGCTGGGGGGCGTGCAGCTCGCTGTGGCTGTCGTCCCCGTCGTCCCACAGCGCGACCAGCCCGAGGTCTCGTACCGGGGCGAACATGGCGGCCCGGGTGCCGACCACCGCCCGTACGCTCCCGCGCCGCACGGCGAGCCACTCCCGGTACCGCTTCTCCGGCCCGGCGTCCGCCGTGAGCAGCGCATGCCGCCCCTCCCCCAGCAGCGCCGTCAGCGCGGCGTCGACCCGCGCGGCGGCCCGCCCGTCCGGTACGACGACCAGCGCGCCGCGCCCGGAGGCGAGCGTCGCGGCGACGGCCCGGGCCAGTTCGTCGCTCCACTCGAGCCCCGGCAGCGCGTTCCACACGGCACGCGGCGCGCCTCCCGACGCCAGGGACTCCAGGAACGCGCTCCCCCGCTCGTACCGCGCCCAGGACCCGGGCCCGGGTGCCTGCGGCGGTGGCAGCGGCGCCGGCGAGGGCTGCTGCTCGGCGCGGGCGTTGCGCGGGGGCACGGCGAGCTGAAGGACGTCCGCCAGGCTTCCCGCGTACCGGTCGGCGACGGCCCGCGCCAGCCCCAGCAGTTCCTCGCCGAGCACGGGCTCGGGCGACACGACCTGGGCGAGCGCCGCGAGCGGTCCGGAGTAGTCGGAGGCGGCGAGCCGCTCGATCAGGAAGCCGTCGATGAGCCCCCCGCCCTCGCGGCGTCCCTCCCGCACCCGGCCGCGCCCGGCGCCGAACCGCACCCGTACCCGCACCCCGGGCTGTGCCTCCGCGTCCAGGTCGGCGGGCACCGCGTAGTCGAAGTACCGGTCGAGATGGAGCACGCCCTTGTCGACGAGCACCCGCGCGACCGGCAGCTCCTCGGCCAGCGCGGCCCCCCGCCAGGTCCGCGGCTTGGCCCGGGGCGCCTTGGCCCGCCGTACGCTCTCCCGGATCAGCGCGAGCTGTTCGGGCGGCGCGCCCTCGCCGGCCGCGCCACCGCCCTCCTGCCCGTTCTCGCTGCTCACTCCTGCATTCATACCAAACGCCACCGACAACGCCCCTCCCCCGCACCCCGCTTCCCCTCCCGCCCCGAGCGGCTACTTCAATGAGTCCCCGACCGCTCGAAACGTTGCCCGCCCGCCGCCCCGATCACCCCGATCACCCCGTTGCCCCGATCGCCCCGCTGGACCGAGGCGGACCGGCAGCCACCCGCCGAACCGTGCCGGGCGAACGCCGAGGCCCGGCCTCCCCTCGGGAAGCCGGGCCCCATACGTGAACCGTGCGGAGTTACAGGCCCGCGGCCTTGCGCAGCGCCTCCACGCGGTCCGTGCGCTCCCACGTGAAGTCGGGCAGCTCACGGCCGAAGTGGCCGTACGCGGCGGTCTGGGCGTAGATCGGGCGCAGCAGGTCGAGGTCGCGGATGATCGCGGCCGGACGCAGGTCGAAGACCTCGTCGATGGCCTTCTCGATCTTGTCGACGTCGACCTTGTGGGTTCCGAAGGTCTCGACGAAGAGACCGACCGGCTCGGCCTTGCCGATCGCGTACGCGACCTGGACCTCGCAACGGGACGCCAGACCCGCGGCGACCACGTTCTTGGCGACCCAGCGCATGGCGTAGGCGGCCGAGCGGTCCACCTTGGACGGGTCCTTGCCGGAGAAGGCACCGCCGCCGTGGCGGGCGAAGCCGCCGTAGGTGTCGATGATGATCTTGCGGCCGGTGAGGCCGGCGTCGCCCATCGGGCCGCCGATCTCGAAGCGCCCGGTCGGGTTGACCAGCAGGCGGTAGTTCTCGGTGTCGATCTTGATGCCGTCGTCCAGGAGGGCCTTCAGCTCCGGCTCCACGACGAACTCGCGGATGTCGGGGGCGAGCAGCGACTCGAGGTCGATGTCGGAGGCGTGCTGCGAGGAGACGACGACCGTGTCGAGGCGGACGGCCTTGTCGCCGTCGTACTCGATGGTGACCTGGGTCTTGCCGTCGGGGCGCAGGTAGGGGATGGTCCCGTTCTTGCGGACGTCCGACAGGCGCTTGGACAGGCGGTGCGCCAGGAAGATCGGCAGCGGCATCAGGGTCGGCGTCTCGTCGGAGGCGTAGCCGAACATCAGACCCTGGTCACCGGCACCCTGGCGGTCCAGCTCGTCCTCGTCGCCCTCGACCCGGGACTCGTACGCCGTGTCGACGCCCTGCGCGATGTCGGGGGACTGGGCACCGATGGACACCGAGACACCGCAGGAGGCGCCGTCGAAGCCCTTCTTGGAGGAGTCGTAGCCGATCTCGAGGATCTTGTCGCGCACGAGCTGCGGGATCGGCGCGTAGGCCTTGGTGGTGACCTCTCCGGCCACGTGCACCAGGCCGGTCGTGATCAGCGTCTCGACGGCGACCCGAGAGGTCGGGTCCTCGCGCAGAAGCGCGTCGAGAATGGTGTCGCTGATCTGGTCAGCGATCTTGTCGGGGTGACCCTCGGTCACGGACTCCGAAGTGAACAGGCGACGGGACACAACGCTCCCTGTGGTTGCAGCGGCTGCTGGCTGATCATGGGCGGACGGGACGGGGGCTGCGCCCGGCGTCGTCCGAGAAACAGTTTATCGGTCGCGCTCGACCACCGGCCCACCTGTCTCGCCTCTCGGGAGCGCTGTGACCTGCGGCACGGGCATTCTGCCCAATGCTGGGCACCCTTGGCCAGAGTCGCCACGCCCGAATCGAGCACGGGACAGGGGAACGGCGAAGCGATCAAACAGTCAGGCCAGTCGTGGCGTCACCAGGTCCCACACGATTTCGGCCAGGGCTTCCTTGGGTCCGTGGGGCACCGGGGTCTCGCTGCCGTCGGCACCCAGGACGACCGCTTCGTTCTCCTCGGAACCGAACGTCCTGCGTTCCCCCACCTCGTTCACGACCAGCAGATCACAGCCCTTTCGGCGCAGCTTCGCCCGGCCGTTGGCCAGCACGTCGTCGGTCTCGGCGGCAAAGCCGACGACCACCTGCCCGGGGTGGGCACGGTCGGCGGAGATCTCCGCGAGGATGTCCGGATTCCGTACGAGGACGATCGGGTCGGGGTCCTGGCCGTCCTTCTTCTTGATCTTCCCTGTGGCGTAGGTCTCGGGGCGGAAGTCGGCCACGGCGGCCGCCATCACGACCGCGTCCGCGTCGGCGGCGGCCTTGAGGACCTCCTCACGCAGCTGCACGGCCGTGCCGACCGGGACGACGTCGACGCCCGCCGGGTCGGGCAGGCCGGTGTTCGCCGCGATCAGCGTGACCCGGGCGCCCCGGGCGGCGGCGGTGCGGGCGAGGGCGTAGCCCTGCTTGCCGGAGGAGCGGTTGCCGAGGAAGCGGACCGGGTCGAGGGGCTCACGGGTGCCGCCGGCGCTGACCACGACGTGCCGGCCGGTGAGGTCGGGTTCGCGCACGCCCCTGGCCAGGACGCGCCGGCAGATCTCGAAGATCTCGGCGGGGTCGGGCAGCCGGCCCTTGCCGGTGTCGACGCCGGTGAGGCGGCCGACGGCCGGATCGATGACGACGGCGCCGCGGCGGCGGAGCGTCGCCACGTTCTCCTGCGTGGCCGGGTGCTCCCACATCTCGGTGTGCATGGCGGGGGCGAAGACGACCGGGCAGCGGGCCGTGAGCAGGGTGTTGGTGAGGAGGTCGTCGGCGAGGCCGTGGGCGGCCTTGGCGAGCATGTCGGCGGTGGCCGGGGCGACGACCACCAGGTCGGCGTGCTGGCCGATGCGGACGTGCGGCACCTCGTGGACGTCGTCCCAGACCTCGGTGGAGACGGGGTGGCCGGAGAGCGCGGACCAGGTGGCGGCGCCCACGAAGTGCAGCGCGGAGGCGGTGGGGACCACCCGCACGTCATGGCCGGACTCGGTCAGTCTGCGCAGCAGCTCACAGGCCTTGTAGGCGGCGATGCCACCGCTGACCCCCAGCACGACCTTCGGCTTGTCCACCGGTCTCTCCCCGGGCTCGGAAACGTACGCCATCCATGACACACCACAGGCCCGGCAGTCGCGCTGCCGGGCCTGTGGAAAAGTCAGCTGCAAGCTGAAAATGCTACTGCTGACGGTACTACTGCCGCGTCGGTGCTACTGCGCGGGACCCTCGACGGCCTCGGACGTCAGCAGACCCGCGTTGATCTCGCGGAGGGCGATCGAGAGCGGCTTCTCGTGGACGTGCGTGTCGACGAGCGGACCGACGTACTCGAGGAGGCCCTCGCCGAGCTGCGAGTAGTACGCGTTGATCTGGCGGGCCCGCTTGGCCGCGTAGATCACGAGGCTGTACTTCGAGTCGGTGGCCTCGAGGAGCTCGTCGATCGGCGGGTTGATGATGCCCTCGGGCGCGGAGATGGAAGAGGACACGCTCTACCTTCCGATGGATGGGAAAGAAATGGTCGTGATCACACGGTGCTGATCACACGGTGCTGATCACATGGGCCGTGATCACACAACATCCATCAAGGCTAGCAGCTCGCGCGCCACATCCTCGACGGAGGTGTTGACCAGGGTCACGTCGAACTCCGGCTCGGCCGCGAGTTCGATCTTCGCCGCCTCCAGGCGGCGCTCGATCACCTCGGGCGGCTCGGTGCCCCGCCCGGTGAGTCTGCGCACCAGTTCCTCCCAGGAGGGAGGAGCCAGGAACACCAGCTGGGCCTCGGGCATGGACTCACGGACCTGCCGGGCACCCTGGAGGTCGATCTCCAGGAGAACGGGTTCGCCCTTCTCCAGGCGCTCCAGCACAGCGGCCCGCGGAGTGCCGTAGCGGTTGCCGGCGAACTCGGCCCACTCCAGCAGCTCACCGTTGGCGATCAGTTTGTCCATCTCGTCGTCGGTGACGAAGAAGTAGTGGACCCCGTGCTGCTCGCCGGGGCGCGGCCTACGGGTCGTCGCCGACACCGAGAGCCAGACCTCGGGGTGTTCCTTGCGCATATGGGCGACGACCGTGCTCTTGCCGACCCCTGAGGGGCCGGAGAGCACGGTCAGCCGCGGACGTACGTCCGGGGGCTCGGGGGTCGTCCCCCGGAATGTTGCAGCCATGCAGCGATTATTCCAGCAATCCCGGAGTGCCCGGGACTCCCTTCCCGGCAGTGCCCGGGATCAGGAGCCGGTGCTGCCGAACTCACGCTCCAGGGAGGCGATCTGGTTGGACCCGAGGCCGCGTACGCGGCGGCTCTCGGAGATGCCGAGTCGCTCCATGATCTGCTTGGCGCGGACCTTGCCCACGCCCGGCAGGGACTCGAGCAGGGCGGAGACCTTCATCTTGCCGATGACGTCGTTCTCCTGGCCCTGCTTGATGACCTCGTGCAGGGAGGCGCCGGAGTGCTTGAGTCGATTCTTGACCTCGGCCCGCTCCCGGCGAGCCGCGGCGGCCTTTTCGAGCGCGGCTGCGCGCTGTTCGGGGGTAAGGGGCGGAAGAGCCACGCCTACGTCACCTCGGATGTCGAACTGTCGGATACGGACCGGTGAGGAACCTAGTCGCCCCACACCTAAGGAGCTACGAGCAACACGCTCTGCCCGTTCACTCTGCTCGGAGACTAGCGGCCAACTCCGCCGGAGTCAGCGAGAACAGCGGAAAAGTCCTGGTCAGCCTCTGTCAGGACAGGATATTCCAGACATATTGCCCCGGATTTGAGGATGTATCCAGCCTCAAATCGACCGCGGGACACTCATCGGAGGTTTGAAAAGGCCCCGGACCGGCTCTCAGGCGGACGTCACCGTGACGCGGATCTCATCGGCGAAGCGCTCCGCCGCGTCACGTAGCGCGACCACATCGGGACCGTGGCGCAACACACCCCGGCTGACGTTCGGCACCACGTTGCGCAGCGCGGCCCCGAAGACCCGCGGAAGGTCCGCCGGCGTCGCCCCCTGCGCGCCCACGCCGGGCGCGAGGAGCGGGCCGTTGATGGCGAGGTCGTACGACGAGAGATCGCCGAGGGTGGCGCCCACGACGGCACCGAAGGAGCCCAGGGGCTCCTCCCCCGCGTTCTCCGCGGCCAGGTGCGCCAGCATGGTCGCGCCGACGTCCCGGCCGTCCGCGCGCACCGCGTGCTGGACCTCGCCGCCCTCCGGGTTGGAGGTCAGCGCCAGCACGAACAGACCGGCGCCGTTCTCCCGGGCGAGTGCCACGGCCGGGCTCAGCGAGCCGTAGCCGAGGTACGGCGAGACCGTGAGGGCGTCGGAGAACAGCGGCGCGTCCTTGTGCAGGAAGGACTCGGCGTAGGCCGCCATGGTCGAGCCGATGTCGCCGCGCTTGGCGTCCATGACCACCAGGGCACCGGCGGCCCGCGCCTCCTGGACCGACGTCTCCAGCACGGCGACCCCGCGCGAGCCGAACCGCTCGAAGAAGGCGCTCTGCGGCTTCAGTACGGCGACCCGGTCGGCCATCGCCTCGACGACCGTGCGGCTGAACCGCTCCAGGCCCGCCACGTTGTCGTTCAGGCCCCATTCGAGAAGCAGGGAGGCGTGCGGGTCGATCCCGACGCAGAGCGGGCCGCGCTCGTCCATCGCCCGGCGCAGGCGCGTGCCGAAGGCTTCCAGGGTCATGCCGTCTTCCTCACGTCGGCGCCGACCGCGTCGGCGAGGGTGGCGTACGGGCTCGTGCGCAGCCGGGCGGCGAGGCCCTTGTGGAGGGCGCGGCTCCAGAAGGGGCCCTCGTAGATGAAGGCGCTGTACCCCTGGACCAGCGTGGCACCGGCCAGGATCCGCTGCCAGGCGTCCTCGGCGTCCTCGATGCCGCCGACGCCGACCAGGGTGATCCGGTCGCCCACGCGCGCGTAGAGGCGGCGCAGCACCTCCAGGGAGCGGGCCTTGAGCGGCGCGCCGGACAGTCCGCCGATCTCCTGCACCAGGGCGGGGTCGGACGTCAGACCGAGGCCCTCGCGCGCGATGGTGGTGTTCGTGGCGATGATCCCGTCCAGGCCCAGTTCGACGGCCAGGTCGGCGACCGCGTCCACGTCCTCGTCGGCAAGGTCCGGGGCGATCTTCACCAGCAGCGGGACGTGCCGCGAGCGCACCGTGCGGTCGGCGGCCTCGCGGACGGCGCTCAGCAGCGGGCGCAGCGCCTCCGTGGCCTGGAGGTTGCGCAGGCCCGGGGTGTTCGGCGAGGAGACGTTCACGACCAGGTAGTCGGCGTACGGGGCGAGCCGCTCGGTCGACGTCACGTAGTCGCCGACGGCCTCCGCCTCCGGCACGACCTTGGTCTTGCCGATGTTGACGCCGACGACCGTCCGGAAGACCGGCGTACGGGAGGCCAGGCGCGCGGCGACGGCCAGCGAGCCCTCGTTGTTGAAGCCCATGCGGTTGATCAGCGCCCGGTCCCCCACGAGCCGGAACAGCCGCTTCTTGGCGTTGCCCGGCTGCGGCTCGCCGGTGACCGTGCCGATCTCGACATGGTCGAAGCCGAGCATCGACATGCCGTCGATCGCGACGGCGTTCTTGTCGAAGCCGGCGGCGAGCCCGAAGGGGCCGTGCATCCGCAGCCCGAAGGCCTCGGTGCGCAGTTCCTTGTGGCGGGGGGCGAGGGCGGCCGCGACGAAGGTGCGCAGGCCCGGGACGCGGGCGACCCGGCGGATCCAGCGGAAGGCCAGGTAGTGCGCCTGCTCGGGGTCCATCCGGGTGAAGACCAGACGGAAGAAAAGCTTGTACATCACTGTGTCCTCATGAAGAGGGGGACACCGTTTCCGGTGTCCCCCTCAGGGCTGCTAGTCGCGGGCCGCGGTCAGGTGTTCCGCGTGTTCCTGGAGCGAGCGGACGCCCACGTCACCGTGGTTGAGGGCGTCGATGCCCTGGACGGCCGCGGCGAGGGCCTGGACCGTCGTCAGGCAGGGCACGGACCGCGCCACGGCGGCCGTACGGATGTCGTAGCCGTCGAGGCGGCCGCCGGTGCCGTACGGGGTGTTGACGATGAGGTCGACCTCGCCGTCGTGGATGAGCTGGACGATGGTCTTCTCGCCGTTCGGGCCCACGCCCTCGGACTGCTTGCGCACGACCGTGGCGTTGATGCCGTTGCGCCTGAGGACCTCGGCCGTGCCGGAGGTGGCGAGCAGCTCGAAGCCGTGGGCGACCAGCTCGCGCGCCGGGAAGATCATCGAGCGCTTGTCCCGGTTGGCGACCGAGATGAACGCCCGTCCCTTGGTCGGCAGCGGCCCGTACGCGCCCGCCTGCGACTTGGCGTACGCCGTGCCGAAGACCGAGTCGATGCCCATGACCTCGCCGGTGGAGCGCATCTCCGGGCCGAGGATGGTGTCCACACCGCGCCCGGAGGTGTCACGGAAGCGGCTCCACGGCATCACGGCCTCCTTGACGGAGATCGGCGCGTCCAGCGGCAGTTCGCCGCCGTCGCCGGTGGCCGGAAGCAGCCCCTCGGCGCGCAGCTCGGCGATGCTCGCGCCCAGCGAGATCCGGGCGGCGGCCTTGGCCAGCGGCACCGCGGTCGCCTTCGAGGTGAAGGGGACCGTACGGGACGCGCGCGGGTTGGCCTCCAGCACGTAGAGGATGTCGCCGGCCATCGCGAACTGGATGTTGATCAGGCCGCGGACGCCGACGCCCTTCGCGATGGCCTCGGTGGAGGCCCGCAGGCGCTTGATGTCGAAGCCGCCCAGGGTGATCGGGGGCAGGGCGCAGGCCGAGTCGCCGGAGTGGATACCGGCCTCCTCGATGTGCTCCATGACCCCGCCGAGGTAGAGCTCCGTGCCGTCGTAGAGCGCGTCGACGTCGATCTCGATCGCGTCGTCCAGGAAGCGGTCGACGAGGACCGGCCGGGTGGGGCTGATCTCGGTCGACTCGGCGATGTAGGAGGACAGCCGCGCCTCGTCGTAGACGATCTCCATGCCGCGGCCGCCGAGGACGTACGACGGCCGGACGAGGACCGGGTAGCCGATCTCGTCCGCGATGGACTTGGCCTCGGCGAAGGTGGTGGCCGTGCCGTGCTTCGGGGCCGGCAGGCCCGCCTCGGCGAGCACGCGTCCGAAGGCGCCCCGGTCCTCGGCCGCGTGGATCGCCTCGGGCGGGGTGCCGACGATCGGCACGCCGTTGTCCTTCAGCGCCTGCGCCAGGCCCAGCGGGGTCTGGCCGCCGAGCTGGACGACGACACCGGCGATCGGCCCGGCCTGTGCCTCCGCGTGGACGATCTCCAGCACGTCCTCGAGCGTCAGCGGCTCGAAGTACAGACGGTCGGAGGTGTCGTAGTCGGTGGAGACGGTCTCCGGGTTGCAGTTGACCATCACCGTCTCGTACCCGGCGTCGGAGAGCGCGAAGGACGCGTGCACGCAGGAGTAGTCGAACTCGATGCCCTGGCCGATACGGTTCGGGCCCGAGCCCAGGATGATCACCGCGGGCTTCTCGCGCGGCGCGACCTCGCTCTCCTCGTCGTAGGAGGAGTAGAAGTACGGGGTCTTCGCGGCGAACTCGGCGGCGCAGGTGTCGACCGTCTTGTAGACGGGGCGCACGCCCAGCGCGTGCCGGACCTCGCGCACGACGTCCTCGCGCAGCCCGCGGAGCTCGCCGATCTGCTGGTCGGAGAAGCCGTGTCGCTTCGCCTCGGCCAGCAGGTCGGAGGTCAGCTCGGAGGCCATCGCCAGTTCGTCCGCGATCTCCTTGATCAGGAAGAGCTGGTCGACGAACCAGGGGTCGATCTTCGTGTACTCGAAGATCTCCTCCGGCGTGGCACCCGCGCGGATGGCCTGCATGACGGTGTTGATCCGGCCGTCGGTGGGGCGCACGGCCTGCGCGAGCAGCTCGGCCTTGTCGCCGGGCTCGCCGACGAACGTGAACTGGCTGCCCTTCTTCTCCAGCGAGCGCAGCGCCTTCTGGAAGGCCTCGGTGAAGTTCCGGCCGATGGCCATGGCCTCGCCGACCGACTTCATGGTGGTCGTGAGGGTGGAGTCGGCGGAGGGGAACTTCTCGAAGGCGAAGCGCGGGGCCTTCACGACCACGTAGTCGAGCGTCGGCTCGAAGGAGGCCGGGGTCTCCCGCGTGATGTCGTTCGGGATCTCGTCGAGGGTGTAGCCGACGGCGAGCTTGGCCGCGATCTTGGCGATCGGGAAGCCGGTCGCCTTGGAGGCGAGCGCCGAGGACCGCGACACGCGCGGGTTCATCTCGATCACGATGACGCGGCCGTCGTCCGGGTTCACCGCGAACTGGATGTTGCAGCCGCCGGTGTCCACGCCGACCTCGCGGATCACCGCGATGCCGATGTCCCGCAGGATCTGGTACTCGCGGTCGGTCAGCGTCATCGCGGGGGCGACGGTGATCGAGTCGCCGGTGTGCACGCCCATGGGGTCGAAGTTCTCGATGGAGCAGACGACCACGACGTTGTCGTGCTTGTCGCGCATCAGCTCCAGCTCGTACTCCTTCCAGCCGAGGATGGACTCCTCCAGGAGCACCTCGGTGGTCGGGGAGAGCGTGAGGCCCTGGCCGGCGATGCGGCGCAACTCCTCCTCGTCGTGCGCGAAGCCGGAGCCGGCGCCGCCCATGGTGAAGGAGGGGCGGACGACGACCGGGTAGCCGCCCAGCTCGTCGACGCCCGCGAGGACCTCGTCCATGGTGTGGCAGATGACCGAGCGGGCCGACTCGCCGTGCCCGATCTTGCGGCGGACCTCCTCCACGACCTCCTTGAACAGGTCGCGGTCCTCGCCCTTGTTGATGGCCTCGACATTGGCGCCGATCAGTTCGACGCCGTACTTCTCCAGGACGCCGTTCTCGGCGAGGGAGATGGCCGTGTTGAGGGCCGTCTGGCCGCCCAGGGTGGGCAGCAGGGTGTCGGGGCGCTCCTTGGCGATGATCTTCTCGACGAACTCGGGGGTGATCGGCTCGACGTAGGTGGCGTCGGCGATCTCCGGGTCGGTCATGATCGTCGCCGGGTTGGAGTTGACGAGGATGACCCGCAGGCCCTCGGCGCGCAGGATGCGGCACGCCTGGGTGCCGGAGTAGTCGAACTCGGCGGCCTGGCCGATGACGATCGGGCCGGAGCCGATGACCAGGACGGACTGGATATCGGTGCGCTTAGGCACGCTGGCCCTCCATCAGGGATACGAAGCGGTCGAACAGGTAGGCGGCGTCGTGCGGGCCGGCTGCCGCTTCGGGGTGGTACTGGACGGAGAAGCCCGGCTGGTCGAGCAGCTGGAGCCCCTCCACGACGTCGTCGTTCAGGCAGACGTGGGACACCTGGGCGCGGCCGAACGGCGTCTCGCTGACCTTGTCGAGCGGCGCGTCCACGGCGAAGCCGTGGTTGTGCGCGGTGACCTCGACCTTGCCGGTCGTACGGTCCTGGACCGGCTGGTTGATGCCCCGGTGGCCGTACTTCAGCTTGTAGGTGCCGAAGCCGAGGGCGCGGCCGAGGATCTGGTTGCCGAAGCAGATGCCGAACAGCGGCGTCCGGCGCTCCAGGACGGCGGTCATCAGCGCGACGGGGCCGTCGGCGGTGGCCGGGTCGCCGGGGCCGTTGGAGAAGAACACGCCGTCGGGGTTCACGGCGTAGACGTCGTCGGCCGTGGCCGTCGCGGGCAGCACATGCACCTCGATGCCGCGCTCGGCCATGCGGTGTGGGGTCATACCCTTGATGCCGAGGTCGACGGCGGCGACGGTGAACTTCTTCTCGCCGATCGCCGGGACGACGTAGGCCTCCTTGGTGGCGACCTCCTCGTACAGGCTCAGGCCCTTCATGTGGGGCTGGGTCTGCACGCGCGCGAGGAGTTCGGTCTCGGAGCCGAGGGCCTCGCCGGAGAAGATGCCGGCGCGCATCGAGCCGCGTTCGCGCAGGTGGCGGGTGAGGGCGCGGGTGTCGATGCCGGAGATGCCGACCACGTTCTGCGCCACCAGCTCGTCGTCCAGTGACCGCTTGGCGCGCCAGTTGGACGGCACGCGCGCGGGGTCGCGCACGACGTAGCCGGAGACCCAGATGCGGCCGGACTCGTCGTCCTCGTCGTTCCAGCCCGTGTTGCCGATCTGCGGGGCGGTGGCGACGACGATCTGGCGGTCGTACGACGGGTCGGTCAGGGTCTCCTGGTAGCCGGTCATGCCGGTGGAGAACACCGCTTCGCCGAAGGTCTCCCCCACGGCCCCGTAGGCGCGGCCGCGGAAGATCCGGCCGTCCTCCAGGACGAGTACGGCGGGAACCTTGGCGGCTCCCCTGGTGGAGGTGGTCATCGTGCGCCTTCCGTCGTGTGCGTCTTGTCGATCATGGAGTTGATGGCGGTGACCCATGCGGTGTGCTCCGCCGCGTGGTCGGAGCGGAAGCCTGAGTCGATCAGCTTGTCGCCGTGCGCCCAGGTCACCAGGAGCAGTCCGCCCTCGGTGAGGACCTTGCCCGCGATGCCCTTGCCGAGCAGGGCCTCGCGCAGCGCGGCGGCGGGGATGAAGAAGTCGGTCGCGCCGGGGCGTACGACGTCCAGGCCCGCGTCCGTGAGCGTCAGCTCGACGCGGCTGCGGGTGCCCAGGCCGTGCGCCACGATGCGGTCGAGCCACTGCCCTGCCGTGGTGGAGCCGTGGTAGCGGCCGCTCATGCTCAGTTTCGCCGGGCCGGTCTCTTCCGGCGCGGTGGGCAGCTCGGGAACGTCCCCCTGGAGCGTGCCGCGCCACTTCCAGCCCTCGCGCATCAGCCAGTAGACGAGCGCGATGAACAGCAGCAGGCCGACGACCCAGCCGGCCCGCGCGGCCCAGTCGGTCACTTCGGCCGATTTCTTCTCGGCCGCCAGCAGGAGTGCAGCAGATGTCACGTGAGCTTCCCGTCGACGAGCGTGGCCTTGCCCCGGAGCCACGTGTGCGTCACACGGCCCGGCAGCTCACGCCCCTCGTACGGGGTGTTCCGGCTGCGCGAGGCGAAGCCCGCGGGGTCCACGGACCCACGGTATGCCGTGTCGACGAGCGTGAGGTTGGCGGGCTCACCAGCCGAGACGGGACGCCCGTGTCCCGTCGCCCGGCCGATCTCGGCGGGCTTGAAGGACATGCGCGCGGCGACCCCGGCCCAGTCCAGCAGGCCCGTCTCCACCATCGTCTCCTGGACCACTGACAACGCGGTCTCCAGGCCGACCATGCCCATGGCGGCCGCGGCCCACTCGCAGTCCTTGTCCTCGTGCGGGTGCGGGGCGTGGTCGGTGGCGACGATGTCGATCGTGCCGTCGGCGAGCGCCTCGCGCAGGGCCATGACGTCGCGCTCGGTGCGCAGCGGCGGGTTGACCTTGTAGACCGGGTTGTAGGTGCGCACCAGCTCGTCGGTGAGGAGCAGGTGGTGCGGGGTGACCTCGGCGGTGACGTCGATCCCACGGGACTTGGCCCAGCGGACGATCTCGACCGAGCCGGCGGTGGAGAGGTGGCAGATGTGGACGCGGGAGCCGACGTGCTCGGCGAGCAGGACGTCCCGGGCGATGATCGATTCCTCGGCCACCGCGGGCCAGCCGCCGAGGCCCAGCTGGGCGGAGACGACGCCCTCGTTCATCTGGGCGCCCTCGGTCAGCCGGGGCTCCTGGGCGTGCTGGGCGACGACCCCGCCGAAGGCCTTCACGTACTCCAGCGCGCGCCGCATGATCACGGCGTCGTCGACGCACTTGCCGTCGTCGGAGAAGACGGTGACCCCGGCGGCCGACTCGTGCATGGCGCCCAGCTCGGCGAGCTTGCGGCCCTCCAGGCCGACGGTGACGGCGCCGATCGGCTGCACGTCGCAGTAGCCGTGCTCCCGACCGAGCCGGTAGACCTGCTCGACGACGCCGGCCGTGTCGGCGACCGGGAAGGTGTTGGCCATGGCGAAGACGGCCGTGTAGCCGCCGGAGGCCGCCGCGCGGGTACCGGTCAGCACGGTCTCGGAGTCCTCGCGGCCCGGCTCGCGCAGATGGGTGTGCAGGTCGACCAGGCCGGGCAGCAGCACCTTGCCGGCGGCCTCGACGACCTCGGCGCCGTCCGCCGCCAGAGCGGGCCCGACGGCCTCGATGACCGCACCGTCGATCAGGACGTCCTGCGGCTCGCCGCCGAGCACCTTCGCACCACGGATCAGGATCTTGCTCATCGTTCTTACTTCTCCTCGGTGGTGCGGGCGTGGGTGACGGCGGGCTCGTTGCCGCCCAGCAGCAGGTAGAGGACGGCCATCCGGATGGACACGCCGTTGGCGACCTGCTCGACGACGGTGCAGCGGTCGGAGTCGGCGACCTCGGCGGTGATCTCCATGCCCCGGACCATCGGGCCGGGGTGCATCACGATGGCGTGCTCGGGCATCCGCGCCATCCGCTCGCCGTCGAGGCCGTAGCGCCGGGAGTACTCGCGCTCGGTGGGGAAGAAGGCGGCGTTCATCCGCTCGCGCTGGACGCGCAGCATCATCACGGCGTCGGTCTTCGGCAGGGTGCTGTCGAGGTCGTACGACACCTCGCAGGGCCAGTGCTCGACGCCGACCGGCACCAGGGTGGGCGGGGCGACGAGGGTGACCTCGGCGCCAAGGGTGTGCAGCAGGTCGACGTTGGAGCGGGCGACCCGGCTGTGCAGGACGTCACCGACGAGCGTGACGCGCTTGCCGGAGAGGTCGTGCCCGATCCCGGCGTCCCGGCCGATCAGCCGGCGGCGCATGGTGAAGGCGTCCAGCAGGGCCTGCGTGGGGTGCTGGTGGGTGCCGTCACCGGCGTTGATGACGACCGCGTCGATCCAGCCGGAGGTGGCCAGGCGGTAGGGGGCCCCGGAGGCGCCGTGCCGGATGACGACGGCGTCGACGCCCATGGCCTCCAGCGTCTGGGCGGTGTCCTTCAGGGACTCGCCCTTGGACACGCTCGATCCCTTGGCCGTGAAGTTGATGACGTCCGCGGAGAGGCGCTTCTCGGCGGCCTCGAAGGAGATCCGGGTCCGGGTGGAGTCCTCGAAGAAGAGGTTGACGACCGTGCGGCCGCGCAGGGTCGGCAGTTTCTTGATGGGCCGGTCGGCGACCCGGGCCATCTCCTCGGCGGTGTCGAGGATCAGGACGGCGTCGTCGCGGGTGAGGTCGGCGGCCGAGATGAGATGACGCTGCATCTGTCAGGCTCCGTAAGGCAGTTCGAGAATTCGGGAGATTCCGGGCACGCAGGGGCACGGGAAGGCGACGTACGGCCCGACGGGGCCGCACGCGCGCGTGCTACTGCTGGGCGGTCGGCTTCGCACCGAGCAGAACGGTGTCGCGACCGTCCTCCTCGGCGAGCTGGACCTTGACCGTCTCCCGCAACGACGTGGGGAGGTTCTTGCCGACGTAGTCGGCGCGGATGGGCAGTTCCCGGTGGCCGCGGTCGACGAGGACCGCGAGCTGCACCGCGCGCGGGCGCCCGATGTCGTTCAGACCGTCGAGGGCGGCGCGGATGGTGCGGCCGGAGAAGAGCACGTCGTCGACGAGGACGACCAGGCGGCCGTCGATGCCGTCACCGGGGATCTCGGTGCGGGCCAGCGCACGCGGCGGGTGCATGCGCAGGTCGTCTCGGTACATGGTGATGTCGAGGGAGCCGACCGGGATCTTGCGGTCGGTGATCTGCTCGAGCTTGGCGGCGAGCCGCTGGGCGAGGAACACGCCCCGGGTCGGGATGCCGAGGAGCACCACGTCGTCGGCGCCCTTGGCGCGCTCGACGATCTCGTGGGCGATGCGGGTCAGTACCCGCGCGATGTCGGGGCCTTCGAGTACGGGCCGCGCATCGGACGCTTGAGTGTCCATACGAAGAGGACCTCCTTCTCCGCCTCACGGGACGGACCTTAAAGGACGTCGGGTTTGCGCCATCCACGGTAGCAGGCCGGGACGACACCCCTGATCACCCCCTTGGAGTAATCAGCCATCGATACCACGGAAGAGTCGGTGTGGACCATTCGGCTTGACGCAGAAGAATCACGCTGCGTAACCTCACAATGAGTTACCAGCCGCGCGGCATGGAACCAAAGCCAGCAGCGTCGACCCAGTGCCGGGGAGCTATATGTCCAGCGAATACGCCAAACAGCTCGGGGCCAAGCTCCGGGCCATCCGCACCCAGCAGGGCCTTTCCCTCCACGGTGTCGAGGAGAAGTCCCAGGGACGCTGGAAGGCGGTCGTGGTCGGTTCGTACGAGCGCGGCGACCGCGCCGTGACCGTGCAGCGCCTTGCCGAACTGGCCGATTTCTACGGCGTTCCGGTGCAGGAGCTGCTGCCGGGCACCACCCCGGGCGGCGCCGCCGAGCCCCCGCCGAAGCTGGTCCTGGACCTGGAGCGACTGGCCCACGTGCCGGTCGAGAAGGCGGGTCCCCTCCAGCGCTACGCGGCGACGATCCAGTCCCAGCGCGGCGACTACAACGGCAAGGTGCTCTCGATCCGCCAGGACGACCTGCGCACCCTCGCCGTCATCTACGACCAGTCGCCCTCGGTCCTCACCGAGCAGCTGATCAGCTGGGGTGTGCTGGACGCGGACGCGCGTCGCGCGGTGTCCCACGAGGAGAACTGAGCGCCGTAGCGTCTCAGCAGAAACGTGGGGGGGGGGGGGGGGGGGGGGGGGGGGGGGGGGGGGGGGGGGACGGGCCCCCCCCCTTTCCTGGGGC